>DATCRK010000033.1:0-38752 GCA_036569005.1 Rhizomicrobium sp. | reverse complement strand
GCGGCTTGTGACCATTGCTTGGTGGACCCGGTTTATGGCCGTTGCTTGGCGGCTTGGGCTTGTTGTTGCCGGGCGGTTTGCCAACGGGCTTGGCGCCGAAAGCCGGCTTTGTCATGGGCGGTTTGCTGTTGCCGGGTTTGTCGCCCGGCGCCGAAAACGCAATCGTCGGCAAGGCGAAACACAGCGCAGTGGCAATCGCGAGTATTCTTTTCATCCAGCTCTCCCTCGACGGATTATGAAAAGACGCGCTCCATTCAGTGCGATGGTTTGCCCGTTGCAGACCCGAGTCAACGCGAGGCGATCACAGATTGAGAAGGAGTGGAGCGAAGGCTGGAGCGGGCGAAGGGAATCGAACCCTCGTATGAAGCTTGGGAAGCTAGTCTGTTGTGTTTGATTTCAATGCCTTGGCTGTAAAAACAGTTCTTATCGGCACTAAACTCGCCAACGGGTTATCGTCGGGCTGTAAAAGTTCAGCGCGTTTTGCGCGTGGTCTGGCCCGGTGCTTTTTCCTGCAGCTTCCACCAAGTCGGCGAGAGCTTGCGGCTGATCGTGCGCTCGTCCGGCGCGTTGCGGAATTCCGTCGTGAACCAAGCCTCGATCTTCCGCGTGAGCTCGCCAAGCGACGCCGGCACGCCTTCCTCGTAGATGATCCGCGTGACTTCGGCGTGCATGGCCTCCCAATCGTGGGTGGCGCTGCGCCCGGGCCCCGGTTGCCACTTCTGCGTCGATGGCTTCTCCTCGATGACGACGGGCTTCTCCGGGGGCTCCGGAGCCGCGTCACTGGCCTTGCGCTCGAAGCGCTCCGTCTCAGCCGCCAGGATGATCACGTCATGGATGCCGATCGCGAAGCCGCCGGCCGGCTTCGTCACGTCTTCCCACGCGCCGCCCTGCGTGTGCTTCACGCGCTGCAGATTGATCGTGTCGGGACCGTTCGGATGAAAAAGGCGGAGGCATTCGGCGGGCTCGATCTCGACGGTGCCGGAGATTACGCGGCCGGGCGTCGTGTGAATCGGCGGCACGACGGCCCAAAGGCGGATATGCCCGTCTATCGCCCACTTCACGACCAAGCACGGGTCGACGCCCCACTTTTCAGCGAGCTCTTTCAGGCCGGAGAATGGAACAGAAGGGAAACGCATCGCCGGGATTAACTCCTAAAGTCGAAGGAATTTCTAGACGCAAAAAGGCAACACACAGGAATCTTCCCCATATCTTTGCCGGATACGCTATGCGGCGGAGCGACGAGCGCCCTCCCACTAGATTTAGTGCTTATCCTGATTTGATATACTAGGTCAAGATTTGAGACGAAACCCGCCACTAGACCCCATTTCAAAATTAGATATGTTCCGGGTCGATGGTCGAAGAATCGCCGATCCCCAATCGCATCGCGGAATTCCGCAGGGCCCGCGATTGGTCGTATTCGGATATCGGCGCGGCATGCCAGCCCAAGGCGACCGCCTCGGAAATCCAGAAGCTTGAGCGCGGCCAAACCGGTCTCACTGTGAAGTGGATGCGCCGCATAGGACATGCCTTCGGCGTGCGCCCTGGCGAATTGCTGTCGCTCGAAGATTCGGAGCTTCTCCACGAAGAGCGAGAAATCATAGGCAAAATGCGCGTCCTGCGAGCAACGTCCGGCCCCGCGGTGCTTCACGCCGTCAATTCGGTGCTGACGGCGATGCGCAGCATCCAAGCCGGCGAGGTCGGCTTCCACGAGCTTCCCGAGCCGTCTCCCGCCAAGAGGCGCCTCGCGGCTCTCGCTGCCGGAATGTCCGAAGATCAAGCGGCCCACGCCGCGCGCCTGATCGAAATGGCTGTGGGCTATTCCGAAGCGAAGTCGTGAGGCCGTCTCCGACTTAGCCCTTCCATGTCAGATTTTGACATTTCAGGGCCGATAATCCGGCAGCCATCCACAATGGAATAAGCTCCTCTCGCAATGTTGCGCCGCACAGATCAAGTGCAACCAAGTCTTGGCGCATATTCCCAAAACCCAAGCAAATCCTGTTTCCGCCCCTTTCCGCCCCTTTCCGCCGCCCCGCGTGACCTTCTGCCGTGGTTGCTCTTGCGCTGGAAAAAGCAAGGGCAAATCGGGTGGCGAAGCGCGGGCGGAAAAAGCGGGAGGGCATCCTCAATGATGTTCTGTCCGATTACGTCTTCCGCGACGAACTCGCGGAAGCTCTGGGATACGCGCCCAGCACCCTCGCGGATTGGGAAGTCAACGCCACCGGACCGGTCAATTTTCCGATAGGCGGAACCTGCCTCTATTCGAAGAGAGCCATCAAGACCTGGCTTGAAGAAGAAGAGGCCCGCAAGGTCGCCGCTCGCGAGAGGGCCGCTAAATGATGCGGCGCCCGCTCTTCACCATTCTCGGCTTCGAATGGAGCGCGATCGATATCGCCGTTGCCTTCGCCGAATTCTGCGTTGGCGTGTTCCTGATCGCCGTCTTCATCGCGGCTTTGACCGAAGGCACTGCGCCACCCCCATCCCCCACTCTCGCGCATGAGGAACCGATCCGATGAGCAACGGCCCTACAGCCGCGCAAATGCTGCGCGGGTTCGTGGATGAGATCGAGACGATCGAAGATCGCATCGAAGAGCTGAAGCTGGAGCGCGACGAAATCTATGCTCGCGCAAAAACACGCGGCTTCAACAAAAAGGCGATCAAGAAGATCGTCAAAGAACGGAACGAGGATTCGACGTCGCGCATCGAATTCGAAGAGCAATGCGAGCTCTATCGCGTCTCGCTGGGGCGCTCCAAAGGCAAGCCGCTCAGCGACGGCGCCCGTGACCGCATCAGCAAGGAGAGCGAGGCGCCCGACGACGACGATCAAGGCGGCGGTGGCAATTCCGGCGCTGGTCCGGAAAGCCAGGCCGAAGGGCCAGCCGCGGTCGACCTCGACGCCGCGCGCGATGAGGGCCGCGAAGCCGCGCGCGAAGGCGTTTCGGTTCTGAAGAACCCGTACATGGCGGGCGATCCGCGCCGCGCCGCTTGGGATGAGGGATGGTGCGCCGAGAGCGGCAGCGACGGCATGGACATTCCTGACGCATGGAAGCCCAAGAAAAAGGACAAGAAGAAAAAGAGCGACGGCGAGCCTGACAAATCTGACGCCGGAGAGGGCGCAGAATGAACAGGGCCGACAAATCGCTGAAGGATCCGGCACAAGCGCGCCGCGATGAAGCGGAGCGCAAGCTTCAGGCTGCCAAGCGCTTCGGTGAGATCCTCATGCCGGAGGATGCAGACGAGCCGATCCTTCACCCGATCGTGCGCGCGATGCTTCACGAATGGCTGGTGGAGATTAACAACGCCCCGCTGCTGAAGGCTGACGGCCTCAAGCCGCGCTCGCTGTGCCTCCTTTGGGGACCTCCAGGGTGTGGAAAGACAACCTTTGCTCATCATTTCGCCGCGCGGCTGGGCTTGCCGCTTCTCAACATCAAGACGGAGACGATGGTCGAGTCTCGGCTTGGCGGCACGCCGCGACTGTTCGGAGAACTCTTCGATGCGCTGGAGCCGCTAAACGGCAAAGTGCTCGTGTTCCTCGATGAAATCGACAGCATCGGCTCAAAGCGGACCTCGAGCGATGCTTGCGCCCAAGAGCTGGCCGCTGCGCTGAATGTGATGCTTCGGCGCATCGAGAAGTTCAACGGCGTTGCGATGGCAGCGACCAATCGGCATGACGAGCTGGATCCTGCGTTGTGGCGCCGGTTCTCTCTGCAGATAGAGATCATGCTCCCGAGTGAAGAAGAGCGCTTCGCCATCCTTCGTCGCTATTCGTCGCCCTACGATCTGGCCGACGATGACGTAGAGCTCCTAGTAGAACTGACGCGCGGCGCGAGCCCGGCTTTGTTGCGCCAGCTCATGGAAGGGATGAAGCGCACGCTCATTCTGGATCGCAAGCTAAAGCGCGAGACCGACAACGCCGGCGATGTCTTCGCTCGCCTCATCCATAGCGTCTCGCCCCCCCCTGGTTACGGCGAGCTTCCGCCAATGTGGGCCGATCCAGGCGCAGCGCTGGAGCAGATCGCCAAAATCTCATGGCCTCCACAGCGGAGCACGTCATGACAGTGGCACCCGACAAGCACGGCACAGGGATCGAGTGGACGCACATCCCGGGCACCCGCGGCCAAACACTGAATCCGCTGCGGGCGGAGAATATCGCGACGGGCGCCGTCGGCTGGTATTGCGAGCACGCGAGCGATGAATGCCGCTTCTGCTACAGCGAGCGCCTCAACACGAAGCCCGGCATGTCCGGTGGCACGGGATTGGCTTTCAAGCCGGGACACCTGCCCGAGCTGAAGCTGTGGCTGGACGAAAAGGTTCTTCACCGGCCGCTGCACTGGCGCGAGCCTCGAACGATCTTCGTATGCTCGATGACGGATCTCTTCGGGCGCTTCCACACGGCTCAGCAAATTGCCCGCGTCCTGGCCATGGCCGCGCTCTGCCCGCAACATATCTTCATCGTGCTCACCAAGCGTGCCGAGCGCATGCACCAAATCATGACCTACGAGCATACGCCGGCGCATATCGCTGCGGCGATGTTCGCGATCATGGAGGCCGAAGGGCGCCCGATCACGAAGGAAACTCATCCGCAGCTTTTCGATGAGCACGGCTATGCGACTGTTCCGGTCAAGCTACCACTGCCGAATCTGTGGTTGGGCGTGAGCTGCGGAAATCAAAAGGCCGCGGAGGAGCGTGTTCCGTTCCTCATGCGCACGCCTACGCCGGTGCCATTCGTATCGGCGGAGCCGCTAATCGGTAGCATCCACTTCGGCTATCTAGGCTGGCCGAGCGGGGATACGCGGCCGCGCGACGGCTACAACGCGTTGCTTGGATTTCGCTACGAGAATGGCGAAGTGGTTGAACGATTGCAGAAGCTCGCTTGGATCATCACGGGCGGCGAGAGCGGCTTCAACGCCAACATCCGCCCCACGCATCCGGAATGGAAACGAAGCCTTCGCGACCAGGCGGCGGCTGTGAAGATTCCGTTCTTCGACAAGCAGTGGGGCGAATGGGCTCCGCTCGCCGCGGGAGAGCGACCGCTGCGCGGCGTGCAGACGCGGACATTCCAGGACGGCCAGGTCATGGCGCGCGTCGGGCGCGAGAAAGCCGGCCATCTGCTCGATGGCAAAGAGCATTTCGAATTTCCCGACGTGAAAATTGGAGCGGCGGCATGAGCGATCACAAAGCGCATACCACGGAATGCCTGGCTGCACAGGCCAGAATCCATCCCGAGCACGTCGAGCCGTTTCAATGCGACTGCCCGCCGGCGGAGAAGAAGCGCAGCTCCCACATCGTCAACGAAGAGTTTCAGTCGGACAAATATCCGGATTGCCCGGCGGGCAAGGTTCCGCTGAGCACCAAGGATCCGATGGCGCAAGATCTGCTTTGGCAGTACGCGCAACGCCGCCGGACGGTAGATGCGGAATTCTCCGATGATCTGGAGCGGGCGTTGCTGGCCAAAGGCTACACGCCGCTGCGGCCGACGCACATCATGCTTTCAAATCCCGACGGCGGCTCCCAAGTCTTCCAAAGGCATATCGAACCACGCGGTGTCCTCGCCGCTCACGCTCCTCGCTGCTCGTCCCGCAGGGGCGAGGAATGCGACTGCGAGGTCTATCGATGACCCGCGAGGTTCTCCTCGGCTACGAAGTCGGCTCCGCGGCCGCGATCTCTATCCCGGTGGCACACATGGCCGTCACGGGCCAGACCCAGCAATCGGGCAAGACAACGACGCTTGAAGCGTTGGTCTCGCGGTCGGGGCTCACGGCGCTCACCTTCGTCACCAAGCGCGGCGAGAAGTCCTTCGCCGACGGCGCGCGCGTGCAGCCCTATTTCCGCGATCGAGCGGATTGGCAATTCGTCACGTCGATCATCGACGCCACGCTGCAGGAGAAAAACAAGTTCCTGCGTCCGTGGATCATGAAGATCTGCCGGAACACCCGCACGCTCGCCGATGTGCACGGGGTGGTTCGGGAAAAGCTGGAAACAGCCACCGGCATCAACGAGGGCGTCTATACGCAGCTTGACGCGTATCTCGACTTGATCGTGGGCGAGATCGACAAGGCGGAGCTGGCGCCAACGCTCGACCTCAAGCCCGGCCTCAACGTGATGGATGTCTCCGGTTTCAGAACCGAGATGCAAATGCTCTTCATCCAATCGGCGCTCGATTGGGTGAATGAACGCTGCCACGACACCATCGTCGTGATCCCGGAGGCATGGGAGTTTGTCCCTCAAGCGAAGAGCTCTCCGGTAAAGGCCTCCGCGACGACGCTTGTGCGCAAGGGCGCTGCGCTCGGCAATTTCATCTGGATCGACAGCCAGGACATGGCCGGCGTCGATAAGACGATCCTGCGCGGTTGCACGGTCTGGCTCATGGGCGCGCAGCGCGAGTCCAACGAGATCAAGCGCAACCTCGAAAACATCCCCGCCGGCATGCAGCGCCCAAAGGCGCAAGAGCTCGCCCTTCTCGAGCGGGGGCAATTCTTCGCGTGCTTCAAGCATACCGTCGCCAAAACCTATGTTCGGCCGGCGTGGATGAACGATGCCGATGCAATCGCGACATCCAAGACCACCCGCATGGAAGTTCAATCCTCGGGCGCTCTCTTTTCCACGATCCCGGCAGACCGAATTGTATCGCCTCAATTGGTCGGGAAGCTCGTTCCGGACGTCGCCGAGATCGAAGCAGACATCCGGAAGAAGCTCGAAGAGGAGATGATCGACCGAGAGGCAAGAAGCTTCGCGCGCGGGCGTGAAAGCCTCATCAGAGACTTGCAGCCAAAGCTCGATGTTTTGGCCGGTGACATCAACATGATCGGTGTCCGCATCGATGATATCCAGGCGATCTTAAAGCCACCGCCGACCTATGCCGTGGTCGTTCCTGGCCCATCCAACTTCGCCATTGTGCCGGGCGAGGCTCAAGCCTTCCTGCCGAACCGAACCGAGGGCGCCGCGACGTCTTCTTCGAAGCCGGACGCCGCAGAGATCGATTTCAATCCCGGTGCGCCCGTGTCGCGCCTTCTCGCCGCTCTGTCCGAAATGGAGGCGATGGGTGTGAAGAACCCATCCCGCGCCATCGTCGCTTTCCTGTGCAACTACACGCACATCCAGTCCAAGCCCTTCGTCCAAGCGATCGCGATGCTGAAGGATGGCCAGCTCATCGAAATTCCGGAATCCGGGAAGCTCGCCCTCACCGATGAGGGCCGCAAAGTCGCCCGGCCGGCGGACTTCATGCGCACGCCCGAAGCCATCCGCAAGCGCATTGCCGAGCTGCTTGGCGGTGCGGCGGGCAAGATCATCGATATCCTGGTAAAGGCCTATCCCGAATCCGTGCCGCGCATCGAGCTCGCGGCGCGCGCTGGCTATACACACGTCCAGTCCAAGCCTTTCGTGGAAGCGCTTTCGAAGCTCCGCGAGCTGGGCTTCGCCGAATTGCCGCGTCCAAAAGACGTGCGCGCTGGCCTTCTCCTCTTTCCGGAAACCGCAAGCCATGTCCGCAGCCAATGAAGTCGCGCGGCCTCTCAAAAGCCGCCATCGCCGAACGCCGGAAGATCGTGGAGCACATGCTCAGGCGCGACTTGGCGGGGGAAGAGTACGTCCTGCCGTCCTGGTGGACGGGCCCGCGGCCGGAGCGCGCCGCCGACACAAAGGACAACCGCGCCGCGGCGCGCACGCAAACCTTTCGCAAGACGGGAGATCTATCATGATGGTCCGACAGGTGACCAAGCGCGGGCTTCACCGCCGCATCGCTGCAGCGCAAGCCGAGATCAGCGCGGCGCTTTTCTTCGCCGTGCCGAATGCCAGGAAGGAAACATCGACGCGCCAGCTCCGGTACACCCTCGATGGCGCGATCCGCGCGCTCATTTTCGTGTCCAACATTCTCGATCACGGCCCCTATCACGAGTTTTGCTGCGAAGGCTGCAGCAAGCCCCTCCTGGCTGGGCAGCCCTACGCCTACGACGGTGAGCATTGGTTCCACGCGAAATGCGCGGGCGTGAAGCCGGAGAAATGCTCGACATGGCCCACCGTCCGCGAGAGCCGCAAGGATCTCCATAAGCGCATTGTCGAGGCACGCGAGCATCTGGCGCGTCGCGGGCGCGACGTTTCGCTGCCCGTGAAGCGGAGGCGCGCATGAAGGCGCTTTCGATCCAGCAGCCGTGGGCCTGGGCGATTCTCACGCTGGGCAAGGATATTGAGAATCGGGATTGGCAGATCGTCAATCCGGGTCTCACCTTCCGCGGCCCGGTGCTCATTCACACGGGAAAACGCATCGATCCCGATGGCGTGGAATATCTGCGGACGTGCGGCCACCCGCCGCCGGAGAACCTCCCCCTCGGCGGCATCGTCGGCGAAATGGAAATCGTTGACCTCGTGACGCGCAGCGCCAGCCCGTGGTTCTTCGGGCCCTATGGCTTCGTGCTGAAGAACGCCAAGCCGCTCAAGTTCACGCCGCTGCGCGGACAGCTCGGCTTCTTCTCGGTGCCGGATGAGATCCTGGCCGCAGCTCGGGGGGGCGCGGCATGAAGAGCTCAGACTTCGACTTGAGCCCAGAAGCGCAAGCAATCGCGGCGGAATATCGCGGCATGATCGGGCGCCTTGGCGCGGTCCCGCTGGCCGCATTGATCGGCACGGGCCTCTCTGAAACGCAAGCCGCGATGGTTCTCGCCAACGTGCATCTCGCGCATGGCGCGAACGCCGCATGCGAGGCCGTGCGCAGAGGCTTCGGGCGCGAGCCCGACTACCAGAACTTCCGGAACGTCACCGATCTGCATTTCGCGAACGCGTTGGGGAGGTTTTCAGCATGAGCAACCCATTCGACGGTCGCGCACTAATCCGCGTGGAAAAGGGCAGATATGAAGCCAAAGGTCGACGCGTGATCAAACACTCCGATATCAAACATTGGAGCGGAGGCGGCACATCGCTTGGACTGAGTGCGCCGGTATTTGAGGTGTGGCCACATCTGGTCGAGCCCGAGAAGGTCGCGGCGTTCATCGCCGACGTCCTCAACCGCACGATCGATGATAAGCCAGCACCCATCGACATGGTTCTGTATTGTCCGTCTTGCGGTTTCCAGCACGTCGACGCGCCGGAAGAGCAGACCGGATGGACGAACCCGCCGCATCGTTCCCACCAATGTCTTCATTGCAAAACAGTGTGGCGTCCCGCTGACGTGCCTACAAATGGCGTGGCGCAGACAGAAACGCACGGGAAAGCCGACACCTTCGTTTCCCGTCTCCGCAAGGCAGATGTGAACGCGGAAATCATCGAAGATATTTGCAAAGAACTGGGCTGCACAACCGCACCTGGCGCTGCGCTGCGCTTTGTGAAAGAACTTCGCCGCGACCTTCACCGCGCCCATGAGCGCCACGTTGAGCTTATCAAAACGTGGGATGAAGCAACTCCCACTGAGCGACAGGAACTTGACCGTTTGCGGCGTGGTTGGGGTCCTTCAACGCCCACAGAGCGGATGGCTAGGCGCACCGATCTGCAATCAGCAATGCGCAGCATTGAGCGGGCGATGGATGCTGTCGTGCCCGATGACAAGCACGATGCCGAACTAACTGTAGATAGCTTCCAAGCCGCCTATGATGAGCTTTCGAAGGAACACCGAGCCATCATCGCATTGCTCCAAGCAATCCCTGATCCCGATGCTGCCGAGAGTGGCACATCCGGAGGGAAGGCAGATGTGAACGCGGGGCTGTATTTAGTGTGGTCACACGAGCATGGCGCGTGGTGGCGGCCTGAGCGGTGCGGATATACAGTTCACGCGCAGACCGCGGGTCGTTATTCAAAAGAAGAGGCGCTCTCGATATGTCGCTTCTCACGTGATGGTTGGCCGAGCAGGGGCGCACCATCCGAAATCCCTGTCCGTGAAAGCGACGTAGACGAACTCTCCGCCGCCGAACGCGAGCAGCCCGCACCGCAGGCCGTGGATGATGCGCTTCTGTCATGGCTAGCCAAACATCCAGATCTCGAATTGTCGTGTGGGGAATCTACTAAACACGAGGGCGAGCGCGCGTGGTTTGTGCATCGCGTTTCTGGCAGCGCGAATGACCGCGAGTGGAACGCTGTGTCTGAAGCAGCATCGCCACGTCAAGCGCTAGCCGTCGCCTCCCGCGAGTTTGGAGGCGGCGTTTGAAACCACTTCGCCTCGAGCTCAGCCGAACGAAAGGCTTCGACCTTCACGCCAAGTCGCGCGCCCTCAATGGCCTCGACGTCGTGAATGTCGCGCGTGGTCCTGGCCGCAAATGGGGCAATCCGTTCAAGATCGGCGATCCCATCATTGACGCGAAGAACGGCGCCGGCCGCATGACGCGCGAGCAATGCGTCATGCTCTACGGGCAGATGGCGGGCCGGATATCCACGCCGGCGGAGGAAGCATACCTCGCGGAGCTATTCGGCGGAAAACAGCCGCCCGATCGTGCGACAGCCGTGCAGGAGCTGCGCGGCAAAAACCTCGCGTGTTGGTGCCATCTTTGCGAGCGCCACGCGGAGACCGGAAAGCCGCTCGATGAGGACTGCGCCGATTGCGAACCCTGCCATGTGGATCCGTTGGGAAGGATCGCGAACCCATGACTACCGAGACGCGCGAAGATATCTTGGAGGATCTGCGCGCCCTGCGGCGCAAGCACGAGAACACGCCCACCGGCGATCTCTTGGGCGACGTTCTGACATGGATGGTCGAGGCGCGCCGCGGTCTGGCGCAAGCAGCGGCGAACGCAGAGGCAGCGGCGCATGGCCCAGCCAACGGCGCCATCTGGAATGACCAGATGGTGGCGGCGATGGGCCTGAGCCTCCCGATCGATGAGGAATGGCTGAAGGCAAGCGGCTTCAAGTGGGCCCAGCTAGACCGGCAGCCGTCGCGGCATTGGATGGTATGGCTCGGCGACGCCGTTCGCGAGAACCAGGGCGATGGCCGAAGCTTCACTTCCTACGAGGACGTCGGGATCGAAGTCGCCGCAGACTACAATGGCGAATGGTTTTGCTGGCTCCGCAGCGATGCCGCTGGGCTCTATCACCGCTTCATCCATATCCGTCACCTCAAATACCGCATCGAGCTCGTGCGGTTGATCGAGGCCATTACCGGCCAGCCATGGACACCACAGCAGCATGCGGCCGGGAATGTGCTGGGGCCAAAAGGGTTTGCGCACATGGAGCGTTGGGCGCGTCGCGCTGACGTCCAGATTCAATTTGATGCAATCCGTCGAGGCGCAAGCTGGCATGACATGGAGCGCGATCCGAACCGCGCCGGCGCCCGAGCCATCGACCTATGGGAGCTCATCGATCGACAACAGGGCAAGATCAAGAACAAGGCGGAGGGTGCGCCTTGACGGATCTCCTGATGAAGCGAGCCGCGTTTATTTCGTCATGCGGTTTATACCGATATTCGTTGAGCAGAATTTGGGACGATCAGCTTCCGCGCTTAGTCGTGTGCATGCTCAATCCGAGCAAGGCGGACCATGAAGTCGATGATCCCACGATGCTGGCGCTGATCCATTTCGCGCGCATATGGGGATATGGCGGCCTTCTAATCGTGAATCTCTATGGCTTTCGCGCCAGCCAGCCGAAGGAAATGTTCAATGCCACGGACCCGATTGGCCGCGAGAATGACGGTTACGTCGTTGCGGCGCTTGACTACGCCGCGGCGAATGGCGGCCGCCTCCTTGTCGCCTGGGGCAACGATGGCCAGGAGCGCGCGGGCTTTTTCTGCCAGCTCGCGGAGAGCCGCGACATCGAGCTGATCTGCCTGGGCACGACGTTGAGTGGCGCGCCGAAGCACCCAATGGCGCGCGGCAAGCATCGCATCCCGAGAGATCAAGTGCCGCTGCCCTACCGGAGGGCCGCATGAATGACCGCACGCATTTCTGCCAAAGAATTTCGCGCGCTGGCGCGGAAGGAGGCGCGCCCTTCGAGAGCGCGGCGGAAGGAAGAGCAGGATCTACAGATAGCCGTTGCCGGCATGCTCGACCTGATCCGGTTGCCGGAGTGGATATTCTTTCATGTCCCCAACGGCGGGGTTCGCTCAAAGGCGGAAGCGGCCATTCTGAAAGCGATGGGCGTAAAGGCTGGCGTCCACGACATCGTGATCATCTGGCGCGGCCGCTGCATCGTGATCGAATTGAAGGCCCCCGACGGCAAGCTTTCGAAGGCGCAGAAGGATTGGGCAGTGGAAGCGCTGCTCGCCGGCGTCGTGATCTTCGAAGCGCGCAGCATGAAGGAAGTGCTGGCAATCCTCGATCTCCTCGCAATCCCACACAAACCGGTGAAGCTATGAAGCGTTGCTATATTTTCGACATTGACGGAACCGTCGCGGATTGCAGCCACCGTCTGCAGCATATCGAGAAGGACCCGAAGGACTGGGAGGCCTTCTATTCGGGCGTGCATTTGGACAAGCCAATCCAGCACGTTATCGATCTCGCGCGACTTCTTAGTCGCCTGGATGAGGTGATCTTCGTGACTGGCCGGTCGGCCGATTGCCGCGCCGCAACGATGCAATGGCTTCACGCGCAAGGATTTCAGCCGGGGACGCGGCTTCTCATGCGCCCCTCCGGCGATCATCGCCCCGACCATATCGTCAAAAGCGAGCTGCTCAGCGAAATCCTTGCCGAGGGATTTTTCCCGGTAATGGCATTCGAGGATCGGTCGAGCGTCGTGAAGATGTGGCGAGCACGCGGCGTGCCGTGTGCCCAGGTCGCGGAAGGTGACTTCTGATGACCGATAATCCCAAGATGCCCGACAAGATATGCTGGCAGTGCCCGCGGTGCGAGAAGATCATCGAGACGCCGATCGATGATGTGCCGGCGGAAGCATCCGATAGCCAACGGAAGGTCCATGGCTTCCTGAAGCAGGAAGAAGCTGGCGCACTCACCGAGGAATTCTTCGCCAAGCTGGATGCCGCACAAATTCCCTTCGTGAGCGTCATCCGCGCCTCGATCATCATGCTCGGCGGCCTGATCGCGTGCGCTCGCACGCAAACGCCGGAATTGGCGATGTTGATGGCGGAGACTGAGCCGCCGATCACCGATCTCGAAAAGCTGAATTCGGAGCGCGAACGGGTTGTCGTGCGCACGCTTTACGAGCTCTATGCGGTTCTCGCCCGCCAATCCGGCTTCTTCGGCGTTCGCACCGCGCTCGCCATGGTGATGGCAGCACATGAAGCCATCGAGAAATCCGACATGCCGCGCCAGATCAAGCGCCAGCAAAAGCGTGCGCTGGCGCAATGCATGGAACACGGCTGGCCTGAGATTTCCGAAGCGGAGATTGGGGGCACGGCATGAGCGACGAAGATCCTGCTATCCGGCCGGTGGCGCATCGCATCTGCCAATTCGCGAACGGGAGCTGCGAGTGCGGCAAGGAACGTCGCCGCAAGCTCTGCCAGAACGCGCAAGACCTCGCCGAAAGCGTCGCGCGCATTGTCCGACAGAATCCGGAGCGCCGCGATGCCTAGATCGATAACCGGTACACCAGCTCCGCCGCCATCGCGGGAACACCGCGGAGAATTCGTCTATACGCCGGCCGAGGGTATTCCGCGCCAAATCACAGACCTTCAACAGATCCGCATCGCTGCGCTCGAGATAGCCGTGCGCGCCGCGCCATTTCTGTATCCGCCGCAATCGACGGCCGCCGAAAAGGTCCAAACGCTCTTCAAGGACGCCGAGATCATCGCGCGCTGGATCGAAACCGGCAAACAGGAAGGAAATTCAGGGTCATGAGTGGCAAAGTCGTGGGTTGGGCGATGGAACAGCAAACAGGATCGCCCACGACCAAGCTTGTCCTGGTGAAGCTCGCGGACAACGCGAACGAGCAAGGCTATTGCTTCCCGTCGGTGGGCCTCATCGTCACGCACACCGAGCTCTCGGATAAGGCCGTGCGCATCCATCTGCGGAACCTCGAAGACCTCGGGCTGATCAAAGTGATCCGCGAGAAGGTGGGAAACGCCCATCTACAGAACCAATATCAGCTCAATGTCCCGTGGGTACGGAAGGAGATACCAGGGGGAGGAAAACGAGACCATCGCCGCACCCCTCCCGCACGCGATGCTATACCCCCTATGGCAGAGCAAACCCCTGCCCTCGCCGACACGCTCAACCCTCTGGCATCGGATACCACACCCCTCCGGCATGACGTTCCTTCGCATATAGAAGAACCGTCAATTGAACCGTCATCTAACCCCCACAACGCGCGCGCCGGGGCATTGACCCGGTATGGGGACGAATTCGAGCACTTCATCCAGGCCGGCGAATGGAGCGGCGGAATCTCGTTAGCTCTGGCGCATGAGGCCTGGCTGGCCGCGCTGGCCGATGAAAGCCTCACAGCGGGCGCTCTCACCGAATGCGCGCGGCTGGATCGCGCCCGCCAGAAGGCTCAAAGCACGGCGGAGCGGCGCCGCGTGCCGTTCTGCCATCCGCAGAAATGGCTGGCGGAAAAGCGCTACGAAAGCTTCCTGCCGAACGTGCTCGCAGACGCGGGCGAGCGCGAAGAGATCTGCGGAGCGAAGTCGCGATTGATCGCAGCCTTCGGAGCCGAGAAATGCGAAGTGCTGGCGGTGCTGAATGGCCGCGAGCGCGAATTTATGGGCCTTGTCGCGAAATCTGAAATCATCGTCGGATCGCCGGTGCGGTGGGTGGTTCCCGACCTTTTCGCCCGCGCTCGGCTTCTCGATGCCTTCGAGCCCACCATCAAAAAGCTTTGCGGGCAGGACGTGCGCGTAGACTTGCAAGCGGAAACACAGAAATGACCGAGCAAAAAGTATCTTGGACGTCGGAAATGATCGTGGAGCGCCTCGAGGAGGCGGTGAAGACGCTGGCGCGTCTTCCGCCGGTGAAACGCCCACGGCTGACGCAATCGCGCTACGAGATCCTGCGCAGCGCTGCAGAGCGCTTCGGCGCCGCAGTGGGCAACCCCGACTATTTCGAGCGGTGCGACCCAGATGAGATTCTGCGTCGCACGCCGCCAAGCATCGAGAAGATCAAGGAAATGGACGAAGCGCTGGCATGGCTCATGCTCATTCCCGACGTCCAGGATCGCACCATCGTTTGGTGGCGCGCCGAAGGCCGCAAGTGGAAGGAGATCAAGCACCGCATGGCGCTGTCGCGGCAGCAAGCCTGGACGCGCTGGGCGGCGGCGGTTCTGACGATCGCAAATAAGCTCAATGGCGCGACGCAGCAACAAAGCGCCCGGGCCGCGAAAAGGGCTCGCCGCCAAACCTCCAAAGCGATAACCCTTGACGTTCGCTAGAGAAACCTCCATTTTCGCTGTTGCCGCGTCACGCGGCGCGTTTCGGCTTCAGCCGGGCGCATCGGCAAATATGGAGCCGCTCATGTGTATGTCTGGAATTGCGTGCCTTTGCACGCTCGACACCCCGCCCTCTTATCTCACCTTCAGCGAAGCTCTGGATCTATTCGCTGCGCGCTATAGCGCCGTCGGCCCGGCGGCGACGGATGGCAAGACCATCCTTGGCTGCAAATGGCAGAACGCCGAAGGCACCGGCGGCCAGCGTCGCCTCTTCCGCCCCAATGAACTAGGCTTATTCCGCGCCGATCCCATCCGTCTTTGGCTGGGGCTGGAAGGCTGTGCAGCATGAAGTCTCGGACGAAAATATTCTGGCTCATGACGCGCAACTCCGCGCTATGGCTAGGCCAATACCTGCTGATAGGCGTGGCGATCCTGCTCTCGGTCGGCTTCATCGCCTTGCTCAGCAGCTTGGAGAGCCATCACCCATGAGCATTCTGAAATGGGCGTCGCCGAAATACACCGGTGATCGCCATTTGGCGATGTGCGGCGAGATATCAGTTGGCGCCGTCTTTCCACCAATCGGGGGCAAATATTGGAGATGGCGCTGTTGGATTGGAGAGACGACTTATCCCGCAGAAGGTTCGGAAAAGAATGAAATATTGGCCAAGGGTGCGGTAGAGCTACGCTTCGCGCGTTTTCTCGACCTAGCCGGACTTACGCCCATGGCGGGGACAGGTACAGCGTGAGCGTGAAGCGGAGATTGGGAATCTCTGGAGCTACTACGCGACCGTGTGAGATTTCTTCTGTTGCTGATGCGCGCGCGCTGGTTCTTGATCTGAGCAAAGGTGAATTTGATGCCGAGGCGCGAACTTTACGGGCCGCGCTCGCCTACATAGCGGGCTATCTCAGCAAGGAGGAGAGTGCTGTTTCGCGCACCGCCTGTTTGATCGCCTCGGCGGCGCTTGATGTAGCTAACGATCGGCGTCTCACTTCAAGTCACAAAGCGACAGGTGCGGCATGAGCGCGAAGCACACGCCGGGGCCGCATTGGAAAGAGGCCGACGCGCGCGACTATTACGGCCTCAAGACCTTTCTTCGTGACGACGGCGTGCGCGTGTTCACTGACCGCCAGACGGCTCTCGCGGGCGGGCGCCCATGGGCTGCTTGCCGAGGCCAAAGCGATTATCTGCGCGGACGCCTCTATGCGGGACGCGATGTTCTCGACGGGCCTGTGCGGAAATTTAGCACTGCCCATGCGGCCATGAAAGCTGTCGATGAAGCGTGGCCGCGCGCCGCAATCTCCAAAGCCACAGGTGAAGCATGAGAAAGACAAAATGCCGGAAGGCTGTTGATCGCGCTGCAAGGGACCTTCACCGCGCGCACAAGTCGCTGCAAGCATTGGCGGCGGTTCTGCCTGAGAGGGCTCGCAATGACCGCCATGCGCGATGGCTAAACGAAATTGGAGAATACGCCGATTACCTGTCGGATGTTACTTGGCCGGACGACCCGTCTCAGGCATCGGGCTAGACGATCCCATGATGCTCCGGCCGATCCCCGATATGCATAGGCTGGAATCCAATCTGCAGATACCATTCCGCACGCGACATGCGGATGAGGATGCGTGCAACCTTCAGCCCGCAAAGATCGCAACGCATGCGCCGCTCGATGTCGCCCAGATAAGCATCCTTCCCGATGTGCCGAAGCTTGAAGGGGTCAAAGCCGCGCATATGACTGCAGCCCCCATACCGCTTCTGGCATTCGACCATGAGGTTTTTGCCCGCGCGTGCGCAATCGTTGAGCGTCCTTATCTGGCCTGTGTAAAGCTGCATGATGCTGCCAAGCGGAAAGCGATTCGCTGTGCACTTCCAGCCGCTACATCTTGCGGCGAGGCGTGATGTCAGGCTTATACCTTGCGTTACGCGCCCCGAGGCGGGCGATGCGAGACACAGAGGCGAAGATGGACAGGGCCCTATTGGTCCGCGTGGGCACGGCTCTCTTTGGAGAGCAATGGATTAGCCCGCTCGCCAAACTCGTTGGTATGCGGACCCGGAGCATGGAGCGCATGGCAAGCGGCGATGCCGACGTTCCGGACATGCGCGCTACGCTGGCCGAGCATTGCGAGGCACGTGCGAACGAGTTGCTGGACTTGGCTCGAAAACTACGCGGCTAGCTCATCGAATCATTGTCCCCATCGCGCACCCCGATGCGCACCCCTGTTTGAGATTGCATGCGCATACGATGGCATGAAGGCATAGCTATTGGTTCGCAGCCCCTTGCATGCCCGAAAGCATCGGGCACAGCGGCGCACGCATGGCGAAAGATGCGGTTTACACATTGGAACTAAACGCTTAGGTAATTCGCGAGCGTGACGCTCTGCCTCCGCTCTTCCCCTCATTCCCACCCACTTGCACCCGCGCGGGTCCTTTCCAGCGTCCAAACCAATGCGGGCGAACTGCGCCCGATTTTGATCTAGCGATAGCGGGTAAATCGGGGTGCGCAGTTTACCGGGTGCGCAGTGCGCACTGTTACAGCGAGGAAGCCGATGATCACTTCGCAAATGCTTTGGACCGTCTTCGTGCTGCTGCTCATTTTGAGCATTCTTCTGGCGGCGCTTCGATATGGCGGCATCATTGGCTGGTCATGGTGGCTAATCATGACGCCAGCGATCGTTGCTGTGGGAGTGCCGGTGCTTCTCACAATCGGATTGCTGGCGTTCATCGCGTTCCTCGCGCTAACCAACATGGACGTCGGCTAGTCGCTTCCGCGGAAGTAGCTCAGAGGTAGAGCTTCGGTCTTCCAAACCGTAGGTCGCCGGTTCGAATCCGGCTTTCCGCTCCAATTTCTGCCGCGTGGTAGCGCAGTGGTTAGCGCGCCGGACCCACTGCCCGGAGGTCGCGGGTTCAAGTCCCGCTCACGCAACTCCTTTTGCCACCTGGCAACCGACGCTCCGAAGATGGGGCTCCCTACCTGAGCTGCGCGCGCCAGTGATACGGCGCGCGCAGCACTTTTCGCGAGCTCCGACATGCAAGACGATATCCCGCCGCCTCCGGCAGATACGGATAACCGGACGGCCGGCGCTGGTGGCGTCACACCACTCGTGTTTCTGCCCGCTTGCATCATTCTTCTCGCTGCCGCGTTCAGGATCTTTGGTTAGCCGTCGGAACTGGACCGGCTGATGAGCCCGAAGAAAACACCCAAGCTGACATCAGGCGGCGTTCGCGCTTACGCGCGACATCGCGGCCTGAAGAGCGACAATTCCGTCCGCAAGGCAATTGCGAGCGGTCGCATTGCGTTTGAAGGCGACGGCAAGACGATCGATTTCGCCAAGGCCGACAAAGCTTGGGATCGGAACACAGATCCCGCCCAGCAAAGGAAAACCTCTCGCGCCAGAAAACCCGCGGCAAAGGCAGCGACCGACGAGAGATCGCCGCCACCGGAACGCAGCGCCGCGAAGTCAAAACCATCTGACCCGCCGGCCGATGCAGATCAGCCGGTCACGCAAGAACAGGTTGATATCGCGAGCCGATATCTATCGAAGGCTGGCAAGGCCCCGTCGGGTCCAGGCTTCACGATGGTCGATGCCCGCACCGCCGAGATCTTCCAAAAAATGGAAGAGCGGCAGATCAACATGGACGCGAAGCTCGCGCGTCTCATCGATAAGGACAAATCCTTAGCCAAGATTTTCGCGCTGGCGCGAGCCGAGCGCGATAGCTGGCTGCAGTGGCCCACACGAATGGTCTCCTTGATGGCAGCGGATATCCGCAAAGCCGGCGGCGAAGTCGAGAACC
Source organism: Rhizomicrobium sp. (assembly GCA_036569005.1). GTDB lineage: Bacteria > Pseudomonadota > Alphaproteobacteria > Micropepsales > Micropepsaceae > Rhizomicrobium. Next base: position 19,743 of record DATCRK010000033.1, on the reverse strand, counting down.
AATCTCTGGAAACGATTTTGGAACACTATGTCCGCAAGCACCTCGCAAAGCTTGCCGGCGTCAATATCAAGCTCGGTTGAAGAATTCGTCGGCGCGGCCGACGTCGAGCGGATGTGGCGGAGCGGGTTAGCTCCCGATCCTGTTCTATCGGTTTCCGAATGGGCGGATGAATATCGCATCCTGCCATCGCAGAGCTCTGCGGAGCCTGGCGAATATCGCACCGATCGCGCGCCCTTCAATCGCGCGATCATGGATGCGCTGAGCGCCACGACGCGATACACGCGCATCGTCTTCATGAAGTCGACGCAGGTTGGCGCGACCGAAGACGGAAACAATTGGATCGGATACGGCATCCACCAACTGCCGGCGCCATTCCTCGCCGTCTTGCCCACGCTCGATCTGGCGAAGCGCGCCTCCAAGCAGCGCATAGAGCCGATGATTGAGGCTACGCCCTCTCTGCGAGAGCGCGTAGCACCCGCGCGCAAGCGCGATAGCAACAACACCGTCCTGGTCAAGAGTTTCCCGGGCGGCATCCTGATCATGACGGGCGCGAATTCAGCGGCCGGCCTCCGATCGATGCCCGCTCGATTTCTCTTCTTCGATGAGATCGACGCCTATCCCGCCGATATCGATGAAGAAGGCGATCCCATCAAGCTCGCCGAGCGCCGTGCGCAGACGTTTGGCCACCGGCGAAAGGTCTTTCTAGTGTCGACACCGACCACGAAAGGCTTTTCTCGAATCGAGATCGAGTTTGAAGCGACCGATCAGCAGCGGTATTTCGTGCCTTGCCCGCACTGCAAGGAAAAGCAGTGGCTCAAGTTTGATCGCCTCATCTGGGAAAGGGGCGATCCGGATTCGGTCCGATATAAGTGCGAGCATTGCGATAGGGAATTGGAAGAGCATCACAAAACATGGATGCTCGAGAACGGCGAGTGGCGCGCCACTGCCCAATGCGCGGACAAGCGCGTCATTGGCTTCCATATATCGGCGCTGTATTCGCCGATCGGATGGATGAGCTGGGCTGAAATCGCGAAGGAGTGGGAAGAGGCGCAAGGCAACGAGGCGCTGCTCAAGACCTTCACGAACACGATCAAAGGGGAGACGTTCCAGGAGCGCGGTGACGCGCCGGATTGGAAGCTCCTTGTCGACCGCAAGCGTGAGCATTCCCTTGGCAAGGTTCCCGCCTGGGCTCGGTTGCTCACCGCCGGCGTAGACGTTCAACGCGATCGTCTCGAAGTCGACATCTGGGCATGGGGATTTGGCGTCGAGAGCGCTTTGATCGAGCACGTTGTGCTCGAAGGTGACACTTCGAAGGATGAAGTCTGGACGCTTCTTCACGACTTGTTGCCAAAGCGCATTGCGCGCGACGGCGACGAGAGCGATATGCTGGTTTCTCGCTGGGCAATCGACGTCGGTGATGGCGCCACAACGGCCCAAGCCCGTCTTTTCGTGCGCAAGCATCCCGGTCTCACCATCGCAGTAATCGGCCGCCCCGGACAAAACGTCACCGCGCCGGTGCAGGGCCCGACCTATGTGGAAGTCACAGAGCGGGGTCGCAAGATCAAGCGCGGCGTGAAGATCTACAAGATCCACGTCGACGTCTTTAAGGCGGAGACCTATCGCTTCTTGCGTCTCGATCGTCCGACGGACGAAGAGCTCGCAAAGAGTGCGGAGTTTCCCGACGGCTATATGCATTTGGCCGACGGGTTGCCCGACGAATGGTTCAAGCAGCTCACCGCGGAACAGCTCGTCGTCATCAAGGGCAAACGCAAAAAGGCGTTTCCGCGCCAGGAGTGGCAGAAACTTCGCGAGCGCAACGAAGCTCTAGACTGCCGCGTATATGCCCGTGCTGCAGCATGGCTCCTCGGCGTAGATCGCTGGCCTTCGAAGAAGGAGCTGCCGAAGCCCCAACCGCCAAAAGGCGGCGCAACGCGGCTCAAGGTCGAAGAACCGGAAAAGCAGACTGAGGGAGAGGAGGCCCAGGCCGCCGCTTCCGAGCAAAGCCAAAGCTCCGAACAGGAGCGCAGAGACCCGCCGAAGGATCCGGCTGCAGCGATACGTGAGCGGTTTAGCCGGATATCAGGTCGATTTAAGAACTAGGAGAACCCCTTGAGCCGCTTCGGTCAAATGATCAGCGCGGCAAAGGGCCTTTTGCGCAAGGATTCGATGCCGGCGCACGATCTGCGCAGCGAATATATGCGTGACGGCCGCGGACTCACGTTCTCCGGATGGCATCCGCCGGCGTTGCGCGAGCCATACGATGATGTGGCGCGCGCATGGGCGCCGGCGTCAGCGCGCACCACGGACTTGATGCACAACGTCGGCTGGATAGCTGGCGGCATCGAGCAAGCGACGGTCGATTGCGTCGGAAACGGACTGAAGCTCAACGCGAAGCCGAATGCTGCAGCTTTGCGGCTCGATCCTGTCCGCGCCGCGGAATGGGCGAAGCTCTGCGAAGCGCGTTTCGCGGTATATGCCAATCGTGCGTGGGATTGCGACGTCGAAGGGCGTCGTCATTTTGGCCAAATGCAAGCAGCTCAATACAAGAGCTGGTTTGGATTCGGCGAGATGGTCGCCGAACTGCCTTGGCGTCCGCGCGTCGGGTCGAGGTATGGCACGAAGGTCCGCCTTGTCGCGCCGCATCGGCTCTCGCAGCGCACGGATATTGGCAATCGCCTCATCCAGGGCGTGCGCATGGATCCGGACGGATTGCCCGTGTCGTACCTGTTCGCGCCCAATAATCGGCTCTCAAACCTCATGTCGGCGCCGGCGGCCCCTATCGGGGAAGTGGAAGTCGCCGCGCGTGACGCGATGGGACGTCCGAAGATCATTCATAATTTCGACGGCGCGATCAGCACGACGCGTGGCATCTCGGTCATGGTGCCTGTGCTCAAGGTTGCCCGCCAATTCGATCAGCTTGCCAATGCGACATTGATGCAGAACATCGTCCGCTCGCTGTTCGCCTTCTCGATCGAGAGCGATCAGCCGACCGACGATGTGCTGAGCGCGTTGCTCACGCCGGAAGAACAGGCCGCGGCGGCAACGCAGGGCATGTCGGCCATGGAAGCGTGGTTTGCCTCCCAAGCGGGCTGGTACGACAAGAAAAACATCGACGTCGGCATCACGGGCCGCGGAGCGCAGCTCTATCCCGGCCAGCACCTTGAATTTCACACCTCTCAAGGTCCGAGCGCTGATTATCGCGAGTTCGCAAAGGATCTTCTGCGCGAGAATGCGCGCTGCATTGGCATCACCTACGAAGGGTTCACGGGTGATTACGCCGGCGTGACCTTCTCTTCGATGAAGGTGGCGACCGACTACAATTGGCGTGTCATCTGCTATCGCCGGAAGAACATCGTCTCGCCCTTCTGCCAGGGCGTCTATGAAGGGTGGCTCGAAGAGGAAATTGAGCAAGGTGGACCGCTGGCTCTGCCCGGCGGCATCGATCAATTCCATGAGAACCGCGCCGAGATCTGCAATGCCGACTGGACGGGCTCGCCGAAGCCGACGCCGGATGAGCTGAAGGCGGCGAACGAGCGCTTGCTCCGGCTGCGCATGGGCGCCGCGTCTCAGCAAATGGTCTGCGAGGAGTATGGCGTCGACTACGAAGACGTCTGTGCCGAGAAGGCCGCGGCGAGAACGATCAGGGAGAAATATGGCCTCCCCGACGAGGATCTGACGAATGCCGGCGTCGCTGCCGATCCCAACGTGGATCCAGAGACCGGCGATCCGAAGAAAGACAATCCGCCGAGCCCGGCGAAGGACAAACAACCGGAGCCGGCGTGATGGTGATCGATTATTCGGACCCGGCTCAAACCTTGCCGATCCTGCAGAAAGCGTTGGTGAACCTGCTTTCCGGGCAGATGGTGCAGACCGTTGATATTCCCGGACCCAACGGGAGCAAGCGCGTGACCTATCAATCGAGCAATCTCAACGCCTTGAAGGAAGAGATTTCGCGCTGTGAGGCTGCGATTGCGCAAGGCGGCAAGAAGCCTCGGCGCTACGCGATAAGGGCTGGCTGACATGAACCTTCATCCTTCGCAGATCGCGCGGAAGATCATCAATCGTCCGCTCTTGCTGCATCCGGCGAGCGCTCAGGTTGTTCTTTGGGCGCTTCGCGAGCATCTGGGCGCCAATATCAGCCTTGATGAAGGCGCGAAGCCGGAAGGCCCGGAAGCCACACGCTTCGTTGGCTCGCGCAAGCGTAAGGGCGGCGGCAGCGCAATGACCCGGGCGCACAATGGCGTCGGGCTTATCTCGATCGTCGGCGAGCTGGTCAATCGCGGTGCATGGCTCGATGCGAGCTCAGGCCTCGTTTCCTATGAAGGCATTGCCGCGCAGCTCAAAGAGGCCGCGGCCGATCCTGAGATCCACTCCATCCTTCTGGATATCGATAGTCCTGGCGGAGAAGCGCTCGGAATGTCGACCATTGCGGGTCTTGTTCGCAGCGTAAATTCGGTCAAGCCAGTTACCGCCGTCGTGAACGACATGGCCGCGAGCGCGGCATACGGAATCGCCAGCGGCGCGAAGGAGATCGTTGTTTCGAATACGTCCCTCGCGGGATCTATCGGCGTGCTCCTCATGCATGTCGATTATTCACAGTATCTCGCCAAGGAAGGCATCAAGCCGACCCTCATCTATGCCGGCGCCCACAAAGTCGACGGCAACCCCTTCGGTCCCCTGTCGGAACAAGTGACGGAAGATCTGAAACAGGAGGTCTTGGCCTTCTATGACGACTTCCTCGCGAGCGTCGCCGCTGGCCGCGGGGCGCACTTGGATGCAAGCGCTGCTCGTGCCACAGAAGCCAGGATCTTCATGGGCAAGGAAGCGGTCGCTAAAGGCGTGGCTGATCGCGTCGGTACTTTCGATCAGGTTTTGCAGGAGCTTTCAACGCGTTCTGGTGTGAAGAAGGGCCAGACGCCCAACGGAGGTTTGACGATGAAGACTTACACCGAAGAGGAATACAACGCTGGCGTCGCCGCGGCGCGGACCGAAGGCGTCGCCGATGGCGAGAAGAAAGGCAGAGAAGCTGGGGCGACTGCCGAGCGCGAGCGCATGTCCGCCATTCTGACGTCGGAAGAAGCCAAGGGGCGCGAAGGCCAGGCTGCGACACTCGCGGCGACGTCGGTCACGGCCGAAGAGGCGAAGAAGGTTCTCGCCTCCACGCCGGTCGGAAGCAAAACGCCGACGATCGAACAGCGCAACAACAAGGAAACCGAAGTCGGCGCGACGATCGAGAACGGCGGCAAGAAGGATTTCACCGCTCTCTGGGACAAGAGTGTCGCGAACCACAATCGTCGCTTTGGCGCGAAGCGCTAACCAAACAGAACGCATCGATCAGGGCGCGGACGGGATGCCGTCCGCGCCCATTTCCGTGCGCTTTGCACATTCAGCGGTCAACAAAGGAGACCATCATGCAGGAGTTCACCGAAAAGTCCCGCTCGATCGAAGCGGTACTCCGCGAGCTTCCGATTTCCCGTCGGAAAGGCATTCTCGCGGCATCTCAGACCATCGCGGCGTGTTCGCTTCTCGCTCTCGTCGCCGTCGCCGCTTCGCAGCAAGTGGGCGCGGCGACCGCCATCGGCGTCAATGCCGGCAACGGTGCATTCGGAGCCGTGACGGCGGACGACAACGCCCCAGCCGGGCGTTACACCATCGTCTTCGTTGAAGCCGAAGCCAACGCGGGCCGTTATGTGGTTTACAAGCCCGACGGCACCGAAGATGGCCACGGAGCGATTGGGGCCGCGTACAACGGCACGATCAATTTCAATCCGGCCGACGGTGCGAATGACTTCAAGGCTGGCGACAGCTTCTATGTCGACGTCTCCTACGATCCCGCAGATCAGCAATATGTCGCGTGGGACCCCGACGGCGCGGACGGTTCGGAAGTGGCCTCCGCCATGTCGCTCTACGCCTATGAAACCGGCGAAGGCGAAACGCTCGACATCGCCACAATCGACCGGCTTGCAGATCTCAATACGAACCTCATCGCGTGGCCGGATGGCGCTGACGACGATGCGAAAGCGGCTGCGGCCGCAAGCTTGGAGAAGTTGAAGGGCATCCGCCTCTTCTAATTCCACAGCACCAGGCCTCATCGATCAGGGCGCGGACGGGATGCCGTCCGCGCCCATTTCCGTGCGGCCCTGCACGAGCGACCGCTCTGCGCGGCGCCAGCACTCAAGGAGACAATCATGCTCGATATCTTCAACACGGAACCTTTCAAGGTTGTCCAGCTCGCGGATGCGATCAACAAGCTGGAATTCGTCCCCGGCCGCATCGCCGAGGGTGGCATCTTCGACAGCGACGGTGTGAACACCGTGGACATCGCGATCGAAGAAAAGACGCAGATGATCACGCTTATCCCGCGCACCCCGCGCGGTGCGCCGGGCACGACGGTCGGCCGCACCAATCGCACGCTGCGCAAGCTCGGCATTCCGCACCACCAGGTCGATGATGCGATCTGGGCGGATGCCGTGCAGGGCTGCCGCGACTTCGGCACCGAAGAAGGCGTCATGGACTTCATGGCCCTCGTGAATGAGCGCGCGGGCGAGCACTCGCAGAATTTCGCCGTAACCGAAGAGTATTCGCAGCTCGGCGCGATCAAGGGCACGATCGCCTATGCCGACGGCGGCACGCTGAACCTCTTTACGGAGTTCAACGTGAATCAGCTCGCCGAGATCGATTTCGATCTCGACAATGCGAACCCCGCGGACGGCGTGCTGCGCAAGAAATGCGCGGGCGTCATCCGCAGCATTGCGGCGGAAGCAAAGGGGCTGCCGTGGAGCGGCACCGCCCGCGCTTTCTGCGGCGACAACTTCTTCGATGACCTTCTGGCCCACAAAGAAGTGCGCGATACCTTCAAGAATTGGCCGGAAGCGCAGATCCTCCGTGAGGGCTATATTGAGCCCAACGGCAAGAGCTATGGCGCCTTCGAGTTCGGCGGCATCGTATGGGAGAACTACCGCGGTGCGGTGGGCAATACCCCCATGGTGGACACCGACAAGTGCCACATCTTCCCGATCGCAGCGCCGGGAATCTTCTTCCGCACCCGCTACGCACCGGCGGACTACATCGAGACGGTCAACAAGAAGGGCCAGCGCCTATACGTCAAGGGCATGACGATGCGCAACGACAAGGGTTATGACCTGGAAATCCAGACGAACCCGATCCACTACTGCCGCCTCCCGCGCGTGCTCATCCAGGGCAAGCGCACGTAACGTGTCGGCATTCTCAGAAGCCAACGATGCATCCTTCGATGATGACAACATCGCGGAGGATGCGTCATGGCTTGCGGATGGCGAGAATGATGCGGTTCCCGTCCGCATTATTCTCGCTACTCCGGACGTCCAGCTCCGGATGGGCCAATCGCGGCTTATGGCGGGCAGTGTGCTCTTTCAGGTGCGCCAGAGCGAAGTTTCCTCGCCGGAGGAGAGCCATCGCTTCGTGCGCACGAAAACGGGACAGAATTACGAGATCACCGGTGAGCCGCAGATCGATGATCTCGGCCTGAACTGGCATTGTGAGGCAATTCCGGTCGCGCCATGAAACATTCTGTTTCGGAGCCTGACTTCTCGGGGCTCAGGACATATTTGGAGCGCGTCACCGCTCGCGCGGTGACTGGCGGCATCGATGAAGGCCTCAAGGGTTTTGTGGGCGAGCTGCGCGATCAAGTCGCGTCCGCCGGCATGGGCCAGCGCCTCGCCAATACATGGCGAGGGAATCGGTATCCGCTTGGCCGCGATAGTATCGACGCTGCGGCGTTTGTCGTTTCCCGCGTGCCAGACATCATCGATGCGTTCGCCCGCGGCGCGGTTATCCGCACGGTCAACGGAAAAAAATATCTGGCAATCCCGAGTGAGAACGTTCCGCGCGTGATCGCGGGCGGACGGGGCTCGAAAAAGCGAATGACGCCGGAACAGGTTGAAACATATTTCAACCAGGACCTTAAGTTTGCGCCTTCGAAAAAGGGCAAGGGCGAGCTTATCGCGTTTATCGATGCGGTCGGTGGCTCTGCTCACGGCTTCAGGCGAGCGACGGGAAAGCAGCTCGGCCGCCTCTATCGGGGCCGCGGGCTCTCGAAGCACGTTCAAATTTTGATGTTCACGATGGTCCCGACAGTGCGGATGCAAAAGCGCCTCGATCCCGACGGCAGCTTCGCGCATTGGAGCGACCGTACGGGCGACTTTATCGCAGAGCGGTTAAGCGACACATGACAGCCTTCGACAGCAACGCCATGTTGAACGGGGTTGAGGCTCTTGTGCGCCGCGCGCTGCCGGTAGCGAAGCTTCAGCGCAATGGTGGCAAGCCTCAGCGCGTCGATCCGGCCGGCAATGTCGTGATCCGCGATGGAACGCCAGAGATTGAAGGCGAGGAGCTCTCGCCGCACGTCTACTACGTGGCCCACCGCATTCAGCTTGAAATCGCCGCATTTCAGCAAACAGGCGTGAGCGCCACCGATGCGCTTAAGCAGATGCTGGCAAGCATCGGCAACGAGCTGGTGGCAGACCCGACGCTCGGAGGCCTCGTGGAGCTCATCGAGGCCGATGCGGTCGAGGACGACGATCTCGAAGATCAAGGAACGCCATCGGGCGAATGGGCCAACGTAGCGCTCATCGCTCACTACGCAACGTCAAGCCTTCTTTTCTGACAGGAGAGACTTCATGCCGACCACTGCGAAGCGCGCTCGCGGCGCAAATGCCAAACTCGCATTTGCTTTTGGCGACGAATACGACACCCCGCCGGATGAGGGCAGCTATTGGCAGCTTCCGTTTATCTCGTCCGCGCTCGGCGCCGAACAGGCGCTCGAAGCCGATGATACGCTCGGCCAAGGCCGGGGCATGAACGATCCGTCGGACAGCAATATCACCAACACCGGTGACGTCGTTGTACCGGTCGACGTTCGCAATATCGGCGTGTGGTACAAGCTCTTCATGGGCGATCCCACGACCGTTGCGCTCGATCATGCAACCGGTTCCGCAAAGCTCTCTGCGCAGCCCGCCGCGAACTCCACATTTACGGTCAATGGAACGGCGTTCACATTTGTTGCGGCCGATCCCGAGGGCAATGAGATCCTGATCGGCGCTGACGTCGATGCAACTTCAACAGCCATCGCGGCTGCACTGAATGCGAGCGTCGTTGCTGGCGTTGCCCAGGCCACCTACGCGGCGGCCGACGATACCGTCACCATCAATTACGATGCCGCTGGCCTCGCCGGCAACGCATTCACGCTTGCAGCGTCGGCGGATGCCCATTTGGAGTTGTCGGGACCCACCCTCACTGGTGGCACCGTCAAGCACACCTTTGTCTCGGAAGCGGAGGATTTGCCCGCCGGCTTCGCCGAGATTCAGAAACCAGACGTGCTGCGATTTGGCATGAACCGCCAAATTCGCGGCGGCAAGTGTGCTATCGCCGTTTCTCCGAAAGGCAAACTCAACGCGACATGCAGTCTCGTTGCGAAGGGGGAGGATCTGGCGAACGAGAGCGCTTGCGGCGATCTCACCAACATGGACGTCCTGCGCTTCTCTCAAGCTTTCGGCGAGATCACCCGCGAGGGCGTCGCCATGGGACAGGTCGTGAGCGCGTCCGTGAATTATGATAATTCGCTCGATACCGTCGAAGTGGTTCGGAACGATGCGGAGATTGAGGATGCGGATCCTGGTTCTTCGGTCGCCAGCGGCGACGTTGTTGTGCGCCTTTCCGACGCCAACAAGGACATTCCGACTGGCCAGAACAATCCGTGCGGGTTGACATATGGATGGACCGTCCCCGGAACGAACTTCAGCCTGAAATACACGATCCCGCGCGCCTTCCTGCCGCGTGTCAAGGACTCCATCACCGGCCCCGGCGGCATCCAAAAGACCTATTCGTGGCAATCGTCCTCGCCGGATGAGGGGCACACTCTCACCGTTGAGCTTGTGAACGATGTCGCGAACTACAACAACCCGGCCTAGTCCAAGGCCAGAGAGGAGCATCGCCGGTGTTTTTGATCTCTGACGACAAGCCGACAGGTCCATATTGGAAGGAGTTTCAGCGCACGGGAATTCGTGTGCAGCTCCGTCCAATCGATCAAGCCATGATGATCAGCGCGCGCTATGTCGCGACCGCTTCGGCGGCCGCCGCAGCGCAGGAATATGAGAAGGCCGGGAAAACGTGGACCGTTGCCGATCAGGCCGCCGTCCTTAATACAGCGTTTAATCTGCAGCTCGCAAAGAGCGCGATTGTCGCTTGGGAAGGTGTCGGCCTCAAAGTGGCACAGAAAGAAACGGCAAAGCGCGTGAAGAAGCCGAAGAAGGAAAAGGCGGCTGTCGTGACGGAGGCGAATATCGAGGCCGCCATGCGCGATATGGCGTTCTACGACGACTTCGATGATGTGTACGTCATTCCCAACATGCCGGACGCCACAAGAAAAAACGGATAATCGCCCTCTGCCGTTGGCACTTCGGCGGTGGGCCGAGTTATTGCAAAAGTTGCATCACTCTCAACAAAGTGCGGTGCGAAGAGTGCGCCTACACCGTGAATGAAGCTCGATCGCCAGAGGAGGCGGTCATGTGGGAGCTCATCATACGGTGCTCGGCGCAGGTTCGCGCGAACGTGGAAGGCATTTATAGCGGAGAAGGCCACTTGCTGGGCATCAAGCCGAGCATTGTGGGTCTCGACTTCCCCGCTTGGATGCAAATGGCTGCCGTAATGGGGGCCGACAGATCTTTCCTCTCCGAATTACTGCCGGAGATCGAAGGTGCAATCCTCATGGGTTCGACCGAAGAGGCCGATCCGGAGGACGAGGACCCGCCGGATTGGAAATGACCGGCTAAACTTCATCGGAGCGTCGCATGGGAAGGGAGATCAAGTTCCGCATTGCTGCGGACGGTTCCTCTGCGCGCAGCGAGTACGCCGGCGTCGAACAAGCCGGGCGAAAAACCTACGACAGCCTAAGCTCCATGGCGGCGGCCACAATGGCCGCCGAAAAGCAGAACGAAACCCAAATCCGCGCCGTTGGCGATGCCGTCAAGACGGCCGCGGATAGCTGGGCCGTTTTCGACATCGCGGCGAAGGCCTCAACCGATCGTCAGGCCGCGAACCTCGCGCGCCTGGCGCAGATCGCCAAGGAGACCGCCTCTTCCGACGTAGCGCAAAACAATTTCAACGCCTTCATGGGTGTTGGCCAGGCGCCAACATCGGCAAAGGCCTCCGCGGCGTTCTTCCAGGAGCAGATCGCCGCGGCCGACGCGGCCACCGCGGCCATCGCCGGCGTCGTTGCGGAATCGCGCGAAGCAGAGGCCGTGCTTGCCCAGATGGGCAACGCCAATCTCGGCCGCGCTCTGTCGGATGCGGCTGCGAAGGCCGCCGATCTCGAGGCGCGAGCCGCTTCGCTGCGCGCGGCCATCGATCCTCTTACAGCCGCGGAACAGCGCTACAGCGCAGAGCTGGCGCGCAACAAGGAATTGGCCGACGCGAATAAGATCAGCGCTACGGAGCTCGCTGCGGCCAATGACCTTGCGAAGAAGCGCTTCGACGCTACCCGACTGGCTCTTGGACAGCTCGGCGACGACGGTCGCCTCGCCGGCTACCAGATTACGAACCTGAGCTATCAGCTCAATGACGTCGTAACCCAGCTCGCATCGGGCTCAAATCCCCTCACCGTTCTGGTCCAACAGGGCCTCCAAATCCGGCAGATCTTCGGAAACGATATCAGCGCGGGCGGTATCCTCAGCGGATTGCTCCAAGGCCTGAAGGCCTTCGTTCCGGTCACAGCCGCTGTCTATGGAGGTCTCCTGGCCATCGCAGGTGGCATCGTCTACGCCTATGCCAGCTATCAAAGTGGCGTCCGCGAGCTGAATGCCTCGCTGGCCGGCAAAGGTGCAGCTTCCGGCGCAAGCGCAAATCAGATGGAACAGATCGCGGAAGCCGCGAACGCCAGCTCGAAGATCACGGTGGGCGCAGCGCGCGACATCGAAGAAGCCTTTGCCAAAACGGGCAAGATCGGCGTCGATAATTTTCAGCAGCTCATCGATATCACAAAGAAGTATTCCCGCGAGAGCGGGCAGGATCTCGACAAGGCACGCGATGAGCTGGCGGGCGCATTCGGCGGCCAGGACCTTCTGCAGGGTATCGATGCGCTCGATCAGAAGCTCGGCTTCCTCGATGACAAGACGCGCGAGCATATCCGCAGCTTGATCGACATGAACGACCGTGAGGGCGCGCTGAAATTCACCCTCAATGCCATGAACCCCGCTTTGGACGAATCCGCCCGGCACGTATCCGGGATCGCGGCGGCATGGGATAGCGTCAAGGCCGCAGTTTCCGGCGCGATCACCTATATCGGCCGCGCTATCGCCGGTGCCGGCGAAGATGCGCAGATCAAGTTTCTGACGCAATACATCAAAGATCTACAGGACAAGAAGATTGTCCCGCTCGATGGCCGCACGACGGAGCAAGCCATCGCGGATGCGGAAAGCAAGTTGCAAGCCCTTCAGAAACAGGCCGATGCCGTGAGCAAGCGCGCTGACGATCAGCGCGCTCGCGACGCCTCCAAGCTGTCCGCCGCGACGGCCGTCAACCTGGAGCCAAACGAAGTGCTTTTGCGGAATCTGCAGAAGCAACAGGCTGACTTGAACGCCTCTCTGACCACGCCCGGCGCACAGGCCAAGATGACGGCCGATGATCTCGCCTTGGTGAAGGATCGCTATGACGCGGTGACGCGCGCGATAACGTCCCTGCGGGATGAGCATGGAAAGCTGATCACTGCGGAAGACGTCACAATCCAGAAAGAACAAATTGCGGCGAAGCTTGCGGCCACCCCGAATGATGCCGCGCATGCGGATATTCGCCAAAAGCTGCTCGAGCAACAAAAGTCCCTCGATTTGACCGGCAAGGTCGTCACGGCCGCGCAAGCCGAAAAGGAAGTGCAGCTCGCCGGCGCGAAGGCGTATGGCGAAGCTAGCCAGCACATCGACGCAAAAACGAAGTCGCAAGAGCGCAATACGGCGATTGTGGAGGCACAGACGCGTGCCGAGCTCAACCTCGCTCAGGCCTACATGACAAGCAGCGCCGCCGCGGCCGTCGCCGAGGCCCGCAAACAAGCCATGATCGAGGGCGCCAAGAACGGAATCGATATCGACACGCGCGCTTCTCAGATCCTTGCGAAGCTTGTCGGCGATGCTGCGGTCACTGGCGGCAAGGCCGTGGATCAGATGCGGGGCGAAATCGACGCCCGCGCCGGCGTGAATAAGTCGCTCGCAGATGGGAGCCTCGCCTACGGAGACCTCGAGAGCCAAATGCAGCTCGAATTGATGCTGCGTCCCTTGATCACCGCCCGGATCATCGATGCGGGCAAGAACTACGGCCAGCTTACTGACATCATCAACGAGCTGACGAAGGCCCATGGCGATCTCAGCGACGCCGAAAAGAAAACGGCTATGTTGTCGGCTGTCGCGGCGCAGCAAGATCAGCTCGACATCCTCAAGCAGCAATTCGCGATCATCGGCCTCAACGAGAGCCAGCAAGCCATCATCGTGGCGCAGCTTCGCGAAGCGGTGGACCTTCGCAAACAGGGCGTCGACCTCGAAAGCGACCTTGCCAAGAAGCGCATCCAGAACGCCGGCGCCATCGAGCAGGAAAATCAGGCGCTTCAACGTCAGAAGGATGCCATCAAGGGTGTCCAGGACGTCACGTCGCAGACGATTGATGATATCACCGGGCTCCTCACTGGGTCGAAGCTAAAGGACGTCGAGACGAGTATCCTTGGAAACTTCGCGAAGGAGATCGCGACGCTTGGCGTCGCGAACCCCGCGAAGAACGCGATGCTCGGACAGAACAACCCCACGATGGGTGACGTCGGCGGCATCGGCGGCTTCTTCAAGACACTTCTCGGCGCGGGCGCGCCGGATGGCAGCCAGCAGAATCCGTATTATGTGCTGCCCGCATCGCAGGTGGCGGGAATGATTGGCGGCGCAAACCCGCTCAATCTCACCGATCCCAAGGCTCTGCTCAGCGCCGCGGCAACGTCGATCGAGAATGGTGGCCAGAAGGCCGCCACAGCCATCGGCAAAACGCTTGACGAAAATGGTGGCTCGCTCGCGGATAAGCTCGGCAGCGCTCTTGAAGATGGTGCCAATTGGCTCATCAAAGGTATTGGCAGCCTGTTCGGTGGCGGCTCAGGCGGCGGCTTCTTCAGCGACGTGGGAGGACTTCTTGCCTCCGTGTTCCACGAGGGCACGCCGAGCGTGGGGGATACCGCCGCGCCGATGCGGTTCATTCCCGCGTCAGCGGTGGCGCGCGCGCCGCGCTTCCACAACGGGCTCAACAGCGATGAATTCCTCTCGGTGCTTCAGCGCGGCGAAGGAGTGATCAGCCGCGCCGATATGCGCAAGGCCCGGCAGCCGAGCGCGATGGCGCCGCTTCCCATGCAGATCACCGTGAAAGTAGATGGAGCACGCGGCAGCAAGGAAATCGCGGACGCGGCGGAGGCCGGTGCGCAGCGCGCGATCAGAGCCAGCGCTCAGATGTTGACGCAATATGACCGGCAATTGGATCGCCGCATCGTGCCGACGATCCGTCGCTCGGCGCAGGACCCGAGGTGGCGTCCGTGACCACGGTATATCCGATGACGGGCCTCCTCGAGGCGATGCAGATCACTCAGGCATCGTTCAATGCATCGCGGGGGCAGGAAAATAGCGGTACTGGCGCTGGCATCATCTTGGCAAAGGATCTGCGCCCCACACTGTGGCAAGCCAAGTTCACTTCACGCGCAGTGCCGCACGGCCTCGCATTGCAATATCAGGCGAGGTTGAATGCGCTTCAGGGCTCTATATTCAGCTTTTACGGCTTCAACCCGATGGCGCGCTATCCGCAATCGGACATTACGGGCGCGGTCCTGGGCGCGCACACGGTCAAGATCGCGGCGCTCGGGGACGATAACAAGTCGCTGAGCTTCAAAGGTCTACCTGCCGCCTACAAACTGACGCTGGGGGACTTTTTCTGCTTCGACTATGGCGCCCCATCCGCGCGCGCATTCCATCAGATATTGGAGAGCGTGACTGCGGACGGTGCGGGCAACACCGATGCTTTCGAGGTGTATCCGAACATACGGCCTGGCGCCGCGGTCAACGCTGTCGTCACGCTGAAAACGCCGACGTGCGAAATGAAGGTCATTCCCGGAACGGACGATCTGACGACGCAGGATAGATACAGAAGCGTTTTCTCCTTTCAGGCCAGGCAGAACCGCTAAATGTTTGAAGTCGATCCAGCCATAGTTACCGCTCTCGGGAAGCGAGAGCTCTACGCGCGCTTTCTCGTTTCGGTAGTCGCCAAGGATTTCGATTCTGGCGAGGAGGTCGCGGGCCGCTTCTGGAACGATGTCAGTGTTTCCGAAATCGCCTATATCGATGGGGACACGCGTGAGACAACGACCGGAGATTTCACGGGTCTCGGCGATGCCTTGAAGGTCGATGATATTCTGCTCACGAGCACGATCGAAGTCCGCACGCTCAATATCACGCTCGATGGCGTGAATGATCAGGTTCGTGATCTGATACGGGGATACGATCTTCGAAATGCACCGGTCCAAGTGCATTTGGCCGTGTTTGATCCCAATACTCACGATCTGGTGGCAGCGGCGATCCCTGTTTTCATGGGCTTTGTCGATGGCAATCCCATCGAGGCGCCAGCGGTTCCGCTCGAAGGCGGCGCAGCCGAAGGTAGCGTCACCTGGTCTTGCGTGAGCCATAGCCGCGAGCTCACGCGTGCCAGCGCGGAAAAGGCCAGCGACGCGAGCCAGCGTCTTAGAAATCCAGACGACGCATTCTTTCAGGATGTGGACGTCATTGCAGATTGGGAAATTCAATGGGGACTAAAAAAGGGCCGTGTCGTGCCGCCGCCGGCGAAACCGACAATTCCGGGGCTGATCGGTGCCGCGATAGCGCTGGCCAGCGGTTAACCCGCCACCCCCAGTGGCGTTCGCGTCTCGACGCAGTTTTCGCAGAGACGGACCGCGCCGCGTTCGATTGGGGCGATCACGATTGCGCTCTATGGGCCGCTCGCTGCGTCGAGGCAGTCACGGGCGTCGATCCGGCGGCTCAGCTTCGCGGGACGTACGGCGACGCCAGGAGCGCAATGAAGGCGCTCCGCTCGACCGGCGCGAAAACGCTGCTCGAATACCTGAGCGCGAACTTCGAAGAAGTCAGCCATCCGTCGGCAGCGCAATTCGCCGATCTTGCCTGGATGCCTGGCGAGGAGACCGGAGAGGCGTTGGGCATCTTTGTCGGTGAAATGATCAGGGTTGTGGGCGCCACCGGCGCGAACTTCGTGCCGCGCACGCGGGCTGTCAGGGCGTTCAAGATCACATAATGCGCAATTTCAGGCTGTTCATAACCGTGCTGGCATCTGCCATCGCGGCGACGACGCCTGCCTACGCGGATCCGGTGTCGGGTTTGATCGTCGCCGCGCTGAGCACGATCGGCGTTTCGACAACCATCGCGGCCGTCAACACATTCCTGATTTCCAGCGCGCTCGCGCTCGGCGCGACCTACGTGCAGAAGGCCGTGACGGGCAAGCCCAAGCAAGGCGTGGGCGGATCGAGCGGCAAAATCCAGACCGGCGGCGTGCTGGCGCGAAGCTTCATCGTTGGCCGCGGAATAACGGGCGGAAAGGCCGTCTATTTCAATACGTGGGGCAAGGTCGACAAGACGCCTAACGCGTACTTCACCATGGTCATTGCGCTGCAAGACCTTCCCATGACGGGTCTTGTCGAATTCTGGATGGCCGATACGAAGTGCACGTACGACACGTCGGGCGTCGCCGAGGATTGGGGATATCCCGTTCCGGAATTTCATATCAACGGGAAAGACTATCTCTGGGTAAAGGTCTATGACGGCACGCAGACCGTTGCGGACCCTTGGCTTGTTTCGCAATTCGGCGCGGACCCGAGCCGGCCGTATGGCGCCAACCGCGTCGGATATGGCGTGCCGTACGTCGTTGTCACGGCGCGCGATGATCCGACGATCTACAGCGGCTTTCCGACTTACAAATGGGTTGTGGACGGCATCAAGGTCTACGACCCGCGCAAGGATTCCACTGTTGGCGGCTCTGGAACGCATCGGTTTGGGCTTTATGGCACGTATGAGCACAGCCTCAATCCGAAGACGATTGAATATAATCTGTTCCGCGGGCTGAACTGGAACGGAACGTGGTTCTACGGCCTACAAAACCTCAATGCTTCGAGGCTTCCGCTGAGCGCGTGGTTTGCCGCGATGAACGAATGCGATCGAGAGATCGCGCTCGCCGGCGGAGGAACGGTCGCGCAGTTTCAATGCGGTGGCGAAATCACGGTCGACACGCCGACAGCCGATCTTGTCGATGAGCTCAACAAGTCTTGCAATGGCCGCACGGCCGAGATTGGAGGCATCTATAAGCCGTGGGTAGGTGCGGCGGGATCCGCCGTGCTCACCTTCACCGATGATGACGTGATCACGACGGAGAAACAGTCGGACACGCCCTTCCCCAGCCTGGATCAAACCATCAACGGCATGACGGGATCATATCCCGAGCCCGCCGCAGCCTACGCTGCGAAGGACGCGCCGCCGCTCTACAATCCGGACCTCGAGGCTGCCGACAACAATCGACGGCTCACGGCTGACGTGTCCTACAATATGGTCCCGTTTGGCGAGCAGGTGCAGCGGCTCATGAAGTCGGGAAGCGCCGATGCGCGCAAGTTCCGAAACAATGCTGTCGTCTTGGGCCCTTCGGCTTTTGGTATCGAGCCAGTCGTAGATTTCGCGCGCTGGACGTCCCCGCGCCGCGGCTACGAAAACAAGCTCATGAGCATCGAGGGCGTCACCATTGCGGCGAACCTCGGCATTGGACTGGTGGTCAAGGAGGTCGATCCTTCGGACTACGATTGGGATCCCGACGAAGACTACAGCACGCCCAATCATGGCTCGCTCATCCGCGTGCGTCCGCCGGCGCAGACATTGGCGGGATTTTCCGTCGAGGGCGTCGCAATCCCAGGAGACGGAGGCCGTCAGAAGCCGGCAATTCGTCTCCATTGGGATCCTGATCAGGACGATATCGACGGCGTTCAATACATCGTGTCGCTGGCGAGCAGCGGGGCCGTGGTGCTGGCCGGCCAGACCGATCATTGGCAGGACGGCGAAGGCGACATTACGGCAGGGCTATCTTCGGCCACCAATTACAATGTCGAGGCGAGATATCGGTCAAAATCCGATAGGCAGCAGGATTGGACGCCTCCCCTTCCTGTCACGACGCCGGACATACGCATAGATGCCGAGGACATCTATGATGAAGCTATCGGCTTTCAGCAGTTCCGCCAGGAAGTTCGCGACATGCAGAACTTCATTGGCAGCCAAGCTCGGGCGCTCATGGACGAGCTGCAGCTCGCCATCCACGGCAGCATGGAGGGAATGCTCGGCGGAATGTCCGACGTGCAGACGCTTCGCGAAGAACTGCACTCTAAAGCACAAGACTTAACCGCGGATTACACTCGCGCCATCGAAGTAGCGACTGGCCCGCTCGGTGCTGCAGTTGTCGTCCTTGAGGAATTGTCAGCCGCTTATGGCGGCGAAGCCCTCTCCGATATCGTCCTCGGGCTGGACTCGCGGATTACCGATAACGCTGGCGATATCGCTGCGAGCAATGACTTAATCGACTCGCTGACTTCGCTTGTCGGAAATTTTTCGGCGTCCGGGCTTTTTCGTGTAAGCACCAACGCAAGTATCAATGGGGCCGCGGCAACGATCGCGATAGCGGCCGCCGCCTCTTCGGGCGGTTCGGCGTCGACGGCTGCGATGTATGTCAACGCCAAGACGGATGGCACTTCCGAGATCATTTTCTCGGCCTCACGCATATTGATGACGGATGGAACGAATTTCGACAATCCGTTCCTATATTCCGCAGGATCGCTATACGTAAAGAGTGCAGTCATTCCGAATCTCGATGCTTCGATCATCAATACCGGCATTCTAAATGTTAACCGTATCAACGGATTGTCGGCTGATCAGTTTATCGCCAACGGAATGACGAAATCGGCGCTCACGCAGCCTTCGAGCCCGAGCGCCACGTCCGGAACGAGCTCTGCCAAGTTTTTGCAAGCTTCTAACTATACGCCCAAGGGAACCGGATTCATTTCTATCACGGCGAGCGTTGCTTGGCAGATTACGCCCGTCAACTCGCACAAGATCGATCACCAGCTCTACTGTCGAGCGCGGGATGTGGCATCAGGGACATATCGGTCAATCAACGGTGGTACGCCGATACAGATCGTGCAGAGCAACGGCACCGCTGATATTTTCGGATCCTGGTCATGGAGATTTGTCGATACTGTCCCGAGCGCAGCTTCGACAGCTTATGAAATATGGTATAGCGCCTTTGATGAAAGCACGGTCGCATTCGTAGCCGGATGTGTGATTCAAGGCGGCGGTGGGACAAATATGTTGATCGAGGAATTCAAAGCGTAGCCGATAGGTTCGGCTACGCTTTGATCTTCATAGGTAGAAGTTAAAGCCCACGCTGCCGACGAGAGCGCTTTTCGCTACGCCGTTGAAATCCGCGGATTGATAGCGCCCCATGAAACGAACTCCGAAGTACGGCGCCGGCCTCCATTCGACACCGACGCCGCCGCGATAGCCGAGCTCGGTTTTATGCGCCGTGGTGGCGCCGCTGGCGATCACGTCGATCTTCGCGCGGCCGGACAGATACGAAAGGCCGGCTGTGCCAAATGCGGCGACCCCGCTG
>DATCRK010000032.1:0-100224 GCA_036569005.1 Rhizomicrobium sp. | reverse complement strand
CCATGAAGCCGCGGGCAAGACCGGCACCACACAGGATTATCACGACGCCTGGTTCGTCGGGTTCACGCACGACTATGTGACGACGGTGTGGGTGGGCAACGACGACTCTTCGCCGATGAAGAACGTCACCGGCGGAACGATCCCTGCCACTATCTGGCATGACGTGATGGCCTATGCCGAGAAGGGCTTGCCCTCGACGCCGCTCGACCGCAGCCCGCCGCAGCCGGCGACCGACATTACCTCGCTCGACCAGACGATGGGCGTTGACACCGAATCCGGCGACGGCGTGACGCTGCCCTCCGGCGTCAGCGAGGATCAATCCTCGGAAGACAATGCCGAACAGGGCAGCGGCGAGGAAGACAACCGCGCGCAGAACCGCGGCGGCTTCTTCGACTGGCTGTTCGGGCGCGACCGCGCCAATGGCGGCGGCGATCTGGAACGCCAGCGCCAGCAGCAATTGCAGCAGCAGCGCCAGCAGCAACAGCAGCAATATGAGCAGCAACGGCAATATCCGCCGCCGGCCGTGAGCCCGGAACGTCCGCGCATCTATCCGCCGGCGAACCCGCCGCCGTCTTATGGGGCACCGTCTTATCCGCCGCCGGATCAGCCACCGCCCGGCTACTATGCGCAGCCGCGTCCGCCCGTGGTGATCCATGCGCCGCCGCCCGATCAACCCGCCAACGACAACGGCGACGATGACGAACAGGGACCGCGCCACCCCGACGGCGGGCCGGACCACTAAAACGAACGGCAGAATTGGAAGCCCGCTCGCGCGGGCGTGATGCGGCGCGCGCAAGAAGCGGGTTTACAGAGGAAGCGCCCGATCTTCGCCCCGAAGCGGGCGCACTCGTGTCCCCATGCCCATGCGCGCGGCACGAGCGAGCGGCCCTTCCGGCCTGATGCGGAAGGGCCGTTTCGGTTTCACGTCCCGAGGAGACTTCCATGATCGCACGATTTTCGCTGACCTTGGCCGCGCTTGCGTTCGCCGGCAACGCTTTCGCCGCCGATCTGCAGGACTACAGCAGGATGCCGCCCGATCTGGCGGCGCGCGCGAAGATCTTCGACGAGGCGCAATTGCATGGCGACGGCAAGGCGCTCAAGGACGTGATGGCGGACGACTATACGCTGGTGAACGGCGGCGCGACGGTGAGCGGCAAGGCGGAATTCATCCACGACTACACCGATCCCAAGTTCAAGCCGCTGCCGTTTCACATCGACCAGCAGATCATCAAGGTATGGCCGAACGGCGCGGTGCTGGGCGGGCATGTGGTGTTCCGCTTCCTGCAGGACGGCAAGCCCGGCGAAAGCGATTTCCGCTTTGCCGACATCTGGGCCAAGCGCGACGGAGAGTGGCGCGTGATCTTCACCGAAGTGACACGGCTGCCGAAGAAGTAGTCAACAAATCAGATTGACCGACTTGGGCGGAATGACGTCCTCGTTTGCCGGCGCGGCATCCGCGACCGGATAGAACGCCAGCAACCGCGCGCGCTGCTCCAGCGCCGCGGCGGCGCGCAGGAAGAGATCGACGTAATCTTCGTCCAACTCGTCGCGCGCGCGGATGCGCAGTTTCCGCGCGACGGAAAGAATCTCCCGCAATTCCTCGGCTGTGACGCGCTCGCTCATGCGGCAAGAACGCGGCGAGTCGGGCGCGCGTTGCGAACAATTCGAACTATCAGCGTAAACGAACGGTTAAAGGGAACTCCGTCAGCCATAAGGATCGAGTGCGAGAGCTGCGAAACTGGCCAACCAGTGCTCGCCCATGTAGTCGCCCTCGATGTGCGACAGCGCGGAAGTGAGCAGCGTGTCGATGGCTTCGTCGATCTTCGGAACGGCCGGATGCGTCGGCACCATCGCGTCGCGGATGAGGCGCCAGCACCAGGCGCGGGAGAGATTGAGGCCGTCCAGATGGGCGATCTGACCGTCGCTGCGATCGGTGACGGTGGCGGGCGTGAGCAGCACGTCGGGTATCTTCGGCAGGAATTTCGCAAACCAGGCGCGGAATTCGCCTTCCGCAAACACTGTCTTCATCAGGGCCGCTTCCATGAGCGTGGGCGAGAGAAAATCGGATTGCGAGGGTTCGTTGACGGTGACGTTCTCATCCTGCGCATGCCATTCGGCGGCCTTTGCGCCGAGAAAATTCGCGAATTTCTGATCGGCGACCGTGTTCGCATAGTCCAGCGCCAGCGTGAGCGCGAACGATGTGGAGGAATGCACACCGCTGCGGATGGGATAGGTCGCGAGCGGCAGGAAATCCTTGAAGCGCTGCACGAACGCATCGGCCAGCGGTTTCATGTGCGCGGCCCAGCGCTTGCCCTCTTCCGTTTCGTGACGCGCGAGTTCGCCTTGCAGCATGAGCAGCCAGCCCCAGCCATAAGGCCGCTCGAACCCGCGCGCGGAGGGACACTGGAGATAGGCGACTTCGCCCGCGACTTTTTCCGGCGTGAATTGATCGTCGAGAAGTTTGCGGATGTTCGCGGCCTGCGCGCCATTCGGGAAACGGCGATAGATCCGCGCGAGCAGCCAGTAGGAATGCACGCAAGAATGCCAGTCGAAGCTGCCATAGAAGATGGGATGCAGTTCGCGCGGGCCTTTTACGTCTTCGGGGCCGGTGAGGACATGATCCAGCTTGTTCGGCCATTCGCGCGTGACAT
This sequence comes from Rhizomicrobium sp., assembly GCA_036569005.1. Taxonomy (GTDB): domain Bacteria; phylum Pseudomonadota; class Alphaproteobacteria; order Micropepsales; family Micropepsaceae; genus Rhizomicrobium. The sequence continues at coordinate 97,573 of DATCRK010000032.1, read as the reverse complement.
GGCCTAGCGCAACGGACGCGAATTTGGCGGCGAGAGATTCGGTGAGAGTGTGGGTCATGGCGGGAACTTAGCGCACAGCGCACAACTTTCCTCCCCCCTTTTACGGGGGAGGTGGCGCGCGCGGAACGCGCGTGACGGAAGGGGTGGCGGTAGCGGCGAAGAATTTTCGCGATTGCCGCCACCCCCTCCGCCTCACTACGTTCGGCACCTCCCCCGCACCAGCGGGGGAGGAAAAGGAACAGCCATGACCGAACGCATCGCGGCATGCTCTTGCGGAAAAGTGCGGATGAAGGTGTCCGGCGATCCGATCGTCGCGGCGATCTGTCATTGCGACAGTTGCCAAGCGGGCGGGCGCAGAATCGAGGCGCTGCCGAACGCGCCGCGCGTACTCGACGACTATGGCGGCGCACCCTATCTCACCTATCGCGATGACCGTTTCGCGGTGGTCGAAGGATCGGAACTGCTCACGGGCATCAAGCTCAGCGACACCGCGCCGACCACGCGCTTCTATGCGTCGTGCTGCAATTCGGGGATGTACCTGAAATATGGTCCGGGCTGGTGGGTCTCCACCTATCGCTTGCGCTACGCGGGCGATCTTCCGCCGTCCACCATGCGCAACAATGTGAAGCCCGGCGAGGCTGTCCCCAGCGATCCGCCGGTGAAGAACGGTTTTCCGCTGGGGCTTTTCGCGAAGCTGATTGGCGCGCGCATCGCGATGGCGTTCGGGCGCTAGATCATTTCGCCGGCATCTCAGCGATATAATCGCGGATGAGTTTCACCGCTTCGGCGTGGCTGAGCGTGCGGCCGATCTGGGGCATCATCACGCCGGGCTCGGTGGATTGCATGCGATAGAGCAAAATGGACTGCTCCGGGTGGCCCGGCACGATGGCGTAGAACAGGCCGCCCGAGCCGCGGCCCGCGGCCACCGGCGGCTTCATGATGCCGCGCACCGCCGTGTCCGGTTGCTCGTAAGTGAGAAAGAGACCGCTGTTGCTCGCAAGGCCTTTGTCGTTGTGGCAATGGCCGCAATTCACGTCGAGATAGGCTTTGGCGCGCGCATCGACAGGCGCGGACGCGTCGTCCCAGCGCGGCAGGCGCGAAATGGAGGCAAGATCTGGCGCGCCGCTCAGGATTCCGATCTGCGCCCAATGCACGAGCTGGTTCTCCATGCCGCCCGCATAAGCATAGTCGCCGTTTAGATTACGCGCCTTGGGGCCGATGGGCGTCACCACATTCGACAGCGAGTGGCATTGCTTGCACTGGTTGGCGTTCGGCACGCCGTATTCGATGCTCTGCGTCGCGCCGTGCGGATCGATGAATGTCACCGGCACGCGCTTGCCCGCGAGCTTCAGCTCCGCCTTGTCCTGTGCGTCATTCCAGACATAGGTGAGCGGCGTCCAGCCATCGGCCTTGTGGATCAGCAGCCGTGTCTCGATATAGCGGACTTTGTCGTTGGGTTTGCGAAAATCCGCGGGATAGGCGAACACCTTCACCAGCGCGGTGCCAACGGGAAAATCCAGCACGCCATCTTTGGTGTATTGCGCTTTCTTCCCGGGCGGGACGAACACATAACGGAATTTCTCCGCGTAATCGCTGAACAGCGGCGTGTTCAACGCATAGGGCACGACGCCTGCATTCGCCACGCGGCCGCCCGCATCGGTAAAAAGATGGTAGGCATCCAGCGTTGGCGCCGGATCGTCGGCCAGCAACGCCGCCTGGTCGACGGCGGTGGTTTGCGGCGCCTGCGCACCGAGGAAAAATGCACCCGCGAGCGCGCCGGCGAGAAGGAACGCGTGCTTCATTTCAACTTGGCTTTGGCCACCTGATCGGGCGGAAGCACGATAGACGCGGGCTCGGCAATGGTGCCGGTGACGAGCGTCTTGCCCATCTGCGGATTGGCTTTCGTCGGCGGCGTGCCCTGCACTTTCAGGTCGAGATTGACGACGGGGCCGTCGGCGATGGCGAGCTTGATGTCTTCGCTCTTCGGTCCGCCGCCCGGTTGGGTGTAGCTGGTCACGCCATCCCATGTGACTGGCGGGAGCGATCCGCCCAGGGCTTGCGCGAGTTGCGCGCCGCCGTCGAATTCCGGCGCGTTGCCGTTCTTGCCGAAGCTGTTGCCATGCACAGCGACATCGCGCGGCAGCGGATTGTAGGTCGCGTCGGTGAACGGCGCGCGATAGGCCACCAGCATCACACCGGCGCTCTTGTTGCCGTCGATATGATTGTCGAAGACATGCACGTCGCGGTTGGCCATCACCATGATACCGGTGCCGGTGGGCACGCCGGCCACGATGTTGCCTTTGGCGGCGAAGTTCTCCGTGTCGTTGTTCACGATCTCATTGTGATAGACGCGCACGGAATGGCCGCCCATCTGCGGCAGGTTCGGCAGATCGAACACCAGGATGCCGCCCGCATTGTGGGTGGAAGTATTGTCATGCACATCCGCGCCGTAGCAATTCTCGATCTCGATGCCGGCGACGTTGTATTCCGCGCGGCTGTTCTCAACGACGATGTTCTTGGACTGGCCGACATAGATGCCCGCATCGGACGCGCCGCGCACGGTGACGCCATCGATCAGCACATTGGTGGAGCTGACGGGATAGACGCCATAAGCGCCGTTCGTCGCTTTCGGGCCGCCCGTCCATTCCACGACGAGGTTCACCATGCTGATGCCGTCCGAACCTTTGGACTTCACGCCATTGCCCTTGGCGTTCTGCACGGAGAAGTCGCGCACGATCACGTGGTTGGATGTGATGAGCAGGCCCTCACCCTCGCCCACCTGTTTGTCGAATGCCAGAATTGTCTTGTCCGGGCCCGCGCCCTTCACGGTGACATCGGGAACATCGAGCGAGAGGCCGTCGTTCAGTTCGAAGCGGCCCGCGCCGAGCTGCACGGTGTTGCCCGGCTTGGCGAGGATGAGCGCGCCCTGCAGCTTTTCCTGCACGTCGCCGCCGGCTTCCACGGTGATGGTTTTCGCAAAAGCCATGCCCGGCAGCGCGACCGAGGCGCAAAGGGCGAGCGTGAAAAGACGGACGTTCATGTTTCCCCCAAAAATATATTTTGTAAAACCATAGCCGAAGTCGGCCGGGAGAAAAGCCCTTTCGCGGCGCCCTAGAAGCGGAACGCCAGGAAATACATCAGCAGGATGTTCACCACGAGCAGCGGGATGGCGGTAGGGATCTGCGCGCGGATGACGGCGTAGTCGGGAAGCTCCAGCAGCGCGGCGGGGACGATGTTGAAGTTGGCGGCCATCGGCGTCGCCAGCGTGCCGCAATAACCGGCCAGCATGCCGAGCGCGGCCATCACCGTCACATCGCCGTGAAATTGACCGACGACGAGCGGCAAGCCGATGGCCGCGGTCATCACCGGAAAGGCGGCGAAGGCGTTGCCCATGATGATCGTGAACAGCGCCATGCCGATGCAATAAGCGGCAACGGCAGCAAAGGGCGTGCCGAGTGGAAGATAGTGCGTCGCGATCACGCCCACTTCCCTGCCCACACCGCCCGCCGCGAACACCGCGCCCAATGACGCGAGAAGTTGCGGCAGAAGCATGGCCCAGCCGATGGTATCGGACAGACGCCGCGCTTCCTGAAACGGCGCAAGCGCGGGCGGCTGGAACCACGCGTAGCTCACCGCCAGTGCGATAATCACACCGATGCCGAGCCAGATCAGCGTGACCTGATTGGAATCGACGAGACCCGAGCCCTTGAGCAGAAGCGTGCCGGCAAGCGCAACGAATGGAATGACGAGCGCGACGGCGAAGAGACCGTTGCCATAGTGCTGCGCGCGTTCGCGGCGTTGGTCTGGTGTGGTAGTTGCGGGCGCGGTGCGGCCGAGGAAATTGAAACCGCCGACGATGACGAGCGCGAGAACAAGGACGCCATTCTCGAAATCGGAGAGATGCGAGCCGGCGAGAAAGCTCAAGGCGAACAAAGCCCAGAAGATCGCATTGCCGAAGCGTTTTCTGTTCGCACGGTCCAGTGCGCTCAGCATGGCGACGCCCGCGAACAGCGCACCCATGAGAATATAGATGTGGTTGAGGGTGATCATCGTTCGTCCTCCCTCTCCCCCTTTGAGGGGGAGAGGGTTGGGGTGAGGGGACCTCTCCACCAGCACATCACTTCGAGATGCAAGCTTTGCATCAGCGCCCCCTCACCCTGGCCTCTCCCCCTGAAGGGGGAGAGGGTTGGTTTCTGAGCTTCCTCTCCATCCGCCAGAGTCGCGCGCCATGAATCAACGCCGCTGCAATCGCGGTCGGAATCGACCACAGCGAGATCGACAGCGGCTGCACGATGATGTGGTTCTGCTCCAGGAAACCCTTGATCAGCAGAACCGAACTCATGGCGAGGAAAACGTCTTCGCCGAAGAACGCACCGATATTGTCCACCGAGGCGGAGAAGGCGCGGACGGTGTTGCGCTTCTCGGGCGTGAGCGGGCCATCTTTTTCGGCGGCGGCTTCGGCCATCGGCGCGAGCAAGGGACGCACCACCTGCGCATGGCCGCCAACCGCGCCCGCCAGCCCGATCGCGGACACCGCCTGCCGGAACAGCATATATATAAGGAGCAACCGCCCTACCGTGGCGCCCCGCAAGCTCGCGATCAGCGACCGCGCGCGTTCCTGAAGGCCTTCCCGCTCCAGCAAGCCGATCACCGGCAGCACCAGGAACACGATGCTGACATAACGGTTCTCGTTGAAGGCGTGGCCGAACACCGACAACGTATGGACGAGATCGAAGCCGGCAGCCCATCCGGTGGCGAGAACGGCCGCAGCGATCACCAGCAACGGGTTAATCCGCACAAGGAAACCGACGACAACGACGGCTATGCCCAGCAACGCGATCATCGATTCTCCCCGCCCCGCGGCCCACTATTGCGCGATGTGCCGCAGCGCGCCACTGCCGCACTTCCATTTTGTCGCATAAGGGAGAACCCGCACTGCGAAACAGGCCCGACGGGCGTATGATTTCACGATCACCTGACGGGGTTGACGCAGAATGTTTCCCAAGAGCGTTCGCCGCGATGTGATTGTGTTGCTCTGCATCAAAGCAGCGGCGCTGACGCTCATCTATTTTCTCTTCATCAAGCCGGCAATCGTGCCGGAGCCGGATGCGCGCACCACCGCCGCGCATCTCATTGGGGGCTGAACCGTGGATATTGTCGAACTCTCGCGGCTGCAATTCGCGCTGACCGCGCTCTATCACTTCCTCTTCGTTCCACTGACGCTCGGCCTCTCCATCCTGCTCGGCATCATGGAGACCGTCTATGTGATGACGAACAAGCCCATCTGGAAAAAGCTGGTGCAGTACTGGGGCGTGCTGTTCGGCATCAACTTCGCCATGGGCGTTGCCACCGGCATCACCATGGAATTCCAGTTCGGCACCAACTGGGCCTATTACTCGCACTATGTGGGCGATGTGTTCGGCGCGCCGCTGGCCATCGAAGGGCTGATGGCATTCTTCCTCGAAGCCACCTTCGTGGGCCTGTTCTTCTTCGCGTGGGACAGGCTTTCCAAAGTGCAGCATCTCATCGCGACATGGCTGCTGGCGCTGGGCACCAATCTTTCGGCGCTATGGATCCTGATTGCGAACGGATGGATGCAATATCCCATCGGCTCCCGGTTCAACGCCGACACGATGCGCATGGAAGTGACGGACTTCATGCAGGTGCTGTTCAACCCCGTGGCGCAGGCGAAGTTCGTGCACACGGTCTCCGCCGGTTACGTGTGCGGATCGGTGTTCGTGCTGGCGATCAGCGCGATGTATCTGCTGCAGGGCCGCTACAGGGAATTCGCCAAACGCTCGATGACGGTGGCGGCGAGCTTCGGCCTCGCCTCCGCCTTGTCGGTGGTCGTTCTGGGCGACGAGAGCGGTTATACCGCCGGCCAGAACCAGAAGATGAAGATCGCCGCCATCGAGGCGATGTGGGAGACGGAGCCCGCGCCCGCGTCGTTCACGCTGGTCGGCCTTCCCAATCTTGCGCAGCATAAAACCGAATATGCCGTCCGCATTCCCTGGGTGCTGGGCCTGATCGCCACGCGCTCGTCCGATACCGTCGTGCCGGGCATCGAACAACTCGTCGGCGAAGCGCAGCAACGCATCGGCAGTGGGCTTGAGGCGTACAAGACGCTGTTGCAGGTGCGCAAACATCCCAAGGACGAAGCCCTGCGAGCCCAGCTCGACAAGCACGTCGGCGATCTCGGCTATGCGCTGCTGCTGAAGAAGTTCCGGCCCGACATCGAAAACGCCACGCCGGAAGAGATCGGCAAGGCCGCGGCGAGCACGATACCGGACGTGCCGGTGCTGTTCTGGTCGTTCCGCGTTATGGTGGGCATCGGCTTCTTCTTCATCGCGCTTTTCGCCGTGGCGTTCTGGTTCTCCGCCAAGCGGCGGCTCGACCGGCACAGATGGTTCTTGTGGGTGTCGCTGCTGGCACTTCCATTGCCATGGGTGGCGATCGAACTCGGCTGGATCGTCGCCGAATACGGACGCCAGCCCTGGGTGGTGGTGGGTGTGTTGCCGACGGCGCTGGGGGTTTCCTCCACCGACGCGGGCAATGTGCTGTTCAGTTTGATCGGCTTCGTCGTCTTCTATTCCGCCTTGCTCGTGGCCGACGTTTATCTCCTGCAGAAATTTATCCGCCTCGGTCCCGAAGAGACGATCGAAGCGCCGGAGGATGCGACATGAGCGAATATGAAATCCTGCGCCTCATCTGGTGGGCGCTGCTCGGCATTTTGCTGATCGGCTTTGCGGTGATGGATGGCTTCGATCTGGGGTCTGCAGCGCTGCTGCCTTTCGTGGCGCGCACCGACAAGGAGCGGCGCATCGTGGTGAACACCGTGGGGCCGGTGTGGGAAGGCAACCAGGTGTGGTTCATCCTGGGCGGCGGCGCGATATTCGCGGCTTGGCCGATGCTCTATGCGGCGAGCTTCTCCGGTTTCTATCTCGCGATGTTCCTGGTGCTGGCGACGCTGATCCTCAGGCCCGGCGGATTCAAATATCGCAGCAAGCTGGAGAGCCCGGCGTGGCGCACCTTCTGGGACTGGGCACTGTTCGCGGGCGGCGTGGTGCCCGCGCTGGTGTTCGGCGTTGCCTTCGGCAATTTGTTCGAGGGCGTGCCGTTCGGCTTCGACGGCGACATGCGGATGCACAGCCAGATCACGCTCTTGTCGCTGCTCAATCCGTTCGCCCTGCTGTGCGGATTGGTGAGCCTGTCCATGATCGTGTTTCACGGCGCGAGCTGGTTGAACTACAAGGCCAGCGGCGCCGTGAAAATGCGCGCGGGCTGGGCGATGCTTTATGCGGCGGTCGTCTACATCGGGCTGTTCACGCTGGCCGGCGTGTGGCTGGGGCAGATCCAGGGCTACCAGATCGTGGGCGAGATCGCGCATGACGGGCCGTCCAATCCGCTGTTGAAGATGGTGGTGCGCACGCCGCATGGCTGGTACGCGAACATGACGGCGCATCCGTGGATATTGCTCACCCTGTTTGCCGCTTATGGCGGCGCGGTGGTGGCGGTGCTGCTGCGGCGCTTCCCCGGTTACGCAATGCTGGCGTCCGCCTTGGTACCCGCGGGCACGATTGCCACCGCCGGCGCGGCGCTGTTTCCGTTCCTGCTGCCGTCGTCCAGCGAGCCGAATGCGAGCCTGACGGTGTGGGATGCATCGTCGTCATCGCTGACGCTGGCGATCATGCTGGGCACCACCATTGTCATTCTTCCCGTCGTTATCGCCTACACCGCATGGGTCTATCGCGTGCTGCGCGGCCCGGTGACCGAACGCGATATCGATTCGCATCACGCCTACTGAGGATTGGTCATGTGGTATTTCAGCTGGGTTCTCGGATTGGGATTCGCCGTCACATTGGCGGTGTTGAACGCGATGTGGCTGGAAAGCCGCGCGCGCGACGACGAGCGATTGAAGTAACCCTGCATTGCGCTAACCTCTCCGCCGCGCCGGGGAGGAAAATCATGTTCAGGTCATTATTGTTTGCCGCGATGCTCGCCTTCGCGGCCGCCGCCCATGCCGAAACCTTCACCCTCAACGCCGCGCCGGACACGGTGGCGTGGGGCAACTACGACGCGGCCGCCAAGCCGGTGCTGCATATCAAATCTGGCGATACCGTCGTCTTCCGCACCTTGCTCACGAACTCTCCTGCCGGCCTTGCGAAAGCGGGCGTGGCGGATGCGGATATCGAGCAGGCGCTGAAAGACGTGTTCGACAAGGTGCCGCTGAGCGCGCGCGGACCGGGCGGGCACATCCTGAACGGACCCGTCTATATCGACGGCGCGGAGCCGGGCGACACGCTGGAGATCCGTATCGACAAGATCGAGCTGGCGATCCCTTATGCCTACAACGCCTTCCGCTATGGCGCGGGGCTGATGACGGATGAGTTTCCCTACGCGCGCATGAAGATCATTCCGCTCGACAAGAAGAAGATGGTCGCGCATTTCGCGCCGGGCATCGACATCCCGCTGCATCCCTTCTTCGGCAGCATGGGCGTGGCGCCGCCGCCCGACTTCGGCAAATACGACAGCGCGCCGCCCACCATCATCGGCGGCAACATGGACAACAAGGAGCTTGTCGCCGGCACCACGCTCTATCTGCCGGTGTGGAACAAGGGCGCACTGTTCGAGATCGGCGACGGCCACGCGGGGCAAGGCAATGGCGAAGTGGACATCACCGCCATGGAAACCTCGCTGATCGGCACGCTGACTTTCATCGTGCATCACGACATGCACATCAAATATCCCTGCGCGGAGACGCCGAAGTTCTATATCGCCATGGGCTTCGACGACGATCTCTCCATCGCCACGCACAAGGCGGTGCGCGGGATGATCGACTTCCTGGTGAACGACAAGCACATGTCACGCGACGACGCCTACATGCTGATCAGCGTCGCCGGCGACGTGGACATCACCGAGATCGTGGACCACAACAAAGGCGTGCATGTGATGATGCCGAAAGGGATATTTGCGAGGTGATGCGCGAGTTTTCCTCCCCCGCCGGTGCGGGGGAGGTGGCACGCGAAGCGTGACGGAGGGGGTGGTGAGAGAAGACGAAAAGAAATAGCGACCGCACGTCAAAGGCCTCCGTGCGAACGTGACCGATGCGGAAGTTATCTTGTGGTCGAGACTACGCCTCAAGGAGCAGCACGGCGCTCACTTCCGGCGGCAGCATCCCGTTGGGTCATACATTGCGGATTTTGCGTGTGTTTCGGCAAAATTGATTGTCGAAGTTGATGGCGCGACCCATTCCTCGAACAGCGAAATCGCTTATGATCGCAGACGTGACGCTTACATGACGCAACGCGGTTGGCGTGTCGTGCGCGTGTCGAACTACGATATCTACAAAAACTTGGACAATGTGTGCGAAATGATTTTCAGCTACTGCCACCCCCTCCGTCCGGCGATGCGAAGCGCATCGCCGTCCACCTCCCCCGCACCAGCGGGGGAGGAAAACTGACATGCGTCCCAACAAACTTCGTGACATCTGGAAGAGCGGCAAACACGCCAACAACATCTGGCTCTCGCTCGGCAATGCCTATGCGGCGGAGATCGTCGCGCATCAGGGGTGGGACAGCGTCACCATCGACCTGCAGCATGCGCCGGCGGATTACAAAGACGCGCTGGCGATGCTCACCGCGGTGTCCACCACCGATTGCGTGCCGATCGTGCGTGTGCCGTTCAACGAAGCGGGCGATATCCAGCGCGTGTTGGATGCGGGCGCCTGGGGTGTGATGTGCCCGACCATCGAGACGGCGGAAGAAGCCAAGCGTTTCGTCGGCGCCGCGCGCTATGCGCCGTTGGGCGTGCGCAGCGCGGGGCCGAACCGCGCGGCGCTGTATGGCGGCGCGGATTATGTGGCGCGCGCGAACGACACCGTCCTCACCATGGCGCAGATCGAAACGCACAAGGGCTTCGAGAACATGGAGGCCATCGCGAAGACGCCGGGGCTGGACATGCTGTTCGTCGGCCCCAGCGATCTGGGCCTGTCGCTCGGCACCACCGATGGCCACGCCAACCCGATGGACAAGGACACGCAGGCCGCCATCGACAAGATATTGGCGACGTCACATGCGGCCGGGATTTATGCCGGCATCTTCGGCACGACCACGGAGTTCGCGAAGGCGATGTTCGCCAAGGGCTTCGACCTCGTCACCGTGACGACGGACGCGACGATGCTGAGCGCCGGAAAGACGCTGTCGGCAACGCGCTGATTACGGGTTCGGCGCTTCGCTGGGTGGGTCGCGGCGCTTGGTGTGGGAGACGGCGGACATCACGCCCAAGCCTACGATGATCAGCGCGCCGACGATGATCCACGTCTGCGGAATGTGAACCAGCACAGCCGCGTAGATGAGTCCGGCGAGCAGGACAATGAAACCCACGATGTACAGCATGAAGGCGGACATGGCGCGTCCCCGATTGGCTCCGGGGATATAACGAACGCTTGCTGGGGAGGTTCCGTCGTGGAACTCCTTCGTCTTTCTCAAACTCGTCATGGCCGCCACGAGGGCGGCCATGAGAGTTGTCAAAGCCCCTTCAACCACGGGATCAGCCGCGCGTTCACTTCGGCCGGGCGTTCCTGCTGGGTCCAGTGGCCGCAACCTTCCAGAACGTCATGGCCGCGCAGGTCGGTGAGATGCTCTTTCATCGGCGTGACGAAATCGTTCTTGCCGAACATCGTCAGGACCAGATCGCGGCTGCCGCCGATGAACAGCGACGGCTGGTGGATCTTGCGATCCGCGAATTGCTTCAAATATTCGAAATCGCGGTCGTAATTGCGGTAGCGGTTGATCGGGCCGCGGAAACCGCTTTGCTTGAACTCGTTGGTGAAATACGCGAGCCCGTCCTTGTGCAGCCATTCCGGAAACGGATCGGGGTCCGGCAGGCGGTGCAGTAGCGCATCGCCGACGACCTTGTCCTTCGGCCATGTGCCGTCCGGTGCGTCGCCCGAAATCGCGTAATAGAAGCGGCGCAGGAAGTCGCGCACATTCGCTTCGGCTTCCGCTTCGGCAACGCCCTCTTCCTGAAAGTAATGCTGATAGAAGAACTTTCCGTTCTTCGTGAAGATCGCCTCATAGATATCGCGGAAGGAACGCGTCGCGGGGCCGGTGTACGGCACAGACAATCCGGCAACGGCACGCACACGATCGGTGCGCACCAGCGCGGTGTTCCAGACGATCGGCGCACCCCAATCGTGACCGATCAACACCGCCTTGCCGTCATCGCTCAACGCCTCAATCACGCCTGCGACGTCGGAGATCATGTGCTCCATCGCATAGGCGTCGACGGGCTGCGGCTTGCCCGAACCGCCATAACCGCGCACGTCGATGGCACAGGCGGTGAAACCGGCGTCCGCAATCGGTCCGATCTGATGGCGCCAGGAGAACCACGACTCCGGAAAGCCATGCACCATCACCACCAGCGGCCCCTCGCCTTGCAACACCGCGCGAATGCGGATGTCCGGCAGATCGATGAATTGGAAGTTGCTCATGCGAGTTCTTTCAGCAGCAATTCGAGCGCGGCTTTGGCAAACGCGCGCATATTGGCGACGCGGTCTGTATCACCGGTTTCCAGCGTGATGGCGCGTTCGATGTCCGGCCCGGCGAGGGCGATGCAGCTGTGGCCGGCGGCGTCGCCGTAGGGATTGCCGGTGGGCCCTGCTGCGCCGGTTTCCGACAACGCCCAATGCGTGCCGAAGCGTTCGCGGGCCGTCTTCGCGAGCAACAACGCGTAAGGCTCGCTGGCCGAGCGCATGCCGGCGACGCCGGCGCGCGGAATATCCATCAAAGTCGCGCGGGCGCGCGGCGTATAGACCACCGCGCCGGAGACGAAATAGGCGGACGCACCGGGAATGGCGAGTAATGCCGCCGACAGCAGGCCGCCGCTGGAGGATTCCGCGACGGAGATCGTTTCCCCGCGCGCCTTCAGGCGTTCGGCGATCGTCTCCGCGAGCGGCAACAAGGTCTGCATCGGCACTCCCCCGCGCGAGTGTATCGCGCGCGGGGGAGATGCCAAGCATCAAGCGTGGATGCGGGAACGCGCCGTGGGGATAAGACGCAGCGTCTCCGTGGCCTTCACCTGCTTCGCAAGCTCCGGCGGGAGCGCGACGGGCTTTGCATCCGTGCCGTCGAACAGCGTGAAGGAGATGAAGACATTCTCGCCTTCACGGATCGGCAGGCGCGGGAAGTTGTTTTCCGCCGTCTCGGTGACGCAAGCGGAGACGAACTTGCCACCCGCGGCCGCGATGCGCGCGGGCATGGTCCCGCTCCAGGCCGAGACAAAGCCATCGGGCATATGTGCGCCGAAATAGTGGATCGACCCAATTACCATACCCTTCGCCGAGCCGGGCGTGCCGATGGGCGCATGCTCGCCATAACGCGGAAAATCCGCGCCGCTCCAGGCCGGTTTGAGCAACAGCACATTGTCGCTGTCCGCCATCGTCGGATTGGCTTCGCCCCGGTGCGCCTGCCACACGGGGCCATAGTAGAACGCGGGCAGGAGCTTGCCGCGCGCGTCCATGTCCGCAAATTCGCGCAGCCAGACGAAGCGGTCCGGCCGGTCTATGTCGCGGAACATGCCGGGCAGGAACATGCCGAGTTCTTCCTGGCTCTCAACGAAGTTTTTCTCGAAAATGTCGATCAGCACATCGCGCTTGCCGGGATGCAGCGTGTATTGGCGCAACTCGATGACGGGGCGATGCGTGCGGGTAAACTGCATGATCCAGTTCGTCTCCCACGTCTTGCCGCCATCGGCGGAGAATGCCTGCTCCCATTGCGCGGCGTCGGCGCCTTTGGGTGTCCAGATGAAGCGCACCTTGGTCGGTTTGCCGTTGATCTGCTGATCGGACAGGAACGTGCCGATGCCGTTCTCGAATCCGCCCAGCATCGGCGGATCGATCAGGCCGTTGGGCGTGCGCCCGTCGATCCACCAGATCGCCCACATGTTCGTCTTGGGATCGAAAGCGCGGATGGTCGCAGCACGATACGGATCGCCTGGCTTGTCGAGGAGATTGTCGTCGACATTGCCGAGGCCGTTCAGCAGCGGTTGCACGCGTGTGGTGCCATAAAATTCCAGCCATTCGCTGCTGCCGGCAAGTCGTGCCTTCAGATAACGGTGGCGCACTTTCCAGTCGCCGAAGAAGAAATCGAAATCGTGGGAATGATCCTGCACGGCATTGTCCTTTGTCACAGCAGCAAGAGAGGAATTGACGGGGATGGCACCCATCGCCGTCGCCAGCAGCGACAGGTGCATCAGATCGCGGCGGTTGATGGCGCTCACTGGACCCTCGTGAAGTCCATGCGCCAGTTCACTTCCCAGGTCTTGCCGTGATCCGGCGATTCCGCCTGTTCCCAATGCGCCGAGTTCTTCGTGATATTCGACCAGGTGTAGCGGACGATGACGGGCTTGCCGTTGTTGACATCGTTGCCCTCGAAGGTGCCGACGCCATTGTGCCAGTCGAAATTGCCGATGACCGGCGGCTCTTCCATCGTGTGGGGGTTGCGCCCATCCAGCCACCAGATCGCCCAGGTCTGCGTCTTGGGATCGTAGCCGCGGATGCCGACGGCGCGATAAGGACCACTGGGCAGGCCGATGTAATTGTCATCGATGGTGCCGTGGCCGTCCATCGTCATCCAGAGCCGGGAGGTGCCATCGAACTCCACCCAGTCATGGCTGCCGACGAGGCGGCCGTTCAGCCGCCAGTGATGCACTTTCCATTTGCCGATGAGGAAATCGAAATCATGCGCGTGATCGCGCGGTGCATCGGCGATGGCCGGCGCGGCGCTCAGCGCGGCGGCGAGGAATAAGGCGGCTGCGATCTTCATGGGCTTGGCCCTCCAGGTTGCGGATGGGGTTGTAAGGCCCTAAACATGACATCGAATGTCATGTATTCCGGATAGCCTCGAAAAATGCTCGCGAGCCGCCTTCTCTCCATCCTGATGCTGCTGCAGGCGCGCGGCCGGATGAGCGCGGCGGCGCTGGCGCAGGAGTTCGAGGTTTCGGTGCGCACCATCCACCGCGACATCGACCAGCTCAGCGCGGCCGGGATCCCGGTCTATGCCGAGCGCGGACGTGCCGGCGGCTTCGCGCTGATGGATGGCTATCGCACCAAGCTCACCGGCCTCACACAGCCGGAAGCGGAGTCACTGTTTCTGGCCGGCCTGCCCGGTCCTGCCGCGCAGCTTGGCTTATCCGATGTGTTGCATGCCGCACGGCTGAAGCTGATGGCCGCGCTGCCGCCGAACATGCAGCCGAATGCGGAACGCATCGCCTCGCGCTTTCATCTCGATCCCGTCGCGTGGTTCAAGGGCATCGATCCGTTGCCGCAACTGCAGACGGTAGCGCAGGCGGTGTGGAGCGAACGTTTCCTCAAGCTGCGCTATCGCAACTCGGGCGAGATATACGCGCGCAAGCTCGGGCCGCTCGGTCTCGTTCTGAAAGGCGGCGTCTGGTACCTCGTCGCGGTGAGCGGCAAATCCGTCCGCACCTATCGCGTGGCGCAAATGTTGGACGTGGAGGTGATGGACGAAGCGTTCGCGCGACCCAAAACGTTCGATCTCGCGGAACACTGGGAGCGATCGTCCAGCGCCTATGAAGCAGGTGTCTATCGCGAGGAAGCGGAGGTGCGGATTTCGCCCAAAGGCATGGGGCGGCTGGAAGCGCTCGGTCCCTATGTGGCTGCCGCCGCCACGGATTCCGCCGGCAAGCCGGATCGCGACGGATGGGTGTGCTGCCGCGTGCCGCTGGAGAACTTCGATCTTGGCGTGCGCGACATGCTGAGGCTGGGCGAAGAGGTGGAGGTGCTGGGCCCGCCCGCCTTCCGCGCACAGGTTGCAAGAACCCTCAAGGCATTGACGGCGCGTTATCGCAATTGACGCAACGAAGTCTTTGCCAAGTCCCGATCGGCTCCATTCCTTGGATTTATTTTGTAAGCCGGCGTGCTAGCTTGGATTCGAGGAACGCCAGAATTGTCGACAACAGATACAGCGCCGGCATCTTTCTTCCATGCGCCGCGACGGGATACCCCACTCGCGCTGCGCATCGCGATCACCTGCGTCATGGTCGGCATGTTCATGCAGATGCTGGACTCGACCATCGCCAACGTGGCGTTGCCTTACATGCAAGGCTCACTACAGGCGAGCCATGACCAGATCACCTGGGTTCTCACCTCCTACATCATCGCATCGGCGATCCTGACCGGTCCCATCGGCTGGCTGGCGGCGCGCTTCGGGCGGCGCGAGATCTTTCTCGTCTCACTGATCGGCTTCACCGCGACATCGGCGATGTGCGGGCTGGCGCAGAATCTGGACCAGATGGTGTTCTTCCGGCTGGCGCAGGGCGCGTTCGGCGCGGCGCTCTCGCCGCTGTCGCAGGCGATCATCCTGGACCGTTATCCCATCGAGAAGCGCGGCAGCATCATGGCGGTGTGGAGCGCAGTGATCATGCTGGGGCCGATCCTCGGCCCGACGCTGGGCGGATTCCTGACCGACAATTATTCGTGGCGCTGGGTGTTCTACGTGAACGTGCCCATCGGCATCTTGTGCTCCATCGGCGTGTTCTTCTTCCTGTTCGAGGACAAGCTGAAGGCACCGCCGGAATTCGACTGGTACGGCTTCGCATTCCTCTCCATCGCGCTGGGCGCGCTGCAGCTTCTGCTGGACCGCGGCACGGACAAAGGCTGGTTCGATTCCACCGAGATCGTGGCAGAGACGGTGATCGCCGGATTGTCATTCTATCTGTTCCTTGTGCACCAGTGGACGACGAAGCATCCGTTTCTCAATCCCGATCTGCTGAAAGACCGGCAATATGTGTCCGGCATGTTGCTGACCTTCTTCGTCGGCCTGCTGCTCTTGGCGACGAGCGCGTTGCTGCCGCCCTATCTGCAGAATCTCGGCGGCTATTCGGTCCTCGATACCGGCCTGCTGCTCGCGCCACGCGGGCTTGGCACCATGCTTTCCATGGTGATCATCGGGCGGCTCGTGATGCGCAGCGATCCCCGTTACTACATGGGCGCCGGCTCGCTGGTGCTGTTGTGGACGATGTGGGAGATGGCCGGATGGACGCCGGCGGTGAGCTTCTGGACGCTGGCCAGCATCACCTTCATCCAAGGCGTGGCAATGGGCTTCATCTTCGTGCCGATGAACATGTACACCTACTCCACACTGGCGCAGAGCTATCGCACCGACGGTTCGAGCATCCTCAATCTCGTGCGCAATGTGGGCTCGGCGATCGGGGTGTCGCTGACGACGACGGTCCTGACCAGCGAGACGCAGGTGAACTACAACCAGCTCGGCGAGCATGCGACGCCGTTCAATCGCGCGCTGGGGCAGAATGCGCCGAGCCTGATGCTGGGGCCGCAGCTTCCGTTCGGCGCGCAGAACCTGCACGGCATGATCCTGGAGCAATCCACGATCATCGCCTACACCGACACGTTCCTGTTCATGTTCTACGCGAGCCTGCCGGTGCTGCTCGTCATCCTCACCTTGCGCAAGGTGAACCTGCTACAGGCCGGGCAACAGAGCCAGCAGCAACAGCAGCACATGGAAGCGATGGAGTGATTTTCCTCCCCCGTTTTCCGGGGGAGGAAAAGAGCGGCACTATTTCAGCATATATCTGAAATCATATTCGCTGCCTTTGGCGTCGCGCGCGTGCAGAACCATCTCGCCTTTTGCGCCGCTGTATTTTCCCGTGCCGCCGGTGACGGCGAGCGTGGTGTCGCCGGCATCGTGGAACGGGCCGTCGGTCGTGATCTGGCCGTCTTTTAAACTCAACGTCCAATGGCATTCATAGGCTTTGCCGACGACCGTGCGGATGCAGAAGCCATTGTCGGTGCCGACCTGCTTCTTGTTCGCGGCGTCGAACACCGGGTTCGCGAAAGTGAGAATGTCACCCGCATTGTCCTTCGCCTTGCCGACGGAGGCTGTGGCGTCGGTGGCCGCGTGTTCGACAACGGTAAGCTGTTCGGCGAGTGCGGGTGTTGCAATGAGAAAAGCAGTGGTGATGGAAAGAACAAATCTCGACATGATGTTCTCCTTCTAAAACCCAACCGTCATCCCCGGCCTTGTGCCGGGGACCCATGATCTCCCTGATGCATGGGTGTTCATGGGTGGCCGGGACGAGCCCGGCCATGACGAAAAAAACACTACCCCTTCATCTTCCACGCATCACCCGCAGGCGCTGTACCGTGATCGTAGGGGCGCGCGAGCAGCATATAAAGAACGCCGACGCCGATGATCGCCAGCCACGTCACGCTCATCGACCAGTCGATGTACCACGGCGCGGTGGGCGTGCGCGGCCAGGCCATGTCCACGATGGCGCCGACGCCGTAGATCAGCGCGATGATATTGACGGGCAGCGCCCATGCGCCGAGACGGAATTTGCCGCCCGGTACCCAGCCGCGCAGGCGCGCGGCGAGCGCGCCGACAACGATCATCTGGAACGCGACATAGATGCCGATGATCGCGGAAGCCACGATCACCGCGATTGCGTTCGCGAAGATGAGACCGAGGCAGATGATGATGCCCGCCACGATGCCCGACATTACCAACGCGCGCACCGGAACGTGGGTGTGCGGTGACACGGTGGCGAAGAAGTCGCTCGCCACCACCATCTTGTCGCGTGCGTAAGCAAAAACGAGGCGGCTGGTCGCGGCCTGCAGTGAAAGAATGCAGGACATGAACGACACCAGCACCACGACGATCACCACCCTGAAGCCCGTTTCGCCGAACGCGCCGGTGAGAACCGCGGCGACGGGATCGGCCACCTTGCCGGAAATCGCGCCCGGCATGTCCGGCTGGGCGACAATCAATGCGAGACAGACGAACGCGGCCGCCAGCATGCCGACATAGATCGTCATGCGCATGGCGCGCGGAATGGCGGCGCCGGGGTTCGGCGTTTCCTCTGCCACGTCGCCGCAAGCTTCGAAGCCGTAGCAGGTGAAAAGCCCCGTCACCGCCGCCGCCATGAAGGCCGGCCAGTAATTGCCTGCGCCGATGTTGAACGTGTCGAGCACCACGCCGAAAGGTTGGTGGCGCTGGAAGATCAGCAGATAGCCGCCGACGGCGATGGCGCCGATGATCTCGCAGATGAATCCGAACATCGCGACGCGCGCGAGAACCTGCGTGCCCGCGAGATTGACCAAGGTTGAAACCGCCACCAGCACCAATGCGATGATCGTCACCGTCAGCGGCGTCGATGCGAAGCCGAGCAGCGTGGCGACGAACGGCCCCGCACCGACGGCGACAGCCGCGATGGTGGTGAACAGCGCCCAGCCATAGATCCAGCCCGCCATCCACGCCCATTTCTTGCCGACGAGTCTTCGCGCCCACGGATAAAGGCCCCCGGATATCGGAAACTGCGAAACCACTTCGCAGAAGATAAGGCAGACAAGGAATTGCCCGGCGGCGGCGAGGAAGTAGGACCAGAACATCGGCGGCCCGCCCGTGGTGATGCCGAGCGTGAACACCGAATAGACGCCGACAACGGGCGACAGATACGTGAAGCCGAGCGCGAAGTTCTCCCACAGCGACATCTTGCGGTCGAAGCGCGCGGTGTAACCCAGCGCGGCAAGTTGGGCTGCGTCGTCGTCCTGTGCGGCCGTTTTTGTCATTTGGCCTCTGCCCCCAGCGGATGCGGCGCTATTTGTGGGACAGACTCGGAAGCGGCGTCAATGCGCAGCGGTTTCCGCGATAACATCCCGAAGGAACGCTGCGAATCTGCTTTCGGACGCCGCACTGGCGGCCACGCGCCGGACGAAAAATTCTCGCGTGACAGGGTATGCCGCCAAAGTCCGCACCATGCTCGCGCGCGAGCGCGAAAATTGCTCCTCGCTGACCAGGCCGTCGTCCCACTGCGTGAACATGTCGTCGTACTGGATATAGAGCGCGGTGCATTGCAGAGAAAATTGCCGTTCGGCGATGGCTTCCGGCGTCGGTGTCTCGCCATTCTGCTTGATGAACGCAGCGCAGAGTTTTTCGTCCGCCAACGCCAGGCTCAAGCTCACGCCGCGCTCCGCTGCGCCCTGCCAGAGCAATGCGCGCGTGTGCCTGGTGTTCTGCCGCGTCTGTAGACTTAGATAGACGAGCGAAATCAGCACGGCGACGCCGCTGATGACCGTGGCGATGCTGGCGAAGTCCGAAAGCGTCATGGCTAGCCCCAGCCGATGCGGCGCTATTTGTGGGACAGAGTCCGAAGCGGCGTCAATTCCACCCTCCCCTTGAGGGAGGGTCGATAAAATTCGCAGCGCAGCGGAGAATTTTTCGGGGAGGGGTCCAACACGATGGTGGGCGCTTCGCGCACCCCTCCCCGAAATTTGCGAAGGGCAAATTTCGACCCTCCCTCAAGGGAGGGTGGGATTCTGCGCAAGTCTTTGGTCTAGTCATGCCCGGCTGTCGGAGACTCGCATGGATACCCAACTTCGCATCGGTGGAAAATTTGAGACCGGCAAAGGCGCCGGGGAGAAAGTTCTCGACCCGCGCACGAGCAAGCTGATTGTCGAAGTGCCGGAGGCGTCGAACGAGCAAGTGGACAATGCGGTGTTCGCGGCGGATACGGCGTTCGATCAATGGTCGCGCACAACGCCTGCCGAGCGCTCCGGCCTGCTGCTCAAGCTGGCGGACAGGATCGAAAGCGATGCAGAAGCCTATGCCAATCTGGAAGCGCTGAATTGCGGCAAGCCGCGGCATCTGGTGTTGAACGATGAAATCCCCGGCGTGGTGGATTGCTTCCGCTTCTTCGCGGGCGCGATCCGCACCATGCATGGGCCGGTGGCGGGGGAATATCTGGCGGGCTTCACCTCGATGATCCGGCGCGACCCCGTCGGCGTGGTGGCGCAGGTGGCGCCGTGGAATTATCCGCTGATGATGGCGGCGTGGAAACTCGCGCCTGCCCTCGCCGCTGGAAACACGGTGGTGCTGAAGCCAAGCGAGCAGACGCCGCTGACCGCGCTGAAGCTGGCGCAGCATATCGCAGAGATATTCCCCGAAGGCGTGTGCAACATCATCACCGGGCGCGGCGCATCTGTCGGTGATCGCCTGATCAATTCGCGGCAGGTGGCGATGATCTCGCTCACCGGCGATGTCGGCACGGGGCGCAAGGTGATCGCGGCGGCGCAGGCGACGCTGAAGCGCACGCATCTGGAATTGGGCGGCAAGGCGCCGGTGATCGTGTTCGACGATGCCGATATTGAAGCCGTGATCGCGGGGCTGCGTTCCTTCGGCTTCTACAATGCGGGACAGGATTGCACGGCGGCGTGCCGCGTCTATGCCAGCGAGAAGGTGTACGACAATCTGGTCGCCGAACTTTCCAGCGCCGCATCGTCGCTGAAATTCGACAGCAAGAACGACGACGAGAACGAGCTTGGCCCGCTGATCTCCGCACGGCAACAAGAGCGCGTCGCCGGTTTCGTCGAACGCGCCAAGGAGAACAAGCACATCGAAGTCACGGCGGGCGGCAAAGCCGGCAAGAACGGCTTCTACTTCGAGCCGACGGTGATCGCGGGCGCGACGCAGGATGACGAGATCGTGCGCAAGGAAGTGTTCGGGCCGGTTGTCTCCGTCACGCGGTTCAAGGATGTCGATACCGCCGTGAACTGGGCGAACGATTCCGATTACGGCCTCGCCTCCTCCGTGTGGACACGCGATGTGGCGAAGGGCATGGCAACAGCGGCGCGGCTGCGGTACGGCTGCACCTGGGTGAACTGCCACTTCATGCTCACAAACGAGATGCCGCATGGCGGGCTCAAGCAATCCGGTTACGGCAAGGATCTCAGCATGTATGCGCTGGAGGATTACACCGTGCCGCGGCACGTGATGGTCAATTTGGGATAGTGCATTGAATCTACCCTCCCCTTGAGGGAGGGTCGGAGAGCGAAGCGATCCGGGGAGGGGTGCGCGAAGCGCTGGCGCGGCGCATTTACCCCTCCCCGAAAAATTCTTCGCTGCGCTGCGAATTTTGTCGACCCTCCCTCAAGGGGAGGGTGGTTGTGTGGCTGAAGGGGACAAACAATGGCCGACGACAGCAAGAAGTGCCCGTTCAGCGGCGGTATCGACCGGCGCGATTTTCTGAATGGCGTGGCGGTGACGGCGGCGTCGCTCGCGATGATGCGCGAGGCGCAGGCGCAAGCCACGCCGGGCGTGCAGGACGATCCCGGCTACTATCCGCCGCTGCAACATAACCTGCGCGGCTCGCATCCCGGCTCATTCGAGAACGCGCATGCCTTGCGCGACGGCACGTTCTGGGATCGTGCGAAGAAGCCGGAAGACACGCACGCGATCTACGATCTGGTCGTGGTCGGCGCGGGCATCAGCGGATTGTCGGCGGCGTATTTCTTCAGGAAAGCCAAACCCAACGCAAAGATCCTGATCCTCGACAATCACGACGATTTCGGCGGCCATGCCAAGCGCAACGAATACAATCTGAACGGCCGCACGGAATTGCTGAACGGCGGCACGGAGTTGATCGACAGCCCTCGCCCCTATTCCAAGGTCGCGGCGGGATTGCTGGCCGATCTCGGCATCGGTCCGGTGAAACTCACCGAGGAGTGCGACCGCGATGAGACCTACAAAGGCCTGTCGCCGTCCATCTGGTTCGACAAGGAGACCTTCGGCAAAGATGCGCTGGTCGTTGGCCGCGGGCGCGGTGGCGATGACGAAGGCAAGATGCCGCTGAAGGACTTCCTGGCGAAATGCCCGCTGGATGCGCAGACACAGGCCGACATCCTGCGCGTGGTGGAGGGCGAAGAGGATGTGATGCCGGGCCTTACCTCCGACCAGAAGAAGGACAAGCTTTCGCGCGTCTCCTATCGCGATTATCTGAAAAACACTCTGAAGGTGAACGACACCACGCTCGCCTTCTTCCAGACCATCACGCACGACGAATACGGCACCGGCATCGACGCGGAGCCGGCACTGGATTGCTGGGGCTTTGGCTATCCCGGTTTCAAGGGATTGGAGCTTGCACCCGGCTCGACCAACCGCATGGGCAACACGGCGGCGGGCTATCAGGACAATCCCGATCTGCCGACCTTCCACTTCCCCGATGGCAACGCGACCATCGCGCGGGCATTGGTGCGCAAGCTCATTCCCGGCGTGCTGCCGGGCCACACGGCGGAAGATATCGTGACGGCGCGCGCCAATTATGCCGCGCTGAACAAGGCCGGCGCGCCGGTCGCGGTCCGCTTGTCCTCCACCGTTGTCGGCGTGAAGAACATCGGCGATGCGAAGAATTCCAAGGGCGTCGAAGTCGCTTATGCGCGTGCGGGGAATGTCTATCGCGTGCATGCGGCCAACTGCGTGCTCGCCGGCTGGAACATGATGATCCCGTATCTGTGCCCCGGATTGCCGGAGGCGCAGAAAGATGCGCTGCATACGCTGGTGAAAGTGCCGCTGGTCTATACCGGCGTCGCCATCCGCAACTGGCAGAGCTGGAAGAAGCTCGGCATCCGCAACATCTCCGCGCCGGGCGGATATTTCACATCGATCCAGCTCAACTGGTCGGTGGATGTCGGCAGTTACAAATCGCCCAAATCGCCGGATGAGCCGATGCTGCTGTTCATGGTGAAGACTCCCGTGTCGCCCGGATTGCCGGAACGCGACCAGCACCGCATGGGGCGGCAGGAACTGCTCGACACGCCGTTCGAAACGTTCGAAGCGAAAATCCGCGATCAGCTTCAGCGCATGCTGGGCGGCGGCGGCTTCGACGAGAAGCGCGACATCCTGGCGATCACCGTGAACCGCTGGCCGCACGGTTACGCCTACGAGTTCAATCCGCTGTTCGACGATTTCTCGATCCCGCCGGAGAAGCGCGCCAACGTGATCGGCCGCCAGCGTTTCGGGCGCATCGCCATCGCCAATTCCGACTCAGGCGCCGCGGCTTACACCGACTCTGCCATCGACCAGGCGCACCGCGCGGTTGGCGAATTATTGGGCGGGTGATGCCTATTTAGCACTGGATTTTCAGCCGGTTGCGACAGCTTGTGACACAACCTTTCTTGACGGTTTTGTCACAACACCCCACGATGGCGACATCCTGGGGGAATTTCCATGCGCAATTTTGTTACCGCTCTTTATGTTTCTGTCTCGGCCGTTTCGCTTACGTTGTCCGTGCTGCCGGCCCACGCGCAAAGCACGGCCAGCAGCGGCGGCATCGAAGAAATCGTCGTCACATCCGAGCGCCGCGAAGAAGCGCTGAGCAAGGTGCCGCAAAGCGTCAGCGCCTTCACCAACGCGAAGATGGATCAGCTCGACATCAAGAATTTCTCCGACCTGGTGCGCTACACGCCGGGCGTCACCTTCGACGAAGAGACGAACAACGTTTCGATCCGCGGCGTGAATTCCTCAGCCGGCGATGCCACCACCGGCATCTATATCGACGACACGCCGATCCAGATCCGCACGCTGGGCTTCGGCTCTGCCAATGCGCTTCCCGCCGTATTCGATCTGCAGCGCGTGGAAATTCTGCGCGGCCCGCAAGGCACATTGTTCGGCGCGGGCTCCGAAGGCGGCACGGTGCGTTACATCACGCCAACGCCCAGCCTCACCGAATTCAGCACCTATGCAAAAGGCGAAATCTCCTTCACGCAGGACGGCGCGCCATCCTATGAAGCGGGGGCTGCGTTCGGCGGACCGCTTATCGACAACGTGCTCGGTTTCCGCATCAGCGCCTGGTACCGGCGGGACGGCGGTTACATCGACCGCGTCGACTATCTGACCGGCGACACCATCGACAAGAATTCCAACCACGGCGGCACATTCGCCGGCCGCGCGGCGCTGGCCTGGCAGGTGAATCCCACGCTGCTGATCACGCCGAGTGTGTTCTACCAGCAGAAGAACATCCACAATAACGACCAGTACTGGGTCGGCCTCTCCAATCCGGACAAGGGCCGCTACATCACCGCCACGCCCGAACTGATGGGCGACAAGGACCGCTTTGCGCTGCCTGCGCTGAAGATCGACTGGACGCCGGGCAATATCGAAGTCGTGTCCAACACGTCTTATTTCGACCGCAGCCAGACGATCCAGGATTATTCCGGCACGCTCTACAACCTCTCCTATTTCCAGAGCGCGCTCGCGGGCGGAACGCTTCCCGACTATGTGACGGACTGCACCGGCGATGTCGGCAGCCTCTGCGCCACGCCAGGTTCGGGATATCCGCTTTTGGGCGCAGCCAGCATCAACCTGCCGGGCTTCGGGCATTACAGCTCGCGCAACTACGTCATCAACAAGCAGCAGAACTTCACGCAGGAAATCCGCGTGCAATCGGCCGATCCGAGCGCGCGGCTGACATGGGTGGCCGGCTTGTTCTACACGCATCAGAGCCAGCTCAGCGTGGAACGCATCAACGATCCGCAGCTGCCGGCGCTAACGGATTATCTGTGGGGCGAGCCGCCGCCGGCCGCATCGTGCAATGTGCCGCCCACGGGCATTCCCATTCTGGACATCTGGTGCGAAGGCCTGTTGCCCAATGGCGACGACTATATCAACCACACGCAGGGCCATGAGCGGCAGGAAGCGATCTTCGCGAACTTCACCTATGCGATCACGGACGCGGTGAAGGTGCAGGTCGGTGCGCGTTATGCCCGGACGCATTTCGACTTCACCAACTATTCCGACGGCGCACAGAATTTCGGTCCCCTGACCGGCAATACCGGCAAGGAAAACGAAACGCCGTTCACGCCGATGGGCAATGTGACCTGGCAGATCAATGACGACGACATGGTCTATGGCACGGTCGCCAAGGGCTACCGCATCGGCGGCGCCAACCCGCCGGTGCCGTTCGTCGCCTGCGGGCCGGACCTCACCGCGCTGGGCATCACCAGCCTTCCCGCCGACTACGGCTCGGACACCGTCATGAGCTACGAGCTTGGCAGCAAGGACAAATTCTTCGGCGGACGGCTGCAGGCAGCCGGGAGCGTCTATTACCTGAAATGGAAGAACATCCAGCAGGACAACTACCTGCCCGGCTGCGGCTTCAAGTACACGAGCAATCTGGGCGACGCCGAGAGCAAGGGCTTCGATCTGCAAGGCGAGTGGCTTGTGACCGACGCGCTCGATATCGACTTCAGTCTCGGCTACACCGACGCGCATTTCACGACCAACGCGGCGACAGGCCCGGCGCCGGGTGCGCCGACGCTGGCGGTGAAGGGCGACAAGCTGCCGGGCTCGCCTTGGACCTTCTCCATCGGCGCGCAATACAACACCGATGTGCTGGAGCACGACGCGTTCATCCGGGTCGACTACCAGTATGCGAGCCGCGAGATCGGCATGACCGCGGCGCGCGATCCCGCCAACTCGCTGTATGACGGCGGATTGGTGGGCGAGCCGGAAACCAACGTCGTAACGCTGCGTGCGGGTGCGACGTTCGGCGACCTCAATCTCTCGGTGTTCGCCGACAACCTGCTCAACGCGCACCCGCGCCTCGACCTGAGCCACCAGGACAGCGACACGATCCTGTACGAAGCGCAGACCTTGCGCCCGCGCACGATCGGGCTGACAGCGACGTACAGGAACTAAGACGGATGGCGCTGAAGCTTTCCTCCCCCGTTTGCGGGGGAGGTGCTGAGCGAGCACTTCGCGAGCGAAGTGGAGGGGGAACTGCGCCGGATGACTTACCCCCTCCGGCTCACTACGTTCGCCTCCTCCCCCGTAAACGGGGGAGGAAAATGGGGCGCAGTACAACATGAACACCGAACTCAAAGCAGGATCGCTCTCGTTCATCGAGTCGATGGTGATGGGCGTCGCGGGTTCCGCGCCGGGCTACACCATCGCGGTGACGACCGGCGCGCTGATCGCGGTGGCGGGCACGCTGTCGCCCGGATCGCTGATCATCTTCGCCGTGCCGATGCTGGGCATCGCCATCGCTTACAAGGCGCTGAACAAGCAAGCGGTGTCGGCCGGCGCGGCCTATCAATGGACGACGGTGGAGTTCGGCAAGTTCTGGGGCTTCTTCTCCGGCTGGGCGCTGCTGGTGGCGGCGATGGTGTTTATGGTGGCGGGCAGCCTGCCCCTGGCCACCGCGACGCTGGACTTCATCGACCCCGCGCTCGCCAACAACGTCGTGCTGAGCGCCGCGGTGGCGACGGGATGGTTCCTGGTGATCGCCACCGTGCTGATCGTGGGCATCGAAGTGACGAGCCGCGTGCAAATGGTGATGACGACGATCGAGCTCATCATCCTCACCGCCGTCGTCGTGGCGGCGTTCATCCACGCCGGGAAGGTCGGGCTGGCCAACCCGTTCTCATGGTCGTGGTTCGGCTTCGATTACACGCCGCAGAGCTTCGCCACCACCGCGCTGATCGTGGTGTTCTTCTATTGGGGCTGGGACGTGACCGCGAACCTGGCGGAAGAGACCCACAACGCCGAAGAAAATGCCGGCAATGGCGGCTTTATCAGCATCTTCGTGACCATCGCCTATTACATCGCCTTCGTGGCGGCGGCGTTGTGCCTCTACAGCGTGAAGGAAGCGTCGGGCAAGAACGCCAACATCATCTACGACATCGCTGTCACATCCGGCTTCGGGCGCGCGGGCGGGTTGCTGGCGAGTGCGGCGGTCATCCTCTCAAGCGTGGCGACGCTGGAGACGACGATGCTGCAGTTCTCCCGCACCCTGTTCGCCATGGGCCGCGACGGCGCGATGCCGTTTGCGTTCGGCGTCGTCGACGCCCGCACCAGGACCCCGGTGCGCGCGATGCTGGTGCTCATGGCGGTGGGATTGCTGCTGCTGTGGGGATCGAGCCTGATGCCGACGGTGAATGTCATCATCCAGGATTCGGTGCGTGCGGTGGGACTGCTCGTCGCCTATTACTTCGGGCTGGCCGGGCTTGTGGCGGCGCGTGTGTTCTTTCCGCTCTATAAGGAACACTTCGGCCGCTTCCTGTGGCTCTGCGTCTATCCGGCGCTCTCCGGCATCGCGCTGATCGCGCTGGGCATCTACGCGATCTCGACCTTCGACATGATCACCAATCTGGTCGGCATCGGCGGGCTGGTGGTGGGCATCGTCTTCTTCCGACCGGGACGCTATCGCACGCCGAAGTTGGTCGAGCCGGTGGTGGAATAAAAACGCCCGCCGGGTGGGCGGGCGTTTCCGTTTCAGGAATAGCGGCGGCGCCAGGACCAATCCCACACCGGGACGTATCCGGCTTCGCGCTCGCGCCCACCTTCGGAAGCCGCGAACCACGCGACCGCAAGACCGACGAGCAATCCGGCGGCGATCATGAAGGCCTGCAGCACGGCCGCGACACGCGCGGTGTGGATTTCGTCTTTCGACTCCGCGATGGCCCGGTTCACGCGATCTTGGCCTTCTTCCGGCGACACGCCGGTAATGGACGTGGTGAGAACCGCGAGGTAATCGCGATCCGCGGCCGGCACACCATTGTGGCTCGAAGACTTCAGCAGGATGCGCGCAGCTTCGCTGCGGCGATATTCGAGGTTCGGCTCCGAAAGCTTCTGATCGGTGCGGAACAGCTCATCCAGTTCGGAGGCGATGATACTCTCGCCCGCGACCGATGCCGCCGGACCGACCGCGCCTGCCGACGGAGCGGCGACGCGCGACGCAGCCATAGAACCGCCCAGCGCGAGCACCGCACCGAGCACGATGGCCAATCCCCACGCCACAAGGCCGTGCATCCCATCCCGGAATTCGATCTCGTCGACCGTCAGCGGACGAAGGCGCGCGCGCATGCGGCCCGCGACGTAACCGCCGAAGCCGAAGGCGCAGAGCGCCGTGAAGACCAGATAGATGCCGGAGAGAATCCACAGCCACGCACTGGAATCGCGCCAGGTCGGCGCGGTGGACGCCAGCGACAAGCCGATGGCCGAGCCGAAAGCGATAAGCATGAAAGAGATTCCGGCGGCGACAACCGCGCCGGCGATGATGGCCCGCCAGTCGAGCAAAGGTGCTTCAACGGCTGTGGCCGGAACGACGACGCCCGGCGCGCTCATCAGTGCAGTCCAAGCAGCGAAAGAATGGCCATGATCA
Source organism: Rhizomicrobium sp. (assembly GCA_036569005.1). Lineage (GTDB taxonomy): Bacteria > Pseudomonadota > Alphaproteobacteria > Micropepsales > Micropepsaceae > Rhizomicrobium. The sequence continues at coordinate 69,601 of DATCRK010000032.1, read as the reverse complement.
CGACGACGAGGCCGACAAGATAAATGAGTCCGTTCACGCGTTCCTCCCGCGATTGGTGGTTCAATCGCTAGTGGAACGGGCAATTACATAAATCGTTCCGGGATTTGTTACGGAACCGACAGCAGGCCTACAGAGCCGTGTCAGGACAGCAGCTCGACCACCGCCCGATGCGCCTGGTCGATGGCGACGTCGGTGTAGGCGGCCATGCCGGAATCGGCGTTGGCGATGGCGATGTTCCCGAACTTCCGCCGCGCCACGAGATTGGGCGTGTGGTCGGCGTCGAAGCCCTTGTCGCACAGCGCGTTGTATTCCGGCGCATAGCCATGCGGCCAGCGGTTCACGGCGATGCCCAGAATATCGTGCGCCGGATCGAAGCCGCCGCCGGCCAGCGTGCGGCCAAGCTGGGCACGGATCTCGCGCTCGAAGGTCTCGAACGGCGTGGAAAGGAGCTCGTAGCGCCCTGCCTTGTGCTGCTCGCGTTCGGGCAAACCCGGCTGCGCGGGCGTGCGCGTCATGTGAACAAGAATGGGCTTGGCGGGATCGCGCTCGCTTTTGTAGCTGCCGATGTTCACCGGCGCGTTCAGCCGGAAATCGGAATGATAGCCGCCGGGCGCATACACGCTCTTGATTCCGAGCTTCTTGAAGGACGACCAGTTGCGGATGGCCACGCTGGTATAGACCAGCGGTGTCTTGATGAGCGCATGCATCGCCGCCTTCTGCGCCGCCGGAAGTTCGGTGACGATATAGGGGATCATCATGTTCCAGCTGGCGAAGACACAATGCTTCGCCGTGACGCGATGGATGTCGCCGCCGCCGGGCGACGCGGTGTAGGCGATCTCGACGCCGTCCTTGGCATTGCGCGCGCGCACAACGATATTGTTGAGCCGGATGCGCACATCGTTCGACGCGCGGTCGAGCGTGCTGTAATCGCATTTCGCGGTGACGATATCTTCCGCTGTGTGGCCGGGCATGGAGCCGGGGATGAGCAACCGCACCAGCGCCCGCGCGATGGAGGCGTTGCCGTCCGGGAAATGGAACGTCTCGGAGCCGAAGGGCGGCGAACAATAGCCGCGCGGCGTGTAGCCCATGCGGTTGGTGCCGCCGGGCTTCAGCTTCAATCCTTCGAATCCGGGGAAACCGACACCCCAGCAATCCAGCGCCGACACTGCATCGATCCCGCAACCCCAGAGGCCGTCGGTGCGGTGCTGATAGTAGGCAACGACGCCCGGATCGGCTTTCACGACATTGAGCAGGTAGTCCTTGTAGGAGAAGCGCCAGAGCTTGTCCTTCTTCTGGTCGGAGGTGAGGCCGGGATAGTAGTCCTCCGTGCCGGTCTCGATCTTCAGGATGGATCTGCGCACGCCATCCTTCAGCGGCGCGGCGGCAACGAACGCGGCCACGTCTTTCGGATCGGCCTTGCCTTCGCGCCCGCCCGCCGTGGTCACCAGCTTGTCGGTGCCGAAGGTTTCCTTGTCGAAGAACACGCCCTGCTTGAGACCGGCATAGATCGTGTCGTCGTCACATTGCTTGGACAGTTCGGCGGGACGGATGCCGAGCGTCTTCAGCACGCCGCTGGCAACGGGGCTGTACGGCTTGGGACTGTCGATCTCCAAGGTGCCGCCATTGAGCAGATGCATGCGCCCGCCGACATGGAATTCGTTGCGCTTGGCATGGCCGCCGAAATCGTCGTGGTTCTCGATGATGAGAACTTTCGCCCTGGGATTCTTCTGGCGATAGAAATAGGCCGCCGACAAGCCGCTGATGCCGCCGCCGACCACGACCAGATCGTAGCGCTCGTTCGCGGCATCGACTTTCGGCGTCTTGTTCCAGAAATCGCCGTCGCGCAGTTCATGCGCACCTTCGAACGAACCCGGATGCGATCCGCGCATGCCGAGGCGCGTGGGCGGATAATAGCCGGCAGCATTCTGCGCTTCCGTTTCCGCCGCCGCTGCCAGCTCCGGCGCCAATCCCGTCATCGCCACGCCGATAGCCGCGCCTTGCAGAAAATCACGCCGCGCGATGTTGCGGCCCGCGCCCAATTCCTTGTCAGACTTTTTCGACATGATGTGGCCTCAATACAGCGGCTGCGCGACGAGCGCGTTTTCGGCTTCGCAATTCGCAGGCGACGTTGCTTTTGCGCGCGCGGCGGTGAGCTCGCTGCGCGCGGCTTCCACATCGGCGCGGAATTCGGCCGAGGAATGCAGCACCGCGATCACGATGGACGCCTCGGTGCGGCCCGCATCGACCGCGCTGGCATTGTGCACGCCGCAGACGACGCGGCTTTCGCCATAGGCCCGCGCGCGGGCAAGAATCGGCGTGGCGCGGTCCGGCGCGATCTCCGCCAGCACCATGCCAAGGCCCCAGCTATAGGTCGAATGGCCGGATGGATAATCGTAGCTTTTCGCGAATTCCGGCGTTATCGGCACGCAGGTCTGCCCCTTGTCGATCAGGAAGGGGCGCTTGCGCTTGTTGAAGTTCTTCGCATCGCGGCCCGCGCGGCCCAAATCGACGCCCATGCGCGAGATGAGAGCGGTGAGATGCGGCTCGTCCGTAGGATTGATCGTCACACCGAGCGCACAGGTGAAATCTTTCGCCACAGCGGGATCGGAATAATCGTCGTCATTCACCGCCATCTGCCAGCGCGCCGTACCCTTCAGTTTGCGGGTACGCAGAAAGATCTTGCGGTCTGCCTCATAGCGCGCGGTGCCTTTCACCGGCCCATGCGGAAGGATGACGGTCGTGTCTGGTGCGGACGTCGAGTCCAGATAGCCATGCGGCTTCTGTGCATCCGCAAACGCGGCGCCACCGATGAAAAGAAGACCAATCCCCAGCACCAGAGTTCTGCGCATGATTCCCTCCGCGACGCGGAGAGTTTACGGCGCAATCGGCAATTTGCCAGCGCGTCAGCGCTTGCCGAGCTCGAGGCGCAGAATTGCCGCAGCGCCGCGCAGACCGGCGTGATCGTCCACGATCAACGCGGTGGGGATCGCCTTCATGTAATCGGCGAAGCGGCCCTTGTCCTCGAAACGCTTGCGGAAATCGGAGGCTAGGAAGAAGTCGACCGCATCGGGTAGAATACCGCCCGCGATCAGCACGCCGCCGCGGGCGCCCATCGAGAGCGCGTAATTGCCCGCGACCGAACCAAGGATGGCGCAGAAGCGACCGAAGACTTTGGCTTCGAAAGACTGGGGCTTCCCGCGCGCTGTCTTGGTGATGTCTTCCGGCTCGGGATCATCGGACGGGCGGCCTTCGATCTGCGCCATTGCGGCATAGAGGTTCTGCAGGCCCGGGCCGGAGATGAGGCGCTCGTTCGACACGCGGCCGTATTTCTTCAGCAGGATGCGCAGCACCTCGATCTCCAGATCGTCGGTCGGCGCGAAATTCGCGTGGCCGCCTTCGGTGACCAGCGGCAGCATCGCATCGTTGCTGCGGATCAGGCCGCCGACGCCCAGCCCCGTGCCGGGACCGACAATCGCCATGGTGCCGGTGCGGCGGTTCAGGAACGGCAACGGACCGATCTGCACCAAATCCTGTTCCAGGAATTCCGGCACAGCTTCGGCCAGCGTCTCGAAATCGTTGAGCACGCGCGCGAAGGGGATTTTCAGCTTCTGGCGCAAATCGTCTTCGGAGATCGTCCAGCCGGCATTGGTGAGATGGATCGCGCCATGCTGCACCGGACCGGCAACGCCAAAGACGAGTCCGGCGATATCGCCTTTGAAATTCAGATCGTCGAGATAGGCTTTCGCCGCGCCCGCGATATCGGAATGCGCCTTGGTGGGATATTTCTTCTCGTTGTCGAAAGACGGCCGCGCGGCATCCACATCGGTGAGCGCAAAGCGCACATTCGTTCCGCCGATATCCGCGACGAGGCCCAGGCTCATACCTTGTGCCCCTTGCACCAGAACGTTTCCGCCCGGTCCGGCCCGTTCGATCCGGCCCAATACGGCTCCGGCTTCATGCGCATCGCTTTCCAGCCGTCTTCAATGCCGTCGATCCATTTCCACGCCGCTTCCGTTTCATCCCCGCGCACGAACAGCGTGGGGTTGCCGTGCAACGCATCGAGCAAGAGCTGCTCATAAGCGATGCGGCGGCGATAGGTGGAGAACGCATCGGTAAGGCTAAGGTTCAGTGACAGCGGATTCATGTGCCAGCCCTGCTCGGTGAGGCCCGGCGTCTTGTTCATCAGCGCGAGACTCACCTGCTCTTCCGGCTGCAAGGTGATAGTGAGGCGGTTGGCGATAAGATCGTTGTTGTCGCCGCCGAACACCGAATGCGGCACGGCGCGGAATTGCACCACGATCTCCGTGAGGCGCTTGCCCATGCGCTTGCCGGTGCGCAGGTAGAATGGCACGCCGGACCAGCGCCAGTTGTCGATCTCGGCACAGACGGCGACGAAGCTTTCGGTGTCTGACGGCTTTCCACCCGCTTCGCGCGCATAGCCGGGAACGGCATGGCCTTCCACCGTGCCGTCCGCATATTGCCCGCGCACCGTGCGGCTCATCACGTCGCGCCCGGTGATGGGCTTGAGCGAACGCAGCACCTTCACCTTCTCGTCGCGTACCGCATCGGGATCGAGCTTGGCCGGCGGCTCCAGCGCAACGAGGCACAGGAGCTGCAGCACGTGGTTCTGCACCATGTCGCGCAACGCGCCATAGTCGTCGTAATAGCCCCAGCGGCCTTCCACGCCCACGGTCTCGAACACCGTGATCTCGACATGATCGATATGCGCCTTGTTCCAGAGCGGCTCGAACAGGATATTGGCGAAGCGCAGCGCCAGAAGATTCTGCACCGTCTCCTTGCCGAGATAGTGATCGATGCGGAACACGCGCTCTTCGCTGAACGCGGAGAGCAGCGCCGTGTTGATGCCGCGGCAACTTTCCAGATCGTGGCCGATGGGCTTCTCGACGATGATGCGGCTGCCGGCGGTGGCGAGGCCTGCTTCCTTCAGGCCGTTGCAGACGACCGCATAAAAGTCTGGCGACAGCGACAGATAGAAGACGTGCTCCGCGCCGGGATTGATCTCCTCGAGCAACGCGCCCAGCGCCTCGAAGCCGGACGCCGCGCCGGCATCCACCGGCGAATAATGCAGCCGCGCGGAAAAGCGCTTCCACACCGCCTCGTCGATCGCTTCCTTGCGCTCGTCCATCGCTTTGCGCGTGAGCGCGATGAAGTCCTCATGGCTCAATGCCGAGCGCGCGGCGCCGACGATGGTGAGCGTGTCCGGCAACAAGCCGTCGCGGTCCAGATAATAAAGCGACGGCAGCAGCATCCGCCGGGAAAGATCGCCAGTGGCGCCGAAGAGAACGAAATTGGTGGCTTTCATGTCCATGTCAGAAGCGGTGCGTGCGTGTTCCGGGGAACCTGCCCCGCGGACCGGAGGGGGTCAATGTACCAAACCGCCATGCGCGGCGATGTTCCCTCGCGGGGCGGATTCGGCGTGAAAAATTGGTATGTTTACGATTGCCAGCGGCTGGCGGCGGTGAAATCGGCCAACTCCAGACGGTATTGCTTGCGCCCGTAGTCGATGGACACGCGCGAGAAGCGGCGCAGGAAATCCATGCCCACAAACAATGCGGGTTTATCGGCAAGGCCCCAGCGTTCGAAGATGGGCAGATCGGCAATGGCGAGGCCCGCCGTCGTAAGGTTGAAGCCTCCCAGCTTTGCATCGGCGATGGACAGCGTGCGTGCCGGAACGCTGCCGCCCGTGATGCCGGTCAGCGTCATCGGATCGCCGGGCCTGAACTGCGCGCCCCGTTCAGCCAGCGCGCGATAGAGCGTGGAATTGCCCACGGAAACTTCCGCGCCGCTGTCGAGAAACGCGACGGCGGGAATGCCATCCACGCGGCAATCGGTGGTGCGCAGCTTGCCGCTCTCGCCCGCCGCGTTGAGAACGGACTCATCAGGGCGCGCGAAGCCGGCGAAAAATCCCAGAACCGGCGCGGCCAAATCCAGCCGGCCCTGCAAGAAATCGAACGTAACGCGATGGCCGTCAAGGACATCGAGGCCGAGATAGCCATCCGCCTGCACCCAGGCGCGCGGCAGAACAGGTGGCTGCAAATTCTCTTTCGCGATGCTGCCGGTTTCCAAATGCGCAAGCGCGACGGTATCCGCCGGGATCTCGCGCACGATGCCGACAACGGACGCATGGCCGGACTTTGCCAAGCCCAACATCGCCGCGACATCGTCGGCCAGAACGGTACGCTCCGCGCCGCTGTCTACCACGAAGTTGAACGGGCCTTTGCCGGCCAGCATCACCGGAATGGTGAGAAGTTTCGCCTCATCTGCGCGCGCAGCCGGCGCCGCGGCGAATGCCGCTGCGGTTGCGAGAAACCCGCGCCGGGAAAGATGGATGCCCATACGCGAACGCTACCACGGAACGGCGCGGCGCAAAGCGGCTTCACGGGAAGATGAAGCTCAGGCGTCGTAGCTCAGCGCGACGTCGTCGCTGGTGGGCACGGCCTGGCAGGTGAGCACATAACCTTCGGCCACTTCCTCATCGGTGAGGCCGTAGTTCTTCTTCATGGTGACCGTGCCGGACAACACCTTGGCGCGGCAGGTGGAGCAGACGCCGCCCTTGCAGGCATAAGGCGCGGGCAATCCCGCCGCTTGCACGCTTTCGAGGATGTTGCCTTTCTCGGCGTTGAACGAAATCTTCGAGCGGCGGCCGTCCAGGGTGACCGTGATCTGCGTGCCTTGCGCTTTTTGCTGCAATGCCTCGTCGCGCGCGAGCTGCTCGGCGGAGATGGTGCCGGTGGTGAAGCGTTCGATGAAGATGCGCTCCGGCGCAATGCTGCGCTTAAGGAGCGCGGCTTCAGCGGCATCCATCATCGGGCCGGGGCCGCAGATGAAGAACGCGTCGGCGTCCCTCACATCAACAAGTGTGGAGAAAACCTCGTCAAGCTTGGCGCGATCGAGACGGCCGTTGAACAGTTCGATCTCTTCCGCTTCGTTTTCGAGGAAGTGATAGATTTCGAGACGGTTGAGATAGCGGTTCTTCAGGCCCGCCAGTTCTTCCAGGAACATGATCGAGGCGCTGTCGCGGTTGCTGTAAAGCAAGGTGAAATGCGCGCGCGGATTTTCCGCCAGAACGGTCTTCAGGATCGAAAGCACCGGCGTGATGCCCGAACCGCCGGCCAGCGCGACATAATAAGGTTCAGCGCTGTCGGTGATCGGCACGACGAAGCGGCCCATCGGCGGCAGAACTTCGATGGTATGGCCCGCCTGCAAGGCCGTGTTCGCCCAGCCGGAGAAGCGGCCGCCCGGCGTCTGCTTCACCGCGATGCGAATTTCGTTTTCGTGCGGCGCGACGCAGACCGAGTAGTTGCGGCGCAGGTCTTCGCCATTCATCTCGGTGCGCAAGGTGAGATGCTGACCGGCTTTGAAGCCGAAGGTGTCTTTCAATTCCGCCGGAATCTCGAAGCGGATGGACACCGAATCCGGCGTCTCGCGGCGGACTTCGGCGATCTTCAGACGATGAAACTTTTCGTTGACCGACATGACTCTCTCAATCAACCCAACTTGTCATCCCGGCCAAGCGCTGCTTCAGCAGCGCGCCGAGCCGGGATCCATGCCGGCCAAGCGGCGCAATGGGTCCCGGCTCTCGCTGCGCTCGGCCGGGATGACAGCTTTGGTGTTTCAATGGCATTTGAACCTGTCGAACGGCTCTTTGCAGTCCAGACACCGATGCAGCGATTTGCACGGCGTGGAGCCGAAACGGCTGAGTTCTTCGGTGTGCGTGGAGCCGCAGCGCGGACATTGCACGGCGGTCTTCACTGGCGGCGCGATACCGTAGGCGCGCAGCTTTTCGCGGCCGTTTTCGCTGATCCAGTCTGTGCTCCACGGTGGCGTCAGCGCGGTTTCGATCTTGAGTGACGAAAGACCGGCCTTATCCAGCGCGGCGCGGATATCCGCTTCGATGGCGAGCGTCGCGGGGCAGCCGGTGTAAGTCGGTGTGATGACGACGGCGTCGTCCTTCACATCACGCACGATGCCGAGGTCGACCACCGACACGCAGGGAATCTCCGGATCGGGAACGTGAGAGAGAATCTCCAGCACGCGATCTTTGAACGAAGACGTAGTGTGCGCAGCCGCTACCATTTCGCATCCGGATAGGCACGTTGCAGGAACTGCATCTCGGTCAGCAGATGCCCCAGATGCTCGGAGTGATGCCCGGCGCGGCCACCGAGCGTGGCGCGGCGCGGCTTGGGCAATTCCAGCGTCGCATCGCGCAGCACGCGGGCGACGATGACGTCCCATTCGGGACGCAGCTTGCGCACATCGCAGGCAACGCCGCTCAAGATCAACGGCTCGATCGCCGCATCGACCTCGAACAATTCGTCCGAGAAGCGCCACATCCAGTCCAGACCGTGCACAAGGCGTTCATGGCTTTCCGCCGTGCCGTCGCCCAGGCGCACCATCCATTCATTGGCGAGACGCGCGTGATAAGCGACTTCCTTCACCGCCTTCTGCGCGACGGCAGCAATCGTAGCGTTGGTCGATTTGCACAGTTCGCGGAACAGCAGCTCCTGCCAGTTGGAGAACAGGAATTGCCGCGCGATGGTCTGAGCGAAATCGCCATTCGGCTGCTCGACCAGCAGGCAGTTCTTGAAATCCAGCACGTCGCGATGAAAGGCAAGCTTGTCTTCGTCGCGGCCTTTGCCTTCGGCCTCGCCCGCGAGTTTGAGGAAATGCGTCGCCTGACCGATGAGGTCGAGGCCGACATTGGCGAGCGACAGATCCACTTCCAGCATCGGCGCGTGACCGCACCATTCGGACAAACGCTGGCCAAGGATCAGGCTGTCGTCGCCCAACCGGCACGCATAATCGAAGAGCGCGGCGTCACGCATCAGATGTTCTTTATGTTTTCCGGAATGACGTAGAATGTCGGGTGGCGATAGACCTTGTCCGCCGCAGGCTCGAATAATTCGGCCGCGTCACCCGGATCGGACGCGATGATCGCCGCGCTGGGCACAACCCACAGGCTCACGCCCTCCATGCGGCGCGTGTAGGTGTCGCGCGCGGCTTCCAGCGCCATCTTGGCATCCGCCGCATGCACGCTGCCGGCGTGACGATGCGACAAGCCATTCTTGGCGCGAATGAATACTTCCCAGAGCGGCCAGTTCTTAGACATGATTATTCCGCCGCCTCGCGCGCTTCGTGTTTCGCGGCATGGGCCGCTGCGGCCTCGCGTACCCACGCGCCTTCGTCCCACGCCTTCACACGCGCCTGCATGCGCTCTTTCGCGACTGGGCCTTCGCCACGCACCACGGCGTAGAACTCCTCCCAATCGATGGCGCCGTAATCGTAAGAGCCGCGCACCTCGTTCCATTTCAGATCGGCGTCCGGCACGGTGAGGCCGATGGCTTCGGCCTGCGGCACCGTCACGTCGATGAATTTCTGGCGCAGCTCATCATTCGTCTCGCGCTTGATGCGCCAGCGGATGGATTGCGCGGTGTTGGGCGAATTCTCATCCGGCGGGCCGAACATCATGATCGACGGCCACCACCAGCGGTTCAACGCGTCCTGCGCCATGCGCTTCTGCGCCTGCGTGCCGGCAGCCAGCGCCATCATGATCTCGTAACCCTGGCGCTGGTGGAAACTTTCTTCCTTGCACACGCGCACCATCGCGCGCGCATAAGGGCCATAAGATGTGCGCTGCAGCGGCACCTGGTTCATGATCGCCGCGCCATCCACCAGCCAGCCGATGGCGCCGATGTCGGCCCATGTGAGTGTGGGGTAATTGAAGATCGTGGAATATTTCGCGCGGCCCGAATGCAGCGCGTCGATCATCTCTTCGCGCGACGTGCCCAGCGTTTCGGCGGCGGCGTAGAGATAAAGCCCGTGACCACCTTCATCCTGCACCTTCGCCAGCAGCACAGCCTTGCGGCGCATGGAGGGTGCGCGCGTGATCCAGTTTCCTTCCGGCAGCATGCCAACGATTTCCGAATGCGCGTGCTGCGAGATCTGGCGCACCAAGGTTTTGCGATAGGCCTCCGGCATCCAGTCTTTCGGCTCGATGAAATCATCGGCGGCGACGCGCGCTTCGAACGCTTCCAGCCGCGCGGGATCTTCCACCACAGCGGCGGCTTGCGGCTTTTGGTTCCTATCTTTGAGTTCGGTCGTGTACATCGGGATTTCCCTGCGCGTTCCGATTAAAACTCAAACGTCATGGCCGGGCTTGTCCCGGCCACCCATGAACACCCATGCAGCAGGGAGATCATGGGTCCCCGGCACAAGGCCGGGGATGACGAAGAATATAATAAACCGACCGGACGGTCAATTAATCCGGTTTGAGGACCGGCCCACCCAGCGAGCGGGAAAGACCTTGGAAAACCGCGATTTTCTCGCCGTTCTGGTTGGTCACCGTCACGGCATAAACGCCCGAGCGGCCTGTGAGCGCCTGCTCCCGGCATTCCGCCACCAGCCGGTCGCCTTCCCGCCCCGGCGCCAGGAACGAGATGGTCGCGTTCTGCGCCACCGTCTCCATGTTGCGCGAATTGCAGGCATAGGCGAATGCCGTATCGGACAGCGAGAAGATCATGCCGCCATGGCAGATGGCATGGCCGTTGAGCATATCCTTGCGCACGACCATGGCGATGCGCGCATAGCCTTCGCGCGCTTCTTCGATTTCGATATTCCACGCCGCGCCAGTGCCTTCGCTGGCGCGCAGATGATCGGCGATTTTGCGGGCAAGTTCGTCTGCGCTGCTCATGATTCCTCGCGAAAATTGACCGTCAAAAATTGACCGACTGGGCGTTCTATTTTAAGCCTATCGCCAACAGCGGGGCCAGCCCGCGAACATATTGGGAGGTGGCCGTGGCTTACGAAACCATTCTGTTCGACGTGGCGAATGGCGCGGCGCGCATCACGCTAAACCGGCCCGACCGGCTCAATTCCTTCACCGTGCAAATGCACAGCGAAGTCGCCGATGCGCTCTCCAAAGTGGAAAGCGACGCGAGCATTCGTGCGTTGCTGCTCACCGGCGCGGGACGCGGCTTCTGCGCGGGGCAGGATCTGTCGGATCGCGCGGTGGCGCCCGGCGGCGAAGGCGTCGATCTCGGCGAGTCGCTGGAGAACCGCTACAATCCGCTCGTCAAACGCATCATGGGATTGGCGAAACCTGTCGTTTGCGCCGTGAACGGCGTTGCCGCCGGCGCGGGCGCGAACATCGCCTTCGCCTGCGACATCGTTCTGGCGGCGAAGAGCGCGAAGTTCATCCAGTCCTTTTCCAACATCGGCCTCGTACCGGATTCCGGCGGCACGTGGATCTTGCCGCGCCTCGCGGGCCATGCGCGCGCGATGGGACTGGCGCTGACGGGTGAAGCATTGAGCGCGGAGAAAGCCGAAGCGTGGGGCATTATCTGGCGCGCGGTGGACGACGCGGAGCTGAAAGCGGAATCCGACAAGCTCGTTGAAAAGCTGGCCATGGGTCCGACGAAGGGCCTCGCCGCGATCAAGAGCGCGATGCAGCGCGGCTGGCGTAACGAATTGAACGCACAGCTCGATCTCGAACGCGATCTGCAGCGCGAGCTGGGCCGTTCGCAGGATTACAAGGAAGGCGTCGCCGCATTCGGCGAGAAGCGCGCGCCGAAGTTCAAAGGCCAATAGAAGAATCCGCCCTCCCCTTGAGGGAGGGCCGACAAATTCGAAGCGCAGCGAAGAATTTTCGGGGAGGGGTAATGGCATCGACGTTGGACCCCTCCCCGAATTGCTAACGCAATTCGACCCTCCCTCAAGGGGAGGGTGGAGGAGAAGCAGATGTTGAAGCTTCAAAGCTATCTGAAAGACCAATGGATCGCGCCGGAAGGTGCGCTTGCGCCCATCGCATCCGCCGTCACCGGCGATACCGTGGCGGAAACCGGCACCACCGTGCGCGACTACAAGGCGATGCTCGACCACGCCCGCAACGTCGGCGGCCCTGCCCTGCGCAAGATGACATTTCACCAGCGCGCCAAGATGCTCAAAGCCTTGGGCGATGCGGTGATGGCGAAGAAGGATGAGGTGTACGAACTCTCCTACAATACCGGCGCCACCAAATCCGATAGCTGGATCGACATCGAAGGCGGCGCGGGCACGCTGTTCGCGTATTCCTCCAAAGGCCGCCGCGAACTGCCGAACGACACCATCATCGTGGAAGGCGCGCCGGAAGGATTGTCGAAGCGCGGCACCTTCATGGGCCAGCATGTGCTGACCTCGCGCCAGGGCGCGGCGGTGCACATCAATGCGTTCAACTTCCCGGTCTGGGGCATGCTGGAAAAGCTTGGCCCCACGCTGCTCGCCGGCATGCCCGCCATCGTGAAACCGGCGACGGCGACGGCCTATCTCACCGAGGCCGCATTCCGCATCATGATCGAAGCGAATGTGCTGCCCAAAGGCGCGCTGCAACTGATCATCGGGACGACCGGCGATCTGTTCGATCACCTGAACGGACAGGACGTGGTTTCTTTCACCGGTTCGGCGGATACCGCACAGAAACTTCAGCGCCATCCGGTGATCGCGCGCGAAAGCGTGCGCTTCATCGCGGAACGCGACTCGCTGAACGCCGCCGTGCTGGGACCGGATGCGGTGCAAGGCACGCCGGAATTCGACCTCTTCGTCAACGAAGTTGTGCGCGAGATGACGACAAAGGCCGGCCAGAAATGCACCGCCATCCGCCGCGCGCTCGTGCCCGCCGCGCAGATGGACGCGGTGGAAGCCGCGCTCAAAGACGCGCTGGGCAAGATCACGGTCGGCGATCCGCGTGACGACAAAACGCAGATGGGCGCGCTCGTCTCCACCGCGCAGCGCAACGACGTCCGCGAGAAGGTCGACACGTTGTCGAAAGAAGCGCGCGTAGTGTTCGGCGATCCGGGCAAAGCGGAGGGCAAAGGCGCATTTCTGTCGCCGGTGCTGCTGCGTTGCGACGATCCGGCGAAAGCACAGCGCGTGCACGACACCGAAGCGTTCGGCCCGGTTGCAACGCTGATGCCGTACAAAGACATCGGTGAGGCCATCGCGTTGGTGAACCGCGGGCATGGTTCCTTGGTGATGTCGCTCTACACTTACGATCCCAAAGTTGCGCGCGATGTGCTGACCGGTTCGGGCGCATTCCACGGCCGCCTGCTCATTCTGGATCGCGATTGCGCCAAGGAATCTACCGGCCACGGCTCGCCGCTTCCGGCATTGATCCATGGCGGCCCCGGCCGCGCAGGCGGCGGTGAAGAGATGGGCGGCCTGCATGGCGTCTATCATTATATGCAACGCACCGCCCTGCAGGGCTCACCCCGCATGCTGACCGGCGTGACGCATGAATGGATGCGCGGCGCGCCGGAAATGCGCGAAGGACTGCACCCCTTCCGTCTGCGCTTCAACGAGCTGGAGCTGGGCAAGACGCTTATCACCCAGCCGCGCACCATCACGCTGGAGGACATCGAACATTTCGCCCATTTCACCGGCGACACCTTCTATGCCCACATGGACGAAGAGGCCGCGAAGGCGAACCCGCTGTTCGGCGGCCGCGTGGCACACGGCTATCTGCTGCTCTCCTTTGCGGCGGGCTTGTTCGTCGATCCCCCACCGGGGCCGGTGCTGGCCAATTACGGCCTCGACAATCTGCGCTTTACCAAGCCGGTGAAGCCGGGCGACAGCATCACGGTGCAGCTCACCGCGAAATCGAAATCCTTGCGCAATCCGGAGATGGGCGAGGTGCGCTGGCAGGTCATCGTCACCAACCAGAACGGCGAGACCGCAGCGACCTATGAACTGCTGACAATGAACGCGGTGTGATGCTGCCGGTTTTCGGATCGCGCGGAGAATTGGAGACGCTTCAGCTCGAAAAGCTGAAATGGTCCGTGGCCCATGCCTTTAACAACGCGCCGTATTATCGCGCGAAATGCGATGCCGCCGGTGTGACGCCGGGCGATCTGAAGACACTGGCCGATCTGGCGCGATTTCCGTTCACGCAGAAAACCGATTTCCGCGAGAATTATCCCTTCGGCATGTTCGCTGTGCCACGTGAGCAATGCGTGCGCCTACACGCCTCCTCCGGCACCAGCGGAAAACCCACCATCGTCGGCTATACGCAGAACGATCTGGATCTGTGGAATCATCTGATCGCGCGCTGCATCCTCGTCGCAGGCGGACGCAAGGGCGACGTGCTGCACAACGCGTATGGCTATGGGCTTTTCACCGGCGGGCTGGGCCTTCATGGCGGCGCGGAGAAGCTCGGTTGCGTCGTCGTGCCGGCGAGCGGTGGGCAGACGGAACGGCAAATCCAGCTCATCACCGATCTGAAGCCGCGTATCATCTGTTGCACGCCGAGCTACATGCTGGCGCTGGGCGAAGCGATGGAGCGCGCGGGCATCGATCCACGCGGGACATCGCTGGAAATCGGCATTCATGGCGCCGAACCGTGGAGCGAAGAGATGCGCGGCGAAATCGAGAAGCGGTTCGGCATCGTTGCGCTGGACATTTATGGCCTGTCCGAAGTTCTCGGCCCCGGCGTTGCGCAGGAACGCGCCGATGCGCGTGGTGCGCTCACGGTTTGGGAAGACGCCTTCCTGCCGGAGATCGTGAATCCCGAAACGGGCGCGCCGCTGCTCGAGGGCGAAGACGGCGAGCTCGTCTTCACCTCGCTGTCGAAAGAAGCACTGCCGATCATCCGCTATCGCACCGGCGACCTTTCGCGGCTTTCCGCGCCGGTGGGCGATCTGCCGATGCGGCGGATGGACCGTATCACCGGCCGCAGCGACGATATGCTCATCATCCGCGGCGTGAACATCTTCCCGCGCCAGATCGAAGAATTGATCGTTTCCGAGCCAGGGCTTTCGCCGCATTATCGCATCGACGTGATGCGCGAGGGCGCGATGGACATTCTGAAAGTCACCTGCGAAGCGGCAGGCGATGCGCCCGGCGCACGCGAAACGCTGTCGCTGCGCATGAAATCGCGCTATGGGTTGACCGCCGAGATCGTCATTACCGAAGCTGGCTCGCTGCCTCGTTCCGAAGGCAAGGCGAAGCGCGTATTCGATCACCGGAAAGCCAAGCCATGAAGCTGGAACACGATCGCGGCGGCGAAGGTGGCCGGCTGCTGGTGCTGCTGCATGGCCTCGGCGCGACGCGTCATGTGTGGCGCCGCTTTCTCGATACCCAGCGCTGGAACGAAAGCTGGATCGCGCCGGATCTGCGCGGCCACGGCGCATCCGCGCATGCCTCGAGCTACGCGCCCGGTTTGCACGCCGCCGATGTGGCAGAGACGATCCAATCGCTTGGCCGTTTCGATGAGATGATCGTGCTGGGTCATTCCATGGGTGGCGTGATCGCGCTGGCGCTGGCTTCCGGCTGGTTCGGCATCCGGCCCGCGCGCGCATTCGGCCTTGGCATCAAGGTGTCGTGGAACGACGAGGAACGCACGGGCATGGCGAAGATGGCGGCGATGCCGGTGAAGAGCTTTGCCGACAAGAACGAAGCGATTGTGCGGTATCTGAAAGTGTCCGGCCTGGACGGCCTTGCCACAGCCGACAGCGAAGCGGCGCAGACTGGTGTGGTGCAAACGAAAGACGGCTGGCGTCTCGCCTTCGACCCCGCGACGGCGTCTGTCGGCGTGCCGCCGATGGGCGAGCTGGTTGCCGCCGCGCAGGCACCGATTCATCTGGCTTGCGGCGAAAGGGATGTGATGGTGACGCGCGCACAGATGGCGGAATATGATTCCGACGCGCGTAGCCTGCCCGGCGGTCACAATGTGATGGTCGAGAATCCGAAAGCAGTGTGGGACTGGATGAGCGGGTTCGGCGCGTGAGCCTTGCGGACGGATTCGACCTGCGGCATTTGCCGGATTCGTTCTATGACGATCCCTTTCCGATCTATCGCGCGCTGCGCGAAGAAACGCCGGTGCGGCGGATGCCGGACGGCAGCGTGTTTCTCACGCGCTATACCGATCTTTCCGCCGTCTATCACGACGCCGAAACCTTCAGTTCGGACAAGAAGCGCGAGTTCGCGCCGAAATACGGTGATACGTCTCGCCTCTTCCGTCATCACACCACAAGCCTGGTCTTCAACGACACGCCCTATCACACGCGTGTGCGCCGCTCGATCCTGGGTGCGCTGATCCCCAAGGCACTCAATCGTCTTGAGCCGAAACTGGAAACGCTGGTTGCACGGTTGCTCGATCGCGCTGACGCGCGCGGCGAGATGGAAGCCATCGGCGAATTCGCGGGCGCCATTCCGGTCGAAGTGATCGGCGACCTGCTCGATATTCCCGATGCGGACCGCAGCCCCTTGCGCGGGTGGTCGCTTGCCATTCTCGGTGCGCTAGAGCCGGTATTATCGGCGGAAGCGCAAGCGCATGGCGAGCAAGCGCTGGCGGATTTTCACGCTTATCTCTCCAAGCTGATCGCGGAACGCCGCGCCGGGCCGGGCGATGCGGAAACCGATGTGCTCACGCGGCTTATCCAAAGCGAAGGCGAACCGCTAAACGAGATCGAACTCGCGGAGAATTGCGTTTTCCTGCTTAACGCCGGGCATGAGACGACGACCAATCTCATCGGCAACGCGATCGAATTGCTGACGCGTTTCCCCGGCGAGCGGGCGCGGCTGATCGCGCAGCCGGATCTGCTGCGGCCCGCCATCGAGGAAGTGTTGCGCTACGAGAGCTCCAACCAGCTCGGCAATCGCATGACCACGCGCGAGACGAGGATCGGCAGTGAGACGCTTGCCGCCGGGACGTTCGTGACGCTGTGCATCGGCGCAGGCAATCGTGATCCGGCAGCCTTCGACGATCCGGAGCGGTTCGACATATCGCGCCATCCGAACCGGCATCTGGCCTTTGCGGCGGGACCGCACCAATGCGCGGGGATGTATCTGGCGCGCATGGAAGCGCGCATCGCGCTGGGCGCGTTCCTGAAGCGGTTTCCCGGCTACGAACTGGACGGCAAGCCGTTACGCAGCCACCGCGCGCGCTTCCGCGGCTTCACCGAGATGAAGATCAGGCTTCGCTAGGCCAGTTCTCGAGCGTCTCGACAAATTTCGTCAGCCAAGCGTTGGTCTGGAACGCATCGATCACGCGATGGTCGATGGTGAGCGTGACATAGGCCATCGGGCGGACGACGATCGCACCGTCGCGCACCACGGCGCGTTTCTCCAGTTTGCCCACGCCCAGAATCGCCGATTGCGGCTGGTTGATGATGATCGGCGTCGCCACCAGCGAACCGGACACGCCATGGTTGGAGATGGAAAAAGTGCCGCCACGCACGTCATCCTGCGACAGTTTCCCAGTGCGCGCCTTCTCCGTCATCTCGGTGAGGCGCTTGGCGATGTGGAGCAGCGACAGCGTTTGCGCGCGATGAATCACCGGCACGATCAGGCCCTTCTCGCCCAGCGCGGTGCCGATGCCGATGTTCACGTCGTCATAGATGTCGATGCGATCCTCATACCATCGGCCGTTCACGGCGGGTGCAGCACTCATCGCAGCGACGCATGCGGCGACAAAATAGGCGGTGAAGGTGAGGTTTGCGCCGTCTTTCGCGAAGGCATCCTTGTGCGCCGCGCGATGGGCTGTGATCGCGGTGAAATCCGCTTCGAAAACGGCAGTGACATGCGGCGCCGTCTGGACCGAATGGGTCAGATGCTCGGCGATGCGCTTGCGCATGGAATCATGCGGCACGCGCTTGACGCCCACGGCGGGTGCTTTGCTGCGGCGATCCAGTTCCGCCTGAATGTCTTCGCGCGTCAGACGCGAGCCGCTGAACGGCACATCGCGCACGTCCAGCCCGTTGTCCGCCAGCAACTTGCGAATGCCGGGCGGCAGCTGATCGTTTGCCGAAGCCGCGCGCGGTACGGCAGTTTTCGGCGTGGGGATGCCGGCACCTTGCGTCATCGCTTTTGCGGTTTCTTCTACCGCTCCGCCGGAGGTGATGCGGCCCAGCACGGTGCCCGGCTCCACTTCCGCGCCATCCGCAACGAGAATTTCCGACAGCACGCCCGCCGATGTCGCGGCGACTTCCACGGCGACCTTGTCGGTTTCAAGCTCCACGATGGGGTCGTCCACCTTCACGGCGTCACCCACCTTCTTCAGCCATGTCTTGACGACGGCCTTGGTGCCTTCCTGTTCGGTGGGAACGAGAATGTCGGTCATAGGCTGGTCAGTTCTTCGATTTTCGCGCGGATGCCTTCGACGGAGGGCAGCGCCCATTCCATCAGCGCCGGATTGTGCGGCGACGGGATGTCCGGCATCGCCAGGCGCGACACCGGCGCGTCGAGATCGAAGAAACGTTCCTGCGCGACGACCGCCGCGATCTCCGCGCCGAAGCCGGCACTCATCAAGTCTTCATGCACAATCAGGCAGCGTCGCGTGCGTTTGACCGAACCGAGCACAGCGTCGCGATCCCACGGCATGAGCGTGCGCAGGTCGATGATCTCGACGGACATATCTTTCGCAGCCTCTTCGCTGCGCTCCACCATCGCACCCCAGGTGACGATGGTGAGGTCGTTGCCTTCCCGCACGATGCGCGCCTTGCCGAAGGGCAGCACGAAATCATCGCCCGGATAGGGGCGGCGCGCGCTGGTCGCATCCAGCATGGCGCGATGTTCGAAGAAGATCACCGGATCGTTGCCGCGCAGGCTCGCGCGCAGCAGGCCCACGGCGTCTTCCGCGTTGGACGGCACGGCCACCTTCCAGCCGGGCGAATGCACGAACTGCACTTCGTTGGTCTGGCTGTGCCAGGGATCGCCGCATTTGAAGAAGCCGATCGGCATGCGCACGACCATCGGCGCGGCGAAACGATTGTTGGTGCGCCAGCGCATCGTGCCGCAATCGTTGAGCTGCTCCACGGCAGGATCGGCATATTTTCGGAACTGGATTTCCGGCACCGGCATCAACCCGGCAATCGCCATGCCGACCGAACGACCGATAATGCCTTCTTCCGACAATGACGTATCGAACACGCGATCGATGCCGAATTTCTCCTGCAGGCCCAGCGTCACCGCATGCACGCCGCCTTTCGGCCCAACATCTTCACCGAACACCAGCACGCGCGGATTGATCTCAAGCTCATGGTCAAGTGTGCGGCGGATGGCTGTAACCATGTTGATGCGCTGACCTTCCGGCTGCGCATCTTCGTTCGCCACGGGTGCTTTGTACCCCGCGTTGAACTGGCCGCCCTTCATCTGCATCTCATCTTCAAAGAAGACGTTCACAGTTGTACGGGAGAGATCGGTGACGGGACGCGCTTCGGCGTTGAGGCGTGCTTTCTCCACCGCAGCCTGCGCGTCTTTCGCGATGCTGTCCCATTCCTTGGCGCCGAACAGTTTCTGCAGCTTGGGCAGCGGATCGCGCGCCCATTCGGATTTCACGAATGCTTCGGACTTGTATGTCTGCGTGTCCTGAAAGGAATGGCCTTCGAGACGCGGCACGGTGAGACGCAGCAGAACCGGCGCGCGTTGTTCGCGCACGAAACCGACCGCTTCGTCGATCAGCGAGGCCGCCTCTTCCGGATCGGTGCCATCGCCCGCGATGACCTTCAGGCCGTGAAAGCCGGAAAGGTTCGCCGCGATGTTCGCGCCGGGGGTTTGCAAGGTACTCGGCACCGAAATGCCGTAGCCATTGTCTTCTATATAGAAGAGCATCGGCAGCTTCAGCGTCGTCGCCATGGTGAGCGCCGACCAGAAGCCATTGGTCGCAACAGAGGCATCGCCGCCCAGCGCCACGGCGATCGCGTCGCCGCAATCTTTCTCTTTCAAAACCTTCGCGCGGTATTGCAGCGCCTGCGCCCATCCGGCCGTCGGCGTGTATTGCGCGCCGACGCCGCCGCACATGGGCAGCGCGCTTGCGCCGGTCTTGTTCGGATAGTTGAACACCGCGCCGATGTCGCGGCCGTCGCTATAACCGCCCGCACGCGCCATCGAAGAGCCGAGCGCATCTGCCGGATCGACACCCAGTGCCAGTAGGATGGGACGCGAGCGGTAATAGCCGCAGATCGCGTCTTCCTTGTGCGTGAGCGCCAGCCCCAACAGGATTTGCGCCATGTCGTGGCCGCGCGCGGAGAACTGGTAGAAAATCTTGCGCTCGGGAACGAGCGTTTTCTCTTCCAGCGAATCCAGCGCGCGCGAAACCTGCAGGTGATACGCCACCTTGCGCCAGTCCGGTGCCGAGTTCTTCAAAGGCGATGTCCGGGGATCGGGCTTTGCCGACATACCGGTTTCCTTTTGCTGGAGTTCGCGCTAATTCATTAACCGAACGGACGGTCAATTATCAACCGCGATCTTTGGGCAGCCTATCAGGGCACGGCGGAGAAAGAAGAATGGCGCGCACGCAATCGGCCGATTATGCGATCCGGCGCGAAGCCATCGTGGACCGCGCGGCGGAACTCTTCGCGGAGCGTGGATTTCTCGGCGCATCCATCGCCGATCTGGCCGATGCGCTGAAGACGTCCAAATCGCTCATCTATCACTATTACGACTCCAAGGAAGACATCCTGTTCGACGTCATGCACAGCCATGTGCAGGCGCTGTTGGACCAGGCGGAAGCGATTGCGGCCAAGCCGCTCGCGCCGGCGGAGAAGCTGCGCGCCCTCACCCATGCATTCATGGAATTGTATGTGGATGCCGCTGCGCGCCAGCGCGTGCTGCTGAACGAGCTTTCGCGACTGCCGGAAGCGCAGCGCAAGACCGTGGTGGATATCCAGCGGCGGCTGATCGAGATCGTGGAGAAGATCATCGCCGAATTGCGGCCGGACCTCTCGGGCCGCGCGGCGTTGAAGCGGCCGAGTGCGATGCTCTATTTCGGCATGATCAACTGGATGCACACCTGGCTCGATCCGGACGGCAAGGCCAAGCCGCAACACATTGCCGATCTGGCAGTCAGCACGTTCCTCGATGGGATCGAGAAGGCCGAACTGGCTTAGTCTGCCGCGGCGTGCGCTCCGCCATGGCTATAGGCCTTGCGGGCGAGCCAGATCACGCCGATCAGGATGACGCTAAGCCAGCCGGAGATCCAGAACAGGTCCAGCGACGACAGCAGATAAGCCTGCTGCATCGCGCTGCGCGCCAGAACGCCATAAGCCTGCAGATCGGTGAAACCGAAACTGTGCAGATGCGCCACGGCCTGCTGCATGGCCGGATCGAAAGCCGAAGAATGATCCGCCAGGCGGCTCTGATGCAACGCCTCGCGCCGGTCCCACATCGTTGTAATGATCGAAGCCGCGAAGCCACCCGCCGTGATACGTGCGAAATTGGAGATACCGGAAGCAGAAGGAATACGCTCGGGCGCAATACCGTCCAGCGAGATGGTGATCATCGAGACAAAGAACACGCTCATGGCGATGCCCTGCACCAGCATCGGCATCACGAAATCCCAGAAGCCGGCATCCTGCGTATAGCCCGCGCGCATGAAATAAGAGACGGCGAAGGCGACGAAGGCGATCGTCGCCATAATGCGGGCATCCACGCGCGACATGGACCGCGCCGCGATCGGCGTGAGCACCACCGCGACCGCACCGCTAGGCGCCGCCACAAGGCCTGCCCATGTCGCCGTGTAGCCGACATTGGTCTGCAGCCACAGCGGCAACAGCAGCACATTGGCGAAGAACAGGGCATATCCCAGGCAGAACGCGATCGTGCCGAAGGTGAAGTTCCAGTATTTGAACAGCGACAGGTCGACGACGGGATGTTTTTCCGTCAGTTCCCAGATGATGAAGGCGCAAAAGCCGACCGCGGCGATAATCGCCTCGATGACGATGGCGGGCGAGGAGAACCAGTCCGCATCCTTTCCGGTGTCGAGCATGATCTGCAGCGAGCCCACCCAAATCACCAGCAATCCAAGACCGATCGTATCGATGGGGAGCTGCCGCGTCGGCGTTTCGCGATTGGAAAGATTGGTCCAGCACAGGAATGCCGCGATCAGACCCACCGGCACGTTGATCAGGAATATCCAACTCCAGTGGATATTGTCGGAAATATAGCCGCCCAGAATGGGCCCCAGGATCGGCGCAACCAGCGTGGTGATCGACCAGATGCCAAGCGCCGTCCCGCGCTTTTCGGGTGGGAAGATCGAGATAAGCAGCGCCTGCGAACCCGGAATCATCGGGCCCGACACTGCACCTTGCAGGATTCGGAAGGCGATCAGAGAAGGAAGGCTCCATGCGATGCCGCACAGGAAAGATGCCAGCGTGAAGCCGAGTACCGCGAACACGAAGGTGCGCACCACGCCGTAACGCTGCATCAGCCATCCGGTCAGCGGCACGGCGACGCCGTTGGCGACGGCGAATGAGGTGATAACCCAGGTGCCCTGATCGGTGGACGCGCCGAGATTGCCTGCGATGGTCGGCAGGGAAACGTTCGCAATAGTCGTGTCGAGCACCTGCATGAAGGTGCCGAGCGCGAGCGCGATCGACGTGATCGCGAGCTGCGCGCCCACGAGCGGTTTGGGTTGAGGCTGACCGGGACCGCTCATTGCAACCTCTTCACGCGCCGTTTTGCGCGAGAATCTGCTGGATCAGGCGGTTCACCGACGTTTCATCGTAATCGCCGACATAACCGCGCACTTCATGTTTGCTGTTCGGCGCACCGATGGAAGTGCCGGACGTATCGCGCACATCCACGCTCACATCCACGGACAGGCCCACGCGCAACGGATGATCGTGCAGTTCCTTCGGATCGAGCGCGATGCGCACCGGCACGCGCTGCACGATCTTGATCCAGTTGCCGGACGCGTTCTGCGGGGGCAGAAGCGCAAAGGCACTGCCCGAACCCGCGCCGAGGCCGAGCACCTTACCGTGATAGGTCACGCTGCCGCCATAGATATCGGCGGTCACCGTCACGGGCTGGCCGATACGCATGTCTTCGAGTTGGCCTTCCTTGAAATTCGCGTCGACCCACACCGTGTCGAGCGGCACCACCGCCATCAGCGGCGTTCCCGCAGCAACCTGCTGGCCCACCTGCACGGTGCGCTGCGCCACCACGCCATCCACTGGCGCATAGAGTTTCATGTGTGAGAGTGTGATCGCAGCGGAGCGAAGCTGTGCGATGGCCGCGAGCACGTCCGGATTGTTCGAGACGTTCGTGCCCTGCACCGCTGCCTGCGCCTGTGCGAGTCCGCTTTCCGCGGCTTTGACGCTGGCCTGCGCCGCGGTCACGGCATCACTCGCATGGTTCAATTCTTCACGCGACACGGAATCGCCCGCGGTCTGGCGGCGGCGATAATCTTCCTGCGCCTGCGAAAGATTCACGCGCGCCGCATTAAGCTGCGCACGATACTGATCGACCTTGGAGAAATTCGTCCGCGTGCCGCGCACGGCGCGCGCCAGATCGGCTTTGGCAGCATCGAACGCCGCCTGCGGACGCACCGGATCGAACTGGATCAGAAGCTGGCCGCGCCGCACCGTCTGAGTATTGTCGGCATAGAGCGCCACCACCGTCGCCGGATCGCGGCTGGTAATCGAAACAACATCGCCGCCGACATAGGCGTCGTCCGTGCCTTCGAAATAGCGGGCATAGAGCAGCCAGTAGAGGCCGTAAGCCACCAGCGCCACGACGACAACGGCAGCCAGAATGGTCAGCCATTTGCGGCGCGCACTCTGCGGCTCAGTCGCCGCAGCATTTTCCTGATTGGGGTATTTCATTGGCCGTCATCCCGAGTGTTGGAAGCCATGCTGGAATTGGTGTTGACGCTGAAGCCACCGCCCATCGCCATCAGAAGCGAGACGCGGGCGGACAGAAGATCGGAGGAAATCGACGCATCCTGGCGCTTCGCCTGGATGAGAACATCCTCGGCGTTCAGCACATTGAGCTGTGGCGACAATCCACTGCGATAACGCCGCGTAGCGAGATCGAAGCTGGCATTGGAGGCCCGCAGCGCTTCGCCCTGCTGCGCCGCTTGCCCTTCAAGCGATTGCAGATCCGTGATCGCGTCCGCAGCCTGCTTCACCGCGCCGACGACGGACCCGTTGTAGCTGGCGACCGCTTCGTCCAGTTGCGCGGTCGCGCCCGCATATTTGGCGCGCAACTCCCCGGCGTCGAAGATCGGCAGATGGATGGCCGGGCCGAGGCCATACTGACCGGAGCTGCCGTTGAACAGCGTGCTCAGGCCGATAGCGGCGAATCCCGCCGCGCCGACGAGATCGATGTCCGGATAAAACGCCTGATGCGCGGCCTGGCGTCCGGATGTTGCGGCGCCGATGCGCGCTTCGGCGGCGGCGATGTCGGCGCGGCGCGCGAGAAGATCGGCGGGCAATATGGCGGGCAGCGCCAGCGCATCGCGGTTCAAGTTCGGACGAGAGATATTGTAGGCATCCGCGCCGCGGCCGATGAGCGCCGCGATCTGATGCACGGCGAGCTCTTTCACGGCGCGCGCGCGAATCTGATCTTCCTTGGCGATGGCCAGAAGCGCTTTGGCCTGCTCATCAGATGCTTTGCTGTCGAGCCCGCTGTCCACGCGACCGGCCGTCAGATGCAGAACGCCTTCGCGTTGCTTGACGGTTTCGTCCGCGACGTCGGCGAGAAGATACGCGCGCTCGAGAGCGATATAGGCTTGCGTCACGGTCCCTGCGAGCGCGAGGCGTGCGGCTTCGGCATCGAGCCAAGCAGCTTCGGCGCTCGAGCGTGCCGCATCCACTTCTGCCGCCTGCTTGCCGAAAAGGTCGAGCGACCACGACAGATTGGCCTGCACCTGGCCGTACCACCGCATCGTTCCGGCATAAGGCGGCGGGATGATGTAGTTGCTGCTGAAATGCGTGCGCTGTTCCTGCCCATCGAGCGTAAGCTGCGGATAGGTGGCCGCGCGGCTGACGGAAAGCTGCGCCTGCGCCTCGCGCATGCGGGCGAGCGCGATTTGCAGCGTGGGGCTTCCGGCCAAGGCCTGATCGACCAGCGCATCGAGCTGCGGATCGCCGAACGCTGTCCACCAGGCATCGGCAATCGCGGGTGTAGGGGCGGCGCTCAAGCCGAGAGACTGAGGCTTGAGCGCCGTCTGGCTCGGAGTTGTGGATGGGGCGTCCACGCATCCGGCCAATAAGGCTGTTGCAAGCAAAGCGGCGAGAAGGCGCTTCATTTCACGGCCCTCTTCTTTTCTTTCGTTTTCGTTTTCGGAGCGGCTTCGTGCATCGGTTCGGCCTCCAGCCGTGCGATCAGCCGCGTCATCAGATCGAGAAGCTGCTTGATCTCTGCCGCGGAGAATTCGTTCGTCACGCGATTCCAGAAATCGACGATCGGCGGCACATGCATGCGCGCGACCGCCTTGCCCTGCGGTGTCAAAATAAGCTTCACGACGCGGCGGTCTTCCTTGCTGCGCTCGCGGCGCAGCAAGCCGCGCTTCTCCAGCTCGTCCACCATGCGCGTGACGGCGCCGGCATCGTGATTGAGGTGACGCGCAAGATCGGCGCTGGTTTCGGCCACGCCTTCGCGCAAGCCCATCAGCGAAATCCACTGGGTGAAGGAAAGATCCTGGTCTGCGAAGATCGCTTCGGCGTGCGGGGTCGTCAGGTTCTGCACCCGGCGGGTGAGATAGCCCATCGACTGACGGCAGTGGAAATTGTCCGCACGGAAATAGGGTTTTGGCATGTCGGCCCGTCCAAACGACTGCCGAGACAATGGTTGCCTAGGCAATCATTTTCAAGGCAAAGGCCATGCGCGCCGCGCACACGGGGTGCGCAGCGGAAGCTGTCACAAAACGGAATGTACCGATCGGAAAGCGGGGAACTGCGCTTAAGGCGTTGGAATCGTTTCACCCGGCCGATAACGCCGCTCGATATGGCCCTTCAGATCGTCCGGATAAAAATAGACAGGGCGCAATTCGCCGCGCGCATAGCGGATGGCTTCGTCATTGAAGTGCGCCGATTTGGGATCACCGCTCTCCCCGCCCGCGGTTACGCCGATCGCGCGTACCTTCGGCCCAAATTCCACAATGGCGACGAAACTATTTCCCGAAGTTCCGTAATAGCGCTTCGTGTTCGGATAACGTTTTGCTCCAAACGAGGCGAGCGAACCCCAACGCGAGGAAACGAACGGCACTGGAATGCTCGGCAGCGCATCGTCGAAATGCGGTGTGATGGAATCGGTGACGCGCTGAAAGCGATTCACTTCGCCCCATGGCGTGCGCCAGTTGCCGAAATCCTTCTGCAAGCGATCGGACGCTTCCGCGAGCGCCTTAAGCTTCTCTGCGGGGGTCGCGTGGTCCGCCATGTAGTCGTAGGGATTGATACCCTGCGTCTTCGCAGCCTCGATGGTCTCATCCCACAAGGTGTCGCCCCAGAACACGGCCAGCGCTGTCGCCAGCGAGTGATCGGACCATTTGAAATCCCAATCGCGCAGCAGTGCGATCTGATCCTTCAGCTTCCCCTTCAGCGGATCGCGCGACGGCGAGTCGTCATAGGCTTTCACCAGAATAGGAATAAGCCGCGCGAATGCGGGCATGTAAGGATCGAACGCGGAAGCCAGCAACGTCTCCATCGTGAAGTTCTTCTGCGCATTCAGCACGCGCATCGCATGGATGCCGCGCGGCGTCTCACCCACCGTGTCCATATATTTCGGATAATCGGCTTGCCTGGGGCTATCGGCGCCCGCCGCCGAATAAGGCCAGTTGTTGGTGTTGTAGAGCCAGCCGTTCTTCGGGTTCACGACCTGCGGCAGATCGGAGAGCGGCGTGAGGCCTTGCCAGTCCGTCGTGGGATCGGAACCGTCCACCGGCTTGGTGTAATCGAACTTGTCATCGCGCCTGGGCATGAATTGCGGCAGCAGCAGCGCCGTTTCGCCCTTGTCATCCGCAAAAATGGTGTTGTTGGAGGAATTTGCCTTCAGTTCTGCCACTTTCAGGTAAGACGCATAGTCGGTGGCCTTGGTGCGCAGCCAGCTTTGCTCCAGCGCGGCGACGGGCGTGTTCATCAGCGCCATGCTGATCCACTTTCCGTTCGCCTCGCGCACCACGGGGCCGTGGCTTGTGTAATAGGTGGTGAAACTGCGCGTGGCCTTGCCGCCATCCGGCTTGCGATAGGTGATGGTAACCGCCTTGTCGCCCATCGGCCGGATTTCGCTGCCATAGCGATAGAAGATCTTGCCGTCCTTGCGGACGATGTCTTCCGCGAACTCGTCGACATTGTCGACAGCGCTGGAGGTGTGCATCCAGCCGATGTGCCGGTTGAAGCCCTGATAGATGAAGAACTGGCCCCATGTAACGGCGCCATAGGCGTCCAGCCCCTCGTCGCTCGACATCTGCAGCTCGGAGCGGAAGAAAAATGTCGTGTGCGGATTGATGAGCAGCAGCGCATGGCCGTCGCGCGTATCGGAGGGTGCAATAGCGATGCCGTTGGAGCCGCTCGGTTCGTGGAAGACCAGCCCGCGCTCGTCGCGCGTCATGCCAAGCTTGCGGTTGCCGTAGAAATTCTGAAGCGGCGTGAGCAGCACGCGCTCGATATCGCCGCCGATGCTGCCCTCGCTGAACGACAGCGCCATCCACGGCTCGAAATGCGCGATGACCTTTGGCTTCGCGTTCGGATGCGTCGCGAGATAGAAGTTCAGCCCATCCGCCCACGCATCCATCAGCGCCTTCAGCCAATCCGGGCTCTTCGCGTAATCGGCTTTCAGCGCTTCGGGGTCGATGAACAGGCGCTGGCGCAGATCCTGCCAGATTGCGCTCTCGCCTTCGGCCTCGGCCGTGCGGCCCAGCGCGGTGAGATAGTTGGTTTCGACGCGGTTGAAATCGTCTTCGGCTTGCGCATAGGCCATGCCGAACACGGCATCCGCATCACTCTTGCCGTGGACATGCGCGATGCCCCAGTCGTCGCGCACGATCTCCACACGCGCGGCTTCCGCCTTCCAGCGCGCTTCATCGGATGCATCCGCCGGCACAGAAAGCGCGACCAGCAGAATCGCAGCGAGACCAGAAGTGCGCATGTGTGTTGTCCCTAGAGGTCGCACGAGCTTGAAACAAGCCATCTGTGATGTCGATTCTCGGAACGGCTTGTGCGGCGCGGCGAATGGACCGACAAATGCGCTCGCATCTCGCGGAGACATTCATGCGTATCCTGCGCGCCAGTGATCGCATCGCGGTGCCGTGGAAGAACGGCGGCGGCACGACATCCGAAGTCGCGGTCTATCCCGATGGCGCGAGCTTTGACGATTTCGGCTGGCGCATCAGCATCGCGCAAATCGCAAAGGGCGGCCCGTTCTCGACCTTCCCGGGAATCGACCGAAAGCTTGCGATGCTTGACGGCCGCGTGACGCTCACTATCGCGGGACAAGACGTCGTCGCGCTGTCGCCGGCTTCGCCGCCCGCGATCTTTCCGGGCGATGCGCCCACCAGCGCCGAGCTTGTCGAAGGTCCCGCCACCGATTTGAATGTGATGACGCGGCGCGGCGCGTTCACCGCACGTATGGAAAGATGCCGTTTAAGCGGCTGCGACCTTGCCGCGTCGCGCGATGCTGCGGCGCGCTTTTGCTTTCCGCGCGCGTCAACCTCTGTCTCTCATCATGACGACACGATTCGGCTGGCGCCGGATGACGCCCTCCTGTTCGATACCGAAGATACGGAAAGGCTCTCCTTTTCCGGCGACGTCGATGCGCTCTGGATCGAGATTCGGCGGAAAAACCCCACGAAATAAGGCTTCTCACCGTTCACCAACCGCGATTTTGCTGTAGCGGACCGAACCAAATCGGCGCATGATCCTTTTATTAAACGGGTCGTAAGAACCCGTCCTGGGAGGAAAACGAATGGCTTTGGTCCATCATCACGAACCGGACCGGGCGCATGACTGGTCCCTTGTCGGCCTTGTTGCCGTCATCTTCGGGATCATCGCGCTGGCGGTTCCCTTCGTCAGAATGGCGATCGATCAGATCTTCGGCCTGATGTGGTAATCCCCCACGTGTTCCCGCACTGCGCTGATATGATTGCGCGGTGTTAGTAATATAATTTCATAACCACCGAAAACTTCATGCGCTTAGCGCATAGCCATTCAAATCGGCGTGCTGCTGACTAGATTATTGCGGTTGCGAAGGATACGGAGAGCACCCCGTTTCCGTTCCCCAACGTCAGCCCCGTTCAGCCGCACCGAGCTTTTTCATGACCTCCTTCTCGACAAAGACCGCAGGCATTGGATTCGCCCTGCTCGGATGCCTTCTCGTCGCTGCATGCGGGAAAGGCGCCCCGCCCAAGATGCCACCGCCGACGGTCGGCGTCGTCACCGTGAAGACCGAGCCGGTGCAACTCACAGCCGAACTTCCCGGCCGCACGGATTCCTTCGCGGTATCCGAAGTGCGCCCGCAGGTGAGCGGCATTCTCCTGAAGCGACTCTTCGTGGAAGGCTCATTGGTGAAAGCGGGCCAGCCACTCTACCAGATCGATCCTGCGCCTTATAAAGCGGCCTACGACAACGCCGCCGCGGCGCTGGTGACGGCGCGCGCGAAAGCGACGCGATACTCTGCTTTGCTGAAACTGAGTGCCGTGGCGCCGCAGGATTACGACGATGCGGTCGCCGCCTATAAGCAGGCGCAAGCCAATACAGATGCCGCGCGTGTCAATCTGGATCGCACCAAGATCGTGGCTCCGATCTCGGGCCGCATCGGCCGTTCCTCGGTCACCGAAGGCGCTTTGCTCACATCCGACCAGACGAACGCACTCGCCGTCATCCAGACGCTCGATCCCATCTATGTGGACATCACCCAGTCGAGCGTGGAGCTGCTCAACCTGAAGCAGGCGATGCAGGCCGGCGGCGTTTCGGCGGACAAGGATGCGCCGGCAACGCTCACGCTCGACAACGGCACGAAATACCCGATCACCGGTACGCTGCAGTTCAGCGAAGTGACGGTGGACCAGACGACAGGCGCGGTGACACTGCGCGCGATCTTCCCCAACCCGAACGATATTCTCCTGCCCGGCATGTTCGTGCGCGCAACGGTGGCCGAAGGCGTGCAGACCAACGCCATTCTCGTGCCGCAGCAG
The DNA here is from genome assembly GCA_036569005.1 of Rhizomicrobium sp. Taxonomy (GTDB): domain Bacteria; phylum Pseudomonadota; class Alphaproteobacteria; order Micropepsales; family Micropepsaceae; genus Rhizomicrobium. The sequence goes on along the minus strand of DATCRK010000032.1, from coordinate 39,702 downwards.
GGCGTGAGCCGCAACGAGAAAGGCGATCCCACCGCACTTGTCGTGGACAGCAAGGGCTTCGCGCGGCTGCGCCTCCTGAAAACCTCGCGGGCCATCGGCGACAAGTGGCTGGTTACTGACGGCGTGAAGGCCGGTGACAAGGTCATCGTTGAAGGATTGCAGAAGGTTCAGCCGGACATGCCGGTGCATGCGGTCCCGGCTTCCTTCGCCAAACCGGCGCAGGCGAAACCGGGCGCGCACTAATGGGTATTTCGCAGTTCTTCATCGAACGTCCGGTTTTCGCGTGGGTGATTGCCATTGTGATCGCGCTAATGGGCGTGCTCGCGATCAATACGCTCCCCATCACGCAATATCCGACGATCGCGCCGCCCGCTGTCACCATCGTGGCGAACTACCCGGGCGCAGCGGCCGAGACGGTGCAGAACTCCGTCACGCAGGTGATCGAGCAGCAGCTCACCGGCGTGGACAACCTGCTCTACTTCTCCTCGTCGTCCAGCTCCAACGGACAGGTTCAGATCACCGCCACATTCGCGCCCGGCACCAATCCGGACATCGCGCAGGTGCAGGTGCAGAACAAGGTGCAGCAGGCGCTGCCGATCCTGCCCCAAGAGGTGCAGCAGCAGGGCGTCGTTGTCCTGAAATCGCAGTCGAGCTTCCTGATGGTCGTGGCCCTCTATGACGACACCGGCGGGCGTTACACCAATATCGACATCTCCGACTTCGTCGGCAGCAAGCTGCAAGACCCGATCTCGCGCGTGTCCGGCGTGGGCCAGGCGCAGGTCTTCGGTTCGCCTTACGCCATGCGGGTGTGGCTCGATCCGTTCAAGCTGAACAGCTTCGGCCTGACACCCGGCGACGTGCAGCAGGCGATCCTGGCGCAAAACACGCAAGTCTCGGCTGGCGAGCTTGGCGCCTTGCCGGCAGTAAAGGGACAAGAACTCGATGCAACCGTGACGGCGCAATCGCGCCTTTCGACACCCGAGCAGTTCCGTAACATCGTGCTGAAGGCGAGCCAGGGCGGCGCCGTGGTTCGGTTGCGCGATGTGGCGCGCGTGGAGCTCGGCGCGCAAAACTACTCCGTTGTCAGCCGCATGAACGGCAAGCCCGCGGCCGGCATGGCGATCCAGCTTGCGCCGGGCGCCAATGCGCTCAAGACCGCCGATGCGGTGAAGGCCAAGGCGCGCGAGCTCGCGGCCACGTTTCCGCCGGGCGTGAAGCTCGCGTTCCCGGTGGACAACACCACCTTCATCCGTCTTTCGATCAACGACGTGATCAAGACGCTCATCGAAGCAACGATCCTCGTCGTGATCGTGATGTTCATCTTCCTGCAGCATTGGCGCACGACGCTGATTCCGGCGATCGCCGTCCCGGTGGTTCTGCTCGGCACTTTCGGCGTGCTTGCCGCGTTCGGCTATTCGATCAACACGCTCACCATGTTCGCGCTGGTGCTGGCCATCGGCCTTCTGGTGGACGATGCTATCGTCGTGGTGGAAAACGTCGAGCGCATCATGCGCGAGGAAGGCCTCGGCCCGAAGGAAGCGACCAAGAAGTCGATGGGCGAAATCACCGGTGCGCTGATCGGCATCGCGCTGGTGCTGTCTGCCGTGTTCCTGCCGATGGCGTTCTTCGGCGGATCGACGGGCGTGATCTACCGCCAGTTCTCAGTGACGATCGTTTCCGCCATGGTTCTCTCGATCATGGTGGCGCTGATCCTCACCCCGGCGCTCTGCGCGACATTGTTGACGCCGATCCACAAAGGCGATTCCGAAGTCGAAGGTCCGGGCATCATCGGGCGCTTCTTCAGGTGGTTCAACGATACATTCGAATATGGCCGCGACCGTTATCACCGCGCGTTGGAACGGTTCCTGCGCTGGGTGCGCCCGGCTCTGCTGATCTATGGCGGAATCATCGTGGTGCTGGTGGTGCTCTTCCTGCGCCTGCCGACCGCTTTTCTTCCGGAAGAGGATCAGGGCGCGATCTTCACCCAGATCATCCTGCCCGTGGGCGCCACGCAATCGCGCACGCTCGAAGTCGCCAAGAAGGTCGAACACTACTGGATGGTGGACGAGAAGAAGAACGTGGACACGACATTCATCGTGGCTGGTTTCTCTTTCGCCGGCGCAGGGCAGAATTCCGGTATTGCCTTCGTGCATCTGAAGCCCTGGGACGAGCGCTCAGGTTCGGCAAACCATGCACAAGGCATCGCGCAGCGCGCGATGGGCACGTTCATGAAATTCCGCGACGCCATGGTGTTCGCGCTGGTGCCGCCCGCGGTGCAGGAACTGGGTCAGTCCTCCGGCTTCGACGTGGAGATGGAAGATCGCGGCAATCTTGGCCATGACGGCCTGATGAAGGCGCGCAACCAGTTTCTCGCGCTTGCCGCCAAGGACCCTCTGTTGTCCGGCGTACGCCCGAACGGTCTCGACGACACGCCACAGCTTCATATCGACATCGATCAGGAGAAGGCGGCGACGCTGGGCATTTCGCTCGCCGACATCAACAGCACGCTCAGCGCCGCTTGGGGCGGATTGTTCGTCAACGACTTCGTGGATCGCGGCCGCGTGAAGCAGGTCTATATCCAGGCCGATGCGCCCTATCGCATGGTGCCGGAAGATCTCTATCGCTGGTATGTGCGCGGATCGAATGGCGAGATGGCGCCGTTCTCCTCCTTCGCCACGTTCAAGTGGGAGCTCGGCCCCGCGAAGCTGGAGCGTTACAACGGTGTCGGCTCCCTGGAGCTGCAGGGAACGCCAGCGCCCGGAAAAAGCTCGGGCACCGCGATGGAAGAAGTCGAGAAACTTTTTCAGCAGCTTCCGAAAGGTGTCGGCCTCGAATGGACCGGACTTTCCTATCAGGAGCGGCAGGCCGGATCGCAGACGTTCCTGCTCTATGGAATCTCCGTGCTCGTCGTCTTCCTGCTGCTGGCGGCACTGTATGAAAGCTGGACGATCCCGCTGTCGGTGATGCTGGTCATTCCGCTGGGCATCGTGGGCGCGATCCTCGCGGCGACGCTGCGCGGACTCTACAACGACATCTATTTCCAGGTCGGCCTGCTCACCACGATGGGCCTTTCGGCCAAGAACGCGATTCTGATCGTGGAATTCGCGGTAGACGCGCAGAAGCGCGGCGAGTCCATCCGCGATGCGGCGGTGGAAGGTGCGCGGCTTCGCTTGCGCCCGATCCTGATGACGTCGCTGGCATTCATCGCGGGCGTGATCCCACTCGCGGTTTCCAACGGCGCCGGCGCGGCCAGCCAGAACGACATCGGCACCGGCGTGATCGGCGGCATGTTGTCGGCAACGGCGCTGGCGATTTTCTTCGTGCCGCTGTTCTACGAAATCGTGCGCGAGCGCTTCAAAGACAAGAAGAAGCCGGAAGAGCCGAAACCTTCTATAAAGGCATAGGTCAGTTCTGCGGTCCTGTCCTGCCGAACCGCGCTGCCAACGCCGGCAGTAGAAAAAGATTGAGAATCGTCGAACTGGCCAGACCGCCAAGCACGGCCACGGCCATCGGCCCGCTGATCTCCTGCCCCGGCTGATTGATTGCGACGGCGAGTGGCGCAAGCCCCATCGCGGTCAAAATCGCGGTCATCAGCACCGGCGTCAGTCTCTCATTCGCACCATGGACAAGCGTTTCGCCGTTCCAGGGACGGCCTTCCTGCGTTACCAGCTGCTCATAGTAGGAAAGCAGCAGGATTGCGTTGCGCGCGCTGATGCCGAAAACCGTGACAAGGCCGACCAGAGCGCCGAGCGAAAGCCCGACACCGGCATAATAGATCGCCAGAATGCCGCCGATCAGGCTGAACGGCAGGTTGGCCATCACCAGCCACACGTCGCCGCGCCAGCGAAGCCCGACCAGAAGAATGACGAACACCACTGCGAGTGCCAACGCGGAATAGAAGATGAGTTCTATGCGCGTGCGTTGCTCTGCCGAAGCAGCCCCCGAGAACTCCAAATGCACGCCAGGCGGAACGATGCCGGCGTTGGCGATGCGATCACCCGCTTCGGACACGACCGCCTGCAAAGACCGATTGCTCACATTGAACGTAATGGGCACGAAACGAAGACCGTTTTCGTGCAGGATGCTGTAACGCCCTTCTCCGGGCGTGATCTTCGCCACGCTGGAGAGCGGGACGGGTCCAAAGGCGCCGCCGATGGTGAGATCACGCAACTGGCTGGGCTGCGCACGCCAACTGTCCGAAAGCTGGATCAGCACATTGACCGTCGCCGTTCCCGCATAGGCCTCTCCCACCGGTGTGCCCGCATAGTCGGATGCGACGGTATCCAGAACGTCTTGCGCTTTGAGGCCCGTGGCCGCCAGCGCATTCGGATCGGGCGTCACGTCCAGCACCGGCATGCGGCTCTGGCGCTTGAACTGCAGATCGACGATGCCCGCTTCCGGCGCGAGCACATGCACGGCCTTCGCGGCGGTGGCATCGAGCGTGTCGAGATCATCGCCGAATAGCTTGATCGCCACCCGCGCCGTCTGCCCCGTCAACGTCTCGCTGATGCGGTCGCCGAGGAACGTGACCACTTCGCTCTGGATACCCGGATAATTGCTGACGATCTGGCGTATCTGCGCTTCAGCCTTCGCCTGGTCGACATAGACGTCCGGACGCAGCTCCACCTGGAACTCGCTCTGGTGCGGACCAAACGTGTCATCCGAGTCTTCCGCACGGCCGACTTGTTGCTCGACGGTGGCGACATAAGGCAACGCCATCAGGTCTGCGCTCATGCGCCGGCCGAGCGCAAGCATCTCATCGATGGACGTTCCCGGCAGCGTGCTCGTCACCTGCACGACGAGATGACCTTCGCGGAATTCCGGCAGGAAAGTACCGCCCAGGCTGGAGAGCAGCCACAGCGACGCGGCAAACGCCGCGCCGACAATCGCCATCGGGATATAAGTATGATCGTAAAAGAACTCGATCAACCGCGCCTGGATGCGCTTCAGGAGCACGATCCATCCGGCATCGACGTGCGCATCTTCGGGATACAACAGTATCGCGGCCAAGGCTGGCGTTGTCGTCAGCGCCACGACCAGTGACGCTGCGACAGAAAGCATGAAAGCCAGGGCCAACGGGCCAACAAAGCGTCCCTGCACGCTGGAGGACAAAAGCTCCGGCAGGAACACCGCTAACACCACCAGCGTCGCGTAGAAGATCGGACCATGGACTTCGAACGAGGCGTTGCGGATGACGTCGATGCGCGGCAACGGCTCGTGCGCCTGTGCATTGTCGCGCAAGCGGCGCAGGATATTTTCCACGCTGACCACAGCATCATCCACCAGCACACCCAGCGCCACGATCAAGCCGCTGAGCGTCATCGTGTTCAGCGTGTAGCCGAAATAGTCCAGCACGCCGATGGCGGCGAGTACCGACAGCGGGATGGAGATGAAGCTGATGATCGCCGAGCGCATGTCGCGCAGGAAGGCGTAGAGCGTGAAGAAAATCAGCAGGGCGGCAATCACCATCGCCCGCTCCAGCCCGCCAAGTGCACGTTCGATAAAGGTCGCGGGCTGATGCAACGTCGGATAGAGCGCTATTCCTTGAGTTCGCAGGCTTGGCGCCAGTCCGTTCAATGCTTTCTCGACGGCGCGTGTGGTTGCCAATGTGTTCGCGCCCGACTGGCTGGAGACGGAGAACAGCACACCGGGCACGCCCTGGATGAGAGCGTCACCCGTGCGTTGCGCGGGCTGCTGCTCGATTGTCGCGACATCGCGCAACCGCACCGGCGTTCCGTTGCGCACACCCAGGATTCCGTCCCCGATGATGCGCACATCCGGCGACGGCGTGGGTGTCTGGATAAGGACGCGCTGCCCCTTCAGGTCGATGAAACCGGCGCCGCGCAGCGCCAATGCCGCCGGCGCCGCCTTGATGAGATCGGGGATCGAGAAGCCGTAAGCCGTGAGCGTGTTGGGATCGGGCTGGATGTGGATCTCGCGCACCGCACCACCGAAAATCTTCACCACCGCCACGCCGGGCAGCGCCAGCAGCCGTGGCTTGATCACATATTCGGCGATGTCGCGCAGCGCATAGGGATCGATCCTGCTTGATGTCATGCCGACTTTGAGGATGTCGCGCGTGCCCGGTGTCAGAGGCGAAAGCTGCGGCGTGCCCGCTTCGCTGGGAAGTTGAGACCGCACAGCGGCAATACGGTCCGTGATGTCCTGCCGCGCGTTGTAGAGATTGGCATTGCTCGCGAACGCCACGGTGATGACGGAAAGGCCCGGAATGGATTCGGAGCGCACCGTGGAAACGCCGCTGGCGCCGTTCAGCGTCTTCTCGATCGGATGGGTGATGAGCTCTTCGATCTGCTCCGCCGTGAACCCCGCAGCCTGCGTGTAAACGGTCACCTGTGACGGCGCGAATTCGGGGAAGACATCCAGCGGCGTGTTCCACGCGCCCCACACTTCCAGCACCAGCGCGAGCACGCTGAGGATCACCGCGATATGGCGGCGGCGGACGCAGAGGGAGATGAGCCATTCCATCGGCGTCAATAGTGCAAGGCACTGGCGCCGAGTTCGCGCGCGAGCAGAAGGCCGGAACCGCGCACGACGACAGACAGGCCCGGTTTCGCCTTCACGAAATAGCCGCTACCTCGCGGATGGCTGAGATCGATCTGCACGCGCTGGAACTGTCCCGGCGCGATCTGCAGATAACACCACGTCTTCTCTTCACTCAGCACCACCGCGTCGGACGGGATCTCCACGCCATCCACCGTCGGCCCGGTCGGGGATGCCACGAGCACATGCTCACCCGATTGCAGGTCGCTTTTGGCGATCAAGACGAAGAAGCTGCGGCCGGGAATGGTGGGATCGGCCGGCGCGCTCCAGATGCGTTTCGACGTCCAGCCGATCGGATCCTGCTGTGCGCTCAGATGGGTGACAGATATTTCCTGCGGCTGCGCGGCCGTGATCGAGTCGAGCGGAAATGTCGCGCGCACGAGCGCGACGTCGCCGGATGTCAACTCGCGCAGGATCGAGGCTTCCGCATGTTTGCCGCGCCACGGCAATTGTGGGCCGAACTGCACCACTTCCTGCCGCCGCGCCAGGAGCAGCGCTGCCTGGTCCGTCGCCGCTTGTTTCTCCGCAGCGTCGACGCTCTGTTTCGAAACTGCGCCGCCTTGTGCAAAGAGCGCCCGCGCGCGTTGCACGTCGGCTTGGCTCTGACGCGCAGCGGCCTGCGCGGTTTCAACCGCCGCGTCGGCGGCGGCCAGCGCGGTCAAGTCGGAAACGACGCCATAGCCGTGAACACGCGGCGTATAGCGCGCAGGTTTGAGCGGCTGCACGAGAAGCCCCAGATGCGCGATGTCGTTTTGCGTCAGGACAATGACGCGTCCGGTAAGCGCCTTTGCGTCACGCGCCGTCACGCCCGCAATGGCGGCGGACGTGCAGAAAAGCGCGAGTGTGGCCACAAAAGCGGCACGAAACGGAGACATCGAAAACCGGTACGCGAACCCCGGACTTTTCTACCTGTCGCCGTGCGTTAACGGGGGTGAAGCTTGCGCAGAAGGTAAAGATCGGCCGCGCCTTACGGGGCGGCAAGGTGTTAACGGCCCATCGCCGCCAAAGTCGTTAAGATCGGGAGGCCGCGCTTCAGGGTCAAAGTGACGGGCGTCCGCTCGGCGATGTCCGCCATGCGGGCGCGTTGCTCCTCCGTCAGATCGCCGTCCAAATGGAGCGTGCGATCGATGCGTTCGTTCTTGTCCGCGTCGCGGGTGAAATGCAGCTCCACAGTCGCGCGCGTCAGCGGCCATTGCTTGCGGTCGGCATACATCTTGAGCGTGATCGCCGTGCAGGCGGAGAGGCTCGCTAGCAGCAGATCGTAAGGCGCCGGGCCCGCATCGGCCCCGCCATTGGACGGCGGCTCATCCGCTACGATGCGATGACCGCCGGCGTCGATCGTGGTTGCATAATGCGCCGTTTCGATCGCTGCTTTTGCGCGCGCCATGTTCCGCTCCTTGCCGGACCGCGACCGTGAGACTTTTAGACGGCCTTGGCAATGTGGCCAACTCGACGCCGTTGCCGATCCCGATTACGATTCCGAAGAACCGGGAGGTGGCGCGCAGTGAACGTGGGACAGGCAAATCTGGCACGGCCGATCCAGGCGACGCGCGATCATGTGCGCGGGGGAAACGCGCGTGACCGCGTTGTCCGCATCGTCTCCTATAGCGATTTCCTCTGCCCTTTCTGCCGCCGCTTCCGAAACGTATTGCTCAATCTGCGTCAAGCCTTCGGCGAGCGCATGGAATACGTGTTCCGGCATTTCCCCAACGAACGCATCCACCCCGGTGCGACTTTTGCCGCGCGTGCCGCCGAAGCCGCGGCCAATCAGGGCAAGTTCTGGCAGATGCACGACCGTCTGTTCGAGGAAAAGCCGCCTTACGGCGAAGCGCGCGTGCGCGAGATCGCCCGCGAAATAGGCCTCGACATGGGCCGGTTCGATCGCGACGTCGCCGCACCGGAAACGGCGGCGCGCGTCGAAGACGACCTCGACGAGGCACGCCGCAACGGCGTGAAGGGAACGCCGACCATCTTCGTAGATGGCGTGTTGTATGACGGTGCGTGGGACTTCTTTTCGCTCGCCGACGCCTTCGAGCAGCCTGTGGGCGAGCGCATCCGCCGTTCCGCGCACAGCTTCGCCAGCCTGCCCGCGTCCGGGGGTCTGGTTCTGCTGATTGCCGCAGCGCTGGCGCTGATCTGCGCGAACTCGCCGCTGGCCGGCTATTACCACACTTTCATCAACTCCAGTTTCGGTATCGGACCGCCCGGCAGCGTGTTGTCACTCACGATCGGCGAATGGTTCTCCGAAGGATTGCTAGCGGTGTTCTTCCTGTTGGTGGGTTTGGAAATCCGCCGCGAGATGACGGCGGGCGCATTGTCCGATCCGCGCGCCGCGCTTTTGCCGGTTATCGCGGCCGTCGGTGGCGGCATCGCGCCCGCTCTGATCTATCTTGCGATCAATCCCGGACCGACCGCGCCGGGCTGGTCAGTACCAACCGCGACGGACATCGCATTCGTTCTCGGCGTTCTCGCACTTCTGGGCGATCGCGTGCCCACGACGTTGCGGGTGTTCATCGCCGCCTTCGCGGTGATGGACGACATCATCTCCGTGCTGACGCTGGCGATCTTCTATCCGCACAATTTCGAGGCGATGTGGCTGCTGGCGGCCGGCGTTTCGATGCTCGCTCTCTATGGCCTCAACCGCAGCCACGTCTACGCGATCTGGCCATACATGCTGATGAGCGCCGCGCTGTGGTTCTTCCTGCATTCCGCTGGCGTTCATGGCGCGCTGGCCGGTGTGGTGCTGGCCGGCTTCCTGCCGACGCGTCCGACGCCCGATGCAGGGCCGCTTCTGGCGCAAGCCGCGAACGCACTCGCTGCTCTGGAATATGCGCAGGCGGAAGACGAAGAGTTGGGTCACGGCAAAGAAGATGGCGATCCGGTGCTGGATTGGGCGAGCCGCAATCTTTCCGCCGCGAGCGAACGCTTGCTCTCCCCTGCCGACCGTATCGAGCGCGCCGTCTCGCCGTGGAGTTCTTATTTCGCGCTGCCGCTGTTCGCCTTCTCCGCTGCCGGTGTCGGATTCAATGCCGATCTTTCGGCGCCGGGCGCGTTGCAGGTAATCATGGGCGTGATGCTGGGGCTCGTCATCGGCAAGCCGCTGGGCATCGGCCTCTTCTCGCTCGCCGCAACGAAGATCGGCGTCGCGCGGCCGCCCAAGGGCGTGGACCTGCGCACCTTCATTGGCGCGATTTGCCTGTGCGGTATCGGCGATACCGTGGCGCTGCTGATGGCAGACCAGGCGTTCCCGCAAAACGAGGACGCCGCCGTCGCCAAGATCGGCGTGCTGATCGGCTCGGCACTGGCGGCGGCGTTGGGCGCAGCCATCATCACCATCGGCAATCGCGGGCAGACCTTCGAAACCGAAGAGACGCCCGCCGCAGCCTAGAGGTGATGATGCACCTTCTCGGTACGCGTGACGCGCTTCTCGATTTCGCGCAGGCCCACATAGAACACAGGCGTCAGGAACAGGCCGAAGAACGTCACGCCCAGCATGCCGAAGAACACGGCGATGCCCATGGCGTGGCGCATCTCCGCGCCCGCGCCGGATGACAGCACCAGCGGCACCACGCCCATGATGAAAGCGAAGGACGTCATCAGGATCGGGCGCAACCGCAGGCGCGCCGCTTCCATCGCCGCCTCCAGCGTCTTGCGGCCCTGAATCTCCAGCTCGCGCGCGAACTCCACGATCAGGATGGCGTTCTTGCATGCGAGACCGATCAGCACGAAAAGGCCGATCTGCGTGAAGATGTTGTTGTCGCCGCCGGTCAGCCACACGCCGGTGATCGCCGAGAACAGGCACATCGGCACGATCAGAATGATCGCCAGCGGCAAGAACAGGCTTTCATACTGCGCCGCCAGCACCAGGAAAACGAGCAGCACGCAGAGCGGAAACACGATCAGCGCCGTGTTGCCGGCCAGGATCTGCTGGTAGGTCAGATCCGTCCATTCGAAGCTCATGCCCTTGGGCAGGTTGTCGGTCAGCAGCTTGGTGATCGCGGCTTGCGCCTGCCCGGTCGAGAAGCCGGGCGCGGGCGCACCGTTGAGATCGGCGGCGCGATAACCGTTGTAGCGCATTGCGCTGTCCGGCCCCGCCGTCTCGCTCACGCGCATGAACGCGCCGAACGGCACCATCTGCCCGTCGGCATTGCGCGTCTTCAAGCGCAGGATGTCGTCCGGGTTGGAGCGGAACGGTGTGTCGGCCTGCGCGATCACCTGGTAGGTGCGGCCGAAACGGTTGAAGTCGTTGACATAGATGGAGCCGAGATAGGTCTGCATCGTGTCGAAGACATCGGAGACATCGACACCGAGCTGCATCGCCTGCGTGCGGTCGAGCTTTGCGTAAAGCTGCGGCACACCGATGTTGAAGCTGGAGAAAACGCCTGTCAGCGCCGGAACCTTCTGCGCCTTTTGCTGGATATCTTGCATGGCGCGGTTGAGCGCGGCATCGCCCTGATCGGTGCGATCTTCCAACTGCAATTTGAAGCCGCCGATGGTGCCAAGCCCTTGCACCGGCGGCGGCGGGAAGATGGCGATCATCGCATTGCCGAGCGCCGCGTACTTCTTCTGCAGATCCTGCGCGATGGCGCCACCCGACAGATTGGAGGAATTGCGTTCCTCGAACGGCTTGAGCGTCACGAACACGATGCCGGCGGACGGCGAGTTGATGAACCCGTTGATCGACAGGCCGGGAAACGCCACCGCGCTCTGCACGCCCGGCTCTTTCAGCGCGATGGCCGACATCTGGCGGATCACCTTCTCGGTGCGATCCAAGGTGGCGCCTTCGGGCAACTGCGCGAAGCTGACGAGATAAGCCTTATCCTGCGTCGGCACGAAGCCGGGCGGTACGAGCTGGAACCCGACATACGTCAGGCCGAGCAACACGGCATAGACGACGATCGCGCGCGACTTGCGGCCGAGAATGCCGCCCACACCCTTGCCGTAACTCTCCGAGCCGCGATGGAACAGCGCATTGAACCGCGAGAAGAACGGCCCCAGCACCTTGTCCATGCCGCGCGCCAGCGCGTCTTTCGGCGCGCCGTGCGCCTTGAGCAGGGTCGCAGCCAAAGCGGGCGACAGCGTCAACGAATTGAACGCCGAAATGATCGTGGAGAACGCGATGGTCAGCGCGAACTGGCGATAGAACTCGCCGGTCAACCCGCTGATGAACGCAATCGGCACGAACACCGCGCACAGCACCAGCGCGATGGCGATGATGGGGCCGGTGACTTCCGACATCGCTTTGAGCGTCGCATCGCGCGGACTGAGCCCGGCCTCGATGTTTCGCTCGACATTTTCCACCACAACGATGGCGTCGTCCACCACGATGCCGATGGCCAGCACCAGACCGAACAGCGACAGCGCGTTGATCGAGAATCCGAACGCCAGCATGAAGGCGAAGGTGCCGATGATCGACACCGGGACCGCCAACAGCGGGATGATGGACGCCCGCCAGGTCTGCAGGAACAGGATCACCACCAACACCACCAGTGCCACCGCTTCCAGCAGCGTGTGCACCACCGCGCGGATGGAGTCGCGCACGAACACGGTCGGATCGTAGACGATGCTGTAATCGAGACCTTGCGGGAAATTCTTCTTCAGCTCTTCCATCGTCGCGCGGACGTTGTCGGAGATTTGAATGGCATTCGACCCCGGCGCCTGGAAGATGGGGATCGCTACCGCCTGCTTGTTGTCCAAGAGCGAGCGCAAGCCGTAGTCGGACGCATCGATCTGGATGCGCGCGACATCGCCGAGCTTCGTCACCACGCCGTTCTCGCGCTTGATGATGATGTTGGCGAACTGTTCCGGATCGCTAAGCCGCCCATCGACATTGATCGGCAGTTGCAGCTTGCCACCGACGCCGTAAGGCGGGCCGTTGATGACCCCCGCCGCCACCTGCACATTCTGCTTGCGGATCGCCGCCACGACATCGTCGGCCGTCATGTTGCGCTCGGCGATTTTCTCCGGGTTCAGCCAGATGCGCATGGCGTAATCGCCGGAGCCGAAGAGCTGCACGGCGCCCACGCCTTCGATCTTGGCGAGGCGGTCCTTCACGTTCAGCACCGCATAGTTGCGCAAATAGAGCATGTCATAGCGACCATCCGGCGAGTTCAGATGGACCACCATGGTTAGGTCCGGCGAGCTTTTGGTCGTGGTGACGCCCAGTGCCTGCGTCACCTGCGGCAGGCGCGGCAGCGCCTGGTTCACGCGGTTCTGCACAAGCTGCTGCGCAAGATCGGGATTGGTGCCGATCTTGAAGGTGACGGTGAGCGTGAGCGTGCCATCGGAGGCGGCCTGCGAGAACATATAGAGCATGTTCTCCGCGCCGCTGATCTGCTCTTCCAGCGGCGTCGCCACCGTCTGCGCGATCACATTCGGATTGGCACCTGGAAACGACGCCTTCACCACCACGGACGGCGGCACGACCTCGGGATATTCCGAGATCGGCAACTGCGCCATCGCGATCAACCCGGCGAGGAAGATCATGACGGAGATGACGCCCGCGAAGATCGGACGATCGATGAAGAATTTGGACAGACTCATGGCGTTCGCCCCGAAGACGTTCTCAAAAGTTGATTGTCAGGCCCGGTTCAGCGCTCGGCGAATTTCCGAAGCGTTTCCGGATTGGCCCGATGCGGATCAACGACCGCGCCCGGCTGAACTTTCTGCAGCCCGTCGATGACGATCTCATCGCCCTTGTGCAGGCCGGAGGTCACGATGCGCGCGCCGCCCACTTCGCGGCCAAGCGCGATCTCGCGGAAGTTCGCCTTGTGATCCTTGCCGACCACGAAGACAAAGCGCTTGCTCTGGTCGTTGCCCACCGCGTCTTCCGGCACCAGGATGACATTGCTGTCGACAGCGCCGGCGAGCTTCACGGACACGAACATGCCCGGCATCAGCGCGCCGTCTTCGTTCGCGAACTGCGCGCGGGCGCGGATCGTGCCGGTACCCGTGTCGATCTTGTTGTCGAAGCTTTCAATGGCGCCTTTGTAGACATGATCGCGGTCGCCTTGCACCGTCAGTTCGACGGGAATCTTCTGCTCCTGCGAAGCCGTCGTGGCATGCGCGCGCACGGTTGCCAGATAGGTCTGCTCGTCAACATCGAAATCGGCGTAGATGCCGTTGCCGGAGACGACGCTGGTGAGCAGCGGCGCGTTAGGCCCGCTTTGCACCACATTGCCGACCGTGAGTTCGGCGCGGCCTGCGCGCCCCGCGATAGGCGCCTTCACATAAGCATGATCGAGATCGACCTTGGCCTGCGCGAGCTCGGCTTCCGCCGATTTGATGGACGCATCCGCGACACCTTCTGCGTTGACGCGCTGATCGTAATAAGCCCGTGATATTGCCTGCAGTCCGACGAGCGCTTTTGCGCGGCCCAGATCGGTATGCGCGAATGCGGCGTTGGATTTCGCGGTGGCCAGATCGGCCTCGGCCTTCGCCACGGCGGCTTCATACGGGCGCGGATCGATCACAAAGAGAATGTCGCCGGCTTGCACCTGCTGCCCATCCTTGAAACGGATCTCCGTGATGCGGCCATTCACTTCCGGGCGAACATCGGCGGAATCGACGGCGGTCATGCGGCCGGAGAACTCCGACCAGACGCGAACATGCTGGGGCGCCACGGCGGCAACGGTCACGGGAACCGGCGGCTGCGCGGCATCGGCTGGAGGTGTGCTGGCGGAGGCGTGCCAGACCGCGAGGCCCAGGCCGCCTAGCAGAACCAGCCCGGCGACGCCAATATAAGTGCGGTTTTTCAAAGCCTTAAGCCCTTCCAGCGGCGTGCTGCCGGCGAGGAATTTCTCGGATTTCGTGAGTTCAGCGATGTGTGACATCGGTCGCGCCCTCTCATTTCTGTAGCGAACGCTACCGATATAGGGGCTGGATTACGACCGTCAAGGTCATTATGTATCATCCGATACAATAAAAAAGGAAATGCCCGATGAGGACGGGTCGGCCCAGAGGTTTTTGCATAGACACCGCGCTCGACCGCGCAATGACGGTGTTCTGGAAGAAGGGCTATGAAGGCGCTTCTCTCTCCGACCTTACGGAGGCCATGGAGATTAATCCTCCCAGCCTCTATGCGGCTTTCGGCAACAAGGAAGGTCTCTTCCGCGCCGTGCTCGAGCGTTACGACGCGCGCCGCAAGGACTTGATGGACAATGTGCTCGCGGCGCCGGATGCGAAATCTGTGGCGCGGCTTTATCTCGAAGGCGTTGCGGAATTCGCCGCCGACACCGAAGGCCGCAATCCGCCGGGATGTCTGCTGGTGCAAAGCGGCCTCTCCTGCTCCGATCAGGAAATCCCGGATGCGCTGGCGCAACATCGCGCGGAAAAGGAGAAAGCATTGCGCGAGCGTTTCGAGCGCGATCGCAAGGACGGCAGGCTCCCGAAAACCGCGAACCCCACAATTCTTGCGAGCTATCTGATGGCCGTGGCGAACGGCATGTGCGTGCAGGCGGCCGCTGGCGCGAGCGCGAAAGAACTGCGCGATGTCGTGGAGCTGGCGCTTGCCGCCTGGCCTGTGCCGGAAGAAAACAGAAAGAAGCCCGCGAAGAAGCTTCAGCGCGCCGTGTAATCATTTCACCCCTCGCCGCGGCATGAGGGGATTGCACGCCACGCGGCATCAACACCCTTGAATCCATAACGACCGTTACATAAATCAACCGCCGGGAGAGAGACTCCATTTGCGGCGTGCTGGGGTGCATGTCCGGCGTCGAGGGCGTTATGGCAGACCAACTTTCATTTTCCGTAGTCGTTGCATGGGCAATCGCGGGCATCTTTGCCGCGAGCGCGCTGCTTCATCTGGCCGGCCCGCGGTTCATCCGCGAGGCGTATGACCGCTGGAATTTTCCGCGCAAATTCTATCGCGTCACCGGCATCGTCGAATTGCTGACGGCGGCATTCCTGGCCAACCCGCTCACGCGGATCTGGGGCATCACGCTCGCCGCACTCACCATGTTCGTGGCGGTCGTCACGCTGCTCAACAACAAGCAGTATGCCTATACGGTGCCCGGCATTCTTGTGATGCTGGCCTTGATCCCTGCCTCGCTCTCCGCAGCGGCGTTCTGATCAGGAAGCTATCGCTTGCCCAGATTGCTGGCCGACGCGTTCGGCCGGCAACCAGATGGTGACGCACGTCCCCCAGCCAAGCTCGCTCTGCAAAGCGATCCGGCCGCCATGCGCTTCCACAAGCCCCTTCACGATGGGAAGGCCAAGTCCAGTGCCTTCCGCGTGTTCGACCACGTGGTGCTGCGCGCGGCCATAGCGCTCGAACACTTTCGCCTGATCGGCTGCAGAAATCCCCACACCTTCGTCCCGTACGCCGAACAACAGCTCACCTTTCCTTGTTAGCGACGCAAAGACTTCCACCGTGCCGCCGGGTTCTGTGAACTTGATGGCATTGGTCAATAGGTTGAGGACGATCTGCTTGATGGCCCGCGCATCACCCAGGACCGGCGGAAGGCCGGATTGAATTCTTTGCGCGAGACGAAGCCGCGATGAGTGCAGGCGCGGCTCGACAAGCTTGCAGCATTCCGCAAGAACTCCCTCAAGCGACATCGACGTATCGACGATATCGATCTTGCCCGCTTCGATCTTCGAGATATCCAGAAGGTCGTTCACCAGATCCAGAAGATGGGTGGCCGAATCGCGAACAAGGCGCGCATATTCGATCCGCTTGGGCGCGAAGACATCCATCTCCAGCAACTGCGCAAAACCGATGATCGCGTTGAGCGGGGTGCGCAGCTCATGACTCATATTGGCGAAAAAATTTGTCTTGGACTGGCTCGCGCCGACCGCGGCATCGCGCGCAACGGCCAACTCATCGCGCGCCTTGCGCAGATCGATCTTGCTGCTGACCAGCGCGTAGCTGGTGGGCAGGCTCACGACCGTCGCAATGCAGAATGTGATGGCCGGCGTGTAGCCGGGATAGTTGTGAAGCAAAAGGATGGTGACCACATAGTCGACAAACATGGCCACCGCGACGCACATCGCGGACCAGAGAAGTGTCGTCCGTAATTTCTCGTTAAGCATCTGGCGTCCCA
This sequence comes from Rhizomicrobium sp., assembly GCA_036569005.1. Classification (GTDB taxonomy): domain Bacteria; phylum Pseudomonadota; class Alphaproteobacteria; order Micropepsales; family Micropepsaceae; genus Rhizomicrobium. The sequence continues at coordinate 23,098 of DATCRK010000032.1, read as the reverse complement.
TCCGCGACAAGAATACCGCCGGTTTGGTTAGCCTAGCGTATAGACGGCCTGCTTCCCTTGTGGGATCCCCGGAATCGCGCCGAACACTTTGTTGTTCCTTGCGCTGTGTGGGATAAAATTGATTATGGCTGGCAGATGCTTAGCCACCCCTTCCTTTTGGAGCACGGGCCGCGGTGTGCCCTACATCCATGTGAGCAATATGCATAAAAGCCAAAATGGCGCCTCCTCCGCATCGCAGTCGAAAATTATCGCCCGTACACAAGAGGCCTTTCTGCGGCACGGCTACAAGGCCATGACGATGGTAACGCTGGCCGATGCCTGCGGCCTGACGCGGCGTGCCCTCTACTATCACTTCAGCGGCAAGGACGACGCGTTCCGCGCGGTGATCCGCTTCGAGAACGATGAGGCGCTGGAGGCCGGGCGCCAAGCGGCACGGGCGGTTTTGAACGGCAAGCGCCCGAACGCCTTGAACGTCATCTCTGCATGGACCGATGCGCGTTACGGCGAGACGCGGCGCAAGCTCAATACATCGCCGTTCGCAAAAGAGATAAACGATGCGGCGTTCGCCATTTGCGCGGACATCATGATCGAATATGCAACCGTGTCCCACGACGAACTGGCAAAGCTTCTGCGGCTTCTGCAGCAACGGCACCTTCTGAAACTGAACCGGAGCGCCAGGCCGGAAGCTGTTGCGCGGCTGCTCGCCGATGGCGCCCGCGGTGTAAACCAGACTCGCCCCCCAATTCCGAACGCCATTCTGGCGCAACGCTATCGAGAAATATCGGCCGCCATTCTTTATGGAACGGCGGAGCGATCTTGAGACGAGCCGCGAACGGCGACGAATAGGTGCTGGTGGGCCCGGTAGGATTTGAACCTACGACCAAGCCGTTATGAGCGGCCGGCTCTAACCAGGCTGAGCTACAGGCCCCACCGGGGCGGCTTCTAGCGGATTTGGCCGGGCCTTGCACCCCTCGCGATGAGGTGAACCGCCGGCCTATCATCCGACACGGCTGCGCCGTTTTTTCGCCGCAGGGGCGCGCGAGCGTAATGCCGGTTCTCTTTCGGGGAGTTTCAAATGGGCATTTCCAGGAAATCGATTTCGCGCTTCGCGGCGCTCAGTGCAGCGGGTCTCTCGCTCGTTCTTCTGATGGGATCTGCGGCTGTCAACGCCGACACGGGCAGTGGTTCCGAACGCCGCGTCCTTACGGTTTCGGGCCAGGGCGAAGTGCATGGCACGCCGGATCAGGCGATGCTGTCCGCCGGCGTCGTGACCACGGCGCACACCGCCGCCGCCGCGTTGGCCGACAATTCAAAAGCGATGAACGAAGTCTTCGCCACGCTGAAGCGCGCCGGCATCGCCGATAAGGACATGCAGACCTCGAACTTCTCTGTCCAGCCGCAATATGCGACCGACAAGAACGGCAACACTTTGCGTGACATTACCGGCTATCAGGTCTCGAATACCGTCAGTGTGCGCGTGAACGATCTGGCGAAAGTCGGTCCCACGCTCGATGCACTCGTGTCGTCCGGCGCCAATTCCATTGGCGACATCGCCTTCATGATCAAGGATCCAAAGCCCTTGATGGCGCAAGCGCGCGCAGCCGCCGTGGCGGATGCCGTTGCCCGAGCGCAAACGCTGGCGCGCGCTGCCGGCGTAACACTCGGACCGATCACGTCGATCAACGAAAGCGGCTACTCCGAACCGCGGCCGATGTATCGCATGGCGGCCATGGCAGCTGCGCCCGCACCGACACCCATCGCCGCCGGCGAAGAGACCGTCACTGCGGGCGTCAGCATCACCTGGGCGATCCGCTAGCCGACCAGGTGTTGCGTCGGTCCCCTTGCAATCGGATGGGCTTCCCGATTAGTGACTGTCATCGAATTGTCACAAAGGGAAGCGCCCATGTTTCGATGGTTTCAGGCGCTGATGCCGGGCGAAGACCGTTTCTTCGCACTGTTTAACACCCACGCCCAGGTCCTGGTTTCCGGTGCTGAAGCGCTGCGCGATCTGCTGAGAGGCGGGGCCGGTGTGGAAGACGCCGCCCGCCGGGTGATGGCGTTCGAAACCCAGGCCGATGCCATCGCGCGCGATGTGCTTCTGCTGGTCCGGCGCACCTTCATCACGCCGTTCGACCGCGGCGACATCAAGGACCTCATCAACACGCTCGATGACACCATCGACCAGATGCAGAAGACGGCGAAAGCGGTACTGCTCTTCGAGGTGCGCGAGATCGAGCCCGAGATGTCGGAGATGGGTGACGAGATCGTTCAGGCTGCTAGGCTCACTGTGGAAGCCGTCAACCTCCTGGGATCGCTGCGCGAGAACTCGGCGCGCCTCAACGCGATCACCGAAGAGATCATCCGTCTCGAGGACGATTCCGATACGCTGAACGACAAGGGCATCAAAGCGCTCTTCCAGCGCCACAAGGCAGGCAACGCCATGGGGTATATCATCGGCGTGGAGATCTACGACCATCTCGAAAAGGTCATGGATCGCTTTGAGGATGTCGCCAACCGCATCAGCGGTATCGTGATCGAGCAGGTCTGACGGATGTTGCTGCTGGTCGGGCTGATAGCCGTCGCCCTCACCTTCGACTTCATGAACGGCCGCAACGACGCGGCGAACTCCATCGCGACCATCGTCTCCACGCGCGTTCTGTCGCCGCGTTATGCGGTGGCGTGGGCGGCGTTCTTCAACTTCATCGCCTTCCTGATCTTCGGTCTGCACGTGGCGAGCACCATCGGCACCGGCATCATTTCGGCGGTGACGATCAACGATCAGGTGATCTTCGGCGCCCTCATTGGCGCCATCACCTGGCAGGTCATCACCAGCTATTTCGGCATCCCGTCCAGTTCCTCCCATGCCCTGATCGGCGGTTTGGTCGGTGCGGGCGTGGCACATGGCGGCTTCGGCGTCATCGTCTGGACAGGGCTGGGCAAAACCATCTCGGCCATCGTCATCTCTCCGACCATCGGCCTGTTTCTGGCATTGCTTCTGGTGTTGCTCGTGTCGTGGAGTTTTCTGCGCGTGGCGCCGGCGCGTGCGGACGGCATTTTCCGGCGTGTGCAGTTCGTTTCCGCCTCGCTTCTGTCGCTCGGTCACGGCGGCAACGACGCGCAGAAAACGATGGGCATCGTCACCGCTTTGCTCTTCGCCCACGGCGCGTTAACGGGCGCGTTTCACGTTCCCTTCTGGGTGGTGCTCAGTTGCAATGGCGCCATGGCACTGGGGACTTTGCTTGGCGGCTGGAAAATAGTGCGTACCATGGGTTCGCGAATCACCCGGCTGACGCCGGTTCAGGGCGTCTGCGCGGAAACGGCGGGATCGATAACCTTGTTTCTGGCGACATGGCTCGGCATTCCGGTGTCCACCACCCACACCATCACCGGCGCGATTGTCGGCGTCGGCGCGGCACGCAGAGCCTCCGCCGTGCGTTGGAATGTGGCGCAACGGATCGTTATCGCCTGGGTGATTACGATGCCTGCCGCGGGGATCATGGGAGCCTTGGCCTATTATGCGTTCGGTGCGTTCCACTAACACCCGCGCTGCAACGGCGCCCGCCTCGCGCAAGCCAGCTTCCGCGCAATACGCAGCTCTGCCCTATCGCGAGACCACCAGCGGTCTGGAATTTCTGCTGATCACCACCCGGCGCACCCGGCGCTGGATCGTTCCCAAAGGCTGGCCTATGGAGGGTCTGTCACCGCACGCTGCTGCGGCGCGCGAAGCGCTGGAAGAGGCCGGCGTTTGCGGTGAGATCGAGGAGAAGGCCGTCGGCTCCTATCGCTATTTCAAGGAACGCAAATCCGGTGAATTGGTGCCATGCAAGGTCGATGTCTTCGCGCTCAAGGTGAGGCTGCAGCGCAAGACATGGGCGGAGAAGGACGCGCGCGAATTGCGCTGGTGCCCGCTCAGCGAAGCGCTCACCTGCGTAGGAGAGCCGGGTCTGCGCCAAGTCATCCGCCGCTTTGCCGCCGCCTACGCGAAGTAGTCACTTCAGGTTCTGCATCAGCCTCATATAGAAGGCGACCGCCGGCCCGATGTCGCCGATGGAAAGCCGCTCGTTCGTGCCATGCACGCGGCTCATGTCGTCTGGATCCATGTGGAATGGGTCGAGGCGATAAACATCATCCGCGATCGGCAGATAGTGGCGCGAGTCCGTTGCACCCGTCGTCACCGTCGGCGCAACCGGTATCCCATTGAAGGAGTCGCGGATCGCCGCGACGATGAATTTTCCGTTGTCGTCGTGCAGGTCGGAAATCTTGGACGCTTCGTCCTGCGTCTCGGTCAGTGCGCGCACGTCCACGCGCGGATCGTTGATCGCCTTGCGCACGTGCTCGATAACGCTCTGGATCGTATCGCGTTGATGCAGGCGGAAGTTGATCGTCGCGGTTGCCTGCGGCGGCAACACGTTATCCTTCACGCCGCCGGAGATCATGGTCGGCGCGATGGTGGTGTGCATGGTCGCCGCCGTTTGCGGATTGGCTTCCAGCATGCGCGAAACGATAGGGCCCGTCAGCCAAAGATTGGCGAGGATCATGCGCTGGAAAAAGGGCATGTACGGCGCGAGCACCGAGAACTGCTCCTCCTGCACATCGTCGATTCCCGATGCGAAGGGATGATCGACAACGGCGCGCACGGCATCGGAAAGACGCGCGATCGCCAGATCGCTCGTGGGACGGGACGAATGCCCGCCGGTTCCGTGCGCCACGAGTTGAAGCGTGAGATAGCCCTTCTCCGCCACCGCCATGAACGCGACCGGCTGCTGCACGCCGGGGAATGGCTCGTTGAGGATCGCGCCGCCTTCGTCCAGCACCCATGCGAAGTGAACATGGCGCGCGGCCAGAACTTTTGCGATGTTGCCGTTGCCCGCGCTGCCGCCGACTTCTTCATCCTGTCCGAACGCGAACATGATCGTGCGTTCCGGCGTGAAACCGGATCGCGCAAGCCGCTCGGCCGCATCGAGCAGTGTGATGAGACATCCCTTGTCGTCGATGGCGCCACGGCCCCAGACGAAACCGTCGGAAATATCTCCAGAGAACGGATCGTGCGACCAGTCCTTGTCGGTCCCGGGCACCACGGGAACGACATCCATATGCGCCATCAGGAGGATCGGCTTGGCATTTGGATTCTTGCCCTTCCACGTGAAAAGAAGACTCTTGCCGATGATCTCGCGCGTCGCGGCGCGGTGAAAAGCGGGATAGGTCTGCTCCATCCAGGCGCGCATCGCATCGAGTTGCGCACTCTTCTGATCGTCGTGGAGGCCGTTACCGTAGGAAATCGTCCTGAACTTGATGGCAGCCGCCAGATGCCGCGCCACATCCATGGAGTTGACGCTGATCGGAGGCGGGGAACTCACCAATGGCGGCGGCGCAGCTACTAGCGTCGTGCGGACCAGCACAATCGCAATGACAAGCACGATCACGCCTGCAATACCGATCAACGCCTTGTACATGCAGCCCCCTTGCGAATACCGGCATCCCCGCCCAATTAATAGCATCCTAAGGCCCAGAGCCCACAGTGCAATGCCGCAATAACGACGCAAACCCGATGTCCACCAATCCTTTCTTTGAAAACTGGAATACGCCCTTCGCCACGCCCCCTTTTGCGCGGATTCGGCCCAAGCATTTTCGTCCCGCCTACGATCGCGCCTTCGCGGAACATGCGCGGGAAATCGCCGAAATCGCGACAAACCTGGCAGAGCCGAGTCTTGAGAACACGATCGTCGCGCTGGAAAAGAGCGGGCGCATGCTGTCGCGCATCGATCTGGTCTTCTTCAATCTCGCCTCTTCCGATACCAATGATGAATTGCAATCCATCGAGCGCGATCTCGCGCCACTGCACGCCCGCCACTGGAATGCGATCCACCTGAACGGTGATCTGTTCCGCCGCATCGACAGCGTCTTTTCAAAACGCGATGCGTTGGGCCTGGACGCAGAAGAGACACGGGTGCTGGAGCGCTATCATCTCGACTTCCAGCGCGCCGGCGCGAACCTGCAAGCGGCCGCTCGCGCACGCTACGCACAGATCGGGGAACGGCTCGCCGAGCTGGGTGCCGCATTCGGACAGAACGTGCTGGCCGACGAGCAGGCGTTTGTCCTGCCGCTCGAGGAAAGCGATCTGGATGGACTGCCGGACTTCGCACGCGATGCCGCAAGCGGTGTTGCGAAAGAACGTGGCATCCCTGCGCCCTATGCGATCACGACGTCGCGTTCGAGCGCCGAACCGTTTCTGCAATTTTCGGAACGTCGCGACTTGCGCGAGAAGGTCTTCAAAGCCCTTTCCGATCGTGGCGACCGCGCCAATGCGCATGACAACAAATCGCTGATCGCAGAAGTGGTGAAGCTGCGCGCTGAAAAGGCGAAGCTTCTGGGATACGCCACTTTCGCCGACTATCGCCTCGACGATACGATGGCCAAAACGCCCGACAGCGCCCGCATCCTTCTGGACCAGGTGTGGACTGCCGCACGCGCCCGCGCGCTGGAAGAACGTGACGATCTGCAGTCCGTTGTGGCGGAGGAAGGAAACAACTTTCCGCTCGCGGCGTGGGACTGGCGCTACTACGCCGAGAAGCTACGCAAGGAGCGTTACGATTTCGATGAAGCCGAAATCATCCCCTACCTGCAGCTCGATAAAATGATCGCAGCGGCCTTCGACACCGCGCATCGCCTGTTCGGGCTGGACTTCAAGGAACGCAAAGACGTTCCCGTCTATCATCCCGACGTTCGCGTCTGGGAAGTCACGCGCGCCGGTGAGCATGTCGGTCTTTTCTATGGCGATTACTTCGCTCGGCCTTCCAAGCGCGGCGGCGCGTGGATGAGTTCGTTTCGCGACCAGGAGAACGTTGATGGTCGCGTAACGCCTATCATCATAAACACCTGCAATTTTCCAAAATCCGACCCGGCGCTGCTGAATTTCGATGATGCGCGAACGCTGTTCCACGAGTTCGGTCATGCGTTGCATGGTCTTCTGTCGAATGTGCACTTTCCCCGCCTTGCCGGAACGAATGTCGCGCGCGACTTCGTCGAGCTGCCGTCACAGCTCTTCGAGCACTGGCTGGAAGAGCCGGCGGTGCTGGAGAAATTCGCTGTTCATGTGGAGACCGGCGAGCCAATGCCGAAGGCGTTGCTGGAAAAGCTGAACGCGGCGCGCAATTTCAATCAAGGCTTCGAGACGGTGGAGTTTTTGGGTTCGGCTTTCATCGATCTCGATTTCCACGCACTGGAAAACCCTGAGACCATCGACATCTCCATGTTCGAAAAGAAATCACTCGCGCGGATCGGCATGCCAGAAGAAATCGCCATGCGCCATAGGCCGACACATTTCCTGCATATCTTCGATGGCGACGGCTATTCCGCGGGCTACTATTCTTACATGTGGGCCGAGGTTCTGGACGCCGATGGATTCCAGGCGTTCAAGGAAGCCGGCAACGCGTTCGATCCCGAAACCGCGAAGCGGCTTCACGACTTTGTTTATTCGGCGGGCGGCACGCGAGATTATGCTGAAGCCTATCGTCTGTTTCGTGGCCGCGACCCAAAGATCGATGCGCTGCTCGAAGGCCGAGGCCTGAAGGCGGCTTAGGAGAAGATATGAGGTCAAGTCCTTCGTGGATAAGCACTACGTCGTCGCCATCGTCGATGTCGGCCGCTTCAACAAGAACCTGCAGATTCCTGCTCGCTGGGGCCAGGTCGATGCTAAGAAAGGCGGCGCACCATCGATCCTCGTGATCGATCCGGCGACGGGAAAGTTGATCGATGGCGGTCATATCGCAGCGCTGGAAGATGCGCGCCACATGACGCCCCAGGGCATCGCGGACTGGATCGCGACGTGGGCGAACTAGCCTACCGCTCGGCAACCTGCCGTGCGTCCTTACCCGGCATGAGCACTCGGTCGATCACCTGAGTCACGCCGTTTTTCTGTTGGATGTCGTAGATCGCGATATCGGCCATCGTGCCGTTCTCGTCCATCAACACAATGTTGGTGGGTCCGTTGAGGCTGGCGGTGATCATACCGCCTTCGAGCGTGCGGAGCTTGACCCGCCCGCCCTGCTCATTGATGAGCTGCAGCAGCTTGGTGGAATCGTAACGGCCTTTGACGATGAGATAACGTGCGTTCTTCCGCGCGCCCTTCATCATCGCCGTCGTCTTGTCTTTTCCCAGCACCGAGTAGGCGGAGTCGGTTGGCGCGAAGACCGTGAATTCGCCGGCGCCATCCAGGGTGTCTGAAAGACCCGCCGTCTTCACTTCCGAGACGAAGGTTGCGTGTTCGGGCGATTTCGATGCATTCGCGAAGATACTTTCGCCAGGCAACATGGCGGCACCGGCGATCATCGGATTGGCGACATCCAGCACGGGCGCCGGCGCCTTCCCGTTCATTGACGTTACCGCGCCCGTTCCGGCGCCGATGAAAATTGCCGTCGCTGCAGCTGCAATCGCGAGATGATGCATGGGAACCCTTCCGCGGGCACTGCCCGCCACCAAAGCCTTCCATGCGGTAATGTTGGACGGAGAAGAGGGTTCCGATGGGCCCTCAAAGTCTTGGCCGCAGCGTCGTCGCTGCACCAAAGTGGGCATAAATTGCCCAATTTGCACGCGATTCCGCTACCAGACCGCGTTTAACACAGTGGATTCAACCATCCATGCTGGATTGCGGGTTACCGATAACGCTGAGGAACTCGCGCCGCGTCAACGGGTTCTTGCGGAACTCGCCGTGCATGGTGGATGTCACCATCGTCACGCCGGATTTGTGCACACCGCGCGTGGTCATGCATTGGTGTGTGGCTTCGATCACGACAGCAACGCCTTTGGGCTGAAGCACGGTGTCGATGCAATGCGCGATCTGCGCGCACATCTTCTCCTGCACCTGCAGGCGGCGTGCATAAGCTTCTACCACACGCGCCAGCTTGGAAATTCCGACAACCTTGTTGTTGGGCAGATAACCCACATGCGCTTTGCCGATGATCGGCGCCAGATGATGTTCGCAATGCGATTCGAAGCGAATGTCCTTGAGAACGATCATGTCGTCATAGCCCTCCACCTCTTCGAAGGTACGCGCGAGATAGGATTCAGGATCCTGCTCATATCCCGAGAACCAATCTTCGAATGCGCGGGCCACGCGGGCGGGCGTATCGACCAAGCCTTCGCGTGTGGGATCATCGCCTGCCCAGCGAAGCAAGGTGCGCACGGCCGTCTCGGCGTCCGCCCGCGAGGGGCGTGGTTCGGATGGCGCCGGTTGCTTGGTGCAGAACGTGGTCGGTTTCTTGACTTCGGACATGGTCATGCTCGTTGGATGCCGGTTATAGGCATTTACGACAGATCAAATCCGCAGGATCAACCTGAGGTTTCGTGAGGACTAATGGACCCGGCGGTGTTCGTGCGGGCTTTCCAGCACAAAACCCGGGATTTCCGCCTCGAAATCCTCGCCAGACGATACGCGCATGAGGTAGCGGCCTTCCATCGCGCCCGATGCGGTGGGGAGTGGGCAACCGCTCGTGTATTCGAATTTCTGCCCCGGCCCGATGACAGGTTGCGCGCCCACCACGCCGGGACCGCGCACTTCCTGGATATGTCCTTCGGCGTCGGTGATGTGCCAGTAGCGCGACATGAGCTGGACGGTTTCCCAGCCCGTGTTCTCGATCGTGACGGTGTAGGACCAAAGATAACGGCGTTCGCCCGGATCGGACTGATCGTCGAGGAAGGCCGGCTTCACGGCCACGCGAATATGGCGGGTGACACGTTCGTACATGCACCCACTATGAAATGTGCTTCGGCGCGGGCGCAAGACTTAGGGTTAGGGAAAGGTTAATTCCGCGAATCGCGTGGCGCCACGGTCACATCCGTGGTCACCGAATTGGCGATGAAACATCCGTCATGCGCCTGATGATGGAAATCCGCGAGCATTTCCTCGGTCACGTTCGCACCTTCCGCGAACCGCACAACCGGATGGAGCACAACGCGCGTGATCTGCATCTTGCCGTTGGCGCCCTTCTCCATGAATCCCACCGCCGCATCGTCGTAGGATTCCACCGTGATCTTCTTCAGCGCGCAGATCGCGAGGAAAGTGAGCATATGGCAGGACGACAGCGACGCGACGAACGCTTCCTCCGGATCGACCCGATCGGCATCGCCCTTGTAAGCGGGCGTCGCGGAAGCGTTCAGCGTGATGTCGCCGTTCTTGAACACCATCTCGTGCGCACGGTTGTAAGATGCGTAGGTGAAATCGGCGGAAGTGCGTTCCCAGCGAACGCCGGCGTGATGCTCGGACATGTCAGACTTCCTTTAGTGCACGCTCCAGATCTTCGCAGAGATCCGCGGGATCCTCGAGGCCAACCGACAGGCGCAACAGCCCGGGCGTCACGCCCAATTCCAGGCGCGCTGCTGGCTTCACGCGCTGGTGCGTCGTCGTCTCCGGATGCGTCATGATGCTTTTGGCGTCGCCCAGATTGTTCGACACATCGATCAGTTGAAGCGCGTTCTCCAGACGGAAGGCCGCCGCCTTGCCGCCTTCGACCTCAAAAGTCACGACACCGCCCCCGCCCGACATCTGTGCGCGCGCCAATTCGTGCTGCGGATGATCGGCCCGAAAGGGATAGAGCACGCGCGTGACCTTCTTCTGGCCCGCGAGAAAATCCGCCACTTTCGCCGCGCTTTCGCAATGCGCGCGCATACGCAGATCGAGCGTCTCCAGGCTCTTGAGATGGAGCCATGCATTGAACGGGCTGATCGAAGGTCCTGTGTTTCGCAGGAAGGGCTGCAGATGATCCTTGAGAAAGTCCGGCTGACAGAGAATGACGCCTCCAAGCGCACGGCCCTGCCCGTCTATGTATTTGGTCGAGCTGTGCACCACGACATGCGCGCCGAACTTCATGGGCTGCTGCAGTGCCGGCGACGCGAAAGCATTGTCCACGACGAGCAGCGCACCAGCCTTGTCTGCGATCTTCGCGACGGCCTTCAGATCCACAATGGCCAGGGTTGGGTTGGCGGGCGTTTCCAAAAACAACATCTTGGTGTTCGGCGCGACCGCCGCCGACCACTGGTTCAGATCGCTGCCATCGACGAGGGTATGCGTGATACCGAAGCGGGGAAGAATTTCTTCGATCACATAGCGGCAAGCGCCAAACATGGCCTTGGCCCCAATTATATGATCGCCGGTTCTGAGCGCGCTGAGGAAGACGCTGCTGACCGCCGCCATGCCGCTGGCTGTCGCGCGCGCCGCCGGCGCACCTTCGAGCGCTGCCATCCGCTCTTCGAACATCGTGACGGTGGGATTGGCGTATCGGCTGTATTGATAGCCCGGCGAAGCGCCGGTGAAACGCGCTTCCGCTTCGTCGGCGGTTTCGTAGGCGTAACCCGACGTCATGAACAGCGCTTCGGCCGTTTCCTGAAACGGCGTGCGCGTCTGCCCGCCGCGAACGCCGAGCGTTCGCGCGCGCCATTTTCCGGGCTTTTTGTTCGTTGCCATGATCGCATGTTGCGTGCTTGCCCGTGAGGGTCAAGCTGCTTAAGGTCGCGCCCGCATCCCAGCAGTCATGCAGACAATGAACACCATCAGCCATCACGCGGCGCTTATCTACGTCATGGTCGTCGTCTCCGCCGCCGACGGCGTCATGAGCGAACGCGAACTCAAGACGATTGGTAATATCGCCAAAACCCTGCCGGTCTTCCGCGACTTCGAGGAGCATCGCCTGTTGCCGGTGGCGCAGGAGTGCGGCTCGATCCTGCAGGAGCAGGATGGCGCCGATGCGGTGCTTGGACTCATCAAGGAGGCGCTGCCGGATCATCTGGTCGAGACGGCTTACATGCTCGGCTTGGAGGTCGCATTGTCGGACTCCCGCGTGATGCTGGAAGAGGTCCGCGTCCTGGAAGTACTGCGCCGAACCTTGCATGTCGACCGGCTTGTCGCCGCCGCGCTCGAGCGCGGTGCCCGCGCCCGTTATCAGATCGCCTGAAGGCCAAACATGCGCCGTCTTCTTCTCCTGCGCCACGCCAAGGCCGTGCAGGACACCGGAGAGGGCGATCATGCTCGCGCGCTGACCGAACGGGGGCAGACAGATGCCGCCCGCGTCGGCCACGCGATGGATGTGCACGGCTATGTTCCGGATCTGGTTCTCTGTTCGAACGCACGGCGCACGGTCGAGACCTGGGAATTGGTGTCACCCGAACTGGCGCGAGCGCCGGAAGTGAAATTCACCAAGGACCTTTATCTCGCATCGCCAAAAAACATCCTTGCGCAAATTCAGGGAGTTCATCACGCCGTTAAGACGCTCGCGATCGTGGGGCACAATCCCGGCATCGAAGAATGCGCGATCCGTCTTTCTCGCAGGCCCATATCGAAAGCGGAAAGCCACAAGCAGGAGGACATGCGCGAGAAATTTCCCACTTGCGCGCTGGCTGTTATCGATTTCGATGTAGAATCCTGGAGCGATGTCAGCGGCGGGGGCATTCTGCTCGAATTCCTTCGCCCGCGCGATTTGGCGGATTAGGAAAGCCCCAACCTCGCAAACTGCTCTGCGGGCGCGTCAATGGATTTCAGCGCGGCATGCAACGCCTCCAAAGCAGCCTTTTCGCCTGACGTGCCGGTCAGGTTGGCATCTTCGCCCGGATCATTTCGCAGATCGAAAAGATGATTGCCGGAGAACCGTCGTCCGGCCCAATAAGGCAGCGCATCGCTCGCATCCCACATCTGCCGTATCACCGGCACTTTGCTGCCGGGCATGCGATCCAGCCGCGCGCGCTCGTCGGGTAGCGGCAGTTCCTGTTCACGCGTCAGGATGTGGGTCGGCATCGTGGACCAGCGATTCGACCACATGGACAGCGGCGCATTCTCGCCGGAGGGCGCGCGCGCGTATTTTATGGTGCCATCGATGTAATGCACTTCCCGCCCCCAAACGCCGGCAAGAATCCAATCGCGCACGCTTTTCTTCTGTCCACTCAATAGCGGGAGCAAGGATACGCCATGTGTACGTTGGCGAATCTTTTCGGCCACCCCGAAGAATTCCGCGAGCGTGGCGAAAATATCGACGCTGGTGGTGAGCGCATCGCAGGTGCCGGCGGCCACACCGGGCATCGCTATGAAAAGCGGAATCCGCGCCATCGTTTCGTAGAGCGGGACGGCCGGCTTTCCCCAAATATCCTTCTCACCCAGATAGTGCCCATGGTCGGTGCAGAGGATGACCATCGTATCGCACCAGAGATCCTGCGCGTCGATCGCATCCAGAATGCGGCCGAGCCAATGATCGATCATCATCAGCTTGGCGCCGTAGAGCGCACGAATGTGACGGCCTTCGCGTTCGGTAATGACTCCGCGCTTCACTGCATCGACCGCATAGGGCGGCCAGATCAAAGGCGCGCCATCCCAGTCCGGATCGGTGCGCTTCACATAGTGATCGGGCGTATCGAAAGGCTCGTGCGGATCGAATTCGTCGACGAAGAGAAAAAAGCGGTCGTGCGCCCCGGCATTTTCGCCGATCCAGTTCGCGGCGGCCTGCATGGTGCGCGGTCCCGGAAAATCCGCTTCGGACTTGAACCAGCCGCGGGACCGGTCATAGGGAATGTCACGCTGAAAGCCGAACATCGGCGCACCGGCCCAGCTGGGATCGGCTTTGGTTTTCCAGGGATCCCCTTCATGCCCGCGCTGATAGTCCCAAGCCGTGAAGTCGACGTGATAGTTTTCGCCGCCTGTCTCGAAAAGATGCGGATGATCGCTGATAAGCTGTGAAACCACGCCCGCCTTGCGCAGATGCGCGGTGATCGCATCTTCCCATATCTCCACCGAACCCCAGGGCCGCCAGAGAAAATCCCACGCGCCGCATAAGATGTCGTGCCGAGCGGGGATGCAGGGCAAAGACGCGGCATAATGTTTCGTGAAGCGAAGACTTCGCGCCGCCAGCCTGTCGAGATTCGGTGTGGGAAATTCGCGTCCGCCATACGCGCCCAGCATGTGCCGGTTCAGGCTGTCCGGAAGAATGACAATGGCGTTCTTCGCTTGGCTCACGCGCGGTTTGCTTCCGCGAGCGCCAATCTTTTCCAACCGAATGCGTTCTCGGAAATCGGATCGCCCATCATCCGGCCTGCGCGCTCCGCGATCAGCCGCCCACCCATCTTCTCATAAAAGAAGCGGGCATTGTTTTTCGCGTGCGCCCAGATCACACAAGAGCCATAACCGCGCTCCGCCATCCAGGCGAAGGAACTTTGCAACAGCGCCCGCCCCGCGCCCAAACCGTAATAGTCAGGATCGACATAGAGCGTGTAAACCTCTCCATCGAGCCCGAGCATTGCGTCGCGCGCCTGGCCGCAACTCGCCATGCCGATAACACCACGCTTCTCCTCTTCCGCCACGAAAACGGCTTCCCCTCGCACGTGAATGGCAGCTCTCCAGCGTGCGGCCTGACCGCGGGGTGTCATTGCACACAAGAGATTCGGGGGAAGAATCGCGGCGTAAGTATCGTGCCAGGATTCAATGTAAACGCGGGCGATGCCGTCGGCATCGTCCGGATTTGCCCGGCGCAACCTGATCGCAAGACCACTCATGGCTGCAATATTTGCGCGATCTCGCGACAACGCCAAGCGCAAATGCTTTCCGCTTCGGAAAATTGAATTTGCCTCGCGCTACGCGTGATCGTGGCGGATTTGTGGTGTGCGCACCACACGGAATTGCGCACGTTTCAATTTTCTTTTTTGCCAAATGGAGTTACACTGATTCTGTATCGACCAAGCCGATGCGCCGTTTGTGACGGGCACCTGAGAGGCTGGCGGCTTTGAACAGGGAAATGAAGCGTTCAGAAACCCAACATTCGCGCCAAGCGGCGTGGATGCGGCAGTTTGCTTGGGTTTTCCGAGCGTTACGGGGGAACGAGGAGAGCGTTTAAGGGTTAGTTCACGGGGCAGTGAGACAATTATCGTGCGTAGATCACTCAGCCGTCTTGTCATGTCTGCAAAGGGTCACGACATCTGAATCGTGATGGGCGTGCAGGACGTACAAGGAGTCGACGATGAGTACGTTGGACGTCTTCGACATCTTCACCCGCGACTACGCGCGCGAGCGCTTCGAGACGATGAGCTTGCGCGATTGGCTGCTGGCGGCGCGCGACGACAAGATGCTCTATGCAACACCGGCCGAGCGCATGGTGTCCGCAATCGGCGAGCCCGAGCTGGTCGATACCGCGCAAGATAGCCGCCTCGGACGCATCTTCTTCAATCGCACGATCAAGACTTATCGCGCTTTCGATGGCTTCTTCGGCATGGAAGACACGATCGAGCGCATCGTCAGCTACTTCAAGCATGCCGCGCAGGGCCTCGAAGAAAAAAGGCAGATACTTTACCTGCTCGGCCCCGTCGGCGGCGGCAAGTCCTCGCTCGCCGAGCGGCTCAAGGATCTGATGGAAAAGCATCCGATCTATGTGCTGAAGGCCGGCGAAAACATCAGCCCGGTTTTCGAAAGTCCGCTCGGGCTGTTCCGCTCGGCGGAGCTCGCGTCTCTGCTCGCCGACAAATATGGGATCGACAAGCACCGCGTCGGCCAGGTGATGAGCCCGTGGGCGGTGAAGCGCCTCGACGAGTTCGGCGGCGATATCTCCAAATTCGAAGTCGTTCGTCTCTATCCTTCGAAACTACGCCAGTTCGCCATTGCCAAGACAGAGCCGGGTGACGAAAACAATCAGGATATCTCGTCGCTGGTGGGCAAAGTCGACATCCGCAAGCTCGAGCATTTCAGCCAGAACGACCCGGATGCCTATTCTTTCTCGGGCGGATTGTGCCGCGCCAATCAGGGTCTTCTCGAATTCGTCGAAATGTTCAAGGCGCCGATCAAGGTGCTGCACCCATTGCTGACGGCGACGCAGGAAGGCAACTACACCGGCACCGAGACGCTGGGTCCGATCCCTTTCAATGGCACCATCCTGGCGCATTCCAACGAAGCGGAATGGACGGTTTTCAAGAACAACCGCAACAACGAAGCCTTCCTCGACCGCATCAGCGTGGTGACCGTTCCCTATTCCCTGCGGGTGACTGAAGAAACAGCGATCTACAAGAAACTGCTTAAGGGCAGCGAACTCAACGGTGCGCAATGCTCGCCCGAGACGTTGGAGATGTTGGCCAAGTTCTGCGTGATGACGCGACTCAAGGAGCACGAGAATTCCAATCTCATCTCCAAGATGCGCGTCTATGATGGCGAAAAGCTGAAAGACACCGATCCGAAAGCCAAGACACTCCAGGAATACAAGGACGCGGCCGGCGTGGACGAAGGCATGCTGGGTATTTCCACCCGTTTCGCCTACAAGACACTGTCGGAGACATTCAACTACGACCACTCCGAAGTCGCGGCCGATCCGGTGCATCTGATGTTCGTGCTGGAACAGGCGATCAAGCGTGAGCAATACCCGGACGAGACTGAGAAGAAATATCTTGAGTTCATCAAGGCCGAGCTGGCGCCGCGCTATGCCGAGTTCATCGGCAAGGAAATCCAGAAAGCATATCTGGAGAGCTATGGCGAATATGGTCAGAACCTGTTTGATCGCTACATTGCCTATGCCGACGCGTGGATCGAGGATCAGGACTACAAGGACGCCGATACTGGCCAGCTCCTGAACCGCGAGTCGCTCGATAACGAGTTGTCGAAAATCGAAAAGCCGGCGGGCATCGCAAATCCCAAGGACTTCCGCAATGAAGTCGTGAAGTTTGCGCTGCGCTATCGCGCGCAGAACGAAGGCAAAAACCCTGCGTGGACGGCTTATGAGAAGATCCGGTCCGTTATCGAGAAGCGCATGTTTACGCAGGTCGAAGACCTGCTGCCGGTCATCAGCTTCGAATCCAAGAAAGATTCGGAAACCGAGACCAAGCACAACGAGTTCGTGAAACGCATGCTCGCCCGCGGCTATACCGCGCGTCAGGTGCGCCGTCTCGTTGAGTGGTATATGCGCGTGAACAAGGCGGGGTAGGCTCCTCAGCGGAGCGGTCGCGATGACGCACTTCATAGACCGCCGTCTCAACCCAAAGGGCAAGAGCCTCGGCAATCGGCAGCGCTTCTTGCGCCGCGCCCGCACGCAGATTCGCGAAGCGGTTCAGAAGTCTCTGAAGGATTCGTCGGTCGCCGATCTCGACAAGGATCGCAAGGTTCGAATTTCCACGAAGGGTACCAAAGAGCCGCGCTTCCGGCTCGATCCGAAAGCGGGCGGCGAGCATGATTTCGTTCTTCCCGGCAACAAGCAATTCACTCCCGGTGACGAGATCAAGAAGCCGCCGTCCGGCGAAGGTGGAGGTCGCGGGAAGGAAGCCGCCGATTACGCCGAGGGTGATGACGATTTCGAATTCACGATGACCCAGGACGAGGTTCTCGACATCTTCTTCGAGGATCTCGAGTTGCCAAATCTGGTGCGCACGACACTAAAGGAGACTCCCAACAGAGTCTGGAAGCGCGCGGGTATAACGACGGCTGGATCGCCGACACAGATCAACCTGATCCGGACCATGCGCAACGCCCAGGGACGCAGGCTCGCTCTGCACCGCCCCAAACTGAAAGACGTGGAAGCCCTTCAGGCCGACCTCGACGCGCTTGAACGGGAGCCCGAAGCCAATCGGAAAAAAATCGCGGCGCTGAAGGAAGAAATCGCAAGGCTCAATGCGAAGCGCAAATGGGTTGGCTTTATCGATCCGGTGGACGTCCGCTTCAACTCCTATACCGAGCAACCGGTGCCGACGTCGCAAGCCGTCATGTTCTGCCTGATGGATGTTTCCGGTTCCATGGGCGAGCGCGAGAAGGATCTGGCCAAGCGATTCTACATGTTGCTGCACCTGTTCTTGAAGCGGCGCTACAAGCGGGTAGATATCGTCTTTATCCGCCATACACATGACGCGCAGGAGGTGGACGAGCAGGAATTCTTCTATTCGCGCCAGTCTGGCGGCACGATCGTCTCGACTGCTTTGGACAAGATGCTGGAAATCCAGAAGGCGCGCTATGCAACGGCAGATTGGAACATCTACGCCGCGCAGGCTTCCGACGGTTACACGCAATCGGGCGATGCGCGACGCTGCGTGGAGATGCTGAATAACGACATCATGCCGCTCTGCCAGTACTATGCCTACATCGAAATCCTCGATGAGCGCGAGATGGAGGTATTCGCCTCCGAAGAATCCGGCGCCGAGCTCTGGCGTGCTTACCGGACGGTGGCCGATGGTTGGGCCAACTTCGCGACCAAGCGCATCTCCAAGCCAGCCGATATCTTCCCGGTCTTCCGCGAACTGTTCAAGAAAACGGAGGCGTCATGACGAACCTCCTTTTCAACGAGCCAGAATGGGACTTCGCGACGCTGGACCGCACCTACAAGGCGATCGAGGAAATCGCGCTCAACGACTTGAAGCTCGATGTCTATCCGAACCAGATCGAGGTCATCTCGTCCGAACAGATGCTGGACGCCTATTCTTCGCTCGCCATGCCGCTGATGTACAACCATTGGAGCTTCGGCAAGTTATTCGCGCGCGAGGAGGCAATGTACCGCGCCGGCTATTCCGCCCTCGCTTATGAGATCGTCATAAACTCAAGCCCTTGTATTTCCTATTTGCTGGAAGAGAACACGATGACGATGCAGGCGCTGGTGATGGCGCATGCGGCTTTCGGGCACAATCACTTCTTCAAGAACAACTATCTCTTTCGACAATGGACGAATGCGGAAGGTATCTTGGATTATCTCGCTTTCGCCAAAAAATACGTCGCCGCCTGCGAGGACAAGTACGGCCGCGATGAAGTTGAGGCCGTACTCGATAGCGCCCACGCTTTGATGGATCAGGGCGTCTTTCGTTACCGCCGCCCGCCACGGCCATCGCGTGAACGCACGCTGGAAAAGATGCGGGCTCGCGCGCAGTATGAAGAGCAATCCTATAACGAATTGTGGCGCACGCTACCGGCAGGAATAGAGCCTCCCAGTACCGCGCCAACAATCGATACCGAAGACGATTACAGCGGCGACATGAAGTTGCCGGAGGAGAACCTACTCTATTTCCTGGAAAAGCATTCGCCATCGCTGAAAGCGTGGCAGCGCGAGACACTGCGCATCGTCCGCAATCTCGCCCAGTACTTCTACCCGCAAAAGCAGACAAAGGTCATGAACGAAGGCTGCGCCAGCTTCGTGCACCACGCGATCATGAACATTCTTTATGATCGCGGCATGATCAGCGAAGGCTCGTTGCTAGAATTCATGCACAGCCATACCTCCGTCATTTTCCAGCCCGAGTTCGACGATCAGCGCTATTACGGGATCAACCCCTATGCGCTCGGCTTTGGAATGATGACGGACATCAAGCGGATCGCGATCGAGCCGACGGATGAGGACAGAGACTGGTTCCCGCAATTCGCCGGCAAGGGCGATTGGATCGGCGTGCTCAAGGATGCTTGGGCGAACTATCGCGATGAGAGTTTCATCGAACAATTTCTCTCGCCCAAACTGATGCGCGATTTCCGGCTTTTCGCGCTGTTCGATAAGGCTGACGAAGAAGCCTATCGCGTCAGTGCGATCCACAACGAAACGGGCTTTCGCAAAGTGCGGCAACTGCTGGCGCGACAGTACGATGTCGGACTGAACGAACCGAACATTCAAGTAAAATCAGCGGATCTCAAAGGCAACCGGCGCCTGATCCTGGAGCACAGGATGCACAGGGGCGTTCCGCTGAACGGAAAGACCAAAGAACTAGTGCTCGCCCACGTCGAGCGCCTGTGGGGCCATGACGTGGGCCTGAGCGAAACTGAAGCGGACTAGTGTCCGATCAGTGTTTTGCCATCGTCGCCGTGGTCGTCGTGGGGTTCGAGGGCGACCAGATGCCGGAGTACATCAAACCACCGGCTACGATCACGATCAGTGCGATACCCGCGACGGCTGCCACGATACGCGGCATTGTTTCGTCACCATCGACGTCTTTTGAAGCGTGAAGCGGTTCTTCCATTCCAATCCTCCCAACCGGATCGGAGCGCCCGTACACAGGGCGACCGAGCGGCATGCCCATGCAACGACGCAATTATAGCGCGGGACCGGCTTCGCGTCACTTGGAGATAGGGGGTCTAAGATCCCGAAATCACGCGAAAACCGGCTCCGGCGAAGGCTCCGGCATCAACCGGAAACCCCATTTGCGACGGGATGCACAGTGTCGACGACCTGCTGCGGCTGGGCCGGGCTGATCTGCACGCTCTGGGCTGGGGAATAGATGGTTCCCGCCAAAACGAGCGCCGACATTGCGATGACAGCCAGGGTCAACGCTTTCGAGCCATAAACCTCGCCATCGGAATTGTGGTTTGACATTGCCTCTCTCCATTCGCGGCCGGCTTTCTGGTGGAAGGGGGTAACCACCCGTTTACCGGCCACACGCGGGAGATGGTGGCTGGTCCGCACTCCACAATAGTTGGAATGCTGCGCTGCAAAGGCCCTCGGCCATGCGCAAAAGACATGGTTCGAGTCCTTGAAACTCCGCCTGAAAGACACTAGCGGGAACTTAACAATAGCGTGACATTGCCTTAGTAGAGCGGCTCACTCGGGCTTCGCTGGCGTTGTCTGGGCCTTCACCTTTCGGGTGATCGGCGCACCGTTCTGTTTGCCAGTATCGATTAATGCCGTGCAGTTCGCGTCCTTCGCCAAGCCGGGATCCACGAACGGGATAATGGCAGCCAGGGGCGAAAGCAGGCCCAGCGCGACGGCGATGCCGCCCTGTGGGATAGCCTTGCCAGCGTCCACACCGATCTGCGGATGATCGACAGGGCCCGTGATGGTGATCGGCGCGCGCAAATGCAGGATGCGGAATTTCTTGGGATGGCCCTGAATCTCCAGATCCATGTTCTCGCCATCCAGCGCGATCGTGCCTTTGCCCGTCACCAGAACAGGGTCCGTATCGAAGAGGAAATGGCGCGCCGTCATGGTGCCCTTATCCACGCTGAAATGGGCGACGGCGCAGCGCAGGCCTGTGTCACTGTTGTCGCCGGACAAAAGCAAGCCGAGGCCATTCAGGACGTTGATGCCGGTCAGTTCGGCGAAGGCCGCTCGTATTTTCCCTGATGGAATAATCGTAGTGAAGGTCCCGTTCGCGCTGTTCGCTGCGGCTTGAATCGATCGTCCCGTGCCGTGCAGCTTCGCGCGTGCAGTGAGCAGCCCCTCTACGGCTGGCGGCTTGCTGGAGACGAATTGCTCAAGCCGGATATCCGTCAACCGCACATCGATGTCGGTTGTTGGAACGGCGTTCCGCGCATCGATGATTGCAGAGCCGGCCAATTTGCCCTGCGCGAATGCAAACGACACAGGGTTGAGCGTCAGCACGCCATTCTTCAGGATTACATGCGTCGAAGCATGGCGCAGCGGAAAGTCACGCGATTTCACCGTCTCGGCGCTATACGTCACGTCCGCGTTCATCTGGCGGAGGCGATCAACCTGCAACGGTGTGTCCGGCAGCAGATGCTTCATCGGCGCGACCTCCGCTTGCGTCGCGCCCGCGGCCAGCGCTTTGGCGCGTTCCTTGGCAGGCGGCGGCGCACCCACGAGCGGTCCCAAGTCGTCGAAATCCAGAACCTTCGAAGAGATCGCGCCGGAGAGATACGGAATATCGCCCGAAGCGTCGACGGTCAGATCGCCGTGCAGATCGGAGTCGCCGATCGTGCCATTGATGCCATTCACCTTGTATACGGCACCACTGCGTGAGAGATGCGCGGAGAGGTGATAAGGCGGCGTGCCGGGCAATGCCAACCCGGTCAGATAATAGAGGTGCTTGAGGTTCGAGCCGGTGATGTCCAACGACGTTTCGATCCCGCCGAGGTCGAAGGGATGGGTTATCGAACCGTTAGCGATCACATGGGTCGGGCCCGCATGCACATCGGCACCGAATTTGTAGGGCTTGGTTACATCGACATGGATCAGCGGCCCGCCGCGAACTGCGGCGGTGAACTTGCGATCGTTCAGGAGCCCATCGCCATCGAGCGTGAATGCGGCGCGGCGGCCATTGGCGTTCTCATGCGAGGACACGGTGCCTACGAAGCTCAGCTTGCGGCGCAGATCGTGGATCTCCAGATGGCCTTGCCTGATGATGAAATGATTGATCGGCGGGATCTTCATGCCCTCGGCCGATCCCTTCTCCCCGTTGAAATCCCAATTGGTGCGGCCGGTGGCGTCCCGCACCACGAGAATGTTGGGATGGTCGATAGAAACCAGCGGCAGATAGACTTGGCCGCCGAACAGATAGGGCAAGAGGCGCATCTTGAACGTCAGGTTCTGCGCGCCGGCCATTTGCGGTGACTTCAGCCAGGGCGGATTGCCGACGATCACGCCGTTGGCGGAGACGCGCGGCGTAAA
Organism: Rhizomicrobium sp.; assembly: GCA_036569005.1. Lineage (GTDB taxonomy): Bacteria > Pseudomonadota > Alphaproteobacteria > Micropepsales > Micropepsaceae > Rhizomicrobium. The sequence continues at coordinate 788 of DATCRK010000032.1, read as the reverse complement.
GGAGAAGAGATGGACCTTCAAATCACCGGTGAGTTGAACAGGCCGGCCGATCTTCCATGACACGTAGCGCGCGATGGGACCGCGCATCGAATTCCAGTCCAGAAAATAGAGCACGATCAGGATGGCGGCGATCAGCGCAAGGATGATTGTGATCGCCCAGCGAATACCCTCGCCCACCGTGGCGTGGTGAATGGTGCGCGCGCTGCTTAGCCGCTCACGGATGCGATGATAGTGCCTGTGCGCGAAAGAAGGCGCCAAGCGTGGATCTTCGGCGTCTGTGTGACTCACGGCGGTATTCCTGCGGGGCTCCGCCGGGGTAACGCTTCAAATAGCGATAGGGCTTCGTCGCAAAAGCATTTTGGAACCCGATTGTCGCAAATGCGTTTGGGCCCAAAAACAAAGGACCCGCCTTTCGGGCGGGTCCTTCGCAGCAATCAAAGAAAACTCAGTAGAACACACCGTAGGCCACCTGCTCCACCGATCCGGTACGCAGGTTCACCAGGAGCAGATCGGGCCCGTAACGCACCCAGCGATAACCGGGCGGCGGCGTCTCAAGACCGAGCGGACCGACATTGTCGTAGTAATAGGTCGACGACAGGAACAGCGCCGGCAGGAGATCGCCGATGGTCCAGTAGCGATAGGACCAGCCCGGCGGATAGCGATAGGCCGAGGCGTGAATCCTGTTGATCCAGCTTCCGCGCCAATACCATTGCGACGGACGCGGCTTGTGCCAGTTCGGCGGCCGCCAGTTCGGCGGCCGCGGCCTGGGTGGCTTTGTCACTGGCGGG
>DATCRK010000031.1:0-73184 GCA_036569005.1 Rhizomicrobium sp. | reverse complement strand
GCACGTGGAAGCCCGTGAAGATCACGCCCCACGGCCACCGCAAGGACGACTAGAAGGACGCCACCGCCATGACCGAACTCATCCGCATCCACATCGATCGTGAACCGTTTGATTCTCCGTCGCCCACCACGGGCGCCGCGCTCTACGCACTCGGAAATGTCGCGGCACATCGCGATCTGTTTCGTGAAGTGGGCGGCGACCAAGAAGACGAACTGATTCCGCGCGACGCCCCGCACGTTCATCTCAAACGCGACGAACACTTCTACAGCCAGAAGATCATCGCGGTCATCGTCAACGCGCAGAAGAAAGAAGTCGTCGAAACCAAGATCACGTTCGACGAAGTGGTGAAGCTGGCCTATCCGATTCCGCCGGATGGCCAAAACATCATGTTCACCATTACCTATCGCAAGGGCCCCAAGGACAACCCGAAGGGATCGCTGCTCGAAGGTCAAACGGTTCGCATCAAAAACGGAATGATCTTCGATGTCACTCCCACTGATCGCTCGTAGTCCGGATCTAAAACGCCTTCGTGATGAGGGCTATGACGTGCAGCTCGTGCAAGGCTACCTGCTCGTACGCGACGTGCCGTACCTGAACAACAAGCGCGAAATCAAGCGCGGCACTCTGATCGCAGCCCTCACCATGGCCAACAACGTGGCCCTGCAACCGGCTGATCACGTCGCGCTCTTTGCAGGCGAATACCCGTGCCACGTGGACGGCAACCCTATTGAGCGTATTCGAAACTCCGTCAACAACACCGATGTCGGTGCCGGCGTGATCTCGACGTTCAGCTTTTCCGCGAAGCCAAAGCCGGCGGGCAACTATGCGAACTTCTACGATAAGATGTCGACCTACGCCGACATCTTATCGGGTCCCGCACAGGCGATTGATCCTTCGATAACGGCAAAGACGTTTCCGGTCGTTCGGGAGGACGTGATCGACGATGTGTTCAAGTACGTCGACACCGCTTCGAGCCGCGCCGACATCACGGCGATTGGAGCGAAGATTGCGCTCCGCAAGATCGCCGTCATCGGATTGGGCGGCACGGGGTCTTATGTTCTTGATCTCGTGGCCAAAACACCCGTTCGCGAAATCCATCTGTTCGACGGCGACGCATTTCTGCAGCACAACGCGTTTCGTGCGCCAGGCGCTGCCTCGGGCGACGAACTCGCCGAGAAGCTGCCCAAAGTAGAGTATTTCGCCCGAATTTACGGAAAGATGCGCAACGGCATCGTGGCCCATCCGTACTACGCGTCCCCTGAAAATCTCGCGGCACTGGCCGATGTCGATTTCGTCTTTCTCTGCATGGAAGGTGGCGGCAAGCGAGCCATTGTCCAGAAGCTGGAGGAGATGGGGCGGCCATTCATCGACGTGGGAATGGGTGTGTATGTGGCCAACGAAGCGCTGGGGGGCGTGATGCGAACGACGACAAGCGTCGAAGGCGGACGTAGCCATGTCTGGGACAAGCAACGCATTCCCTTTAGCCAAGGAGACGGGCGCAACGAATACGATAAAAATATCCAGATCGCCGACCTGAACGCGCTCAATGCGGCATTCGCGGTGATAAAGTGGAAAAAGCTCTTTGGCTTCTACGTCGATCAGGAAAAGGAATTGTACAGCACCTACACCATCGGCGGAAACGATGTCGACAACCAAGACGCCGCGTAGCAAGCCCGACCGGGCCATTGTTCACGAGTTCGTTGAGTTTATCCCCGATAAGCTCGCGCCGGACACCGTCTACGTCTCCATCGAATTCGCAACGGCAGTACATAGTTGTTTCTGTGGCTGCGGAACGAAGGTCGTTACACCGATAAACCCGACCGGATGGCACTTGCAGTTCGACGGCGACACGATTTCGCTTTGGCCGTCGGTCGGAAATTGGAATTTCAGATGTCAATCGCACTACTGGGTCCGGAATGACAGAGTTGTCTGGGCGCTGCCGATGTCGCGGGCTGAAATCGAGCGCGGCCGCACTCGGGATCGCCAATTGCGGAACCAATACTTCGGCAACAGTCCAGAAGCTGCCATACCTCCGGCGGCACCGAAGAATAAACGCTCAACGATGCTCAGCCGGCTTTTCAGCTGGCTGAAATAGAGGCAGTCAATTATCCATACTTGTCGTTCACCGATTATCCGGGCGAGTGAGCAATCGAGCGTGCGACCACACTCGCCGTGCCAACGCTCGTTCTTCTTCTCCGATCAACGTTGTGTATATTTCGGTTGTCCTGACATCGCGATGTCCCATCCATTTTTTGATCAGCGTCAAGGATACCCCCTTTAGTGAAGCTTCGGCGCCAAATGCGTGACGTAACGCACGCGCCGTCGCAAGATGTGCGGGACTTGAAGTTCGACCCATCACTTGCCGCACGTACCGCCATCCCGTGGTCCTAGACCAAGGCCAAAGTCGTTGCGTCGCCTGCTTAGGGTCACGCTGGGCTTTACGATAGCGGTGAACGCCGTCTAGGTAGCGAAGGAGATGCTGCGGGACAGGTACGGCCCGAAATGCGATTCGTTTCCGCTGCTTGAGTGTTTTAAAAACAATGGCACAACTGGCATCGTCTATGCTTTCGGGCGTGAGCGCGAGCACTTCCGATATGCGCGCGCCGCAAATAGTAAGCACCGCACAAAAACTCGCGACCTTGCCGCCAACTTGAAGCGCTGCACGCAAGAACGCTCCGCGTTCGCGAGGTATAAGATATTTTCTGCGCCCCCTGCCGTCGTACAATGACCATTCCATAAAGACGTTTAGGCAGGTGTGAGGTCGATATTTCTAATATTTGTCGTTGACTTCCTTAGCGGCCTCGAAACAGAATTCGCCAAAGTGTTTCATCCGTGTACGGATCATACCATAATTTGAAGAGTTGACGCTGACTAGCGGCTTTACGCCCGGCCGGTGTGGCTTTTGAATAGACCACTGGCATCCCTTTGCCGTCCTCCAAATTTTTTCTCGACGCTGAAACTGCCAGTATTTGTCTCGTTAGCTCTTAAGCTGGTGATATCTGTTGCGTACTGTCCTAATACTTTCATAGCATAGAACGGCGATCCCAGGGGGGCTGTCATGAAAGACAAGAGCTCGCAATCATCTCTTCTACCGTTGATAACAGCTGTCTTTGTTACGATCTTGGTCTTGACGCCGTCGACGTCATCCAAATTTATCACACTCGGCACTATTCAGTTGGGAAGCTGGCACGTCGGCCCACTCAACGTCGTGGGCGCAACGTTATTTTTCCCAATCAACTATCTTTTCAATGACATCCTCACCGAGGTCTACGGCTATGAACGGTCGAGGAGGATCATCTGGATAGGTTTAGCATGTCAGCTATTTGCTGCAGCAATGTACGCTCTCATTCAGTATTGGCCAGCAGCGAGCTTTTGGCATAACGAAGCGGCTTACGATGCCATTTTGGGGCAAGCACCGCGCATCGTTGCCGGCAGCCTTTGTGCATATTTCGTTGGCGAATTCGTAAACAGCTTTGTTTTGTCAAAGCTCAAATATTGGGCGAATGGAGGTAACGTTCTTCGTGTTGCTTTTCGATTTGTTGCATCTACCTTCGTTGGTGAGTTCTTCGATTCATTTATTTTTCTTACAATCAGCTTTTACGGCCAGATGGCAAACACGGTACTCATTGAGACTATCATCACGATCTGGCTGCTCAAGGCTCTATACGAGGTTGTAGCGCTTCCCGTAAGTCTGCCCCTCACCGCTTGGATAAAGCGTAGAGAATCGATCGATCATATCGATCATCCTGAGGCAACAAACTATTCGCCGTTTCGGCTCTAGCGTTGAATAGATAGTGCCATCTCCATTCTCAAAACCTTTAGATAGGCTAGGTCATTCATAATGCCGCAAAGAAAGATATTTGTTGGCTCTTCTCAGGAAGCGAGATCGACGACTGAACAATTCATCAAAGCCCTCTCGAAGACCTTGGGAGCGGACTACGTTGTCATCCCATGGTGGGAAACTGATTGGAGAAATCTGGAGACGGCGCTATCCACGCTTCAGGATGCAGTGCGCGAGTATGACTATGCAGTTTTCTTTTGTTATCCCGACGACAAGGTCAATATCCGAAAGGAAAGCAAATTTCAGACCCGTGATAACGTCATATTTGAGTTTGGCCTATTTTTATCCGTCTTAACTCAGAAGCGCACGTTCTTGGTGCGCCCGACCGGGTGTAATCCTGAGTTTCGGATTCTAACAGACCTCGGTAGCTCGGTGTTCATGCCCTCTTACAAAGTCGTCCCTTCTAGTTCGGGACGCGGCACGAGTTTTGAAGTTGATAGAAGTTCCGTTGAGGCGGTGGCCGCAAGCGTGGGGAACCAAATTGCGGGCGATGTCGCATCAAACGAGCGGACTCGCGATAACCCCGTACGGGCCAAGTCGATGTTGGAAGCGCGGCTCCATGAATATAGGTCGAAGCTGAGCGAGCTCCATTTGTCTGGCGCTTCCGATACCCGATTACTCAACGCGGCAGGAGAATACATCAAAGACTTCCTGGCTCTGAAGGCCGCGGCAACTCAGCGATCAGTTAGAGACGCAACCGAGGATCTCGGAATCTATTTTGACCTCGTCGAAGACCTACTCAACATATCGCAGTTGGCCGCCAAACAACGAAAATCGTCGAGTGAAAATGCAATTGATGAAGTGTGGGTGTTCGCCGACGATCCGCTTGAGTTTTCAGATCAGGTTTCGGGAGAAGCAGCAATACAAATTCCGCTGCTTCGTCAGACGATTGCTGACAATCTTCGCGACGGGGTTAGCTACTACTATTTTGTCAATGATCAATTCAAAATCGATCGCGCTCGAAATCGCCTATCCGAATTGAATGTTGCAGAAGCAGACCTTCGGAATATTCAATTTTTTCGTCTGGATCGCGCTATGTTCAAAACCTTCTTCACTGTGCACAAAAGTCACAAAAGCGTTTGTGCCATTTACATGAGTGCGATCATGAAGGGGCGCAATGATCTTTTGATCAAAGTTTCCCCGGACCAACAAAATCGAATATATGACCGACTGGAAAGCATGGTCGGATTTGAGATCAAAACTAGCGAGGGCATACGCCATCGTGACTTTTTTTTGAACGGAAGGTGATATTCTAAGCGGTTACTGTGGTGGCTCCTGGGCCTTCTCGACATGTTAGCCGCCCCGGTGTATTGTGGATTAGTCTAACTATAGGAAATTATGAAGAAATTTGAGATCCACGTATCTGCCACCACAATCAGCGCCGACACCATTTCGGCCCTGCACGGCCTTGGATTCGATGTCGACCATTTTCTAAATTGCCGAAATTCAATCCCTCCGACATTTCATGCGACATATCGTGGTTCTTTACCCCTACCGAATGAAGAGCTTTGGCAGAATCTGGTAGCCCTTGTTGCTAACGATAGAGCTTTCTCCGGCATTATTGAGGAAGAGGAAGCCGAACAGATTGAGCAGTTTCAAGACGCGCACGGCACGTGCCCTTCCTGGTTTAGTGAATTGCCGACATTGGCGATTCAAACTTGTCCGCCAGGCACCTATAAGGCATGTGACGTTCATATTCGTGTCGCGTTAGACGGAGGAGGCAAGTTCGTTGAATTGCTTCAAACAGTTGGAACTGCGTCATTTGACAGAGAAAAAAACGGAAGGCTAAACCGAGTATTCACAGCAACATTTCCCACACTTGAAGCGGGTCGGAGCTTCTTTCAAACTATTAGAGCCTTGGTTCACCTCGCCGATAGCGATGGACAGGTCAAGCTAGAAAAAACCCGCAGATTTATTCGCGTACCTTCAACCGCGATAGCGTTACCTATAACACTTGCTGATGACTTGGCGCTTTGGCTTTCACTAGTGGACAGAATCAAAGCGAAGGTGCCCAAGTCTGAGTTTGCGGCTTGACGATTTGAACCTGGACGTTTGATCGTCCCGTCTTCAGGCCGCAAACCATCGTTGCTATAATCCATTCGAGAGAGCCTTCTAAAAGAGGCCATGTGCGGCTCGGCTTATCGCCGTGCGCAGCGGCGCTACCTTGCCGAACACCATCATTTCTTGAGTTTAAGGGACGGCGTCGGTCGAAAGCATCGTTCTGTTCCAAGAAGGAAATCCGAGAACAATTGGCCACCTGCTCGGGCCCCATGATAGTCGAGAAAAATAGGACAACCTCACTCCGACCGAATAGACTGGCTGAGCCCACCGGTCGGGTTTTTCTCAACCGGAGCGTCGACGCTCCCTGCTAAGGGAGTAGTTCGATGACTCAGTACGAGAAAAAACTCGTATCGAAGAAGGAGCTTAAAACTGTCTGTGGCATTCCATACTCTCCGCAACATATCGCTCGTCTCGAGACGGCAGGTCGTTTTCCCAAGCGGATATCGCTCGGCCAGAATCGGGTCGCGTGGTTGCTTCCGGAAGTAGAGGAGTGGATCAACGAACGCATCGCCAAACGCGATGAATTCGTAGAACGCTGACACTTCCTTCTGGGTTCTATTTGGGGACCGGCTCGCTACCGGTCCCCGCTTTTTAGAGACTGGACGGGCCGCAATACATCAAATGACTGAGCCTTCATCCTCGACAATCTGCTATCGCTGCAAGGCACGCATGAGAATTCGCCTGGCGATACGGCCGCGAAACACAGGCGGATACCGTATCCCCCAGCCTATCGCCCACAACGGCTCAACTTCCGAATGGAATTAGAAGGGCTTAGCCGAACGAGAGCCGAAGCATCCAGCCCGACTTAAAATACAAAATACCCAATTCTATTTAACCCACAGCCCGCCCTTATCACCAATCTTCCGACGCAGCTGAAGGATCAGCGTTTGGTGCTTTCTGCTGACGAGCCGGCATCGGCGCCGCCTCTGCAGATTGAGCATCCCTTCGATCGATCTTCTCTTCTAACGGAACGGTAGACCCGATCTCGGAAGGCAGGAGAGATACTCTCTCGCGATTCCGCATCATGAGTTCTCGATACTGCGTATCTGGGAGACGCGGCATCGCTTCCAATTGCCCGACCGGAACAGGAATTGAGACAGCATTGGGCGTCACATGACGGATATGGCTCGCGAAGTGAAGCCGCGGTTGGTCAAGGATGAAATCCGCCGTCGTTCGCATATCCGAAGCAAGCGCCCGCGCATCGCCAGTCGAGACACCGCCCGCCATCTTTATCGTCGTGTTTGCGGCGAGCGATGCCCGCAACGATGATGTTGCCTGATCGAGGAATTGATGAGCGAACACACAGCCGCATTTGTACTTGCGGGCTTCGGTCAACAGATCATCGATGTTGCTGTCGAAATATGCCGCCGCCTCATCAACTATCAAAAAGGTCGGCTTGCGATCTGCCTCAGGGATGACCGCCCGCTCGAGAATCGCCTGCAATGCGAGGGAGATGAATATCCGTCCAAAGTGGGCAGACGAGCCCTTGAGAAAATCCTTTGCGGTGTCGACGAAAATAACGGAACCGCGATTGAGGTCGTTGAAGAGATCGATCTTGGTTTTGGGAGACGTGAAGAGCCGAGCCAGGGTTGGATTCTCTAAGATGGCATTGAGACGATAGCGGATCTGTTCCTTGGTCTGCGCGAACGTCTTGCTCTTAAAATCACGCTCGAAGAAGTTGCGCTGGATGGGCGGGAGGGAAGCAATAGCAGCCTCGTATGGTCTCGCATCGTCCATGAGGGCAATCATGTCGAGAATGGTCGCGTTGCGCCCCATTGTTTGCGGAAGCGCGAGCATGAGGCGCGCAACGAACCGGAAGAAGACGCCCTGTTTAGCCGTGAGATCGGCGCCCAAAAGGCCGGCAAACAGATAATCGAAGGTTTGGATGACGCCGGCAACCACCTGCTCTTTCGCAGCTTCGTCGTATGCTCCCAAGCGATCCTGATTGACATCGAAGATATTGAGCGCGGGCGGATGATCGATGTCCTTTGGCGAGATTAGTACAAAGCGATCCGCGAAGGGGCCATTCGGATTAAACAGCTCCAGATGTGAGAGCTTCTGAATGAGGTCGCCCTGGCTGTCGACGATGATCAGCGAAGGCGGCTCCTCGCCCTCTAGGTCGTGCAAAATGAGATTCTGGAGAAGCGTCGTCTTGCCTGCGCCGCTACCGCCGAGCACATGCATGTGGCTAAAGCGCTCTTCAAAGGTAAATTTGAGCGGGACGGGCGCCATGAAGAGATCGAAAAGTGGCGTGCCCTTGCAGTATGCGTGCGCAATTTCATCCAGCGGCCGCGTGTCCTCCGACGGCCGCTTGAACGGCTTGTTTGGCTTATATGGATCGTTGATCCCCGATACCGCACAGACATTGAAATAGAGCGTCCGAAACAGCTCTACGAAAAGCCCTGCGTCCTTATAGGTCTCGCGCCAATACTCGGCGATCGTGTTCTCGATGAAGGTGCGTGGATCGGAGATTGCATAGATGAGCGGGATGGTGAAGGGCGAAGGGGCAAAAGCTTTGGGCAGTCGAAAAGCAAGCGCTCTGACGAGATCATCCAGATTCTTGCCCAACAGCTCCAGCACTGCCTCCTCGTTCGCAAGGAAATGTTCTTTCGCCCGCAGGAACTGGCGTAGGTCCGATGTTTGAGTGAGGGACAGATAGCGGAGATCCCCCGCAGGCATCCGAAAAATATGGGTTTCGAGCTTCGTGATGCGCTCGACGCAAAGGCCCACCTGCTGCCATGTCGCCTCGGTAAATTCGTCGCGATACTGGGAGGCAATATTGTACGAGATTGTGAGTGGCGCATCTTCTGCGGCGTAGAATGAAGAAAAATGTTGCTCTGAGACGCGCGCATAGAGCGCTTTGAGGTCTTCGTTTTCCCGTGCCCGTTCATCACTGAAGCGACGAAAGAAGGGTGTGAACGCGGATGGCCCCCACGCGTCCATCAGATCGTCTTGACGAACAAGAGAAAAATAATAAGGCCGAACACCCCTACAAAAATACGGACCATCTCTGGGTTAAGCTTCACCCCGAAGTCCCGAGCGATATCTATGACATTCTGTTCGAAAGCGAACCAAGATCTCTTTAGATCGGCGCTGGCACCTTTGGTGGATTTAGCTTCATCGGTTTCGTATGCGAATTCGCCTGACTGAATCAGCGCTCCTTCGGCTCCTTTGGCCTTGTCGCTAGTATATTCGAGCAATGGCGGGGCGCTTTGCATAATGTGTTCGCGCTCTTCACCATTGATGAATTCCACAACCGTTTCGCTTCCATTGAAGGTCGCGGCTGCATCTAGGTATCGCGTAAGGTCCTTGCATGCGGTGCGAACGGTATCTTCGGCCTCGAGCATCTCCCCGAGATCTTTGCACTCGATGTGATGGCCCCTCGCCAAGCTCGCGATCGAAATGTTGAGACTCATTCTGGCCAAGGCAAGCGATAGCGCACCACGTGCCAGCCCGCTTGCCCTCTGCCCCACTCCGCCTACTTGCGTGCGTTCAAGATGCGCGCCCGCATTCTCGAGGTGCCTTCGCGCATTCTGGCTGTTGTAAATTACCTGGCCGCCGAGCACGTACCGGTTGATGTTGGCCCGCTCGTCCGGCGAATAGTCCGCGCGAATATCGACGCAGAACAGAACTTTGCCCGTAAGTCCGTTGCGTTGTGAGCGTTGGATTTTTAGCTGCATCGTTACACCCGGTTTCGGGCGCGCAGACGGCGGATTACGATTATTGCTGCGGCACTCATAAGCGCGACGACCGTCAAAGTCGTGGCGGGGTGCGCGAGCACCCACGCAAGACTGATGGCCATGACCATCAAAATTGCGATGCCAACGAGCACTGGGATTACTTGGCTGCTGTCCGGCATGCGCCCCCACATTCCAAGACTTTGCAAAAGTCACAGATCGTCGCGACAAGTCAAGAACAAGTTCTATCCTTCGACCTAATCCTCAAGGCCATGATCTAATCCTTCTAAGGACTTGAATATCCTGTTTATTTTACCTCTCTTCTCGGAGTGGGCGGCGAGTTCTTTCTTCTGCAGGGGCCCATCTTGGATGGCCTCCTCCTCGTAAAATTCGCTTGGGCGAGCCGAATTTGTCGGCGGAACATGCGCGCATTCCGTAGCACATCGAATCTCAAGGCCGCGCATATCGGCACGTTTTCAGCTGGAGCCAGGCTCGCTAACAGTCGCCTATGAGCGAACGGCGATCACGGATGCAAAGGCAGAGAACCGGCAGATCCATTGCGCTCACCGAGCGTGACATTGCGATCTTTCGCGCGCTGCGGCGCTATCGTTATTTGCGCTCCACATATCTGCATGCATGGGCGGGCGGCGCGTCTGTCACGCGCTTCAAGGAGCGCCTTGGAAATCTCTTTCACGAAGGATTCCTCAACCGACCTGAGAAGCAGTGGGAATTCGCCGATGCGAGGAATCGCCCGGCTGTCTACGAACTAGGCGATCGTGCGCGAGCGGCACTTCAAGAACTCGACGGCGAGCAAACCGATCAACGGACCTTCCTGGTAAACGGTGCTGCAAAGCAATTCATGCACGCGCTTCTCATATGCGAGTGCTTGGCATCCATCGAACTCGCGACGCTGCGGCGCAGTGGATTGCGCTTTATTGGATGGCCCGAAATACGAGCGCGAATACCTCAAAGCGTCGAGCGCCCTGAACGCCTTGCTTTCAAAGAAACGGCCATCATTCCGGACGGCTTATTTGGCCTAGGCTACGAGCGAGCCGGCCGATGCACATATCGCTTTTTTGCAGTTGAGGTCGACCGTGGAACGATGCCGCTTACGCGGAGGGACGACCGCCAAACGTCGGTGATGGCAAAGTTGCGGGCGTATCAATCGGTCACGGAGGAACGATACCACCATCACCAGTGGGGAGTGCCAAACCTTCTCGTGCTGGTCGTCACGACGTGTGCACACCGCAGTCTCGAGATGGTTCGCTTGGCGTCCGAGAAAGGTCTCGGACCGCACATACTGTTCAAGGCAATTGAGGAATGGGAGATGTTGTCGCCTTGCCCGGGCTTGTTGGAGACACCCTGGGAGCGCACGTCGGTCCCAAGCCTAAACATCGGTGAGTCAGACTGACTCAGCCCCCTTGAGACAATGCCGAGACAAGAGCACTCTACCCGAAGGCTTAAGTGCTGGTGCCGCTTGCGTGACTCGAACACGCGACCCCATCATTACGAATGATGTGCTCTACCAACTGAGCTAAAGCGGCCCTCGATGCAATTCCGCCGGGGAATTGCGGCAAGGCGGCGGGGTATAGCACGGCCTGTTTCCGGTGCAACCGATTAGCCTTAGCAGGCCGGCGGATTTGCGCATTTGGCCGCAAAGGCTTATGAGCCGCGCCCTTAACCGTCTGAAGGACAGGGATTTTGCGACTTCCCATCCATCGCGAAGGCTGGCCGTTCATCGCGTTCGCCGCCGTCTTGAACCTGCTTCTGGTTCTGCTGTTCGGCGGCTGGGGCTGGCTGATGCTGCCCGTCACCCTTTGGGTGATCGCCTTCTTCCGCGACCCGGAGCGCACCGCCCCCTCCGGCCCCGGCCTCGTCATCTGCCCAGCGGACGGAAAGCTCTTGCCCGTGGTCCAGGCGGTTCCGCCCGCGGAACTGGACATGGGCACCGCCCCCATGACCCGGCTTTCGATTTTCATGAATGTTTTCAATGTGCATGTGAACCGCTCACCCTGTGACGGCACGGTGACGAAGCTTGCCTATCGACCCGGGAAATTCTTCAATGCCTCCTTCGACAAGGCAAGCACGGACAATGAGCGCATGTCGATGCGGCTGCGGGTGACCGCAGCAGGCGGGGTGGCTGAAAAAGATATCGCCGTGGTCCAGATCGCCGGTTTGGTGGCGCGACGGATCGTGAGCGAGACAAGCGAAGGACACCAATTATGCCGGGGCGCTCGTTTTGGAATCATCCGTTTCGGGAGCCGGGTCGACGTTTATTTGCCCGGCGACGTCAGCGTGATGGCGAAAGCTGGGCAGACCGTGCGCGCGGGGCAGACGATCCTCGCGTCGTTCCCAAGCTGATGGCCCGCCTGCCCAAAGTGCCCAAGCCCGACATGAAGCGGGTGGCCAATCTCAGCGAGACGGTGCCGATGACGCGGCACATTCCAAGCGCGATCACGCTGGCAGCGTTGTGCGCGGGGGCGACGGCGATTCCCTTCGCGATGTACGGCAACTGGAAAGGCGCGGTGGCCGCCACCGTTGCCGCCGCCATTCTCGATACCATGGACGGCTGGATCGCGCGGCTGATCGGCGCGGGCTCGGAATTCGGCGCGCAGCTCGACTCCCTGGCCGATCTCGTCAGCTTCGGCATCGCGCCCTCCATCGTCATCTATATGTGGACGTTGACGCATGCCGGCGGCGCCGGTTGGGTGATGGCGCTGATCTATGCGATGTGCTGCGCCATCCGGCTTGCGCGCTTCAATGTGGAAAGCGTGGACGCGGATGCGCCGCCGGCCAAGCATTTCACGGGCATGCCGACGCCGATCGCCGCCTGCCTCATCCTTCTGCCGATGCAGTTCACCTTCCAGTTCTCCAATCCGGAATTCCGCAATCCGATGGTGACGGCGGTGATGATCGCCATCGTCTCCATCCTGATGGTGAGCCGCGTGCCCACTTTCTCGCTGAAGCGGCTGCACATTCCCAAGAACCGGCGCATGGCGCTGGCGGTTCTTGCGGTGCCGATCATCGGTTCGGCCATCATCTATCCCTGGGCGACGCTGGCGACCGTGCTGATCATTTATTTCGCGACCATTCCGGTAAGCGTGATCCAGTTCGCGAATGTCGCGCGCAAGCGGCGCATTTCGCTGCGCGACGACGACGAGCTGGATTTTACCGCCTGATCTTGATTTCGCGCGATTTGCCCGGAAAACCGCTTCACACTTTTCCGGATCGCGCTTTAGCCTTTACGCCGCGTAACGGTTGCTTGGGCGTGGCGGCCTGCGCCACACTTTGCCCAACAAAAACAAGCCGGAAACGCCATGCTCTCCAAGGCCGACGACTATCCGATCCATCAATTGCCGGAGCCGATCGCCACGGCCGGCACGGACCGCAATTTCTACGACCGCTATTTCTTCAACGGTTATTCGCCGGACGGCAGCACCTTCTTCGCCTGTGCGCTGGGCGTCTATCCGCATCTGAACATCATGGATGCGGCGTTCTCGGTGATCCATGACGGCGTTCAGCGCAACCTGCATGCCTCGCGCATCCTCAACATGGAGCGCATGGACACGACGGTCGGGCCGATCAGCATCGAAGTGATCGAACCGCTGAAGAAATTGCGCGTGCGCGTTTCGAGCAACGAGCACGGGATTGAAGCGGACCTCACCTTCACCGCACGCGCCAAACCGGTGGAGGAGCCGCGCTTCACCTATCGCATCGGTCCATCGACGTTCATGGATTATACCCGGCTGACGCAGAACGGAGCTTACGAAGGTTTCGTCTCCATCAAAGGCAAGCGCATTGCCGTGGACAAGACATGGCTCGGCACGCGTGACCGGTCGTGGGGCGTGCGGCCCGTGGGCATGCAGAATCCGCAGCCCATCGCGCCGCCGCGGCTGCCGCAATTCTACTGGCTGTGGGCGCCGTTGAATTTCGAAGATCGCTTCATGCTCTATCACAACAACGCCGAAGCCAGCGGCAAGCCGTGGAACGAAGCCTCCGTGATCGGCGAGATCGGCGAGCGCGATGCCGTTCATATGGAAAAAGCCGGATCGAAGATCGATTTCAAATCCGGCACGCGCCATGCCAAGGGCGCGGTGATCGAGGTCACCGATCCGGAAGGCAATGAATGGCGCGCGACGATCAAGCCGAAATACAATTTCTACATGTCGGGCATCGGCTACACCCATCCCGAATGGGGCCATGGCCATTTCAAGGGCGAGAACGCGGTCGGTTACGACGAATACGAAACCGCGAGCGTGAACGAGAACGATCCGCGATTCCTGCATGTGCAGGCGATCTCGAGCGCGACGCTGGAAGGCCCGAACGGATTGAAGCGCGACGGCATCGGCGTGCTGGAGCAACTCATCATCGGGCCGCATGCGCCGTCCGGCTTCAAAGAGATGCTCGATACCGCGCCATGAACGACGATATCTCTCCGCGCCTCGGGCGCTATATGGCGAAGATGCTGGGCATCCCGGCGGTGGAGATCGACAGCCTGTTCCGCATCTCCGGCGGCGCGAGCCGGGAAACCTATCGGTTCGCCGCGCGCTATTACCGCGACGGCCGCGCTTACGACCGCCGCCTTATCCTGCGGCGCGATCCGCCGGCGAGCCTGATCGACACCGAACGCTCGAACGAATTCCGCGCCTATCAAGCTTTCCACAAACTCGGCCTTCCCGTGCCGGAGCCTGTGGTGCTGGAGCTCAACAACGAGGCGCTGGACCGGCCTTTCTTCATCATGGAAGAGATCCAGCACTGCTCGGTCGCGTCCATCCTGCAGCCCGATCCTTATGGCTCGCTGGCGACCAAGATCGGCGATCAGTTCTTCACCACGCTGGGCAAGATCGCCAAAGCCGATCCGGACAAGATCGGGCTCGGTGATCTGGAAGGCGCGCGCACGGAATCGTGGAAGCACGAAGTGGCGCGCTGGGAACGCGAGATCGACGAGGACGAGCGCGAGCCGCAGCCCATTGCGCGCGCCGCGATCCGCTGGCTGAAGCGCAATCCGCCGCCGCCGGCACAAAAGGTTTCCGTCGTGCACGGCGATTATCGCACCGGCAATTTTCTCTACGACGCCGAAGGCAATATCCGCGCGATCCTGGACTGGGAGATGACGCATATCGGCGATCCGCTGGAGGACCTCGGCTGGGCGCTCGATCCGCTCTGGAGCCACCACAATCCGGCGCGGCCGGCGGGCACGGTGTCGCGCGAGAACGCCATCGCGTTCTGGGAACGCGCCAGCGGATTGAAAGCGGAGCCGCGCGCCTTGTTCTGGTGGGAGATTTTCGCCAGCCTGAAGGGCCTTGCCATCTGGATCTCTGCGGCGCGCGAATATGGCGACGGGCGCAACACCGATCCCGTCAATCTTTTCTCCGGCTGGTATTGCACGGCGTTTCACAACAAGGTTCTGGCGGATCGCCTAAGCGCGGTGGGTGCATGAGACCGGAAATCGATAAGATCCTAGAAACCACGGCGGCGCAGCTGATGACACAGATCGCGCCGGAACTGCCGCCGGGTTACACGCAAAGCAGCGCCGGCCTCATCGGTATGATGCTGAACTTCTGCGCGCAGGAATATGAGAACGGCGCGGAGTTGCGCGCCAGCGAGAACCGCGAGCTGCGCAATCTGCTGGCGGAACTGGAAGCCACGGTTGAGGACGTGCGGCTGCGCGTGAAGCTGGGCGCAGTGATGGGTGACCGCGACGCGTCGCTCAAGATATCCGACCTCAACTATTCGAACGCGGAACTGAAAAAACTTCTGATCGAAACGCAGAGTTATCTCGAGACCCGCGACGATGAGAAAGCAAAACTGGCGCGACGGGAAATCTGGGCCGTGCTGAAAGCCAGCGCCAAGGCGCGGATGCTGAAGCTGCCGGGGATGTAGTTTTTCCTCCCGCGTTTTACGGGGGAGGTGGATCGGGGCGTTAGCGCCGAGACGGAAGGGGTGGCGGCAGCGATGCAATGCTTTCGCGGTCGCAGCCTTCCCCTCCACCGCTTCGCGGTCCCCCTCCCTCGTAAAACGGGGGAGGAAAACTATAGTCGCCCCCTCGGATGCGCTTTCTCATACACGTCCATCAGCTTCTTCGCATCGATTTCTGTATAGGCCTGTGTCGTGGAGAGCGAGGCGTGGCCCAGCAATTCCTGCACGCTGCGCAGGTCGCCGCCGTTCTGCAGAAGATGTGTCGCGAAGGAATGGCGCAGCGCATGGGGTGTCGCACGCTCGGATAGGCCCAAACGACCGCGCAGATTTTGCATCAGCGCCTGCGCTTCACGCGCGCTCATGGATTTGCCGCGGCGGGAGACGAAAACGGCGTCCTTGGGCGACAACGCGAAAGGAATGAGCTTCGCGTAAGCTCCGATGGCTTCGCGGATCACGGGCAGCAGCGGCACCACACGCTCCTTGCGGCCCTTGCCGGTGATGACGAGGCCCTCGCCCAGCGGCACATCGCCGAATTTCAGCGACAGCGCTTCGGAGATGCGCAGGCCCGCGCCATAGAGCAGCGTCAGCAATGCAACGTTGCGCGCGCCGAGCCATTCGACGTCGTTCTGTGCAGCTTCGGCCAAAGTGCGCGCGGCATCGACTTCACTTAAAGGACGCGGCAACGAACGGACGATGCGCGGGCTGCGGACACTTTTCGCCGCGGGATTGTCCACGACATCCTCGCGCGCGAGGTGGCGGAAGAAACTACGGATCGACGCGAGTGTGCGGCGCACGGAGCGATTGCCGAGCCCTTCGTTGCGCCGGTCGGTGATGAAGGCGCGGATGTCGGCAGGCGCAACCTTGTCCAGCTTGCGCTCGTCGATCGCGCCGCCGACATGCGTGACCAGAAAATCGAGGAAGCGCGAAACGTCGTCGCCATAGGCGCGCAGGGTGTGCGGGCTGGCGCGGCGCTCATGCGCCAGGGCGGCGAGCCATTCGGATTTCAGAGTTTCGGCAGATCGAGCCATGCGCGGATCGCACGTTCCAACGCGCGCGCGAAAAAGGAAAGGTCCGCCGCCGTCTCTTCGCCTTCGAAGCGGCCTTCGCTCCTCGCGCCCAGCACGTAAAGCGCCGCCGGCGTGTCGCGGCCGATGCGCAGGCGGAACACCGCGACGCTGTTGCAGTTTGCATCGCCCAAGAGCGCTTCGCCGCCGCCGGACAACACCGCGCCGGAACTGTCGCGGCCTAAAACGGCCAATGTCGTGCCGTGGGCGATGAGGCGCACGCCTTCGCAACCGCGCGGCGCCGCATTCTCGCCTTCCACGCAGAGCGCCACCTTGTCCGCGCCGAACGCCGGAGCCGCCGCGGTGGCGACGGCAATGGCTTCCTCGAAGGAACGCGCGTCGATCAGGTCCAGCACCAGCTTGCGCACGCCGTCGCCCAGGCGCACCGCGCGGTCGCTTTTGAGGCCATCGCGTTCGGCGCGCAGGGCGGCATTCTCACCTGCCAGCCGCTCGATGACGAAAGATTGCATGTCGCGGACGCGGGCATCGCCAAAACGCTGCGGCAAAAGAAGGCCCAGCAACTCGCCATCTTCCGCGAGCTTTTCGCGGTGCATTCTTATATAGGCCTTCACCGCCTGGGCGGCGGCAAGCGCCGGATCGCGAGATTCCGCGCGGTCGCTCATGCCATAATAATCCGGATGTAAGGCGCCATGGTTTCCTTGTGGACCTGCGCGAATCAGTAACGAAAGTGTAGCGATGAAGTCGTTCGCCTTGAAGCCCACGGAAGAAGCGCCCGCGCATCGCGCCGGCGTGCTTCTGCCGCTTCGGCTTGCAGGCGCTTACGACTATGCGACGGACGAGTCGCTGCCGCGCGGCACCATCGTGGTCGCGCCGCTCGGCCCGCGCGAATACCTGGCCTGCGTGTGGAGCGACGGCGACGGCACGGTGGCCGCCGAGAAATTGAAGCCCGTCGAACAATTGGATGGCAATCCACGCCTTCCGCCCGCGCTTTGCGACTTCATCGACTGGGTGGCGCGTTACACGCTGACGCCGCCGGGGCAGGTTCTGGCACTGGCCTTGCGCGTGCCATCGGCGTTCGACGCGGAGATTCCGCGCAGCGCTTTTGTGCGCGGCGACGAGACGCCGAAGAAAATGACCGACGCCCGCGCGCGCGTGCTGGCGCTTACGGAAGATGGTCTGGCGCGCAAGGTCGCCGACTTCGCCGCGGAAGCGAATGTGACACCGGCCGTTGTGCGCGGGCTGATCGATTGCGGTGCGCTGAAGGAAGTTGCGCTGCCGGAATTCCGGCGCTTTCCTACGCCCGATCCCGACCATGCGATGCCGGTGCTGAACGCCGAACAGCAGAAAGCGGCCAACGCGATGGTGCAGGATGTGCGCGTCGGCGCGTTCGCCGCGCATCTTCTTGATGGCGTGACGGGTTCGGGCAAGACCGAAACCTATTTCGAAGCGGTGGCGGAAGCGCTGAAGCGCGGCAAGCAGGCGCTAATTCTGCTTCCGGAAATTGCGCTGACCGTGCAGTTCTTGGACCGTTTCGCCGAACGCTTCGGCTGCCGGCCCGCGGAATGGCACAGCGATCTTTCCCAGAAAGAACGCAAACGCACATATCGCGCGGTCATGAATGGCGAAGCGCGCGTTGTGGTCGGTGCGCGGTCAGCGCTGTTCCTGCCGTTCCAGGAACTGGGCCTCATCATCGCCGATGAGGAGCATGAGCAGGCCTACAAGCAGGAAGAGGGCGTGATCTATCACGCGCGCGACATGGCGGTGGTGCGGGCGCGGCTGGAGAATTGCCCCGTCGTTCTGTCGAGCGCGACGCCATCCTTGGAAAGTTATGTGAACGCGGCGAGCGAACGGTATCACTGGCTCCGCCTGCGCGAACGTCATGGCGTTGCGCAGCTGCCTGAGATCAGGCTGATCGACCTGCGCAGCGAGAATATGGATACCGGGACATGGCTGTCGCAGCCCTTGCGTGAAGCGTTGGCGGTCGCACTGGGGAGCGGCGAACAGGCAATGCTGTTCCTCAATCGCCGTGGGTATGCGCCGCTGACGCTTTGCCAGAGCTGCGGTCACAAGATGATGTGCCGCAACTGCTCCACTTGGCTGGTGGAGCATCGCTATCACCGCCGCCTCACCTGCCATCATTGCGGCTTCGACATGCCGACGCCGAAGAATTGTCCGGAGTGCCAGGCGGAGAACAGCCTGATCGCCTGCGGCCCCGGCGTGGAGCGTGTGGCGGAGGAGTTCGCGGCCGTGTTCCCGCAAGCGCGCATGGCGATTGCCTCATCCGACACCTGGCACGGGCCACTGGAGACGCAGGCGGCGATCCGCTCCATGGCCAAGCGCGAGATCGATGTGGTGATCGGCACGCAGATCATGGCCAAGGGCCATCACTTTCCGCAGCTCACTTTGGTGGGCGTCGTAGATGCGGATCTCGGCGGTGCCGATGGCGACATGCGCGCGCGCGAGCGCACCTTTCAGCTTCTGCATCAGGTGTCCGGCCGCGCCGGACGCGCGGAGAAGCCGGGACTGGTGCTGCTGCAGACGCGCAATCCGAGCGATGCGATGATGAAGGCGCTCGCCTCCGGAGACCGCGACGCGTTCTACGAGCGGGAGCGCCTGTTCCGCGAGCGCGCCGCGACGCCGCCGTTCGGGCGATTGGCCGCGGTTATCCTGTCTGGGGCCGACGGCGAAACGGTGCGCGATATCGGGCGGCAACTGGCGAAAGCCGCGCCATCGGCGCGCGGGGTGAAAGTGTGGGGTCCGACGCCGGCCTTCTATCATTTGCTGCGTGGACAAACCCGCGAGCGCTTGCTGGTGCAGGCCGAGAAGAGCGTGGACGTGCAATCCTATCTGCGCGCCTGGCTGGCGACGGCGAAAGTCCCGAACGCGGTGCGCGTGACCGTGGATATCGATCCAGTCAGTTTCTTCTAACCCGGCAGGTTCAGACCCAGCTCGCGGGCCCGGGTCGAAGCGCGCTTGTGGTCGTCGGCGGCGTAGAGCTGGCCGAAGCGTTTGCCGGTGAGCTGGCGGTAGATGAGTTCGGTCACGGCGCGGTTGAGCCACTCGCTGCGGCTCTCCTCGCCGCGCAGTTTTTCGACCATCGCTTCGGTGTCCTTGCCCATCCAGAAGGTGATGCGGCTTTCGCTTTCGGCGCGGCGCCTCTGGTAGGCGGTCTGCCGCTCGCTGTCCGATTTCATCAAAGGTCGCCCGCGAATCTACGTGAAGCACTTTACGTGAGTTACTTCACCTTGGCGAGCGGGTAAGCTTTTTGGATTTGGCAGATTTTCCCGCCTTGGTCACGGCTTTTTCGCTATTTCGAGCCATCGCCGCCTTGAGCATCCTGCGGATCAGCGTGACGGGTATCGGACGGTCGAGAGGCAAGCGAACGGTACCTTTGGAGACCTTGTATCCTTCCAGGTCTTCCGTGAAGTCACTCACGATAGCGCCGGGAAAGAAACCAATGTGGTTCTTGAAAAGGGCGAAGCCGCAGAGCGAACGGCCGAGATATTTGTAGAAGGGCATGCCGTAGCTGATGCCTTCTTCGGCCGAAGGAGCAGCAGCCTGGATCAAAGCGCGAAGCTGGTCGAGCTTACTGCGCACTGGTGGCTTGGTGCGCTTGAGATAGGCCTCGACGGAGGACGCCGCCGACACACCTCTCATTGAAAATCCCGCACGTCCGTGAGGTGGCCTGCGATCGCCGCGGCCGCCGCCATCGCAGGCGAGACCAGATGGGTGCGGCCACCACGTCCCTGACGGCCTTCAAAATTGCGATTGGAGGTAGAGGCACAGCGCTCGCCCGGCTCCAGCCGGTCGGCATTCATGGCCAGGCACATCGAGCAGCCCGGCTCGCGCCATTCGAAACCGGCTTCCATGAACACTTTGTCGAGGCCTTCGTCTTCCGCCTGCTTCTTCACCAGGCCCGACCCCGGCACCACCATTGCACCGACATGCGCGGCCACTTTGCGGCCCTTGGCGATAGCGGCGGCGGCGCGCAGATCTTCGATGCGGCCATTGGTGCAGGAGCCGATGAAGACGCGATCGATCCTCACGTCCGACAATGCCGTGCCGGGCTTGAGATCCATGTACGACAAAGCGCGCTCGACGCCCGCGCGCTGGTTGGCATCATCGATCCTGGACGGATCGGGCACCGATGCGGTGATCGGCGCGCCCTGCTCCGGCGACGTCCCCCAAGTCACCATCGGCGCGATGTCTTTCGCATCCAGCGTCACTTCGATGTCGAACTTCGCATCGGGATCGGAATGCAGAGTCTTCCAATAGGCGATGGCGGCATCCCACTTCTCGCCTTTGGGCGCGCGCGGCTTGTCTTGCAGATACGCAAAGGTCGTCTCATCGGGCGCGATCAGGCCCGCGCGGGCGCCGCCTTCGATGGTGAGGTTGCACAAGGTCATGCGGCCTTCCATCGACAGGCTTTTCACCGCATCGCCCGCATATTCGATGACATAACCGGTGCCGCCCGCGGTGCCGATCTTCGCGATGACCGCCAGCGCCATGTCTTTCGCGGTGACCCCGATGGGCAGCGCGCCGTTCACCGTCACGCGCATATTCTTCGACTTGGGCATCAGCAGCGTCTGCGTCGCCATCACATGCTCCACATCGGATGTACCGATGCCGAAGGCGATCGATCCGAACGCGCCATGGGTGGACGTATGACTATCGCCACAGACGATGATGGTGCCCGGCAAGGTCCAGCCCTGCTCCGGCCCTACGATGTGCACGATGCCCTGGCGGATATCGTCCATGGAGAGATATTCGACGCCGAAATCCTTCGCATTCTTCTCCAGCGTGGCGATCTGCTCGCGCGATTCCGGATCCTCTATCCCTTTGGCGCGATCCTTGGTCGGGACATTGTGATCGGCGACGGCGAGCGTGAGATCGGGGCGGCGCAGCTTGCGGCCCGCCATGCGCAGGCCTTCGAACGCCTGCGGGCTCGTCACTTCGTGGACGAGATGACGATCGACATAAACGACGGAGGATTCTCCCGGCGCCGCATGCACCAGATGGGCATCCCAGATTTTGTCGTAGAGCGTTTTTCCGGCCATGTTTCGCACGCGATAGCTGTCTGGCCGGGATTATAGCGTGCGCAAGATTGGAAACGAAAGCGCCGCAACACGCGACAGAATCGAACTTAATGGGGACTCGTGGCGTAAAGCACGATCATGATGATGATGATCGCGATGAATTGCGCCAGCACGCGCCAGCGCATCAGCCGGTTGGACCAGGACTTCGCCGTGTCGCCGCCCACCCAGAGCGTATAAAGCCCCGCCGAGAGGATCAGCGCCACGACAACGATGGCGATGAAGACAATGACCTTTCCCATCACACAGGTTTAGCAGGATTTTCCGGCGGACGCGGCATCCAGCCCGCGGCCTTTTGCGCCAGCTCGCGGAACTTGCCCGAGGCTTGCGACAGGCGCGCGCTCCATTCCGGGTCCGGCGTCTGGCCTTCGATGGTCTTGAAGAACACCTGCATCAGCGAGGCGATGGCGAGCGGTTCCAGCAACGCCTTCTTGAGCGCCACCGCGAAGATCAACGCGAGCACGAACGCCCATAGCCCCGCATTGTGGCCGGGGAACATCCACACCAGAGCGCCGACCGGCCCCAGCAGCACGGCGAAGATCAGGATGGTCACGAACCACATGAGGATCCAAAGCCACAACGCGTTCTTGAGGAAATGCCTGTAGTTCTGCGCGTAGAGGACGAGGCCGTCTTCCGCCGTCTGCCACGGATTGGCTGTGCGTGTGCGGATGAGATAGGCGAGGATCACTTCGTCCACATAAGTCAGCGACATGCGCACAACGGACTCCGCGAGGCGCACGAGATTCTGCAGACCTGGAACGGGAAGGAACATCGCGAAGAAGTTCACGATGCCGAAGAGCGCGCGCAAAACCGCTTTTATGATCTGGTCGACGCCGAAAAGGATCGACGATTCCGCGAAGTGGCTCTTCACGAAATTGGCGCCATAGCCGATCTGGGTTTGATCGGACGGGACGGAATGGCCGTCCATGATCTCCACCAGCACGGCGATGTGCGCCGCTTTCACCAGATAGAGCAGATATTCGCGCGCCAGATAGAGAAGCGCGCTGGTGAAACCGAAGCCGATCAACCCGCCCCAGAACGCGCCGCCCATCGGCGCATCCGGGCTGGACCACAGATGGCCGAGCGCGAAGCCGATGAAAGCGCCGACGCCGACAGCGAAGATATAAGCGACGGCGATGCCGACATAGACGACGAGCCGAAGAACGATGAATGGCAGGGTGCGCAGAATCATGCCCACCGACTTGCCGAAGCTGAAATCCCACATGGCGTCCGCTGCCCCATGACCCGCGTGGGGATATTTCGTGCCGACGCGCCGGTGTTCAAGTGCCACCGCTCACAGCAGTTTCAGGACACGGCGACCCGGTGATAGGTTGGCGTCTCAATCCGGAACGGGTGAACATCGCATTGAGCATGGGCAGCGCACCAACACAGATCGCCTTCGGCCGAAGCGCCGAGAGCAAAGGCGATCATCAGGCCGCCCGCACCTGGTATGCCAAAGCCGCGCAGGCTGGCAGCGTGGAAGCGTTGCGGCTGCTGGCCACCAGTCTGCTGGTGCGCGAGCCCATGGCCATCCATGACGGCATCGGCATGGCACGCGAGGCGGCAAGCCGTGGCGATCTGGAAGCGGCGCATCTCTGCGCGACGCTGGCCGCTGCCGACAGCGGGCTTGTGACGCGCTGGAACGTCGCGCTGGACTATCTGTTGCAGGCGGCGCGGGGCGGCCATTCGCTGGCGCGGCAGGAGCTTTCGCTTTTGTCCGGCAAGAGCGGCATGGATTGGGCCGACATGCGCGGTACCGCCGACATGAGCCGCTGGCTGGAAATCCGTCCGGGCCGCACATTGTCCATCTCACCCAACATCCGCGTATTCGAAGGTTTCCTTCCGGAAAAATTCTGCGACTGGATCGTGACGCGCGCGAAGGATCGGCTGGAGCCGGCGAAGGTGAACATGCCGGACTCGGGCGCCGGCGCGCGCATGGAGAACATGCGCACCAACAGCCATGCCGGATTCAATCTTGCCGAATGCGACGTCGCGCTGATGCTGACGCGTGCACGCATCGCGCAGGCCAGCGGACTTTCTGCGCAGGGCCTCGAATGGCCGATGGCGCTGCATTATCAGCCCGGCGAAGAATACAAGCCGCACTACGATTTCTTCGACACCAATGCGAGCGGACTTGCGAAGGATGTAGAACGCTTCGGCCAGCGCGTGGCCACATTTCTCATCTATCTGAACGACGATTTCGAGGGCGGCGAGACCGACTTCCCCAAGCTCGATATCCGCTATCGCGGCAAGAAGGGCGACGCCTTGCTCTTCTTCAACGTCGCCGATGGGAAGCCGGATGCGCGCACCTTGCATGCGGGGCTCGCACCGACGCGCGGGGAGAAGTGGCTCTATTCGCAGTGGATCCGCGAGCCGAAGATCTAGGCCCAAGAGCTAAACCGAGTCGCACCAGCCGCCGCGGTGGCCGCTCCAATAGGGCCGCGCCAGTTTCTTCGCGATCATCTGTTGACCGATATCGCCTTTCGAATCGGAAACGTCGGCGTCGACACGCCCGCCATATTTGTCGTTGTGGACCTGGGTGAGGCGAACGCTGCCGCCTTCGATGCGCTGCGCGAGATAATTCCGCGCGGCAATCGCCCGGCGATATTCGTCGTCGCAGCGCGCATGAAGCTCCGGCGCGTCGATACCGGCGATGCGCACGCGCACGGCGATCGTTTCGCCGATCCAGATCTGCGCGTTGGCTTCGAACGTATCGCCATCGATCACACGCACGACATCCGCGCGGACGGGACCTTCGAAGGCGGCCAGGGCCACACGCTCGCCCGCCGGTGCCAGATCGCTTGCGGGATTGAGCCCGCCGGCCAGCACGATCGCACCGCCTGCCGCGAGACCCGCCAGGATTTGAAGGGACGCCATTCCACAACTCCAGATTGCTACCACAGGTAGCAATTCTAGAACATATTAGGAACAAGTCGGCGGGTCAAGCTACCATTGGCCGGTGTTCGGCATGGACGCCCAAGGCTCGGCGGGTGGCAGCGAGCCGCTTTCCTGCAGAAGCTCGACGGAGATTCCATCCGGCGAGCGCACGAAGGCCATGTGCCCGTCGCGCGGCGGACGGTTGATGGTGACGCCGCCGTCCATCAGCCGCTTGCAGCTGTCGTAGATGTTCTCCACGCGATAGGCGAGATGGCCGAAATTGCGGCCGCCTTTGTAATCCTCGGTGTCCCAATTGTAGGTGAGCTCCACCATCGGCGCCTGATCCTTCTGCGCGCGCTCGAAATCGTCCGGCGCGCAGAGGAAGACGAGCGTGAAACGCCCGCCCTGGTTCTCGATGCGGCGCACTTCCTTGAGGCCCAGAAGGTCGCAATAGAAATGCAGCGACGGCTCGAGATCCTTCACGCGGACCATGGTGTGCAGATAACGCATGACGGAGTTCCTTATGCGAGGGCGTCGATGTCGGC
Organism: Rhizomicrobium sp.; assembly: GCA_036569005.1. Classification (GTDB taxonomy): domain Bacteria; phylum Pseudomonadota; class Alphaproteobacteria; order Micropepsales; family Micropepsaceae; genus Rhizomicrobium. The sequence continues at coordinate 48,146 of DATCRK010000031.1, read as the reverse complement.
ATCCGAAAGATTGCCGGGCACGATGGTGACGGGAATGGGGTAATGCGCCGCGGTGGCGACCGTGGCGACCAGCGGGCCCGGACCTTCCTTCGCTGTGGAGGCCGCGAGCACCAGGATGGAGATATCGGAATCGCTGTTCAGCAACGCCATCAGCGCATCCATGCTGCGGCCTTCGGCGATGACGAGCTCGCAGACAATGCCGGACATCTCGTTGACGGTTTTCGCCGCCTCATAGATCAGCGACTCGGCCTCCTGATGCGCTTCGTCCTTCATGATCTCTTCGACACCACGCCATTGCTGGAAATCTGCGTGTTGCGCCACGCACAGCAGCGTGACGCGTCCGCCGGTCGCCATCGCGCGGCGCGTGGCGAAGCGGATCGCCACCTTGCATTCGGGCGTCTTGTCCACGACCACGAGGAATTTGCGCGGCGCTTTGGCGGAAGAGTTCATTGCCGCCATTTTTACATGTTGCGCGCGCTTGCGGAAGCAGCCTTCTCAATGTGCCGGATGCAGGTTTCGGGCGAAAAATTCCAGATAGGTGCGCCACAATTGCAGCTGCCGGTCGTTGCCGCGGATGCCGTGGCGCTGGCCGGGATATTCCATCATGTCGAAGGTCGCGCCGCGCTGTTGCAGCGCCGAGGTGAGCCGCGTGGTGTTGGCGAGGATCACGTTGTCATCCGACAAGCCCTTCAGCATCAGCAATCGTCCATGCAGATTGCCGAGGCGGTTGAGAATATCGCTGTCCGCATAGCCTTTCGCGTTGTTGGCCGGCGTTCCCATGTAACGCTCGGTGTAGCAGGTGTCGTAGAAACTCCAGTCCGTCGGCGGTGCGCCCGATGCGCCGGCGGCGAAGCCGGCCTTGGCCGTCATCAATTCCAGCGTCATGAAGCCGCCGTAGCTCCAGCCGGACACGGCAACGCGCCTGGCATCCACATAAGGCAGCGCGCGCAGATAGGCCGCGCCGACAAGCTGATCCTTAACTTCGACGGTACCGAGCTTGCGATCGATGGCGGTCTTGAAGGCGACGGAGCGATTGTAGGAACCGCGATTGTCGAGCTTGAAGACGACATAGCCCGCTTCGAGCAAAAGTTGATCGGTGGTGCTGCCCCAGCTTCGTTCTACCATCTGCACATGCGGCCCGCCATAGACCTCGATGATGGCGGGATATTTCTTGTGCGGATCAAAGCCCACCGGCGTCGCGATGGAATAATGCAGCGTCTGGCCATCGTCGGCTTTCAGCACGCCGTATTCCGGCACGCGGCGGTCGGCGAGATAGGGATAATAGGGATGTGTCTTGTCGAGCCTGTTCTCCTCGATCCAGCGGATGAGCTTGCCGTCCGGTGCATAGAGTCCCGTGCGCAGCGGCGTCATCGGATCGGAATAGGTACCGGTGAAGGCGCCGCCCTTCTTCGCCACCGTTACATCCCACCAGCCATGACCGCTTGTCAGCGCATGCGGTGTGTCGGCATTGAGATAAGAGATCGCGTAGAGCTGCTTCTCGATGGGCGTATCGATGGAGGCTGAGAACAGCACCTGTCCGATGTCTTCGTTTACGCCTTCGATGGCATCGACCGGCCAGTCGCCGGAGGTGACCTGGCGCTTCAGCTTGCCGTCGCGCGCGTAGAGATAGATGTGACGATTGCCGGATTCTTCCGACGACCACAGGAAATCGCCGGATGTAAGCGGCCTGAAATCGTCCGACAATTCCACCCAATGCGGCGAGGTTTGGCTGGCAATTGTCTTGCAGCTTCCACTTGCTGGATCGCAGGACAAAAGATCGAGCCGCTTCTGATCGCGTGACAGGCGCTGGACATAGAGCGTCGTTGAATCCTTCGACCACGCCACACGCGCGAGATAGAAATCGGTATTGCCGCCCAAATCCATCCGCAGGCGTTTTTGCGTGGCGACATCTTCCACATAAAGCTGCACGATCGCATTGGGCCGGCCGGCGCGCGGATAGCGCTGATCGACGGAGGTCAGCCCTTCCGCGCCGACTTCGAGACGAGGAACCACATCGACCACGCTCTCATCGACATGCGTGAGCGCGATCTTTGTCTCATCCTCGCTCCACCAATATCCGGTGAAGCGATCCATCTCTTCCTGCGCCACGAACTCCGCGGTGGCCCAGGACACCGGATCCTTGCCGTCCGTCGTCAGCGCGGTTTCCTTTCCGGTGGAAAGATCGATGTCGTAGAGATTGTCGTCGCGCACGAAGGAGACGTAATGCCCCTTCGGTGAGACCTTCGAATCCACTTCATCGGATTTTGTTTCGGTAAGACGGCGGACTTTTCCGGTTGCGCGGTCGGCGAGATAAAGATCGCCGTCCACCGGCACGACGATGAATTTGCCTTCTTCGTCCCAATGATATTCCACGACGCCATGCTGGCTGATGCGCATGCGCTCGCGCCGCGATTTTTCCGCTTCGGAGAGTTCTTCGTGCTTGGGCTCCAGTACAGCCGCGTCCACCAGCACGAACGGCGCGCCGCCCTTGGTGTCTGCAGCCCACAGATCGAGCGCGTTCTGGTCTGTCGCCTTGCCCTTGAGCCAAGTGACGAGTTCGCCATCAGGCGACAACTGCACATCGCGCGCGGTGGGACCGTTGATCGATGGATCCGAGAACACGCGCTCCGGCGTGAGATGCTCGGCGAAAGCGGGCGTGGCGATGGCAACACAAAGCGCGGCGGCAGGCAGCAAAACCGATTTCATGGAATTTCCCCGGCGAAGGCGCGCACGCTCGCGCCGATGGACGCCAAGGTCAATCCGCTTCGGGCAGCTTGGCCTTCAACTGATAGATGAGATCGAGCGCTTGTTTCGGCGTGAGCGCGTCGGGCGAAATTTTGCGCAATTCCTCTTCGACAGCGCTGGGCTCGCTCGCAGCCGCAGCAACCGGCGTGTTCGCGGCGAAGAGCGGCAGATCGTCGATGCGCGCGAGCGGCTTGTGGCCTTCGCGGCCTTCTTCCAAGGCGCGCAGAACATCTTCGGCACGGCCGATCACGGCGGCGGGGAGGCCCGCCAGCTTGGCGACATGGATGCCGTAGGAACGATCCGCAGCTCCCGGGCCGACTTCGTGCAGGAAGACGATTGTGTCTTTCCATTCCTTCACGCGCATGGTCACGCAGGCGAGCGAATTCAGGCGCTCCGCCAGCGCCGTCATCTCGTGATAGTGCGTGGCGAAGAGCGCGCGGGATTTGTTCTTCTCATGCATGTGCTCGACAGCGGCCCAGGCGATGGCGAGACCATCGAAGGTCGCGGTACCGCGGCCGATCTCATCCAGAATGACGAGACTGTGCGGTGTTGCCTGGTTGAGGATTGCCGCCGTCTCCACCATTTCGACCATGAAGGTGGAACGGCCGCGCGCGAGATCGTCCGCCGCGCCGACGCGGCTGAAGAGCTTATCGACAATGCCGATATGCGCGCTCTCGGCCGGCACGAACGCGCCCATCTGTGCCATCACCGCGATCAGCGCATTCTGGCGCAGGAAGGTGGACTTGCCGGCCATGTTCGGGCCGGTGACGAGCCAGATGCGTTTGGTGTCCGGCGACAGATCGCAATCGTTGGGCACGAAGGGATTGGCGTGATCGGCGGCAAGCGCGGCTTCCACCACCGGATGGCGGCCGCGATGGATCTTGAAGTTCAGGCTGTCATCGACAACAGGGCGCACATGCCGGGCGGCAACGGCAAGCTCGCCCAGCGCCGTGGCCACATCCACCCGCGCCAAGGCATCGGCAACGCGCGCGAGCGACAGACTGGCATCCATCACCGCTGCCAGCATCTGGTCGAACAATTCGCGCTCGATGGCGAGCGCCTGATCGGCGGCTTGTGAGATGCGGGTGGCGAGCGTGGCCAACTCGTCGGTGGTGAAGCGCACCGCGCTGCCGATGGTCTGGCGGTGGCGGAAGAGCGTGCGGTTTTCGCCTTCCTGCAGCTTGTCGCCATGCTGCGGCGTCACTTCGATGAAGTAGCCCAGCACGCCATTGTGCTTGATGCGCAGCGCCGAGACGCCGCTGTCCTGTTTGTATCTGGCCTCCAGCGTGGCGATGACGCGGCGCGATTCATCGCGCAAGGATCGCACTTCATCGAGTGGCGCGTGACTTCCCGCCACGATGAAGCCGCCATCGCGCGCCAGGAACGGCGGCTCGGCGACGAGGAAATGTTCCAGCTTGTCCGAAACGATGCTGGCAGCCGCGATACCTTCGACGAGATCGGAGCGTGCCTGTTCGATTTCGCCCAGCGCGGGCTTCATCGGATCGTTGAACTTGCCGAGCTGATCGCGCAAGGCGCGCGCGGCTTTCAAGCCGTCACGGATATTGGCGAGATCGCGCGGGCCGCCGCGGCCGACGGACAGACGCGCCAAAGCGCGGGCGATATCCGGCGCGCGGCGCAGATCATCGCGCAGATGGCGGCGCAATTCGGAATCGGCGGCGAAAAAGGCGACGGCCTCATGGCGCGACGCGATGGCTTTCACATCGGTGAGCGGCGAGGACAGGCGGTTGCACAATTCGCGCGCGCCGGCCGCCGTCACGGTGCGGTCCATGACCGCGAGCAGCGAGCCGTTGCGCGTGCCGGTGAGGGTTTCGATGAGTTCGAGATTGCGGCGGGTGGCGGCGTCGATGGCCATATAGGCGCGCGCGGCGGTCTGCTGCAGCGGCTTCAGCGCGGGCAGCTTTCCCTTCTGCGTGAGTTCGAGATAGCCGACCAGCGCGCCCGCCGCCGAAAGCTCCGCGCGGGTGAACGATCCGAAACCGTCCAGCGCCATGACTTTGTAAAGCGACTTCAACGCGCGCTCGCCGGTACCCGAATCGAATTTTACGGACGGCAGCGGTGACAATGCCTGTCCAAAATTTTTCAGCACCGGCGCCAGCATCTCGTCCGCCAGCAAAGCATCCGGCGTCAGCAATTCGCGCGGGGCGATGCGCGCAAGCTCTGCGGCGATATCGGCAACTGTCACGACACCGACATGAAACGCGCCGGTGGACATATCGGCAGAAGCAATCGCGAAATCGCCGCCGCTGCGGCCAAGGCTGGCCAACACGTTCGAAGCGCGCGCCTCCAGCAGGGAATCTTCCGTCAGCGTGCCCGGCGTGACGAGGCGGATCACCTCGCGCTTCACCACCGCTTTGGAGCCACGCTTCTTGGCTTCCGCCGGGTCTTCCATCTGCTCGCAGACGGCGACGCGGAAGCCCTTGCGGATCAGCTTCTCCAGATAGGCTTCCGCCGCGTGAACCGGCACACCGCACATCGGAATGTCGTCACCCGCATGCTTGCCACGCTTGGTGAGCGCGATGTCCAGCGCTTCGGCGGCGCGTACCGCGTCGTCGAAGAACATCTCGTAGAAATCGCCCATGCGGTAGAACAGCAGATATTCCGCGTGCGCCGCCTTGGTCTCGAGATACTGCGCCATCATGGGCGTGGCCTCGGTCTCGGCGGCGGGGGCAACGTGCTCGTTCATGGGAGGCGCACCCTAATTCCTGGGCGGCGGCGCGGCGATAGCGTCCTTGAAACGTCAGGCTTTCCGGGCGGATATTCTGTGGATCACCGTCAGGCGGACCCATGGACACGATTCAGAGACCCACTTTCACCGACGAGGAGGCGCTGGCCTTCCACGCCATGGGCAAGCCGGGGAAAATCGAGATCAACCCCACCAAGCCCATGGCGACGCAGCGCGATCTGGCGCTGGCCTATTCGCCGGGCGTGGCTGTGCCGGTGCGCGCAATCGCGGAGAATGCGGAGCGGGCCTACGACTACACCGCCAAGGGCAACCTCGTCGCCGTCATCTCCAACGGAACCGCGATTCTGGGGCTGGGCGATCTGGGCGCGCTGGCCTCCAAGCCGGTGATGGAAGGCAAGGCGGTGCTGTTCAAGCGCTTCGCCGATGTGGACGCCATCGATCTGGAAGTCGATACGACGGACGTCGATCAATTCATCAACGCGGTGCGCTATCTCGGCCCCTCCTTCGGCGGCATCAATCTGGAAGACATCAAGGCGCCGGAATGCTTCGTGATCGAAGAGCGGCTGCGCGAGTTGATGGATATTCCCGTCTTCCATGACGATCAGCACGGCACCGCGATCATCTCCGCCGCCGGAATCATCAACGCGCTGCATCTCACCGGCCGCAAGTTCGACGATATCAAGGTGGTGGTGAACGGCGCCGGCGCGGCGGGCATCGCGTGTCTTGAGCTTCTGAAGGCCATGGGGCTGCCGAACGGCAATGCCATCCTCTGCGACACCAAGGGCGTGATCTATCGCGGCCGCACCACGGGCATGAACCAGTGGAAGAGCGCACATGCCGTCCAGACCGACGCACGCACGCTGGAAGACGCGCTGAAGGGCGCGGATGTGTTCCTGGGCCTTTCGGTGAAAGGCGCGGTGACGCAAGACATGGTAATGACCATGAAGAAGGCGCCGATCATCTTCGCCATGGCCAATCCCGATCCGGAGATCACGCCGGAAGACGTCAAAGCCGTGCGGCCCGACGCCATCGTCGCCACCGGGCGCAGCGACTATCCCAACCAGGTGAACAACGTGTTGGGCTTTCCTTACATCTTCCGCGGCGCGCTGGATGTGCGCGCGACGACCATCAACGAAGCGATGAAGATCGCCGCCGCCGAAGCCCTGGCCGCGCTGGCGCGCGAAGACGTGCCCGATGAAGTTGCGATGGCTTATCGCGGCAAGCGACCCACCTATGGCCCGGATTACATCATTCCCGTGCCGTTCGACCCGCGGCTGATATCGCGCGTCTCCGCCGCCGTGGCCGAGGCGGCGATCAAGACGGGTGTGGCGCGGCGCGAGGTGAAGAACATCACCGTCTATCACGATCAGCTCACCGCACGGCTCGATCCCTCCGCCGTGCTGTTCCAGACCATCACGGCCTCGGTGCGCGCGCATCCCAAGCGTGTTGTGTTCGCGGAAGGCGAAGAGGATTCGGTGATCCGCGCCGCGGCGGCGTTCCAGAATTCCGGCCTCGGCAAAGCGCTGCTGGTCGGACGCGAGCAGATCATCAAGGAAGGCATGCAGCGGGCCGGCATCGAAGCGGGAACGCTGGAGGTGCGCGTGCCGCATTCGGCGCAGGAAGCTTCGAACTACATCAACTCGCTTTATATCCGCCTGCAGCGGCGCGGCGCGCTCTATCGCGACGTCGTGCGCATGGTGACGAACGACCGCAACATCTACGGCGCCTGCATGCTCGCCGCGGGCGATGCGGATGCGATGGTCACGGGCGTGACGCGCGCCTATCAGGCGGCACTGAACGATGTGCGCACCGTGCTCGATCCGCCGCGCGGACAGCGGCCAGTGGGCGTGAACATCATCTTCTCCAAGGGGCGGGTGATCTTTGTCGCCGATACGTCGGTCCACGAGATGCCCACGAGCGAAGAGCTGGCCGACATCGCGGTGCAGACGGCGCGCGTGGTGAAGAATTTCGGTTTCACGCCGCGCGTGGCTATGCTCGCTTCCTCCACCTTCGGGTTTCCGCGCAGCGAACGCAGCGAGCGCATCGTCGAGGCGGTTCATATCCTGGACAAGCGCGGCGTGGATTTCGAATATGACGGCGAGATCGCCGTGGATGTGGCGCTCGACCCCGCGAAGCTTGCGCTCTACCCCTTCGCGCGTCTCGCCGAGACGGCGAACGTCCTGATCATGCCCGCGATCCATTCCGCTTCGATTTCGACGCGGCTGCTCAGCGAGATGAGCGGCATCAGCGTGCTCGGGCCGCTGCTCATCGGGCTCGAAAAGCCGGTGCAGATCGCGCCGCTCGGCGCGAAAATGAGCGAGATCTATAACGCGGCGGTGATCGCGGCGCTCTGAACCATCGGCGGTTCTCGAACGTATTGAAGGCATGGTTCGGGATTTTCAGACAGCGGAACGCAGCCGTAACACGGGCTTTCAGAACATCGCCGTTCTGATCGGGTTCCTCGCGCTTACGCTCGGCGTCGGCATTTTCGCCGGGCTGGTGACGGAACCGAATGTCATGAGCTGGTATCCGACGCTCACCAAGCCGTCGTTCAATCCGCCCAACTGGGTTTTCGCCCCTGTATGGACCACGCTTTATATCCTGATGGCTGTCGCCGGATGGCGGGTGTGGCGCATCACTGATTTTCGTGCGCGAGCCCTTCTCTACTGGGCGCTGCAGCTGGTGCTGAACTTCGCCTGGTCCTTCATTTTCTTCGGCGCGCATCAGATAACGGCGGCGCTGATCGAAATTGCGGTGCTGTGGCTCGCGGTGCTGACCACCACCGTCACATTCTTCCGCATCGACCGGATCGCGGGCTGGCTGTTCGTGCCTTACCTTCTTTGGGTTTCTTTTGCCGCCGTGCTGAACGGCGCAATCTGGCAGCTCAATCCCGCCTGATCTCCCGAAAGAGCGACTTTCAAAGCGCGCACGACGTTTGCTGACAAATTGCCGGTTTCGGGGCCCGGAAAAACCTGTCACGCTCGCCGCGCTTCATAATTCTCCGAACCCGGCTGAATGCATTTCACCCTCAACAAGCGCGTGCTTCGCGAAAGGCTGCTGGCGCTCACCAGCACGCCGGCAAAAGCGCCTTTGTTCGTCTTCGGCAATCAGAAATCTGGAACCTCGGCGATCTCCGGCTTGCTGTCGGAAGCGACGGGCCGGTCTCTCATCGCCGATTTCGGCGGCGCGCAGGAGCCGTTCATCGGGGAGCTTATCCGCGGCGAAATTCCCGTCTCGCGCTATATCGCGCGCAACGCGTGGGCGTTTTCTGCGCCTATCGTGAAAGAGCCCGGGCTGACTTTCGCCGCGCCCGCGCTGCTGGATCATTTCGCACGGAGCCGGGCGGTGATGGTGCTGCGCAATCCCTGGCACAACATTCGCAGCATGCTGGAGCGGCTGGACATTCGCGGCGACACCGATCGCATCGCACCCGGAAACCGCCGCATCAATCGCACATGGCAAAGCATTCTCGCCGGTACCGATCTCGGATTGCCGCCGGCGCATTACATAGACATCCTGGCGCAGCGCTGGACACGCGCGGCGGAAATCGCCGAACGGTTGGATGGCCGCATGGTTCTCATTCGCTATGAAGATTTTTCCGGCGACAAGCCCGGAACGATCGAACGCCTCGCGCGCCAATTCGGCATGCCTGTGACCGGCGACATCTCGGCCAAGCTCGATCATGCATTTCAACCCCGCGGACGCGGGACGGATCCGAAAGAGTTCTTTGGCAAGAATTACGATCGCATCGGCGCGATCTGCGGCGTGACGGCCACCAGGCATGGCTACGAAGGCTGAGCCTTCGCGGCTTCCAGATAGCGCCGCGACAATGCGTGATAAACACCCTCGCGGCAGACCAGTTTCGAGCAAGCGTTGGCGATCAAGGCCGCCGCCATCAGGGGTACCAGCATCTGATGGTTGTCCACCATCTCCGACACGATCACGAAACTGGTGATGGGCGCCTGCACCACGCCGGTGAAGTAGCTCACCATGCCGATCAGCACGATGGCGCCAAGCGGCGCGGAGGGAAAGAAGCGCGCGACATCGGCGCCGAACCCTGCGCCGACCGATAGCGACGGCGAGAAGATGCCGCCCGGAATGCCGCTGACCGAGGATAGGACCGTAGCGATGAATTTCAGTGGGGTGAATTGCCAGCCCAGATGATTGGTGCCATGCACAAGGCTTCGCGCCTGAGCGTAACCTGTGCCCCAGATCGTATCACCCGAGAGAAAGCCGCAGATCGCGACGCCCAATCCGCAAGCCACCGCGAAGAGAACCGGATAGGCACGCGACCATGTTCCGATCTTGCCGGGCAAATGACGCGGGACCTCTATCAAGAGGCGCGAGAAACAACCGCCCAACAATCCACCGATCACGCCGCATACCGGGACGCACAGCCAGTGATCAAAAGAGCCCAGCATCGCGCCCGTCGATCCAAAGTATGTGTAGTTGCCGAGGAAGGTGAGCGAAGTCATACCGGCGATGATCACCGCGCCGATGATAAGGCCGGAGGTGCGCGTCTCGAAACTGCGGCTGATCTCTTCGATGGCGAAGACGATACCGGCCAGCGGTGTGTTGAACGCAGCGGCGACGCCGGCGGCGGCGCCCGCAAGAATAAGTCCGGGCTGGCGCTTGGGCGTGAGACGCCCGATCTCGAACATCAGCGACGCACCGACCTGCACGGTCGGGCCTTCGCGGCCGACAGAGGCACCGCAGAGAAGCCCTAGCAAGGTCATCAGGATCTTGCCGACGGCGGCGCGCAGGCTGACCAGCGTGCGTCGCTCCTCGACCGTTTTCAGTTCGCGCGCGGCGATGGCCTGCGGAATGCCCGAACCGCCGGTGTTCGGAAAGAAACGGTTGGTGAGCCAGATCGAAAGACCGAAGCCCAGCGGCGTGATGGCGAACGCGGCGTAAGGCGCATGGTGAAGCACCTGCTGGAAGTCGTGCAGCGCGCCATCGGCGAGACGGGCCAGCGCCACCGCCACCAGGCCCACCACAAGCGCGCCACCGGTGAAGATGAATCGCCGCTGCCAGCGCCGCGAATAGAGGCGCGCAATGCGGAGGTGGCGGCGGGGCAGATGCATGGAAGGTCTATAGACCTCCGCCGCCCACGATCAAACCGCGACCAATCGGCGCTTATTGCTGCTGCTGTTGCTGCTGGTGATAGAACTGTTCCGCGCGGGTGGGCGCGTCCGTGCCTGGTTTGATGGGACGCGCGACCCTCAAAAATTCTTCATGACGCACCGGCGCCTGCGTCGGTTGCACCGACACCGAGATGGCGAGCTCGCTTTGCGCGCCACCTTTATAGGTTCCGCGCGTGGGCGGCACGTCGGCATAGTCGCGGCCCACCGCCACGCGGATGTGCCGCTCGCCTGCCGTGATGTCGTTGGTCGGATCGAAGCCGATCCAGCCCATCGTCGGCAGCCAAGTCTCGATCCACGCGTGGGTGGCATCGTCGCCAGACCGATCCTGACCTTTCTTTCGGTGATGCAGATAGCCGGAGACATAACGCGCCGGCACACCCCAGTGGCGCGCGATGGCGATCATGATATGCGCAAAGTCCTGGCACACGCCGCTCCTGGCTTTCAGCGCGTCGTCGATGGGTGAATAGGCATCGGTGATGCCGATCTCGTAGCCGAAGCTGTCGTGGATGGTCTTGTTCAGGTGCTTGAGCGCGCTCAACACATCGCCTTGTGGCTTGGCCAGGTCTTTCGCCGCCATGAAATCACGCAGCGCCAGAGACATATGCGCGAATTTGGACGGCTCCAGAAGATCGTATTGCTCGGCAGGGAGATTGAGATTGTTGTACCGATTCCATTCCAGCTCGTCGGCGGCGTCCGGCAAGGGGCGCCATTCCGCCATCTCGACGGTGGACTGCGTCTCGATGCGAAGCTCAGAATGCTGTCGCAGCACATTGAAATGATAGACCGCGTTGCCGAGGTAGTCGGTGTAGGCATAAAGCTGCGCGCGCGGATTGGTGACGATCTGGAAGGAGCGCAGCGCCTGCGGTCCTTCCGAGCGCGGCTGCATGCGCAATTCCATCACGCTCTCGCGCACCGGCGCGTCGTAGCGGAAGCGGGTGACGTGGCGGATGGAGTAATACATCTCGTCCTCAAGTAGCGAAGCGATAGGACATCAAAAGACTCACAATACCGTCTCCGCATCGTAGGCGATGTACGCCGCATAGACCGACTCGTGAATTTGCTCGCATTGGCGCGTGATATTGACGAGGAAATTGTCGATCGAACCGCCGGTCAATTCGTCGATCTGTCCAAAATCCACGCTTGCCTTCAGGCGGCCGGCGAGGCGTTCGCAGGCGGCGCGGCGATTGGGCGGCGCGCCGGGCGCGACATGCGCGAGCGCCTCCACCACGCGATCCACGGAGAAACGCACCGAATGCGGAAATTCCGCATCGAACAACAGAAACTGCGCGATCTTCTCGGGGCGCAGATCCGCGGTGAATTCCTTGCAGTAAGGCTCGAATGCCGTGCAGAACTTGAGCAGCACCAACCAGTCGAAATATTTTGGCGGCGGCGGCGGGTTCTTGTAGCCCGGCGCGACGATGCCGAAATGGATGTCGAGCAACCGGCTCACCAATTGCGCGCGCTCGATGTGGCGGCCCAATTCCAGAAAGCGCCAGCCTTCACCGTGGCGTAAGGTGGAATAGGTAACGCCGCCGAGCGTGAAGAGATCTTCCAGCGTCTGGCGGAAGAACTGCGCCGGCTGATGCACCCACACCGAACCGATCGTTTCGCCATGGGTGCCGAGATAGAGCCGGTTCAGATGCTCCCACACTTCGGTGGAAAGCTGCTCGCGGATCTGGCGCGCATTGTCGCGCGCGAAACGCAGTGAACTGACCAGCGAAGACGGGTTTGTGCGGTCGAACGCCAGCGACTGGGTGATGGCGTGCGCGTCCGTGGTTGTGGCTTCTTCGCCGGTCAGGGCCGCGACCACGCGCACCCAACTCGATTCCGCATCTTCCGGCGACTGCTCGATCATGGATTCGAGCTTCACCGCGATCAGGCGTGCGGTGTGCTCTGCGCGCTCGATATAGCGCGCCATCCAGTAAAGAGAGTCTGCGACACGGGAGAGCATCAGTCGTTCAGCACCCAGGTATCTTTCGAGCCGCCGCCTTGGCTGGAGTTCACCACAAGACTGCCCTTCTTGAGCGCCACGCGCGTGAGGCCGCCCGGCACGATACGCGTTTCTTCGCCATGCAGGATGAACGGCCGCAGATCGACATGCCGCGCTTCCACGCCGCCATTCACGAAGGTGGGCGCCGTGGAAAGCTGGATCGTGGGCTGCGCGATATAGTTGTCCGGATCGGCCTTCAGCTTGCGCGCAAACTCTTCGCGCTCACCTTGGCTCGCGTGCGGGCCGACCAGCATGCCGTAGCCACCGCTTTCGCCGACCGCCTTCACCACCAGCTTGTCGAGATTGGCAAGGACGTGGCTGAGGGATTTTTCCTCGCGACAGAGGAACGTCTCGACGTTGTCGAGGATCGGTTCTTCGCTGAGATAATAGCGGATCAATCTCGGGACATACGCATAAACGGCCTTGTCGTCGGCGACGCCGGTGCCCAGCGCATTGGCGAGCACGACATTGCCGGCGCGATAGGCGTTGAAGAGGCCCGGCACACCCAATGACGAATCTTCGCGGAAGACCAGCGGATCGATGAAATCGTCATCGACGCGGCGATAGATGACATCGATGCGTTTCAAGCCGCTTGTCGTGCGTGCATAGACGACATTGTCGTTCACCAGGAGATCGCGGCCTTCGACCAGCTCCACGCCCATCTGGCGCGCGAGGAAGGCGTGCTCGAAGAAGGCGGAGTTGAATACGCCCGGCGTCAGCACCGCGATGGACACGTCTTCCTGGAACGGCACCAGCGACTTCAGCGTGGCGAGAAGCTCATTGGGATATTGCTCGATGGGCCGCACACGCGAAGCGCGGAAGACATTCGGGAAGGCGCGGCGCACCACATCGCGGTTGGCGAGCATGTAGGACACGCCGGAGGGGACGCGCAGATTGTCTTCCAGCACCGCAAAATGCCCGTCCTCGCGGCGGATGAGATCGGTGCCGCAGACATTCACATAAGAACCGTGCGGCACCGCCACGCCGCGCATCTCGCGGCGATAATGCTTCGATCCCAAAATCATGCCGCGCGGGATCACGCCGTCCTTCAGCACACGGCCTTCGGCATAGATGTCGCGCAGGAAGAGATTGAGGGCCGCGATGCGCTGCTTGAGGCCGCGCTCGACGCGATCCCACTCCGCGCCGGTGACGATGCGCGGCAGAAGATCGGTCGGGATGATCCGCTCCGTCGCCTGCGCATCGGAATAAACGGTGAAGGTGATGCCCTGATGCAGGAAACTCTGCTCGCAAGCCTGCTGGCGGCGAAGAAGCTCGTCCGGCGGCAAGGTGAGAAGACGCAGATCGAGCTGCCCGTAATGCGGGCGCACATGGCCCCTGGCCGTGAACATCTCGTCGTAAGCGGCGCCGAGCTCGTAATGCGCATAAGGCGCTGCTTCGCCGGGGCGGATGGGCTTGGCCGGTGTGGACGGATGATGATCCTCCACCCCCAGTTCGAAACCGGACGGCGCCCCCTTTTGCATGTGCGAAATGAGACGGCGCGGGGTCATGGCCGTCAAGGCCGGAACCCGCTAATAGTCGGGGAATTCCCTATCGGATTCGGCGCTTAGCCGGGTTCCCGTCTTGCAGCGTTAAGGCACCGTCCCTATATACCCCTCAGGTCCGGCCGGGCATTGGCTCGGAGCGGATTTGTCAATGATATCAATGGGAACGGTCCGGAGGGCGCTCACGTTAGAGGCCAGGAAGCCGTCCGCCAGAGAGAGGATTAGAGCATGGCAAAAGTGATCGGCATCGACCTCGGCACGACGAATTCGTGCGTGGCCGTCATGGAGGGCAGCGCCCCCAAGGTCATCGAAAATGCGGAAGGCGCGCGTACCACGCCCTCCATCGTCGCCTTCAGCAATGACGGCGAACGTCTCGTCGGCCAGCCCGCCAAGCGGCAGGCCGTGACGAACCCTGAATTCACCTTCTTCGCGATCAAGCGCCTCATCGGCCGCCGTTTCGACGACCCGATGACGAAGAAGGACATCGACATGGTGCCCTACAAGATCGTCAAGGCCGACAACGGCGACGCGTGGGTGCAGGGCCGCGACAACAAGAAATTCGCGCCGAGCGAAATCTCCGGCTTCATCCTTCAGAAGATGAAAGAAACCGCCGAAGCCCATCTCGGCGAGAAGGTCACGCAGGCGGTCATCACCGTTCCGGCCTACTTCAACGACGCGCAGCGCCAGGCGACGAAAGACGCCGGCAAGATCGCGGGCCTTGAAGTGCTCCGCATCATCAACGAGCCGACTGCTGCTGCCCTTGCCTATGGCATGGACAAGAAAGGCTCCGGCACGATCGCGGTGTACGACCTTGGCGGCGGCACGTTCGACGTGTCGGTGCTGGAGATCGGCGACGGCGTTTTCGAAGTGAAGTCCACCAACGGCGACACATTCCTCGGCGGTGAAGACTTCGACCAGCGCCTGGTCGGCTATCTCGCCGACGAGTTCAAGAAAGAGTCCGGCATCGACCTGCGCAGCGACCGTCTGGCGCTTCAACGCCTGAAGGAAGCCGCTGAAAAAGCGAAGATCGAATTGTCGTCCGCGATGCAGACCGAAGTGAACCTGCCGTTCATCACGGCGGATGCGTCGGGCCCCAAGCATCTGACGATGAAGATCACGCGCGCCAAGCTGGAAGCGCTGGTGGATGACCTCATCCAGAAGACCATCGCGCCGGTGAAGCAGGCGCTGAAGGATGCTGGCGTTTCGGCGAACCAGATCGACGAGGTCATTCTCGTCGGCGGCATGACGCGCATGCCCAAGGTTCAGGAAGCGGTGAAGCAGCTCTTCGGCAAGGAGCCGCACAAGGGCGTGAACCCGGATGAAGTCGTCGCCATCGGCGCGGCCATTCAGGGTGGCGTTCTGAAAGGCGAAGTGAAGGACGTTCTGCTTCTCGACGTGACCCCGCTGTCGCTGGGCATCGAGACGCTGGGCGGCGTGTTCACGCGCCTCATCGAGCGCAACACCACGATCCCGACGAAGAAGTCGCAGACCTTCTCGACCGCGGAAGACAACCAGACGGCTGTCACCATCCGCGTGTTCCAGGGCGAGCGCGAGATGGCGGCGGACAACAAGATGCTGGGTCAGTTCGATCTCGTCGGCCTTCCGCCCGCGCCGCGCGGCGTGCCGCAGGTGGAAGTCACCTTCGACATCGACGCGAACGGCATCGTCAGCGTCACCGCGAAGGACAAGGCCACCGGCAAGGAGCAGCAGATCCGCATCCAGGCCTCGGGCGGCCTGTCGGAAGCCGACATCAACAAGATGGTGAAGGAAGCCGAGCAGCACGCGGCCGACGACAAGAAGCGCAAGGAAAGCGCCGAAGCCAAGAACCATGGCGACGCGCTGGTCCATTCGACCGAGAAGGCGCTCAGCGAGCATGGCGACAAGATCGATGCGAGCGACCGCACGGCGATCGAGAATGCCATCGCCGCGCTGAAGGAAACGCTCAAGAGCGACGACGGCGCCGATATCAAGGCAAAGACCGAAGCCCTGGCGCAGGCGTCGATGAAGCTCGGTGAAGCGATGTACAAGGCCCAGCAGGCGCAGGGCGGCGGCGAAGGTGCCGCGCCGGGTGCCGAAGGCGGCGAGCAGCCGAAGGACGACAACGTCGTGGACGCGGAATTCTCCGAGGTCGATGACGACAAGAAGGGCGCGGCGTAAGCAGCGTCCGGGTCGGCCGGGGGGGCTTGAACCGATGAGCAAGGACTTGAAGTCATAGTGCAAGGCCCGCATCTCCTGTGAAGGGGATGCGGGTCTGCCGTTTAAGGTGGTTGGCGTATTCGATGGAAAAGCGGTGCTATTACGAAGTTCTGGGCGTGGAGCGCACGGCCTCCATCGACGTCATCAAAGGCGCCTATCGCAAGGCCGCCAAGGAACACCATCCCGACCGCAATCACGGCGACACCACCGCCGAAGTGCGCTTCAAGGAAGTCAGCGAAGCCTATGAAGTCCTGAAGGACGATCAGAAGCGGGCCGCTTACGACCGCTTCGGCCATGCCGCGTTCGAGCACGGTATGGGTGGCGGCGGCGGGCGCGGCAATCCGTTCGATTTCGCATCTTCGTTCACCGACATCTTCGACGATCTGTTCGGCGAGTTCACGGGCGGGCGCAAGGCGCGCCGCCAGAACCGCGGGCAGGATCTCCGATTCAATCTCGAAATCTCTCTGGAAGAATCCTTCAAGGGCCGCGCGGCGCAGATCAAGGTGCCGAGCGCCGTCGCTTGCGAAGTCTGCGGTGGCACCGGCGCGGAGGCCGGCCACAAGGCAGAGCAATGCCCGACCTGTTCGGGCATCGGCAAGGTGCGCGCGCAGCAGGGTTTCTTCACCATCGAGCGCACCTGCCCGCAATGCCGCGGGCAAGGACGCATCATCAAGCATCCGTGCAAGACCTGCCAGGGCGCGGGGCTTGTGCAGAAGGAGCGCACGCTGGCCGTCGACATTCCGGCGGGCGTAGAGGAAGGCACGCGCATCCGTCTTGCCGGTGAAGGCCAGGCGGGACTGAACGGCGGACCGCCGGGCGATCTCTACATCTTCATCTCGGTCGCGCCGCACGAGATCTTCCAGCGCGACGGACACGATCTTTATTGCCGCGCACCGGTGTCGTTCGTCACCGCATCGCTGGGCGGCGGCATTGAAGTGCCGACGCTAGACGGCGGTCGCGCGAAAGTCGTCATTCCCGAAGGCACGCAATCGGGCCGTCAGTTCCGCCTGCGCGGCAAGGGCATGCCGGTGCTGCGCGGCGGCGGCATGAGCGGCGATCTTTACGTCGAGCTTCTGGTGGAAACGCCGGTGAAGCTGACGAAGAAGCAGAAAGAGTTGCTCAAGCAATTCGAAGCCGAAGCTGCGCCCGGTTCGCAGCCGGAATCGGAAGGCTTCTTCGCCAAGGTGAAAGAGTTCTGGAAGGGCGAAGCTTAATCTTCGCGCTATCCAAACGCCTTGTTGAAATCCGGGCAATCGCCGGCGGTCGCAAAGATCGCGTCGTATTTCCCATCGTCGAGCAGCATCTTCACGGCATGCACCGCATGGCCATACGCCGAACGCGCCGTGAGCGCGCCGATGGTGAGCCGGCGAACGCCCAATGCTTTTAGCACGGCGACATCCGGCGCCGTCTTGGTCGCGAGAATGTTCACCGGCAGGTCCGTGGCGGCCACGACATCGCGGATCTGCGCAGGATCGGTCATGAACGCGGCGAAAATGCCGTCGGCGCCGGCTTCGGTGTAGAGCTTTGTGCGCCGGATCGTCTCGCCGAATTTCTTATCGTCCGAAACGAGGTTCTGCAGATAAACGTCCGTGCGCGCATTGATGAAGATGTCGACGCCTTTGGCCTTCGCCGCGGATTTGATCGCCTTGATCTTGGCAGCGAGCAGATCGGGTGCCTCCTTGCCGTCCTCGATGTTGAGGCCGGCGACGCCAATCTCGATCAGGCGCAAGCAATGCTCGGCGACCTTCGCCGGATCGGACGAATAGCCGGCCTCGCTGTCCACCGTGACGGGCACGCTCACCACCCGCAACACCTCCTGCGTGGCCGCAAGGGCGACCTCGCGGGACATGCCTTCGCCGTCCGCGTAGCCGTTGGACCAGGCGACGGCGGCGCTGGACGTGGCAACGGCCTTGGCGCCGGCGTCCTGCACCAGCCTTGCGCTGGCGGCATCCCAGGCGTTGGGCAGGACCAGGATCTGGCCTTTCGCATGTGCGTTACGAAACTGAGCCACCCGATCCGATTGCAAAGCCATTGTTTTGCCGTCCTTCCCCGAACAAATATCCGTTTCAGCCATTAAGTCCCGGCAGGTTCCGCCTCCCCCCGGGAGCCGGTCAATTGCTTGAATCGAATAGCTGAAATGCAACGGGGATTTTGCTAGGAAGCCATATGCCCTCGAACACCGCCGCAGAGCATTTCCATTTCCTGAAAGGGCTCATCGCCCGCCCAAAGAATGTCGGCGCCATCGCACCGTCATCGCCCGCGTTGAGCCAGGCGATTGCGCGGCAGGTCGATCCCGCCATTGAAGGACCAGTGCTGGAGCTGGGACCGGGAACCGGCGTTGTCACCGAAGCGCTGATCGATCGTGGCATCACGCCGGAGCGCATCACCGCCATCGAATACGATCCCGATTTCGCGAAAATGGTCGCCGAGCGGTTTCCCGGCGTGCATGTCGTGCAAGGCGACGCGTTCGATCTGAAGAAAACACTCGGCGGCAATGGCGAAAGTTTTGCGGCTGTCGTGTCGGGTCTGCCGCTGCTCAACCATCCGGTGGAGCGCCGCCGCGCGCTGATCGAAGGCGCGCTCGCCAAGCTGAAACCCGGCGCGCCCTACGTGCAGTTCTCCTACGGATTCGATCCGCCGATCCCCGCGCCGCAAGGCACGACGGTGAAACGCGCCGCCGTGGTATGGGCCAACCTGCCGCCGGCGCGCGTATGGGTGTATCGCAAGACGGTTTGAACCGAGCGCAAAGAAAAAGGCCCGCGATCGCTCGCGGGCCTTTTCGTTTCTGCGCAAGCCAAATTACTCAGCCGCTTCCGCCAGGATCGGCGCGGCTTCCAGAACATCCTTGCCGACATGGGCTTCGAACTTCTTGAAGTTGTCGCGGAACATCGACACCAGCTTCTTCGCCTGCGCATCGTAAGCCGCCTTGTCGGCCCAGGTATCGCGCGGGTTCAGGATCTTGGAATCGACCCCCGGCACCGAAACCGGCACGCGGAATTTGAAGTGCGGGTCGATGCGCATCTCGACATTGGCGAGCGAACCGTCAAGCGCGGCGTTCAAGAGCGCACGCGTCGCCTTGATCGGCATGCGCGAACCGGTGCCGAACTGGCCGCCCGTCCAGCCGGTGTTCACCAGCCAGCAATCCGAGCCATGCTCCGCGATGAGATCGCGCAGCAGGTTGCCGTACTCTGTGGGATGACGCGGCATGAACGGCGCGCCGAAGCAGGTCGAGAAGGTCGGCTGCGGCTCCTTGCCGAGGCCCTTTTCCGTGCCGGCCACTTTCGCGGTGAAGCCGGAGAGGAAGTGATACATCGCCTGGCTCGGCGTCAGGCGCGCGATCGGCGGCAAAACACCGAAGGCGTCGGCTGTCAGCATGATGACGTTCTTGGGATGACCCGCACGGCCGGTTTCGCTGGCGTTCGGGATCATGTCGATAGGATAGGCAGCGCGGGTGTTCTCCGCATATTTGTCGCTGTTCAGATCGAGCTCGCGGGTGTGCGGGTCCATCACCACATTCTCGAGCACGGTGCCGAAGCGTTCGGTGGTCGAATAGATTTCCGGCTCGGCCTCGCGCGAGAGGCGGATCACCTTCGCATAGCAACCGCCTTCGATGTTGAAGACGCCGTTTTCGGACCAGCCATGCTCGTCATCGCCGATCAGCGTGCGCGAGGCATCGGCGGACAGCGTCGTCTTGCCGGTACCGGAAAGGCCGAAGAAGATCGCCGCCTTGCCGTCCTTGCCGACATTCGCCGAACAGTGCATCGACATGATGCGCTTGGCCGGCAGCAGATAGTTCATGATCGTGAACACCGACTTCTTCATCTCGCCGGCATAGGACGTACCGCCGATCAGAATCAGCTTCTTGGAGAAGTTGACCGCGATCACCGTCTTGGTCGCGCTGCCATGCTTTGCCGGATCGGCTTCGAAGCTCGGCAGGTCGATGATCGTGAATTCCGGATTGAAACCCTTCAACTCTTCCGCCTTCGGGCGGATGAGGAGCTGATGCACGAAGAGCGAGTGCCAGGCATATTCGGTGACGATGCGCACGGGCAGGCGGTGCTCCAGATCGGCGCCGCCGAAGAGATCCTTCGCGTACAGCTCCTTGCCTTCCGCGAATTTCATCATGTCGGCATAGAGCGCGTCGAAATGCGCCGGCGTCATCGCCTTGTTGTTATCCCACCAGACCTGGCTTTCGGTATTCTGGTCGCGCACAACGAATTTGTCGGTGGCGGAGCGGCCGGTGTGCTGGCCGGTAAGAACGACGAACGGCCCGTTCTTGGCGACATGGCCTTCGCCCCGGCGGATCGCGTGTTCGTAGAGTTCCGGAACGGTGAGATTCCAGTTCACGGACTTCAGATTGCGAAAGCCCTGCTTCTCCAGACCGAAGGCCTGTGTGTCAGCCATATCAAACCCCGTGGGACGGGCGGCCCGATTGCGAGCCGCTCTCAGTTGATTATGCAGGCCAAAATAGCGTTGGCCTCTCCCGGCTTCAACGAAACTCGGGAAATTGGTTTCACGGGGTCTCTATAGTCCCAAGCCTTTGAAAAGGATAGAGGAATCGGCTTATGGGGCGATCCGTCGCGATTCTCATTTTCTTGGGGAGAGCCAATGGGTTATAGCCCCGGCATGAGCCTGTCGGACGAGGAACTGGACCGTTACGCCCGCCACATCGTGCTGCGGGAGGTCGGCGGGCCGGGACAGGCCCGACTCAAGGCAGCCAAGGTGCTGGTGGTGGGCGCAGGCGGACTTGGCAGCCCCGTTATCCTCTATCTGGCGGCCGCGGGCGTAGGCACGATCGGCGTCGCGGATTTCGATGCGGTGTCGCTTTCGAACCTTCAGCGCCAGATCGCGCATCGCACCGCGGATATTGGGCGCGCGAAAACAGACAGCGCGCGCGACGCGGCGCGAGCGATCAATCCGAATGTGAACGTTGGCATCCATAACGAAAAACTGACCACGCAGAACGCATCGGAAATCATTGGCGCATACGACGTCGTGGCGGATGGCTCCGACAATTTCGAAACGCGCTTCCTGATCAACGACGCCTGCTTCTTCGCGAAGAAGACGCTTGTCTCCGCCGCCGTCACGGAGTTCGACGGTCAGCTTGCGACCTTCAAGGCGCACAAAGCCGGCTGCCCCTGCTATCGCTGCATCTTCCCGGAGCCACCACCCGCCGGCACCGTCCCCAATTGCTCGCAGACGGGCGTGCTGGGCGCGGCAGCCGGTGTGATGGGGACTCTGCAGGCACTGGAAGTGATCAAGGAGGTCACCGGGATCGGCGAAAGCATGGCGGGGCGTCTTCTTATCTATGACGCGCTCGCGACCCGCTTCCGCACTGTCACCGTGAGGCCAGATCCCGAATGCCGGCTATGCGGAAAAGCACCGTCCCTCAAAGGGCTTGGTGAAGAAGCGTCAGCCTTAACCGGCAGTTAAAACACGTGCTGCCATACTGGCCGTTCGATTGGGGCGCGCCAACTGCATGTCACGTGAAGTTCATTACGAAGTCTTCCGCCGCCAGGGCTCGAAGGGCGGCTGGGTCATGCATGAAGCGACCAACCAGCGTGACGCGGCGATCGCGCTCGCGGAATCGCTGATGGCCGACAACCAGGCCACCGGCGTGAAGGTGGTCAAGGAAAGCTACGACAACGAGACCGGCGCCTATCAGTCGCTGAAGATCTTCGAAGACGGCCACAACAAGATAAAAGAGGAAGTGGCGAAGGAAGACGCGCCAAGCGCCCTTCCCTGTTTCAAGCCGGACGACCTCTACTCCTATCATGCGCGCTCGACGATGGGCCGGCTTCTGGGCGAGCATCTCGCGCGCCAGCGGATCACGATCACCGAGCTCATCCATCGCGGCGACGCGCTGGAACAGCTGGAAGCGACCGGCACGACCTATCAGCACGCGATCCAGAAAGTATCGGTGGCGCAGGCGGCGAACACCACCCTGCCGGTGCAGCAGATCGTGAAAAAGCTGCAAGATCTCACCACCAAGGCGATGAACCGCGTCTACAACGACGAGAAACGCGGTTATTTCCCCGTCGCGCGCGAAGGACAGTTCGCGGCGCTCGCGCACAAGCTGGCGCAGGATTCTGACAAAGCTTATCTCTTCAACGGCGCCATCGCGCATTATCTCGCGGACGCTTCCGGCTGGAACGAGAAACTGACGCGCCTGCTGGCGATCCTAAAGGAAGCGGAAAAGGACCCGGAGGTCGCCGACGTTCTTCTCGGCACGGTGGATTCCATCGGCGCGGAAATTCTTGCAGGTTCCGCCGCGCTGCACGAACTCATCGGCGAAACGGAGAATCTGGGCGCCGCGCTTTGGGTGCTGGTTCATCTCTTCCTCGGCGAAAGGATGGAAGGCGCGAACACCGCCATCGCCGCCGTCACGCGCCATTTCAAGGCCGACGATCTTCCCGCTGCCCGCACCGCGGTCGCAGGACGCATTCTTGCGGAACTTAAAAGCGTGAAGCGCCTTTGCCCGGACTCACTGGTTGACGAGTTGAAGACGTTACGCCGCATCGCCAACAAGCTGGTGCTGGGCCAAGGAAAATATCTGAGCCACGAAGACCTGATCGGCGCCTTTACGCTGCGCTCCAAGCGGCTCGTCACCAACGAAATGGTGAGCGAGCATCTGCAGGAAGCCGGTGGCGTGAACGAGAAAGTCGAGCGGCTGCTCTTGATCGAAGAGAACATCATCGGCGCGGAAAACAAGCGCCAACTGGCGAAGTTCTTCCCGCCGATCATCACCTCCCCCGGTTTCGAGCAGGTCTATCTCTTTGCCAAGACACCGGTGCTGGAGCGGTTGCAGCGGCTTGTCGATCTGCAAAAGCGCGTGAACCGTTCCGGCTTCCAGGACGTACAGAAACAGGAAATCTGCGACGCGCTGGACAAGGTGGCTTGCGAAGTCGATAGCCGCAGCAAGTTGCTCGAATCCATCGACGCCAAGCCCGCAGGGTCCATCGAGAAAGCGGTTGCCGTGTTGCGTCTCATCACCGGCGGGGCGATCACCGAAGGTCAGCTGTCGGAGCGTGCCCGCAACCTGGTGCTCACCCATATGGCCCGACCTGGCTTCATGACGGGCTATGCAGCCCATGTCGCCAGAACCAAAGGCGAAGCGCCCAACGCCGATGTGGCGATGAACGACCTGATGCAGACGCTGGAAAAAGCGGGCATCGGAACGGAAGCCGGCATGAAGGCGCTCGCCGCCTGAAGCTTGCCCCGCTTTGCGGGCGCACTAAACTCGCGGCATGCATTTCATAGAAAAGCTGCGCGCGCCGATTGAACGCGGTGAAATCACGACCAGCATTCGCATCTGGCAGAAGCCGCGTGTGAAGGTCGGCAACGATTATGCGATGGAGGACGGTCACGTTCACATCACGGCGATGCGCGAGATCATGATCGAGCAGATCACGCCCAAGATGGCGCGTGATTCCGGATTTGACGGCTTGGTCGATCTGCTGAAGACCGCAAAGCACGGCCGCGGCGAGAAGGTCTATTTCATCACCTTCGAATATCGCGACGGGCCGCCGAAGCGCCGCTGAAGATCAGTGCGCTTCGTCCCAGTTCGCAGCGGCGCGCGCCTCGACCACCAGCGGCACCGATATCTGCAGCGCAGGCAACGATGCGTGCTCCATCACTTTGGTGACCGTGGCGATCAGCGCCTCGCATTCCTTGTCCGGTGCCTCAAAGACCAGCTCGTCATGCACCTGCAGGAGCATCTTGCTCTTGAGCTTCTTGGCGATCAGCGCGTCCGGCACGCGGATCATGGCGCGGCGGATGACATCCGCCGCCGTGCCCTGGATCGGGGCATTGATCGCTGCGCGTTCGGCACCGGCGCGATGGCTGGGGTTGGGCGAGCGGATTTCGCGGATATGCACACGGCGGCCGAATAGCGTTTCAACATAACCGTGCTCACGCGCGTAGGCTTTTGTTTCTTCCATGTAGTCGCGGATTCCGGGAAACCGCTGAAAGTATTTCTTGATGTAGTCGTTGGCTTCCTCGCGCGCGATACCGAGCTGATTGGCAAGGCCGAAGCCGGAGATGCCATAGACGATACCGAAATTGATCGCCTTGGCGCGGGAGCGGACTTCCCGCGGCATGCCCTTCACCGGCACGTTGAAGATTTCGGATGCCGTCATGGCGTGGATGTCGAGGCCGTCGGCAAAGGCTTTCTTGAGCTGCGGAATGTCAGCGATGTGCGCCAGCAGACGCAGCTCGATCTGGCTGTAATCGGCGCTGACGAGCTTGCTGCCTTTCGGCGCGATAAATGCCTGGCGAATCTTGCGGCCATCTTCCGTGCGGATCGGGATGTTCTGCAGGTTCGGATCGTTCGAGGCGAGACGGCCCGTGCTGGCGGAGGCCAGCGAATAAGAGGTGTGAACCCGCCCGGTCTTGGGATTCACATAAGTCGGCAATGCTTCGGTGTAAGTGCCGCGCAGCTTGGAAAGCTGGCGCCAATCCAGAACCTTGCGCGCGATCTCATGGCCTTGCGCCGCCACATCTTCCAGCACGCCCACATCGGTGGACCATGCACCCGTCTTGGTGCGCGAGCCGCCGGGAATCTTCATGCGATCGAAAAGGAGTTCGCCAAGCTGCTTGGGCGAGCCGATGTTGAATTCGCCGCCGGCCTGCTTGTGAATCTCCTTTTCGAGACCCATCTGCTTCTTCGCGAAATCGTTGGAGAGTTTCCTGAGGAAATCCTGATCGACGAGGATGCCTTCGCGTTCCATGTCCGCCAGAACCGGAATGAGCGGGCGTTCCAGCGTTTCATAAACAGTCACCTTGCCGTCCGCGACAAGACGCGGCTTGAGCAGGCAATGCAGGCGATAGGTTACATCCGCGTCTTCCGCGGAATACTTGGTCGCTTCCGGCACCGGCACGCAATCGAAGGTGATCTTCTCCTTGCCCTTGCCGGTGACATCGGTGAAGGAAATCGGCGTGTGCTTGAGGTTGATCTCCGACAATTCGTCCATGCCGTGACCGTGCAGCACGCTGTCCAGCACGAAGGAGATCGCGAGCGTGTCGTCGAACGGCGCGATGCGGATGCCGCGCTGCAGGAAGACGTGAAAATCATATTTGATGTTCTGACCGATCTTGAGGATCGAATCGTCTTCCAGAAGCGGCTTCAGACGCTTCAGAACTTCCGCTTCCGGAATCTGAGCGATCTTGCCTTTGTCGCCGGCCAGATCGAGGCCGTCACTGGAGCGATGGCCACACGGAATGTAACAAGCCTCGCCAGGCGCCACCGCCATCGACACACCACAGAGCGTCGCCTGCATCGGATCGAGCGAGGTGGTTTCGGTGTCGACTGCGAAGCGTCCCGCTTCGCGGGCGCGCGCGATCCAGTGATCGAGACGGTCCAGCGTCGTGACGGCTTCGTATTTCTGATAGTCGATGGCGCGCACGATTTCGCCGCGATCCATTACGGCACCGGGCGATTTTCCCTTTCCCGGAACGAGCGCCTTCTCTTCCGTGACGGCTGCTGGCTTCACCGCGCTCGCCTTGCCAGGCGCGGGCAACGCCTTTTCCGCGGGATCGGCCGCGGTCTCGATCGCGCCCGGATCGTCGATGCCGTAATGCGCGGCGGCGCGGCGGGTGAGCGAGTTGAACTCCATCGCTTTCAGGAAGCCGATCAGCGTCTGGGCATCCGGTTCGCGCGCAACGAATTCGTCCGGCTGCTCCTTCACTTTCACCTTGCTGTCGAGAGTGACGAGCTTGAGCGAAATACGCGCGTTCTCGGTGTTCTCGATCAGCGTCTCGCGGCGCTTGGGCTGCTTGATTTCGCCGGCGCGCTTCAGCAGCGTTTCCAGATCGCCATAGGTATTGAGCAATTCGGCTGCGGTCTTCACGCCGATGCCGCGCACGCCCGGGACGTTGTCGACCGAGTCGCCGGCGAGCGCCTGCACTTCCACGACCTTGTTGGGAAGAACACCGAACTTCTCCATCACCTCGGCGGAGCCCAGGCGCTTGTTCTTCATCGTGTCGAGCAATTCGATCTTGCCGTCCACGATGAGCTGCATCAGGTCCTTGTCGGACGATATGATCGTCGTGCGCGCGCCCGCCGCCATCGCCATTGAGGCATAGGTTGCGATGAGATCGTCGGCTTCGAAATCCGCCATCTCCACGCAGGAGACACCGAAGGCACGCGTGGCTTCGCGCACTAGCGGAAATTGCGGGATCAAATCTTCCGGCGGGTCCGGGCGGTTCGCCTTGTATTGCGGATAGATCTTGTTTCGGAACGTCGTCTTGCCGGCATCGAAGATCACCGCGACATGGGTGGGCGCTTCGGCGCCTTTCATGTCCTCCAGCAACTTCCACAGCATGTTGCAGTAGCCGGAGACGGCACCGGTGGGCAGACCATCGGATTTGCGGCTGAGCGGCGGTAACGCGTGATAGGCGCGGAACAGATAGCCCGACCCGTCGATCAGGTAGAGATGATCGCCTTTTTTCAAAGGCCTGTTATCGGGTGAGGCTTTGGCTTTGCTCAATGATGATGGGCTCCGGCGCGCAGCACGAAGCGGCGGTCGCAATAGGGGCATTCGACATATTTTTCATCGCCCATCTCCAGATAGACCTTGGGGTGGCCGAGCGAGCCGCCGATTCCGTCGCAGGCGACGCGGGTATCGTCCACTTCGATGGTTTCGGGTACATCAACGGGCATGGCCAAATCTTCCGGGAAATTCGGGCGGATCATAGCCACGGACGGTCCCATCGCAACTGCCAAGAAATGCTGCTGGAACAGGCCGGTTTCCGTGCCTAGAATCCTTATATGGTGACGCTGAATCGGATTTACACCAAGACCGGCGACAAAGGCGAAACCGCACTCGGCGACGGAACGCGCCTACCCAAGCACGCGCCGCGCATCTCCGCCTATGGCACGGTGGACGAAGCCAATGCCGCCATCGGGCTGGCGCGGCTGCATACCCATGGCCAGATGGATGCGATGCTAGCGCGCATCCAGAACGATCTGTTCGATCTCGGCGCCGATCTTTGCGTGCCCGAAACGACCAAGCGCAATGAAGGCCGGTTGCGGATTGTGGACAGCCAGGTGAACCGGCTGGAAAGCGAAATCGATTCCATGAACGCGGAGCTCGCGCCGCTCACCTCCTTCATCCTGCCGGGCGGCTCGGCCGCGGCGGCGCATCTTCATATGGCCCGCACCATCGTGCGCCGCGCGGAGCGGCTGATGACGGACCTGGCCGGCCATGAAGAGATCAATCCGGCAGCGATCAAATATGTGAACCGGTTATCCGACTATCTTTTCGTCGCCGCGCGGTTTGCGAACGACAAGGGCAAAGCGGACGTGTTGTGGATTCCGGGCGCGAACCGCGACGAGACGTAATCAGCCTTCGCCGGAGCGGCGGCCGAACAGGAAGGCCAGGATCACACCCGGCAAGCCGATCACCGCCCAGCTCCAGAAGCTCATGACGGTTTCGATCCAGCGCGGGCCGGGCTGCGGGATGGTGTGTTCGATCCAGGCACGGAAAGCCAGGTCGCTCGGCGCGTTGATCATCATCCACACCTGATCCAGCGAGCGCACTGTGATCTCGCCGCCCTTTTCCAGCGACGCGATGACATCCGCGCCCAGCAGCATCAGGCCGAGCACGATCAGGACAAGACTGAGAAAACGCATTGCGGCTTGCATGAACCACCCCAGACGGCGGCCAACCTAGCCGGGGCGGCGGTCTCCACACAAGAATGGTGAAACGCGATTAACCATCATTCACACGGTTTGGTTTCCGCCTGTCGCGATTCCGCAGCTACTGGCCGGGATAGAGCGTGCCGTCCCGCCGGGTGAATTTGTCGGTGCGGGAATCAATCTGCATGTCGATATCCGGATAGTCGCAGAAATCGGTCTTGGAACGCGTGCCGACTTCCAGGCACACCGCATCGGTCTTTGACTTGTTGATCAGGTGGTGGCCGTTCTTGTCGCCCTTCGGAAAAGCAGCGCAATCGCCGGCGCGCAGGAGATGTTCGCCATCATCGTCCACCAACACGACTTCGCCGGATAGGACATAGACGAATTCGTCTTCGCCCGAATGCCAATGGCGCTGGCTCGACCACACGCCGGACGGAAGCGTGAGCATGTTCACACCGAAATCATTGAGACCGCCGGCATCGCCGAGCCGCTTGCGCAATCGCTCCGCGCAAGGCTGATCGAATGGCGCGGGATATCCGGAACCGCGCTTGGTTTCCGCTGTTGCAATATCGATCTTGGGCATGGCAGTCCCTCCACGTCCAAACGCTAAAACGAAACCGCCCGCGAGACATCTCTCGCGGGCGGATCGACACTATGCAGAAAGCGCAGAGATCAG
The DNA here is from genome assembly GCA_036569005.1 of Rhizomicrobium sp. Lineage (GTDB taxonomy): Bacteria > Pseudomonadota > Alphaproteobacteria > Micropepsales > Micropepsaceae > Rhizomicrobium. Next base: position 19,551 of record DATCRK010000031.1, on the reverse strand, counting down.
GACTGCGCCGGCGCGGCTTCCTTGGCCTTCTTGGTGAGGTCTTCGCCGGTGACCTGATCGACAGCCTTCATGGAAAGGCGAACCTTGCCGCGATCGTCGAAGCCGAGCAGCTTCACCTTCACGGCCTGGCCTTCCTTGACCACGTCGCTCGGCTTGTTGACGCGCTGCGGCGCCAGTTCCGAAACGTGGACGAGGCCGTCCTTGGGACCGAAGAAGTTCACGAAGGCGCCGAAATCCATCACCTTCACGATCTTGCCGTCATAGATCTCGCCGATCTCCGGCTCGGCCACGATGCCCTTGATCCACTTGAGCGCGGCCTTGATCGACTCGCCGTCGGCGGAAGCGATCTTCACCGTGCCGTCGTCTTCGATGTTGATCTTGGCGCCGGTCTTTTCGACGATCTCGCGGATCACCTTGCCGCCCGAACCGATCACTTCGCGGATCTTGTCGGTCGGGATCTTGATCTGCTCGATGCGCGGCGCGTGTTCGCCGAGCTGGTCGCGGCTGTGGTTCAGCGCCTTGTTCATCTCGCCCAAGATGTGATGGCGACCGTTCTTCGCCTGATCCAGCGCCACGCGCATGATCTCTTCGGAGATGCCCGCGATCTTGATGTCCATTTGAAGGGCGGTGATGCCGTCTTCGGTACCCGCGACCTTGAAGTCCATGTCGCCCAGATGATCTTCGTCACCCAGAATGTCCGACAGAACCGCGTAACGCTGGCCTTCGAGGATGAGGCCCATCGCGATGCCGGCGGTCGGCTTCTTGATCGGAACACCCGCATCCATCAGCGACAGAGACGCGCCGCAGACCGATGCCATCGACGACGAACCGTTGGACTCGGTGATTTCCGACACCACGCGCAGCGTGTAGGGGAATTCTTCCTTGCTCGGCAGCATCGGATGGATCGCGCGCCATGCGAGCTTGCCGTGACCGACTTCGCGGCGGCCCGGCGCGCCCATGCGGCCCGTCTCACCGACGGCGTAAGGAGGCATATTGTAATGAAGCATGAAGTTCTGCTTCACGGTGCCTTCGAGCTGATCCTGGAACTGCTCGTCTTCGGCCGTGCCCAGCGTGGTGACGACCAGCGCCTGCGTCTCGCCGCGCGTGAACAGCGCCGAACCATGCGTGCGCGGCAGAACGCCGACTTCCGCGACGATCGGGCGAACCGTGACGAGGTCGCGGCCGTCGATGCGCGTCTTGGTGTCCAGCACCGCGTTGCGCATGACATGGGCTTCCACGTCGTGCATCAGGTCGGAGAACACGTTGGCTGCGACTTTGCCTTCGCCTTCGCCGACATACTGTTCCGCATATTTCTTGCGGATCGCGGCAATGGCGTCGCGGCGTTCGTGCTTCTGCTTGATCTTGAACGCTTCGGCAAGTTCGCCGGCGCTGGAAGACTTCAGCGTGTCGCGCAGCTTGGCATGCACATCTTCCGGCAGCGGACGCGGATCCTTCGCGGCCTTCTCGGCGAGACGGATGATCGCGTCGATGACGGTCTGCATTTCCTTGTGACCGAACACCACCGCGCCCAGCATGACGGCTTCCGAAAGCTCCTGCGCTTCGGATTCCACCATCATCACCGCATCGCGCGTGCCGGCGACGACGAGGTCGAGCTTGGAGTTCGGATAATCGTCGATCGCCGGGTTGAGGCGATATTCGCCGTCGTAGTACCCGACGCGCGCCGCGCCCAGCGGACCCATGAAGGGAACGCCCGAGATCGTCAGCGCCGCGGAGGCCGCGACCATGCCGATGACGTCCGGATCGTTTTCCATGTCATGACTCAGCACCTGAACCGCAACGAGCGTGTCGTTCTTGTAGCCTTCGGCGAAGAGCGGACGGATCGGACGGTCAGTGAGGCGCGAGATCAGCGTTTCACGTTCCGTCGGCGCGCGCTCGCGCTTGAAGTAGCCGCCCGGGATCTTGCCGGCAGCGTAGTAACGCTCCTGATAGTTCACAGTGAGCGGGAAGAAATCCTGACCCGGCTTGGGGCTGTGCGCGCTGACGACAGTCGCCAGCACGACGGTTTCGCCATAAGTCGCGATGACGGCGCCGTCGGCCTGGCGCGCGACTTTGCCGGTTTCGAGGGTCAGCGTGCGGCCGCCCCATTCGATGGTTTCTTTGTGGACGTTGAACATGTCTATTGTTCCTTCATTCCCCGAAGCCGGATTGCCCCGGGCGTGTTTGCGGCGAGTTCTCTATCTCTCACGGACAAACGGAGTATGCGCGGGCAGAGCCATCCCCACCCACGCCTTGGTGTGCTGAACTTGTATGGAAACCAGCGCGCTCAGCGGCGCAGGCCCAACCGGCTGATCAGCGACTCGTAGCGCTTTTCGTCGGTTGCCTTGACGTAGTCGAGGAGACGGCGGCGCTGCGAGACCATCTTGATGAGGCCGCGGCGCGAGTGGTTGTCCTTGACGTGATCCTTGAAGTGTTCGGTCAGGTTGGTGATGCGCTCGGAGAGCACGGCCACCTGCACTTCCGGCGAGCCGGTGTCGTTCGGCTTCGTCGCATATTCCTTGATGAGTTCTGCTTTACGCTCAGGCGTGATCATTTTTCTTACAAGCTCCGGTCATCCAAAGTTGAAAACACGAAACGGCCGAAGCTCACCCTGCTCGAGTTCGGCGAGAGCGACTGGCTCTCCCTCTCCCGTGGCGAGATAGACCGTGAGACCTGAGAGATCGTTCTCTTCCGGAAAGGCGTCCGTGAGCCGGGCGAACAGGTTCGCACGACACAGGATCGGATTGCCGCTACGGAGGCGAACCGCATCCGGACCCGTGACGGCCAGCGCCGGGATGCCGTCCAGCGCGGTCGAAATGGGCCTCAAGTGCTCAAAAGCGGCGGGACTATGCATAAAACCCCTTAGGGTTTCTAGGGGGACAGAATCTTTCTCTGCGAAGCCCCCCACCGAGGTCCGCCGGAGTTGGGAAACGTGCCCGACCGTGCCCAGCGCCCGGGCGATATCCCGCACCCAAGCCCGGACGTAAGTCCCTTTGCCGCAACGCATTTCGAACACGGCATGGTCCGGATCCGGGACCTCGACCAGCCGGGCTTCGTCGATCTGGACGAGGCGAGATTGGAGTTCCACCGCCTCGCCCTCCCGCGCCAGGTCATAGGCCCGTTCCCCGTCCACCTTGATGGCAGAGTAGGCTGGCGGGGTCTGGCTGATCTCGCCGACGAACCCCGGGATGGCGGCCTCGATCGCTTCGCGGCTCGGACGAACGTCGGAGATTTCGGTGACTTTGCCTTCGGCATCGTCGCTGTCGCGCGCTTCGCCCCAATGGGCGGTGAAGCGATAGGTCTTCTCCGAATCCATTGCATAGGGGACGGTCTTGGTCGCTTCGCCCAGCGCGATGGCGAGCACGCCGGTCGCCATGGGATCGAGCGTGCCGGCATGACCAGCTTTCTGCGCATCGAAGATTCGGCGCACGAGGCCGACGACCTGCGTTGAGGTTATGCCCGTCGGCTTGTCCACGATCACCCAACCGTGGACGGGCGTACCCTTCTTCTTACGACTCATCGGAATCTTCGGCGTCGTCTTCGGACTTCAGATCGCGCGCCACGCGTTCGGATTTGAGAAGATTCTCGATCTTCTCTGCTTCCGCGAAGGATTCATCTTCGACGAAGCGCAGATCGGGCGTGAACTTCAATTCGATCATGTGCCCCATCTCGCCGCGGATGAACGCTTTGTGGCGGTTGAGCGCAGCGATAACCTGTCGGGCGTTCTTGCCGCCGAGCGGTTCGCAGAACACCGTGGCATGACGCATATCCGGCGAAGGCTTCACCTGCGTGATGGTAACAGAGACACCCTTGAGATCGTCGTCGCGGATGTCGACCTGCCGCAGAATGTCGGCGAGCGCATGGCGCAGCATCTCGCCCACGCGCAGCTGGCGTTGCGTGGGACCGACGTTGTGGGAATGAGAATGTTGGCGGCGAGGCATGCGATATTTCCCGTCTTATTCCCTTCCGTTACTCGCTTTGGAAGAGAAGCCGGGAATGGAACCCGGCGGTTGAGAAGCATCCCGGCCAGCGCGACGCCGGCCGGGATGACGGTTCTTAAAGAGCGCGCGTGATCGTCTCGACGTCGAAGCACTCGATGATGTCGCCCTTCTGCAGGTCCTGATAACCCGCGAAGGCCATGCCGCATTCCTGGCCGGTCTGCACTTCGCGCACTTCGTCCTTGAAGCGCTTGAGGGTGGAGAGCTCGCCTTCGTGGATGACGACGTTGTCGCGGATGAGGCGGACATGCGAACCACGGCGTACGACGCCTTCGGTGACGCGGCAGCCCGCAACCTTGCCGACCTTGGAGATATTGAACACCTCCAGCACTTCGGCGTTGCCGAGGAACTTCTCGCGCGTTTCCGGCGCCAGCATGCCAGAGAGCGCGGCTTTCACATCGTCCACGACATTGTAGATGATGTTGTAGTAGCGGATCTCGACACCGTCGCGCTTGGCGCGCTCGCGCGCCTGCGCATTCGCGCGCACGTTGAAGCCGATGATTGCGCCGCCAGAGGCATGGGCAAGGATCACATCGGATTCGGTGATCGCGCCGACGCCCGATTGCAGAACCTGCGCGCCCACTTCGTCCGTCCCCAGCTTGGCGAGCGCGCCCTGGATGGCTTCCACCGAACCTTGTACGTCGGCCTTCACGACCAGCGGCAGAAGGCGCTTCTCGCCTTCTTTCTGCGTCTTGAGCAGTTGGTCCATCGACACGCGCGCATTGCTGGCATGGCGCGCCTCGCGGCGCTTGCGCGCGATATATTCGGTGACTTCGCGGGCGCGGCTTTCATCTGTCACGACCACGAATTCGTCGCCGGCTTCCGGAACACCCGACAAGCCGAGCACTTCCACCGGCATGGACGGGCCGGCAGACGGCACGTTCTCGCCGCGATCGTTCACAAGCACGCGCACCCGACCCCATTCGGAACCGGCCACGACGATGTCGCCCGTCTTCAGCGTTCCGCGCTGCACCAGAACCGTCGCCAACGGACCACGTCCCTTGTCGAGCTTGGCTTCGATGACCGCGCCTTCGGCGGTGCGGTTCGGATTGGCTTTGAGGTCCAGAACTTCGGCCTGCAGAAGAATGGCTTCTTCCAGCTTGTCAAGATTCGTGCCCTTGGTCGCCGAGACATCGACCGACAACACATCGCCGCCCAGATCTTCGACCTGGATTTCGTGTTGCAGCAATTCGGTCTTCACGCGGTTCGGATTGGCATCGCCTTTGTCGATCTTGTTGACGGCGATGATCATCGGAACATGCGCGGCCTTGGCATGACTGATCGCTTCTTCCGTCTGCGGCATGACGCCGTCGTCGGCGGCCACGACCAGAATGACGAGATCGGTGACCTTCGCACCGCGGGCGCGCATCTGCGTGAACGCGGCGTGGCCCGGCGTATCCAGGAACGTGATCTTCTGGCCGCTCTTCAGTTGCACCTGATAAGCGCCGATATGCTGGGTGATACCGCCGGCTTCGCCCGATACGACGTCGGTCTTGCGCAAGGCATCGAGCAGCGAGGTCTTGCCATGGTCGACGTGGCCCATGACGGTGACAACCGGCGGACGTGGCACCATGTCCACACCTTCATCCGTGCTGCCCTTCAAGCCTTCGAGAACGTCAGATTCCGCGACGCGTTTCACAACGTGACCATATTCGGTGGCGACGAGTTCGGCGGTGTCGGCATCGAGCACGTCGTTCGCCGTCACCATCATGCCGTTCTTCATCAGAACCTTGATGACATCGACAGAGCGGCGCGCCATGCGGTTGGCCAGTTCGGCAACCGTGATGGTTTCCGGAATGGTGACTTCGCGCGGACCGGCCGGACCAGCAGCCTGCTGCTGATGGCCTTTGTTGATGCGTTGCAGATGGCGCTTATAGGCAGCGACGGAGCGAGTGCGCTCACCCTGATCGTCGTCGAGCGCGCGGGTGACGGTGAGCTTGCCGCGGCGACGCTCATCGCCCGGCGCTTTGCGCACGGCGGGCGTTTTCGGCGCAGCTTTGCCGGCACTGGCTTTCTTCGGGCCTTCTTCTTCCTCTTCCGCGACAAGGCGGCGACGGCCCGGCGTTTCGGCAGCCGCGCCCGCACCGGTGCGCGCGGCAGCGGCTTCGGTCTTGTCGCGGCGTGCGGCTTCTTCTTCGGCGTGCTTGCGCGCCAGCTCTTCGGCGGCTTTACGCTTGTCTTCTTCCGCTTTGCGGCGAAGCGCGGCTTCGCGTTCTTTTTGCAGAAGCGCTTCTTCTTCCGAGCGGCGGCGCGCATCGGCTTCGGCCTGACGGCGCGCTTCTTCTTCATGCACGCGCGCATCGGCAAGCGCCGCGCCGCGGCGGGCTTTTTCTTCTTCGGTCAGCTGGCGCAGAACGACGCCCGGGCGCGAGGCGTCGCGTGCGGGCGTTGCCGCTTTCGGCGCCGGTGCGGCAGACTCCGCAACAGGCGCGGCCTTCGCCGCTTTCTCGGGCGCGGCGGGTTTCGCACCCGGCGGATGCGCCGTGCGCTTCTTCTCCACCACCACAGCCTTGGTGCGGCCATGGCTGAAGCTCTGCTTGACGGTAGACGTTTCCGTCTTCTTCAGCGTGAGCGTCTTGGCGGGGCGCTTGGTATCGTTCGTATCGGTCATGCAATTCCTTCATGCGCAGGACTCGAACCTGCATCCGTTTTTCCGGAACGGAAACCGGAAAGCCGGCCCGCTTCGAAGATCACTCGTTCGGCAAGCGCGCCCGCTTTAAGGGCGGCATGTATCACATTCTCGCGGCCCAAGGCCAAGCTCAATTCCGCGTTGGACAAGGCATCGACCACGGCCGGCTTCAACCCGCGCGCATGCGCCACAGCGTAAAGCTTGCGGCGCCCGTCTTGAGACCCATCGGCGGCTTCGATCAGCACGGACGGCGGAGATTTTTCCTCCAGCGCGCGCGCCACATTGTCGAAGCCCAGGATCAATGCAGCGGAGCGCTTGGCGAGGCCCAGATCGTTCAGCATGCGCTGCACGATCTGCTTCTCCACGAGATCGGGAAGACTGGCGGAGGCTTTCACATGGGCCTTCGCCGCCTTGGAGAAATGGTTCTTCGCGATCGCCTGTTCAAGCATCTTACGATCGGCGCTCACCCAGATTCCGCGCCCCGGCAGCTTCGCCGCGACGTCCGGAACAACCTCGCCATCGGGGGAGACAACGAAACGGATGAGTTGCGCTTCCTCGCGCACCTCGCCCGTGACGATGCAGCGGCGTTCGCGCGAGCGAGAGCCGCCCGCAAGATGCCGCTCGCGCATCGTCTTCTCGTCGTCGTTCCCGATGGTCACAGCGATGTTCAAGCCTCTTCAGCCTCTTCGGAGACTTCTTCCTCGGTCACTTCCGCTTCTGGCTCTTCCTCGATCCAGCCCGCCTTCACGCGCGCCTTCATGATGATGGCGTTGGCGTCGTCAGCGGTCAGGTTGAAGCCTTCGAGCGCGCCCGGAATGCGCACGCGCTCCTTTTCTTTGTTGGTCTCGTAATAGCCAATGAGATCGTCGGTGGCGCAGCCGGCGACATCTTCAACCGTCTTGATCTCGGCTTCGCCCAGCGCGACCGCGATGGCGGGCGTCACGCCCGGCACATCCAGAACATCGTCGTCGACGCCCAGCGACTTGCGCTTGTCGTCGAGCTCCTTGTTCTTCGCCTCGATGAATTCGAGGGCGCGGGTCTGAAGTTCCTGCGCGGTTTCCTCATCGAAACCTTCAACGGCGGCCAGTTCGTCCAGTGGCACGAAGGCCACGTCTTCGATGGTCGCGAATCCTTCGGAGGCGAGCAACTGCGCGACCGTCTCGTCGACATCGAGTGAGTCCATGAACAGCGTGGTGCGCTCGGTGAATTCCTTCTGGCGGCGCTCCGACTCTTCGGCTTCCGTCATAATGTCGAGCTGCCAGCCTGTGAGCTGCGAGGCCAGACGCACGTTCTGGCCGCGACGGCCGATGGCGAGCGAAAGCTGCTCGTCCGGCACCACGACTTCGGTGCGGTGCGTGTCTTCGTCGAGCACGACCTTGGACACTTCCGCCGGCGCCAGCGCGTTGACGATGAACGTCGCCGCTTCGGTGCTCCACGGAATGATGTCGATGCGCTCGCCCTGCAGTTCCTGCACCACGGCCTGCACGCGCACGCCGCGCATGCCGACGCAGGCGCCGACCGGATCGATGCTAGAATCCTTGGAGATCACCGCGATCTTCGCGCGGCTACCCGGATCGCGCGCAACGGCGCGGATTTCGATGATGCCGTCATAGATTTCCGGCACTTCCTGCGCGAACAGGCGCACCATGAATTGCGGATGCGAGCGCGACAGGAAGATCTGCGGCCCGCGCGTTTCGCGGCGCACGTCGTAGATATAAGCACGGATGCGGTCGCCCTGGCGGAACGACTCGCGCGGGATCATCTCGTCGCGGCGCACCACGCCTTCGGCGCGGCCCAGATCGACGACGACGGAGCCGAATTCCACGCGCTTGACGATGCCGTGGACGATCTCGCCGATGCGATCTTTGAACTCCTCATACTGGCGCTCGCGTTCAGCGTCGCGCACCTTTTGCACGATCACCTGCTTGGCGTTCTGCGCATTGATGCGGTTGAAATCGACCGGCGGCAGCGTCTCGGCGATGATGTCGCCCACTTGCGCCGCGGGATTGCGCGCCTGCGCGTCTTTCAGGCTGATCTCGGTCTTGTCGTTTTCGACCAGCTCGACGACGTGCAGATAGCGCGACACATGCGTCTCGCCCGTCTTGGGATCGATCTCGACATGGATGTCGTTCTCGGTGCCGTAATGCTGCTTGGCCGCGCGCTGCATCGCTTCCGCCATCGCCGCGATCACGACTTCGCGCTCGATGTTCTTGTCGCGGGCAACGGCGTCCGCGATCTGCAGCAATTCTGTTCTGTTGGCGGCAATAGCGGCCATTTCACTTCTCCTTATTGCGCTTTACGCGCCTTCAAGTCTTCCTGAATGAGTTTGTCGGTGAGAACCAGTTTCGCTTCCGCGATGCCGCGAAAGGGAAATTTGAAACGCTTGCCGTCGGCTTCGACCATCACGTCGTTGCCGTCGAGGCCCAGCAGCATGACCTTGAACTTCTTGCGGCCCGTCTCGTTGGCATTGACGAGATCGATGCGCGCTTCGTGACCGGCCCAGCGCGCGAAATCGGACTGGCGCGTCAGCGGGCGGTCGATGCCAGGAGAGGAAATCTCCAGATTGTATTCGCCTTCGATCGGATCTTCGGTGTCGAGGAACTCGGACAGGGCGCGGGAAAGTTTCGCGCAATCGTCCACATTCATCGTGCCGTCCGGGCGCTCGGCCATGATCTGCAGCGTCTTGGTTTTGCCCGCCATCAGACGCAGGCGCACGAGCCTGTAACCCGCCGATTCCACGGCGGGTTCGATGATCGGCTGCAAATGCGACAACTGCGAGATAATGAGCGGAACTCCAAGTCCAAATACAAAAGCCTTCCCCGCGCGGCGATCCTTTCGGACCGCCACACAACAGTACGTTCTGTTGTCTGGGATGGCCGGGGATATAGGCCTCACACGGTCGAAAGGCAAGGGTTACTGGCCCTTATTCGCCGCATTCGATAGGTTGCCACTCTCGCTTTGCCCCTCCTTTTCCGGAAATAAATGTCCGATACCCCTGCCGATTTTCCGCCTCCGCGCACATGGGCTGCGGTTTTATGGGCCCTGGCGGGCGCAGCCATGGTGGTTGTCGCCCAAGCCGTGGGCCTGCTGATCTTTCTGGGTCGGGAAAAGCTGCTTCATCCGTCGCACCCCATCGTCCTTCATGGGCTGATGAGAAGCGGCGCGGCCATTTCCATCATCACATTCGTTTCATCGCTGGTCTTGCTGCTGGCGTTTCTCGGATTCACACGCATCCGAACGCGCGCCGTGCGGCTCTATTTAGGGCTTCGGTTGCCCAGCTTGCGCGCTTTCCTTTTCGGTATCGTCGCCCTTGTGGCGATCCTGGCGGCATTGGGTTTCGTGAGCAGCAATTTTAGCGATCCCCGCGCGTTGGCCTTCATGCGCGGGATGTTCGTGAGCGCGCGGCGGGAGCATTTGCTCTGGCTTCTCGTCGGCGCCGTCAGCATTGCCGCGCCGATCGGCGAGGAAATCACGTTCCGCGGATTTCTCTACAAAACAATCGAGCTTCGCTTCGGGCCCGTCGCCGCGATCGTTGCAACCGCGCTTGGCTGGGCGGCGCTCCACATCCAATACGGGCTGGTGTCCATCGCATCGATTTTCGCTATAGGACTTTTCCTGGGCGCCGCGCGCTATTATTCGCGCTCGCTGGTTCTCACCATGATTCTGCACGGTATCTGGAACGGCGTCGCGCTGCTGGGCTCCGCGATGGTATTCAGCGGTTCCTGATCAACGACGTCGAAATCTCATGAATGCCGGAACACCATGGAGCTGCTTGGCTTCATAACGGGTTTGCGGCCAGTCCGCTGTCCGCTGCTGCCAATCGCGCGCACGTGTGGCCGTCCACTCGAAGGCAGGATGGGCCATCAATATCTCTAGAGTGTATTCGACCAGCGGCGCATCGTCGGAACCGAAGCGGAGTTCGGCTCCGGGCTTCATCACACGCGCGAGCTGATCGAGCATCTCTGTCTGGATGAAGCGGCGCTTGTGATGGCGGACCTTTGGCCACGGATCGGGAAACAGCACGAACACGCGGCCCAGGCTCGCATCCGGCAATGCCGCGATGACGTTGCGCGCATCGTCCATATAAATGCGGATGTTCGCCACGGGTTCGTCTTCGGTCTTCGACAGAAGCTTGGCGACACCATTCACGAACGGCTCGGCGCCGATCAAACCAACGCGCGGATTGTGAATCGCCTGCCAGTGCAGATGCTCGCCCGCGCCGAAGCCGATTTCGAGCCAGACATCGTCAACATCATCGAAATAAGAGCGCGGATCTGCTCCTTCGCGCAGATGCGGCGTCAGTTTCGGCAAAAGCGTTTGAAGCAGATGCTCCTGACGGACGGAAAGCGGCGGGCCTTTCCGCCGTCCATAGAGCTTGCGGCGATAGCGTTCGGCGCGTTCTTCGCCGCTCACATCAGAATTCGGATTTGATCTTCGCGGCGAGGTCGGTCTTTTCCCACGAGAACCCGCCGTCCTTGTCCGGCTCGCGGCCGAAGTGGCCGTAAGCCGCCGTGCGCGCGTAGATCGGCTTGTTGAGATCCAGATGTTCGCGGATGCCGCGCGGCTTCAGATTCATGATCTGCGGCAGCAAGGCTTCGATCTTGGCTTCATCGACTTTGCCGGTGCCGTGCGTATCGACATAAACCGACAGCGGCTCGGCGACGCCGATCGCATAAGAGAGCTGGATCGTGCAGCGATCCGCCAATCCAGCGGCCACCACGTTCTTCGCCAGATAACGCGCGGCATAAGCGGCCGAGCGATCGACTTTCGTGGAGTCCTTGCCGGAGAACGCGCCGCCGCCATGCGGGGCCGCGCCGCCATAAGTATCCACGATGATCTTGCGGCCGGTGAGGCCGCAATCGCCATCCGGTCCGCCGATCACGAAAGAGCCGGTTGGGTTGATGTGCCAGATGGTCTTGTCGTTGATCCATTCCTTCGGCAGCGCCTGACGGATGTAAGGCTCCACGATCTTGCGGATGTCGTTCGAGGTCTGGTCTTCGTGAGAATGCTGGGTGGAGAGCACGATCTGCGTCGCTTCCACCGGCTTGCCGTTTTCATAGCGCAGCGTGACCTGGCTCTTGGCATCCGGCTGAAGCGTTGGCTCCTTGCCGGCATGGCGCGCATCGGCGAGCAGCTTCAGGATCTTGTGGCTGTAATAGAGCGGCGCCGGCATGAGCGCCGGTGTTTCGGTGCAGGCGTAACCGAACATGATGCCCTGGTCGCCCGCGCCTTCGTCCTTGTTGCCGGAGGCATCGACACCCTGCGCGATGTGGGCGGACTGCGCGTGCAGCAGCACTTCGACTTTCGCGTTCTTCCAGTGAAAGCCTTCCTGCTCGTAACCGATGTCCTTGATCGCCTGACGGGCGACGTCTTCCACTTCCGCCGGGCCGACCGATTTGGGCCCGCGCGTTTCGCCCGCGATGATCACGCGGTTGGTGGTGCACATCGTCTCGCACGCCGCGCGGATGTCCCACGGGCTCATGCCGACCTTGGGCCCTTCGCGGAAGAACAGATCCACCACTTCATCGGAGATGCGGTCGCTGACCTTGTCGGGGTGGCCTTCGGAAACGCTTTCGGACGTGAAGAGATAGTTCTGCCGCATCGAGCAAAGCCCTTGTTCTGGAAGAAAAGCGGCGCGACTTTTTGCAAGGATTGGCCGGGGGGTCAACTGGAAGCGTTCGCCACACCGGCCTAGGATCAAAAAGCCACAAAATCCGGGGTGAAAATGTCAGTTCCGTTCGAAGGCGGCTGCCGCTGCGGGGCGATCCGCTACGAAGTCTCCGCCGCGCCCATCGCCGTCATGGATTGCCACTGTCGCGACTGCCAGTACGCGTCCGGCGGCAGCCACACGACAGCCGTCGTGGTCCCGGCCGCCGCATTCAAGCTGACCAAAGGCACGCCGAAGCGCTTCTTCACGGTAGGAGATTCCGGACAAGAAGCCGCGCGCGGGTTTTGTGACAATTGCGGGACACCGCTGTTCAGCGAACCGCCCGGTGGCCGGATGTGGGTCGTGAAGGCCGGAACGCTGGACGATCCAAGTTGGCTCCAAGTCGGCGGCGCTCTTTATGTAAAGAGCGCCCAGCCTTGGGCGCACATCGATCCGAACAAGCTGCGTTTCGAGCGGATGCCCCCGGCGCGCCCGGCGTTCAGTGACGATTGCTAGAGCTTATTCATTACCTCAACCGTCATGGCCGGGTTCATCCCGGCCATCCTTTTTCCAGAAGCGGACCAAAGGTTCGAAGGTCTCTGGAAAATGGATGGCCGCCACAAGGGCGGCCATGACGAGTTTGGGAGTGAGAAACTCAGACTCAACCAGCCATTACAATATGAAGCGCGACAGATCCTGATCCTTGGCCAGATCGCCGATGCGCGCTTTCACATAGGCCGCGTCGATGGTCAGCGTAGTGCTGGGACTGTCGGTCGCGGTGAAGCTGATCTCGTCCAGCACGCGTTCCATCACCGTGTGCAGCCGGCGCGCGCCGATATTCTCGACGGTCGCGTTCACCTGCGCGGCGATATCGGCCAGCGTGTCGATGCCGTCATCAGTGAAGTTGAGCGTGACGCCTTCGGTCGCCATCAGCGCGGTGTATTGCTTGATGAGGCTGGCTTCCGGCTCGGTGAGGATACGGCGGAAGTCTTCGCGGGAGAGCGCTTTCAACTCGACGCGGATCGGCAGGCGGCCCTGCAATTCCGGCAACAGGTCCGACGGCTTGGCGGTGTGGAACGCGCCGGAGGCGATGAAGAGAATGTGATCCGTCTTCACTGGGCCGTGCTTGGTGGCGACTGTGGTGCCTTCGATCAATGGCAGAAGATCGCGCTGCACGCCTTCGCGCGAGACATCGCCGCCGCCGCGCATTTCGCTGCGCGCGCAGATCTTATCGATCTCGTCGAGGAAGACGATGCCGTTCTGCTCCACGCTTTCGATGGCCTCGCGCACGATCGCGTCGTTGTCGAGAAGTTTGTCGGCTTCTTCGGCTATGAGCGGCGCATGCGCTTCGGCCACCGTCATGCGGCGCGGCTTGGATTTGCCGCCGAAGGCTTTGCCGAAGATATCGCCCAGACCCACCATGCTGATCTGCGCATTGGGCATGCCGGGAATCTCGAAGGACGGCATGCCGCCGGCATCCTTCATCTCGATTTCGACTTCCTTGTCGTTGAGTTCGCCATTGCGCAGCTTCATGCGGAAACTTTCGCGCGTGGAGGCGCTGGAGCCGGCGCCGACCAGCGCATCCAGCACGCGTTCTTCCGCGCGGGCTTCGGCTTGCGCTTCGACATCGCGACGCTTCTTTTCGCGCACCTGGCCAATGGCGATTTCGACAAGATCGCGGCCGATCTGCTCCACGTCGCGGCCGACGTAACCGACTTCGGTGAACTTGGTCGCTTCCACTTTCAGGAACGGCGCTTCGGCGAGCTTGGCGAGACGGCGCGAGATTTCGGTTTTGCCGACACCGGTGGGGCCGATCATCAGGATGTTCTTCGGCAGCACTTCGTCGCGCATCGCTTCGGGAAGCTGCTGGCGGCGCCAGCGATTGCGCAGCGCGATGGCGACGGCGCGCTTGGCATCCTGCTGACCGACGATGAAGCGGTCGAGTTCGGAAACGATTTCACGCGGCGTGAAGAAAGACGTCATACGGAGTCGAGGCTTTCGATGATGATATTGTCATTGGTGTAGATGCAGATGTCGGCGGCGATCTTCATCGCGCGCTTGGCGATGTCTTCCGCGCTCGCGCCACTGTCGAGCAGCGCCTTGGCGGCGGAGAGCGCGTAAGGGCCGCCGGAGCCGATGCCGATCAAACCATCTTCCGGCTCCACCACATCGCCGGTGCCGGAGAGGATGAGAGAGGTCTTGCTGTCCGCGACCGCCATCATGGCTTCGAGACGGCGCAGGTAACGGTCGGTGCGCCAGTCCTTCGCCAATTCCACGCAGGCGCGCGCGAGATTGCCGGGGTGCTGCTCCAGCTTGGCTTCCAGCCGCTCGAACAGCGCGAAGGCATCGGCGGTGGCGCCGGCGAACCCCGCGATCACCGCGCCATCCTTGCCAAGGCGGCGGACCTTGCGGGCGTTCGCTTTCATCACGGTGGCGCCCAGCGTCACCTGCCCGTCGCCCGCGACGACGACCTTGCCGCCCTTGCGGACGGACAGGATGGTGGTGGAGCGCCAGCGTTGATCTTCCGATTTGTCTTGGGGCATTTCCGCTTAAACCATAGGGCTGTTATATGTCCGGATACGGATTCAAATAGGCCTCGCCCATGCGCACCGCAACCGTCGAACGAAAGACGCGGGAAACCGAGATCGCCGTATCGCTGGACCTCGATGGGTCGGGCGAATGCGATATCGAAACCGGCATCGGCTTCCTCGATCACATGCTGGAAAGCTTCGGCCGCCATTCGATGATGGACCTGAAAGTCCGCGCCGAGGGCGACCTGCATATCGACTTCCACCACACCACCGAAGACACCGGCATCGTCATCGGCTTGGCGGTAAAGAAGGCGCTGGGCGATTTCGCCGGCATCACACGCTTCGGCAGCGCGCTGATCCCGATGGACGAAACGCTGACGCGCGTGGCGATCGATGTTTCCAACCGGCCTTATCTCGTCTGGAAAGTGAAGATCCCCGGCGCGAAGCTGGGCGAGATGGACACCGAACTCTTCAAGGAATGGTTCCAGGCCTTCGCGCAGAACGCGGGCGTGACCTTGCATATCGAAAATCTCTATGGCGAGAACAGCCACCACATCGTGGAAAGCTGCTTCAAGGGTTTGGCCCGCGCGCTGCGCCAGGCAATGACGCCGGACGAACGGCTGGAAGGCGGCGTTGCTTCCACCAAGGGCACACTGAGCGACGAATAAAAACCCTGCAAAATGGGCTCTATGACGAAGCGTCATAATCATGACGCTGGCGTCATTTTTATTGAATTCTTCAGGGACGAGCCCCATACTCTACTTGGGAGCATCGCCACTCGAGCCTGCTGGAGAGAGACCTATGGTCCAGATCACCAAAGATAATGCCTATGACGCCGCCGCGCCGGACGATTTCCCCGCGATGCTGGACACCGAGCGGTACGGCAAGCGCTCCACCGCGTTCGACAAGATCATCAGCGCGACCCACGACCATTTCTGGGATCCGCTCGACAAGAAGTACATCGACTTCGAAGCGCCGTTCGACATCACCAAGGACACGATCCTGCCGCGCGAATTCTTCGCGATCTTCGCCACGCGCATCGGCGATGCGATGAGCGAAGCGCAGAAGATCAAATTCGCGAACGAAGCCGCGCGCTGGCAATTGTCGGCGCTGCTGCATGGCGAACAGGGCGCGCTCGCCCTCTCCGCCTCGCTCTGCCACATTTTGAAAGACCCGGGCGCGCAGGAATACGCCGCCAACCAGACGCGCGAGGAAGCGCGCCACGTCACCGCCTTCGCCGCTTACATCAAGCAGCGCTGGGGCACGCCGCTGCCTTGTGGTGAGACGCTGAAGAACCTCTTGAGCGAAATGGTCGGCGCGCCGGAGGTTTATAAAAAGATCGTCGGCATGCAGATGCTGGTCGAAGGCCTGGCCATGGGCGCCTTCGCGACGCTCTATCAGAAGAGCAACGATCCCTTGCTGGTGAAGCTGTGCCAGCTCGTGATGACGGACGAAGCGTTCCACCACAAATTCGGGAAGATCTGGGCCGACCGCACGATCCCCAAGCTTTCGCCCGAAGAACACAACATCGTCGAGGACTGGGCGGCGCAATGCTTCCAGACCCTGCTGTTCAACCTCGTCAATGCCGAGCAGATGAAGGTTGTCTATGAAGGCGTCGGCATCGACTGGCAGGATGCGCGCGCCGCGATCATGGAAGCCTTCACCGATGACGACCGCCGCGAGGCGATGAAGCAGTCGGCGAACATTTTCCGCGTGCTGGTGAAGACGCTGCTCAACGCCGGCATCATCACCGAGCGCACCAAGAGCTTCTACGGCATGTACATCAACATGGACGAGCTGAAGAACGAGAGCGAGCGCATGGTCGGCGACGACATCGCCGAAGAAGGCATCAAATACCTTCAGACCATCAACTTCGTGGACAATTCCAAAGGCGCGGCGCTGCTCGCGGCGGAGTAGAAACTTTCCTCCCGCGTTTACGGGGGAGGTGCTGAACGAAGTGAAGCGGAGGGGGTGCGTCTCCCTCCGTTTTCGTTTCTATAGTTTCCCCTCCGGCACCCGCGAGCGCGCATGCCTCCTCCCCCGTAAACGGGGGAGGAAAGAGGAGTGCGAAACTGATAGCACCGTCACGTCATGACTCAGAACATTTACGACAATGATCAATTCTTCGCCGGCTACAGCCAGTTGCCGCGTTCGCAGCGCGGACTGGAAGGCGCGCCGGAGTGGCATTCGCTGCGCGCCATGCTGCCGGAGATTGCAGGCCTGCGCGTGCTCGATCTGGGTTGCGGCTTCGGCTGGTTCTGCCGCTGGGCGTTCGATCGCTCGGCACTCAGCGTCACCGGTATCGACGTGTCGCAGAAGATGCTGGCGCGGGCGCGCGAGGAAAGCGATGCGTCGATTCAATATATCGAGGCCGATCTGGAGCATCTGATGATCGGCCGTGGCTCCGCCGATCTCGTCTATTCGTCGCTGGCGTTCCACTATCTGAAGAATCTCGATGCGCTGATGGCGGAGATCGCGGGCGCACTGGTGCCCGGCGGGCGGCTGGTGTTCTCGGTCGAGCATCCGATGGTGACGGCGCCGCTCCATCCCGGCTGGAAGACCGATGCAGACGGCACGCGCGCATGGCCGGTGAATCACTATCTGGAAGACGGCGCGCGCGAGACGGACTGGCTGGCGCCCGGCGTCATCAAGCAGCACCGCAGCATGACGACATATCTGAATATGCTGATCCGCCACGGGCTGACGCTGACGCATATCGAGGAATGGGGACCGACCGACGCGCAGGCCGCGGCCCAGCCGTCCTTGCTGGACGAGCGTCATCGCCCGAACTTTCTTCTCGTTTCCGCCGTCCGCCGCTAGGCTCGCACCATGGATCGCCGCACGGTCACTGCCGACTCCGATATCCGCAAGGGGCTCGAAGCTGCGGAAGCACGCGGCAATGCGATGTTCGATGCCATCGAGCGTGCAGGCATCATCCGCGCAGGCAAGACGGAGAAGGATATCGACAACGAGATCTATATCCTCGCGAAAAAGGATTTTGGCGTCGACGTCCACTGGCACAAGCGGCTGGTGCGCACCGGCATCAATACGGTCTGTGTTTACGCGGAAGATCCGCAATCGCGGATGGTCGAGCCGGATGACACGCTGTTCCTTGATCTGGGGCCGATATTTGCAAGCAGCAATGCGCAATGGGAGGCCGATCTTGGCCGCTCCTACGCGCTGGGCGACAATCCGGAGAAGAAACGCCTCGTCGCCGATCTGGCGCGGCTGTTCGATATTGTAAAAGCGCATTACGACAACACGCCCGATATCACCGGCGAGCAGCTTTATGCCTATGCGCAGAAGGTAGCCGATGACGCGGGCTGGGTTTTCGGCGGCACGATCGCGGGGCATATCGTGGGCGAGTTTCCGCACGCGCAACGCATCCCCGGCCGCGAAGAGCATCGCATCACCGCAGGCAATGCCAAGCGCATGCGTGATCCGGATGCCGATGGCCACGAACGCCACTGGATTCTGGAAATCCATCTGGTCGACAAGACGCGAAGCTGGGGCGGATTTTACGAACGGCTGCTCTGAACTTTCTCGACCTCTTTGATTTTATCCTGATCTTGTCATCCCGGGCGAGCGCAGCGAGACCCGGGATCCATTGCGCAAACGGTACAATGGGTCCCGGCTCGGCGCGATGCTGCCGCATCGCTTGGCCGGGATGACAAGCTTAAGGCTACGGCAGGTTCACCCGCACAACGCGCCAGGGCTTCAGCGGTTTCGATGGCGTGGGATCGTCGCCGAAGGAGTTCCACTGGCTTGTGCCGACGACGAGCACATCGTTGCCGTCCGGCGTCAGCAACGAAACATCGGACATATCGGCCGTCGCGCGCGCGACAACACTGAAGGACTCCAATCGCATCCAGTCGCGCGACAAGCGGAATGTCACAACACGATTGGGACGGATGCCGTTCTGCGTCGCGGCAAAGCTGCCGTTGGGAAGCTGCACCAATCCATCCATGCCGAGCGTGGTCACACCGGGAGGGACGCCGACATTGGCGAGTTCGCCGCTCGCAATGTCCATGATCTGAAGGCCAGCTGTGTAATCGGCAACGAGAAGCTTCTTGCCATCCGCGCTCATCACCATGCCCTGCGGCGAGGAAAAGCGTGCGGTGGTGCCAACAACCTCCAACGCGTCGCCACCGGGCTTCAGGCGGAAGATCGAACCTTCGATGGCATCGCTCACATAAGCCGTGCCGTCCTGCGCGAACGTCATGTCGCTGAAGGAACGCTTCGGCGCATAGACCGGCGCGTTGTAGCGATAGCGCAGCGCGCCGCTGGTGATGTCGAAGGCGAGCAGCGCGGCATTGCCCATGTCGCCATCGCCGCCATTGCTCTGCGGCAGCGTGGAGGCCGCGACCCACAGCAGATCGTGCGCGGCGTTGATGCGAATGCCGAGCGGCGACATGCCATCCGGCACGACGGCGAAATCGTGGACCGCACCGTTCTGGATGGCGACGATCTTGCGTTGTGCGACGCTGGCGACGAACACACGGCCGGTGCGCAGATCATTCGCGAGCCCTTCGGCAATGAACGGTTCCGCTGCGCCCTGATAGAGGGTCCTGCAGGCGCACACCGGTGCGGTCGCGGCCTCGACCTTGTGGCGGATGTTCTGGAACTCGGCATTGCCGCGCAGGTTGGCGAAGTCCGGCGCGTTCATGAGGTCGACGTAAAAGCCGAACGCGGCGAAGCGCTGCAGCGCCGCCAGCGCTTTCGCCGTATCGCCGCGCCGTGCTGCAGCAG
>DATCRK010000030.1:0-68963 GCA_036569005.1 Rhizomicrobium sp. | reverse complement strand
GAATATGCGCCGGTCGCACCACAAGCTGGGCGCGACGAGCCATAACGAATGCCCGAACTGCGGCGAGCAGCGCCGCCCTCACCACGTGTGCGGCTCCTGCGGTCATTACCGCGAGCGCGAGGTCGTGCAGGCCAAGAGCTGACCTTCGTGCGTGATTGCCCGGCGCGGCATACAATCCACGCAGTGACAAGGTGATGACGGCTCAAACTCTCACGGTTTCCATCGATGCAATGGGCGGCGATGCCGGCCCATCCGTCGTCGTGGCCGCGGTCGGCCGCGCGATCGTTCGTCATCCTGGCGTGAAATTCCTTCTGCATGGCGACGAGGCGGAGTTGAAGCCGCTCCTCGCCAAGCGCGCGAAGTTCGGCGAGAAAGTCGAGATCCGTCACGCGCCCGAGCGCGTGAAGATGGAAGACAAGCCCAGCCAGATCGTGCGCCGCGGCCGCAACACCTCCATGTGGCGCGCCATCGAATCCGTCGCGAAGAAAGAGGCCGACGTCGCGATCTCCGCCGGCAACACCGGCGCGCTGATGGCGATGTCGTTGCTGCAGCTTCGCACCCTCGACAGCATCGACCGCCCCGCCATCGCCGCGCTGTGGCCGACGATGCGCGGGCAGAGCGTGGTACTTGATGTCGGCGCGAATATTTCCGCCGATGCTGAGCAACTCGTCGATTTCGCCGTCATGGGGCAGGCGTTCGCGCGCGCGGTTCTCGGTCTCGAAAAGCCCACGCTCGGTATCCTTAATGTGGGCGAGGAAGATCAGAAGGGTCACGAAGACGTCCGCGAAGCGGCGCAGATCCTGCGCACCGCCGGCCTGCCGATCGAATTCCACGGTTTCGTCGAAGGCGACGATATTTCCGCAGGCACGGTCGATGTCGTCGTCACCGACGGGTTCACCGGAAACGTCGCGCTGAAGACGGCCGAGGGCGCCGCAAAACTGGTTATCTCCTTCCTGCGCAATTCGCTGACACGGTCGCTGTCCGGCAAGGTGGGGGCATTGTTTGCGTCCGGTGCGCTGAACGCCTTGCGCCGCAAGCTCGATCCGCGCGCCTCGAATGGTGGCATCTTTCTGGGCCTCAACGGCGTTGTGGTGAAAAGCCATGGCGGAACGGACGCTCTGGGTTTCGCCAGCGCGTTGGACATGGCGATCGACATGGTGAAAGCCGACGTGATGGCGAAGATCGTGGCCGACCGCGCGCGTTTGATCGCGCCAGCGCCCGCTGTCGCATCCGGAGTGGGAGCCTCGTGAGCGTAGTCCGGTCCCAGATCATCGGCTGCGGTGCGTTCCTCCCGGCCAAGGTTCTCAGCAATTCCCAACTCGCGAAGATGGTCGATACCAGCGACGAATGGATTCGCTCGCGCACCGGCATCGAACGCCGCCATATCGCGGAGAAAGGCGAGACGACATCCGATCTCGCGTTCCATGCGGCGCAAGCCGCATTGGCTGACGCGAAAGTCGGCGTGGACGAGATCGATCTCATCATCGTTGCGACCACGACGCCCGACGAGACATTTCCGTCCGTCGCCACCAAGATTCAGGCGCGGCTCGGCATGACGCGCGGCGCGGCGTTCGATGTGCAAGCCGTTTGCTCCGGCTTCATCTACGGGCTTTCCGTTGCCGACAACTTCATCCGTTGCGGGCAGGCGAAGACGGTTCTGCTGATCGGCGCGGAAACGATGTCGCGTCTCATGGACTGGAACGACCGGACGACTTGCGTGCTGTTCGGCGATGGCGCCGGCGCAATCGTTCTGCGCGCGGGCGAGGGCAAGGGCACGCCGGTGGATCGTGGCGTCCTTAACACCAAGCTCTATTCCGATGGACGGCTGCACGACCTTCTTTATGTCGATGGCGGGCCGTCGACGACCGGCACCACCGGGCATCTTCGGATGCAGGGCAAGGAAGTCTTCAAGCACGCCGTCATCAACATCGCCGATTCGATCACCGCGTCCGCCGCAGAGGCGGGTGTGAACGTGGCCGAGATCGACTGGTTCGTGCCGCATCAGGCGAATCAGCGAATCCTCGATGGGACCGCCCGCCGGCTGCACCTGCCGGGTGACCGCTTCATTTCCACCATTGCCGAGCATGGCAACACCTCCGCCGCCTCCGTGCCGCTGGCCCTGGCCGTGGCCGTGTCGGACGGCCGGATCAAGCGCGGCGACCTGGTGCTCATGGAAGCCATGGGCGGCGGCCTAACCTGGGGCGCCGGTCTCGTCCGCTGGTAGGACGGAACCTGAAGGAACCCGTCTATCCCTTTGATGTTGACGGCTAATCCGCCTCCTCCTAGCTTGTGACCAGGCAATGACAGAGTCGGGGCCGTCATGACGACCAATACGCTTACCCGTGCAGATCTTACCGAGGCCGTGTTTCAGGCCGTCGGCTTGTCGCGCAACGAGTCCGCGCAGATGGTCGAGGACATGCTCGAAGAAGTCTGCGTCGCGCTTGCCAAAGGCGAGACGGTGAAACTGTCTTCCTTCGGCACATTCGCGGTGCGCCAGAAATCGCAGCGCATGGGCCGCAATCCCAAGACCGGCGACGAAGTGCCGATTGCGCCGCGGCGTGTTCTCGTTTTCCGTCCCAGCCATGTGTTGAAGGCGATCATCAACGGCCAGACGCCGGTGTTCGAGGCTGAAACATGAGTGCCATCCCGGCAGGACTTCCTGCGTCGGGGGGCAAGTCGGCGGAAGCGTTTCGCACCATCAGCGAAGTCGCCTTCGATCTCGATGTGCCGCAGCATGTGTTGCGCTTCTGGGAAACACGCTTTGCGCAGGTGAAGCCGATCAAGCGCGCCGGCGGGCGCCGTTACTATCGCCCGGAAGACGTCGATCTGCTGCGTGGCATCCGCGCGCTGCTTTACGCCGAAGGCTTCACCATCAAGGGTGTGCAGAAGGTGCTGCGCGAGCGCGGGCTTCGCCATGTGGCCGAGATCGGCCGCGGCGATGCGGTGTTCGCGGGCGTTGCCGCGCGCAAGCTTCCGGACGATGCGTCCGAAGTCTGGACGGAAGAGGCGACGCATGCCCGCGCCATCATGGCGGACCTCGCGCGCGCCCATGCCGAAGAGGTCGAGCCGATGCCGATGGAAGCGATGCGGCCGCAGCTCGACGAAGAACAGCGCACGCAGCTGGAGATTCTTCTGGCCGAATTGCTGCAGCTCAAAGGCCGCTTGCGTGCGGCGCGTGTTGCGCTGACCTGATCGTCCAAAGCCTCGCTTTGAATTTCCTCGCGAATTTTCGCCGACAGATCGTTTGGCTTTGATTCCAAACAACAATTGCCTTTTGATTGATCCTCGATTTTTGCTGCGCGAAAAAGCGCAATTCACCAGATGTTGGGGTTGTGCGTGTGCGGGCGCATTTGAATCGCGAGTCTGGGGGAGGGGTGGTCCCTGTTGTTTTCGGTTCCCTCCGCTTTTTGCGTCGCGGTCGATCAGGGCGAGGGCGGCGCTAAAGCTTCATCATCTGAGTTTCTTTCAAAAAAAGATTCACGCGGAGCCGCGGAGTTCTTCTCCGAGGCCTGAGGCCAGCGCGTTTCGGTTGATTTTTAGCGCCCGCAGCGCGCCGACATATTTTTCTCCGCGACTCTGTGGGTCCGCATGCGAATTTTCCGCATGGTCCAAATGCAGAAAAGCCGCCACTTTTCAGCGGCGGCCAGGTTCGGGCGCAGTTCGAGAATTGGAAGTTTTGTACACCCCTACCGTCACGGTCGTCAAGTAATTAATCCTGAAATATAGGACAATATATCTGACCTATTCGGGCGCTCCGCCGGACGTGAAAAAGCCGGCTGGACGCGTTGCCGTGCCCGAGTGCGGCCTCTATATATCGCGACCCCCGGCGAACGGTGGTTCGCCTTTCATTGGCATCGGAGCGTGGCGCAGCCTGGTTAGCGCACCAGTCTGGGGGACTGGGGGTCGTGGGTTCAAATCCCGCCGCTCCGACCAATAACTTCAAAAGTTTGGTGTTCTTCCAGGAATCTCCGAAGTGGTGCTGCCCGCTGTCCAGCTGCACGGGGAAGCCGTCGCCTTGGCTTGGGCCTGCTTCCATCCTCTCGGGGTTCGAACGGGAATGCACGGACATTCGCCGGTAGCCAGGTCTCGCGTTTTGCGGACCGACCCCTGCCATTCACTGTCTTCCTGCTGGCGGCGCGACTTTATCGCCGTCACGCCGCGATTTATGGCCGGTTCACGCACGGTCACGCCGCCCATTGCTTCGACAATTGCGTGAGGATGGCGCCGCGGTCGCTGTCGCCTTTCGCCAGCGCCATGAAGAAGTTTTTGGTTTGCTCGAAGGTCGCATGCGGCGGCAGCGCCACAACATTGGGATCGACCTTGGCGTTGATCACGACCGGACGATCCGACGACAAGGCATCGGCCCACACGCGCGAAACGTCCTGTGGCCTTGCCATCGTCAAGCCGCGCAGGCCCAATATCTCCGCCTGTGCGGCATAATCCAGATCGGGCAAGTCTTGCGTTGCGGCGACTTTCGGCGCACCGCCCAGCGCGCGCAATTCCCAACTTACCATGTTGAGATCGCCATTGTTGAGCACCACGATAATGAGGCGCGGATCGCTCCATCGCTTGTAGTATTTGGCGGCGGTGACGAGGCCGTTCGAGCCGAGCATCTGCATCGCGCCGTCACCGACGAAGGCAAACGCGGGGCGATCGGGGAACGCGAATTTGGCGGCGAGGGCGTAAGAGACTGCCGGGCCCATCGTGGCCAGCGTGCCGCTGATCGCCGTCTTCATGCCCCGGCGCATCTTCACCGCGCGGGCGAAGAAGGTGGTGGACATGCCGGTATCCGCCGCGATCACGGCGTTGTCAGGAATCTGTTTGGAGAATTCCCAGAACAGCAATTCCGGATTGAGCGGATTGGCGGAGAGGTTGGCCTTCGCCTCTTCCTCCTCCCACATCTGTTGCACGTTCTTTTCCACTGTCTCGCGCCAGGTTGTGTCCTGTTTCTGCTCGAGCAGCGGCAGGAGCGCGCGCAGCGTTTCTGCGGCGTCCCCGACGAGAGCAACATCCATGGGATAGCGCAGAGACAGCATGGTCGGATCGATATCGACCTGTACGGCCTTCGCCTGGCCTTCTTTCGGCAGGTATTCCGAATAAGGGAAAGTCGAACCGATCATCAGGAAGGTGTCGCAGTCCTTCATCAGTTTCCACGATGCCGTAGTGCCGAGCAGGCCGATCTGACCGGTGGAATAGGGCAGGTCGTCGGGCAGCACGGCTTTGCCGAGCAGGGCCTTGGCAAAACCGGCCTGCAGCTTTTCGGCGATGGCAACGACTTCGCTTTCGGCATTCCATGCGCCCGAGCCCACAAGCATGGCGACACGCTTGCCGGTATTCAAAATCTCCGCTGCGCGGGCAAGATCGGCATCGGCCGGAACGACGCGCGGCTGCGAAAAGTCTGCACCGGTGTGGATGGTGCCATGCGCATGGCCCGGCTCGACGGCGTTCGCTTCCTGCACATCGTTGGGAAAGATGATCGCGGTGACGGTGCGCTGCGATTTGGCGATACGCATGGCGCGGTCGATCAGGTGTCGCGCCTGCTCTGGAGTCGTACAGACCTGCACATAGTCGCTGGCGACATCCTTGAAGAGCGAGAGCAGATCGACTTCCTGCTGGAAATGCCCGCCGAGCGATGCGCGCGCTTGTTGGCCGACAATGGCGACGACCGGCTTGCGATCAAGCTTGGCGTCGTAAAGGCCATTGAGCAAATGGATCGCGCCGGGGCCGGAGGTGGCAAGGCATACGCCGACGTCGCCGGTGAGCTTGGCATGTCCGCTCGCCATGAACGCGGCTTCTTCTTCGTGGCGCACCTGCACGAATTCGAGATCGGCGGGATCGACGCGGCCGAGCGCGGTGACGATGCCGTTGATGCCGTCGCCCGGATAACCGAAGACGCGCTTCACGCCCCATGTCTTCAAACGCTCAAACAGAAAGTCGCCGACCGTTTTCGCCATGATTGTTCCCTTTGGAATGGAACCGCGAAAGCGCGGCTTCTTATAAGAAAGCGCGATAAGCCGCGCCGTTCCCGCAACAACCGCCAGCCGCGAACGTTGCTAAGGCAACCAACATGGAGCGGGGCATGACCGCGAACCCAACCGACAAATATCCCAAGCCGCCCTTCAAGAAGCAGAAGCAGGAGTGGCCCGGTCTGGCGTGCGAGATGGACCCGCCGCCGGATCATGGCGAGAGAAGCTACAAAGGTTCCGGCCGTCTTGAAGGCCGCAAGGCGCTGATCACCGGCGGCGACTCCGGGATGGGACGCGCGGCGGCGATTGCTTATGCGCGCGAGGGCGCCGATGTCGTCATCAATTATCATCCCGATGAGGAGAAAGATGCGCGGCAGGTCATCCGTCTGATCGAAGATGCGGGCCGCAAAGGCGTTGCGATCCCGGGCGATTTGCGAAGCGAGACCTTCTGCAAGGATCTGGTGGCGAAAGCGGTGGATGCGCTGGGGGGATTGGACATCATCGTCAGCAATGCGGCGCGCCAACAAACGAAGGAATCCATCCTCGACATCTCCAGCGAGGATTTCGATGCGACGATGAAGACGAACATCTATGCGCCGTTCTGGATCATCAAGGCGGCACTGCCGCATTTGAAGCCGGGCGCCCTCATCATCGGCACGGCGTCGGAGCAAGCCTACGATCCGTCGCCGGACCTGTACGATTACGCACAGACGAAAGCCGCGACCATGAACTACGTGAAGTCGCTGGCGAAGCAGCTCGCGCCAAAGGGTATCCGCGTGAACGGCGTTGCGCCGGGCCCGATCTGGACGCCGTTACAGGTATCCGGCGGCGCGACGATGGAGAAACTGGAAAAATTCGGATCGCAATCGCCGATGGGGCGCCCAGGGCAGCCGGCGGAGCTTGCCTCGATCTATGTCCAACTCGCGGCGAGCGACGCCAGCTATACGACGGGTCATATCTACGGCGCGGCCGGCGGTGGAGGCCAGCCGTGAACGTCAAACTTCAAATCTCAAGACGGAACGCGACATGGCGCTGAAAGCGATTGCCTTTAACTGCACCCTCAAATCAGGCGCCAAGGCGAGTTCGACCGACAAGCTTCTCGGCGAAGCGATGGCGGAGCTAAAGAGGAGAGGCGTGACGGGCGAAATCCTTCGCATGGCCGACTACGATATCAAGCCGGGCGTGAAATCCGACGAAGGCGAGGGCGACGATTGGCCGAAGTTGCGCAAAAAGCTTCTGGACGCGGATATCTTCATTTTTGGCACGCCGATCTGGATGGGCCAGCCGTCCTCCATCTGCAAGCGCATCATCGAGCGCATGGATGCGTTTCTGGATGAGAAGGACAAACAGGATCGGATGCCCAGTTATGGTATCGTCGCCTGCGCTGCGATCGTCGGCAACGAGGACGGCGCGCATCACTGTTCCGCCGAGATGTTCCAGGCTCTGAACGATGTGGGGTTCACCATTCCCGCCAACGGCATGACCTATTGGGTCGGCGAGGCGATGGGCGATATCGATTACAAAGACCTCAAGAAGCCATTCAAGGCGACGGTGAACGCCACGCAGATGATGGTACGCAATGCCTTGCATCTGGCGAATCTGCTCTCCTCCAAGAATTATCCCGGCAAGAAGGCGTGACGTTTCGGCTCGGCACTTTGCCGGAACGCTTCGCGAAGTCGGGCTTTATTCCTCAAAACAGAGCGCAAAACGCCATGACACAATCCAGCGAGACGAAGTTGGAACAAGCGACGGCGCCGGTTGAAGAGATCAACACGGCCGTGAACCGGCTTTCCCCAAGGCCTCAACCGATCTCCAGAGAAAGTTCCGCCATGCTTCCTGATCATGAAACCCTGCTGCGCGCCCTGAAAGCGAGCGTGAAACCCGCCGGCGGCCCGAGCAATGGCGGCCTCGACAATCATATGTGGGCCGCGATTGTGGATCGGATGAGCGTCGTTCGCGCAGTCTGCTACAGCGGCGCGGAATTGGGTGATCAATGGCCCGGCAGCCGCGCCATTGCGATCGAGAAGGCGAACACGGCGAACGCGCTCAGCTTGCCGGCCTTCGCGTTCTCCACGGCCAATCTTTATACCGGTTCACAGCCTGGCGGATTTCTCTACGGCATTCTCCAAACCAATCCGGTAGACACTGCCACCATGTATGGCGGCGACTCGAATGCCTATGGGACGGCCAAAGACCCGATGGTGGGCAAGAAAGCGAGTGGCGTCGTCGTGTTTGGCGGCGGGCTTGCGCTTTACGACGGCGCAACAATCGTCGGTGCGCTGGGTGTCTCCGGCGACACCTCACCCGGCGACCACAACATTGCGTGGCGTGTGCGCAAGGCACTCGGGCTGGACAAAGTGCCTGCCGGCATCACCGCCGACAACAATGATGCGATCATCTTCGATATCGGACTGACCGGCAGCAGTTCCGGCTATGGGCATCCCGTGAGCGGCCTGAAAGAAGAAAAGGTCGCCAAGGAGATCGGTGCGAGCGCGAACGGGAAATAGGTACCCGGAACAATCGTTGCGAGCAGCCATTGTTCTGCATGGCTCGGCGGCTCTTCATGCTTCGCAGCATTTTCATCGCAATAGTCTCCGTCCTCTGCTGCAGCGTCGTGCATGCGGCAGATACGGCGCAGGTCGCGCGCGGACGTTATCTGGCGACGATGGGCGATTGCGTGGTGTGCCACACGCGAACGGAAGCCGGCAGCGCTCAATTCGCGGGCGGGTATCCGCTGCATGCCGCGCCGGGGACGGTCTATTCGTCGAATATCACGCCAGACAAGAAGACCGGCATCGGCAAATGGACTGCCGATCAGTTCTATCGCGCGATGCATGAGGGCATCGCGGCGGACGGACGGCATCTTTATCCGGCGTTTCCTTATGCATACTTCACCAAGCTCTCCCGCCGCGACGCGGATGCGATCTTCGCCTATCTGCAGACGTTGAAGCCGGTGTCATACCGGCCGCCGCACAATCGGCTTGTCTTTCCGGCGAACATCCGCGCCGGCATGATTGCCTGGAATGCGTTGTTCCTGGACAAAACACCGGTCAAGCCAGACTCATCGAAGTCTGCAGCCTGGAATCGCGGCGCGCAGATCGTGACGGGTGTGGGCCATTGCGGTGCCTGCCATTCACCCAAGAACCTCCTTTTCGCCGATGAAGCCGGCGACACCATGCAGGGCAATCTCGTGGACGGATGGTTTGCCCCGAACATCACGCCCGCCAAGCGGGACGGTTTGGGCAACTGGACTAGGCAAGAGATCGTTCAGTTCCTGAAGACAGGACGCAACAGGCACGCTTGGACCGCCGGTTCGATGCAACAGGTCATCGAAGAATCAATGAGCCAGATGACAGACTCCGATCTGATGGCGATCGCCACTTATCTGAACGCGTTGCCGCCATCGCCGCCTCACGCGCCGAAGGCTCCCGATCCCAAGCAGATGCAGAACGGGCAGGCGATATTCGTTGCGCGTTGCTCTGCCTGTCACAACAGCACCCACACGCGCGACTATCCGTCCCTCGCGTCCAACACGCTGGTGCAGTCGCGTAATCCGGACACGGTCCTGCGGATCCTCCTGCAAGGCGCTTCGGCAACGGGGAGCAAGACCACCGGCGGCTATTCCATGCCGGCATTTCCGGTGCTGAACGACCGGGATCTCGCGGATGTTGCGACCTATATCCGCAACGCATGGGGAAACCGGGCGGAACCGGTCTCCAAGAGCGATGCCGAGTCGCTGCGCAGGGAACTCGCCAAGCGGAATTGAGCGCAGAGAACCAATCTCTCGCTGAAGAGTTTCTCCAAAAGGATTCCTCCGGGGTTGGCCCATGGCGACGGTAACGATGACGAGACGCGAAATCTTGGGAACAGCCGCTGCCGGATCCGCCCTGACGGTGGCGCGAGCAGATGCGAAGACGATACCGGCGTTGCCCAAGAAGAGAAGCCATGTCGGTCTGCGGGTGGAAATCAATGGCCGCACCGAAAGTCTCGTCGTCGATCCGCGCACGACCTTGCTCGATCTGTTGCGTGAGCATCTCAATCTTACCGGCTCCAAGAAGGGCTGCGACCACGGCCAGTGCGGCGCTTGCACCGTGCATGTGGGCGGCAAGCGGGTCCTGTCTTGCCTCACGCTCGCCGTATCGGTGCGCGAACCGGTGACCACAATCGAAGGATTGGCGAAGCCGGATGGATTGCTGCATCCCATGCAACAGGCATTCATCGATCACGATGCTTTCCAGTGCGGTTATTGCACGCCGGGGCAGATCATGTCGGCCGTCGCCTGCGTGCGCGAAGGCCATGCCGGAAGCGATGCCGAGATCCGCGAATATATGAGCGGCAATCTGTGCCGCTGCGCCGCTTATCCCAACATTCTTGCCGCCGTGAAACAGGCGAAGTCGAAGATGGAGAAAGGCTGATGCGCGCTTTCGCGTATGTCCGCGCGACGGACGCCGCTTCCGCGATGCAGGCACATCACGCCGCACAGGCGCAATTCCTGGCGGGCGGGACCACCTTGCTGGACCTGATGAAGCTGGACGTGATGCGTCCAGAGGAAGTGGTGGACGTCAACGATCTGTCCGCCGAGTTTGGCGATGTGCACGCGGATGCGCGTGGCTTGCATCTCGGCGCGTTCGCACACATGGCGGATGTGGCGGACAATCCGGATGTGAAGCGCGACTATCCAGTGATCGCGCAATCGCTGATGTTGGCGGCGAGCGCACAAATCCGCAACATGGCGACGCTGGGCGGCAATGTGCTTCAGCGGACGCGCTGCTCCTATTTTCGCGATGTGAGCTGGAAAGCGTGCAACAAGCGCAATCCCGGTTCTGGTTGCGCGGCGCTCGAAGGCAACAATCGCAAGCACGCGGTGTTGGGCACAAGCGGCAACTGCATCGCCACCTATGCCGGCGATTTCGCGCAGGCGCTGGTGGCACTGGACGCGGACGTTGAGATCGTCGGGGGCAATAGCGCCCGGCGGATGCGGTTCGAGGAATTGCATGTAGCGCCGGGAAATAGGCCTGACATCGAAACAAAACTGCAACCGGGGGAGCTGATCACAGGCTTCTTCGTTCCTGCATCGCCTGTCGCCAAGCGCTCCCTCTATCTGAAAGTGCGCGATCGGGAATCTTACGAATTTGCGCTGGCAAGCGCGGCGGTGGCGCTCGATATGGATGCAAGTCGCGTGAATGACGCGCGCATCGCATTGGGCGGCGTTGCCACGAAGCCATGGCGCTCGCGTGACGCGGAAGCTGCGCTAAAGGAAAAGCCATTGACCGAAGAAAATGCCCGTGCCGCGGCGGACGCCGCTTTCGCGGATGCCGCCCCGCATGGCGAAAACCAATACAAGATCGAATTGGGCAAGCGCACCCTAGTGCGCGCGCTGCTGCAAGTGGCGGAGGGCTGATCATGACAGCCATCGGCGTTGCGCAATCGCGGCTGGACGGACCGGCGAAAGTCACCGGGCAGGCGCATTACGGATCGGATGTCGCGCTCGACAAGGCCGCTTACGCCGTGCTTGTCACTTCGTCCATCGCCAGAGGCCGAATCACGGGCTTCGACATGAAAGAGGCGCGCGCCGTCCCGGGCGTGATCGACATCTTCACCTATCAGAACATCGGCAAGATCGAGCCGGGAAAGACATTCGATGGCGGCGGCTATATGGGCACATCCATCGCGCCGCTTGGCTCCGACAAGATTCAGCACGACGGTCAGATTGTGGCCATCGCCGTGGCCGACACGTTTGAAGCGGCGCGCGAGGCAGCGCATCGACTGAATGTGTCTTACGCAGAAGACGCTTCCGCCGCCACATTCGACAGTGCGGGCGCAGAAATCGTGGCCGGGGCGGCGGCCTCCAAAAAGCACGAAGATCCTCAGGTGGGCGATGCGGCCGGCGCCTTTGAATCCGCGCCGGTGAAAATCGACCAGCACTATTCGACCGCTACAGAGCATCACAATCCCATCGAGCTTTTCGCCAGCGCCGCGGCCTGGAAAGGCGACAAGCTGACGGTCTGGGAATCCAGTCAGAATATGTACGGCTTCAAGAACGGGCTGGCACAGCAGCTCGGTATCAAGCCGGAGAACGTCCATGTGATCTCGCCATTCGTTGGCGGAGCGTTCGGGTCGCGAGGATCGCTGACCCAGCGCACGGCCGTAATGGCGCTGGCGGCGAAGCATGTCCGCCGGCCCGTGAAACTGATGACGACGCGCGATCAGGGATTCACCATCGCCACCTACCGCGCCGAGACGCGCCATCATATCAAGCTGGCCGCAGACAAAGATGGAAAGCTTCTTTCGCTCAGCCATGAAGGTTGGGAAGTTACGAGCCGACCTGACAATTACATGGTCTCGGGCACCGATGCTTCCACCCGGCTCTATGCTTGCCCGAATGTTTGGTCGAAGGTGTCCATCGTGCACGCGGACCGTAACACGCCCGGCTTCATGCGTTCGCCGCCGGAGACGCCCTATGTCTTTGCGCTGGAATGCGCGATGGACGAATTGTCGTACGCGCTCCAAATGGATCCGGTCGAGTTGCGCAAGATCAACGACACCAAGAAAGAACCGATCAAGCAGCTGCCTTATTCCAGCCGCTCTCTGGTGGAGTGCTTCGATGCTGCGTCCCGTGCGTTCGGATGGGAAAAGCGCGATCCTAGGCCGATGAGCATGAGCGACGGCGACTGGCTGGTGGGTTGGGGAACGGCCACCACCGTTTATCCCTCCGTGATTTCCGTCGCAACGGCGCGCGTGACGCTCTATCCCGAGGGCAATGCCAAAGTGCAGGTGGCAACGCATGAGATCGGGCAGGGCATCTACACGGTTTGCGCCATCATCGCCGCCGATAAGCTTGGCATCTCCCCGGAGCAGGTGCGTGTGGAGGTCGGCGACTCCGATCTGCCGCCGGCGCCGGTGGCCGGAGGATCGAATTCCACCGCCAGCGTGGGAAATGTGGTGGCGAAAGCTTGCGAAGATGTTCTTTCCAAAAAGCTTCAAGGCGCGAACGGCGTGATCGAAGCCTATGCCGACAACACGCCCCAAGGCTCGCCCGAGGGCGCAGCAGAGAAACTCTACAAAGGGCAACCCAGCTTTGTCGGCGGATTTACGGGCAAGGACAGTGTGCGCGCGGCCTTCGGCGCGCAGTTCGTGGAAGTTCGTGTCCATAAACGCACGCGCGAAATC
The DNA here is from genome assembly GCA_036569005.1 of Rhizomicrobium sp. Classification (GTDB taxonomy): domain Bacteria; phylum Pseudomonadota; class Alphaproteobacteria; order Micropepsales; family Micropepsaceae; genus Rhizomicrobium. The sequence goes on along the minus strand of DATCRK010000030.1, from coordinate 55,827 downwards.
CGCGTGCCGCGCGCGGTGGGTGCGTTTGCGGCCGGTCAGATCGTCAACCCCAAGACGGCGCAGAGCCAGTTGATGGGCGGCATGATCTGGGGAATTTCCGCTGCGCTATTTGAGCAGACCGAGATCGATAAGCGTGTCGCCCGCTACACCAACAAGGACCTGGCCGAGTATATGATTCCCGTCCATGCCGACATCCAGCAGATCGATGTCATCTTCGTGCCGGAGAAGGATGTGGTGGTGAATCCTCTTGGTATCAAAGGTGTCGGTGAACTCGGTAATGTCGGCATGAATGCTGCGGTTGCGAATGCGGTGTTCCATGCAACGGGCGTTCGCGTGCGCGATATTCCGATCCGATTGGAACATTTGCTTTGAGGACTATCCGGAACTGGCACATGGCCGCCGCGTTACGGCAGGGTGAACGCGGAGATCGTCATGAAGAAGATTTTGCTTTTGTCTGCTGCCGTACTTTCCCTGACCGCTGCGGCATTTGCCGCGCCGCCGGATCAGCCCGGTCACAAGAGCCCGGCGCCCGGAACCAACAATGAGACGATGAGCACGGTGGAAGATACCACCAGTCACGCCGTCGGTACGGTTTCCGCCGAAACCACTAGCAGCCTGCAGGGGTTTGTCACCGGCGCTGCTATCAGCGACATGTACGAGGTCGAGGCCGGAAAGATCGCGTCTCAGCGTTCCAGCAATCCCGATGTGAAGGCGTTTGCCGAAAAAATGGTGCAGGCGCACACGGAAACGACGGACAAGCTGAAATCCATCCTCGCCGGCATGAAGCATCAGCCTGCAGCGCCCGCGCATCTGGACGACCGCCGTCAGGGCCTCATCGACAATCTGCGGGGTGCGAAGGCGAGTGAATTCGATGCGCGCTACATGAGCCAGCAGGTTGATGCGCACAAGGAAGCGCTGATCCTCATGAAAGGCTACGCGAAGGATGGCGACAACAAGGACGTCAAGGTGTTCGCGGCCGACACTGCGCCGAAGGTTCAGGATCATCTGAACATGGCGCAGAAGATCTATGATGGTCTGAAGAAATAAATTCGGATCGTTGGCGTACAATTCCTGCGTGAAGCTGCGACAAAGCGGCTCGCGCAGGTTTTTCTTTGGAGCAATTGCCGTTCTCTTTCATTGAGACTTGGGAGCCGAGTTCCACGGCGCCCGGAGATGGGGTCTCGTGCGGTTCTCCAAACGCATCTCTTTCCTGTTTTGCATTGCAACAATTCTGCATGCCGCGAGCGCGCAGGCATCCGCGCCGCTCAACTATCTCACCGGCTCGGGCGATAAGGCCGACTCGGTTGTGCCTCTTACCTGGGGCGTCACCATCATCTCCATCGCGGTGATCCTAATCATTTCGCTGCTTGTTGCGGGCGCGATATGGCGCAGGCCGGGCATCACAGCGCAGCCGGCCGGAAGCAAAATCGCCGTCGATGAAGAGACCAACGGCCTGAGCTGGATCTGGATAGGTGTCGGCATCTCGTCGCTAGTGTTGCTGTTCACTGTGGTATGGACGATGGCGGTTCTGGCGAAGGTGACATCGCCGTCCGCAAAACCAGCGCTCACAATTGAGGTCACCGGCCATCAATGGTGGTGGCAGGTTCGATATCTAAGCGACGATCCTTCGCAGATTTTCACCACCGCGAACGAAATCCACATTCCGGTCGGGAAACCGGTTCTGTTCAAGCTCGTCGGTGCGGATGTGATTCATTCGTTCTGGATTCCGCAATTGGGCGGCAAGACGGACACCATCCCCGGCCAGACGAACGAGACGTGGCTGGAAGCGCATACGCCGGGCATCTATCGTGGCCAGTGCACGGAGTATTGCGGCTTGCAGCATGCGAAGATGGGCCTGCTGCTCATCGCGCAAACGCCGCAGAACTTCGCGGCGTGGCGCGCGCACCAATTGCAATCGCCCGCGCGGCCTTTGGATGGCGGACAGTGGGCAGGCCTCGCGAACTTCACCAACCATTGCGGAAGTTGTCATACCGTGCGCGGTACCGATGCTGGCGGCTCGCTCGGGCCCGATCTCAGCCATCTTATGCAGCGGCACACCCTTGCTGCCGGTGTGATGGCCAACTCCCCTGCTGATCTCGATCGCTGGATCGCCGATCCGCAAGGCATCAAGCCGGGGAACCTGATGCAGAGGCCCGAGCTCTCCGATCGCGAGCGCGCCAGCATCGTCTCTTATCTCAAAACGCTGAACTGAGGGTGCGGGATGAGCATTACCGACTATGAGCGGGTCCCCACCGTTTCCACCGAGCGGAACGAAGCTCTGGCCGAAAAGCTGAAGCGACTGTGGGAGACCGAGCCCGGCATCGCCGGCTTCCTGTCCACGGTGGACCACAAGGAAATCGGAATCCGCTATATCATCACCGCCTTCGCTTTCCTCATTGCGGGCGGGTTGGAAGCGGCGGTGATGCGCTGGCAACTCGCATGGCCGGGCCGCCACGCGCTGACACCGGAACAGTATGACCAGCTGTTCTCCACGCATGGCATGACCATGATCTTCCTCTATGCGGGGCCGGTACTGTCGGGCTTCTCGAATTATCTGTGGCCGCTGCTGCTGGGCGCACGCGACATGGCGCTGCCGCGGCTGAATGCGCTGTCCTATTGGATCTATCTGTGCGCGGGGATTTTCCTCTATGCCGCTTTCGCGTTCGGGTTTGGACCGAATGACGGCTGGTTCAATTATGTGCCGCTGGCGGCACGCGCTTACAACGCCGGACCGAATATCGATTTCTATGCGCTGGGCATGATCCTGCTGGGCATCTCCACCACGGTCGGCTCTATCAATTTCGTGGTGACGTTCCTGCGCATGCGCGCGCCGGGCATGTCTATCAACCGCGTGCCGATCCTGATCTGGGGAACGCTGACGGCAAGCGCCGCGAACATCTTCGCTATTCCGGCGGTGAGCCTTGCGTTCTTCCTGCTGTGGATGGACCGCAATGTGGGCACGCATTTCTTCGACGTGCCGACTGGGGGCTCCGCATTGCTCTGGCAGCACCTGTTCTGGATGTTCGGCCATCCCTGGGTTTACGCCATCGTGCTGCCCGCGATGGGCATGGTGTCGGACGGTTTGCCCGTCTTCACGCGCCGTCCGCTCGTCGGTTACACCGTTGTCGCGCTGGCGACGGTTGCGACGATGGTGCTGGGCTTCGGCGTGTGGGTGCACCACATGTTCGCGACCGGCCTGCCGAGTGTTTCGCTGTCTTTCTTCAGTGCCGCCTCCATCATCATCGCGGTGCCGAGCGCGGTGGGCGTTTTCGCGTGGATCGCGACGATCTGGACGGGAAAGCCGGTTTTCACCACCGCCTTCATGTTCTTCGCCAGCTTCATCGTGCTGTTCGTGATCGGCGGCGTGTCCGGCTTCATGACCGGATCGGTACCGGTGGACTGGCAGTTGACCGATACCTATTTCGTCGTCGCGCATCTGCATTATGTGCTGATCGGGATCAACGTCTTCCCCGTGGTCGGCGCAACCTATTTCTGGTTTCCGAAATTCACCGGCCGAATGATGGACGAGCGCCTCGGCCGCTGGAATTTCTGGACAATGTTCATCGGCTTCAACATCGGCTTTTTCCCGATGCACATCTCCGGGCTACTGGGCATGCCGCGCCGTGTCTACACCTACGCGGACGGCATGGGCTGGGACTGGTTGAACCTCATCACCACCATCGGCTCGTATGTCTTCGCCGTTGGCGTGCTGCTGTTCCTCATCAATGTGTGGAAGAGTTATCGCAATGGGGTCGTGGCCGGTGACAATCCGTGGGATGCGCCGACACTGGAATGGGCGACCACGTCACCGCCGCCGCCCTATAACTTCGTCGTCATCCCTACGGTGGCGAGCCGTCATCCGCTGTGGGAAGACAGGCTGCAACAGCATGAAGGCGAAAGTAGCCATGTCGATGCCGGTCCGGTGCTCGATCATGGCCGCGAGGCCATCGGCACATCATCGCTGGACGCGACGCCGGACATCATCCTGCGCATGCCGCGCGACTCCTACACGCCCGTGATCCTGGCGGTGGCCGCGACCGCGTTCTTCGCCGGACTGGCGTTCCACGCGTGGTGGCTGGCCATGCTTGGCGCGTTGGCTGTGGGCATCGACATCATCGTCTGGCTGTGGCCAGAGCGGGTGCTGGGCGAAACACGGGAGCCCGCAATCAATGGCTGACCGTCTGCCTATCGAAACCGCGTTGCCCGTCGGCGCGATCGACACGCGCGCTACCGGCTGGTGGGCGATGATCTTCGTGATCTTCACCGAGGCGGCGCTCTTCGCCTATCTGCTGTTCTCTTATTACTACATCGCCGTGCAGCCGCATGTGCCGAACACTTTCCCCGAAGGCGGCTTGCCGGATCTGAAACTGGCGGTGCCGAACACCATCATCCTGCTGCTGTCGAGCGGCGCGGTGGCATGGGCACAACTCAATATCGAGAAGAACGACAAGCGGCACCTGGTGTGGGGTCTCGGTATAGCGGCCGTGCTGGGGATGATCTTTCTTGCCGTCCAGTATTTTGAATGGGCGGCCAAGCCCTTTGCGCTCGCATCGTCTTCCTACAGCTCCCTCTATTTCGTGGTGACCGGTTTCCACATGGCGCACGTCGTTGTCGGGGTGATCATGCTATGGGCGCTCTTCGTGTGGTCGGCGATGGGATATTTCAACCGCATTCGCTACGCGCACATCCACATCGGTGGACTTTACTGGCACTTCGTAGATGCGGTGTGGATCGCGGTGTTCTTCACTTTCTACATCACGCCTTATCTGGGATTGCGGACATGACGGCCGCGACGACTCATCCCGCCCCGCATCGCGACAAGGTCAGTTTCTGGGCGTTGATGTTCGGCTGCTGCGCCGCGCCGATCTTCTGGCTCGGGCAGCTCACGCTGGGATACTGGGTTTCGGCGCAGGTCTGCTATGGCAGCGATCATCCGACCGTCACGCAGATGCCGGGCGCCCTGCACACCGCCCTGATCGTGTTCGATATCGTGGCCATCGTGGCCGCGCTGGCCGGCCTCATCGTGTCCTTCGCAAGCTGGCGCGCGACGCAGGAAGAGAAAGAAGGCGGCGCGCATCACGCGTTGCATGTCGGCGAGGGCCGCGCGCGGTTCATGGCGCTTTGGGGGATCATGTCGAGCCTGTGGTTCCTGGGCGCGATCGTTTTCGAAACCATCGGTTCGCTTGTGGTGCCGTTATGCACACCATGACGCGCAAAATCCTCTTCGTTCTCGGCGTGGCGACCGTGGTTCTCACCATCGCACCGCCGCTCTCCGGAATCGCCGCACAAATATTTTCCGCGCATATGATGCAGCACTTGCTGCTGATCGTGATGGCCGCGCCGCTTCTGACCGCCAGCGGAGTATTCGACGGCTTGCTGCGCTTCGCGCTGGTACAGAAGCTGACCCAGCCCGTCACGGCCTGGACGATCTTCGTCGGCATCTTCCTCTTTTGGCATTGGCCTGTGGCGTTCCAATGGGCGGCGCTGCATGAGTCCACGATCCTCCTTGAGCATGTGAGCATCCTGTTCGGCGCGCTGCTGTTCTGGGCCGTGGCGCTGTCGGTGCGCGAGCAGGAGTGGCTCTCTTACGGCGCGCGCGCTTTGTTCGTGATGACAGCGGCGGTCGCCACCGATCTTCCGGGCGTCATCATGCTCTTCGCGCCGCGCGCCATCTGCGTAATGCCCGGCGAAAATGCACCGGCCTTCGGCATCACGCCGTTGGAGGACCAGCAAATCGCGGGGCTTCTGATGTGGGTGCCCGCCAATCTCGTCTTCTTCGGATTTGCGATGTGGCTGTTCGCGCTCTGGATTTCCGACGCGCACAAGCCTTCTTCACGGGTGATGACATGAAATTTCGTTTCCACGCCTTGGCCATGTTCGCCGCTGCGATGACCGGCCTGTGGGTCTCTACAGCCATCGCCGACGATCTGCAGTCCATGACGCAGGACGACAAGCAGTGGGTCATGCCCGCCAAGAATTTCGCCAACACCCGCTTCTCTTCGCTCAATCAGATCAATGCGGGCAATGCCGGCAAGCTCGGCGTGGCTTGGACGTTCTCCGTCGGCTCCAATCACGGACAGGAAGCGGCGCCCATCGTGATCGGCGACACAATGTATATTGTCGGCGCCTATCCGAACGAATTGTTCGCGCTCGACGCCACGACCGGCGATCTGAAGTGGAAATACTCCCCGCGCGTCGATCCCGCCTCGCAAGGAGTGGCGTGCTGCGATGTCGTCAATCGTGGCGAGGCTTATGACAACGGCAAGATATTCTTCAACACGCTGGACAACCACACCATCGCGGTGGACGCGAAGACGGGCAAGGAAGTCTGGGTCGCCAAGCTTGGCGAGATCACCAAAGGCCAGACGCTGACCATGGCGCCGCTGGTGGCGGATGGAAAAGTGTTCGTCGGAAATTCCGGCGGCGAAATGGGTATCCGCGGCTGGGTGACGGCGCTGGACGAGAACACCGGCAAGATCATCTGGCGCGGCTACAGCGTCGGCCCCGACAAGGACGTTCTGATCGGTCCGAAGTTTCATCCCTACTACGCCAGCGCGAAGGGCAAAGACCTGGGCGTGAAGACGTGGCCGCCGGGACGCTGGCAAGTTGGCGGCGGGCCGGTGTGGGGATGGATCAGCTATGATCCGCAGACGAAGCTTATCTTCTACGGCAGTGGAAATCCCGGCCCGTGGAATTCCAATCAGCGCGCGGGCGACAACAAATGGACGACCGCCATCTTCGCGCGCGATGCGGATACCGGGCAGGTGGTGTGGGCAGACCAGCTCAATCCGCACGATCTGTATGATTATGACGAAATCAACGAGAACCTGCTGATCGATCTGCCGATCAACGGGAAGATGACGCATGTGCTCGTCCATCCCGGACGCGACGGGTTCATGTTCGTAATCGATCGACAGACAGGGCAGATCTACTCTGCCGACAAATACGACACGCAGACGTCGATGAAATATTTCGACGTCAAGACCGGACGTCCGGTGATGAATGACGCGCTGAAGCCGGTGCTGGGCAAGAACATCTCCGGCATCTGCCCCGCTTCGCCCGGCGTGAAAGATTGGCAGCCGGTCGCGTATTCGCCGGCGACGAAGCTGCTCTACATTCCGCACCAGCATCTGTGCATGGACTACAAGACCGCGGAGGTCGGCTACATCGCAGGCACGCCCTATGTCGGCGCGACTGTCGATATGTATGCGGGACCGGGCCACTATCGCGGCGAGCTTGCGGCCTGGGATCTGACCAAACGCAAGAAGGTCTGGGCGATCCATGAGAAATTCCCGGTGTGGTCGGGTGCGATGGCGACCGGCGGAAACATCGTCGTCTACGGCACGATGGATCGCTGGTTCAAGGTAATCGACGCGCGCAACGGCAAGCTGCTCTATAAATTCCATTCGCCGAGCGGCTTTATTGGCCAGCCTATCACCTATCTGGGCAAGGATGGCCGCCAGTACATCGCGATGCTGTCCGGCATCGGCGGTTGGGCAGGCGCCATCGCCAATGCCGCGATCGACCCGCGCGTGCGCAACGGTGCGTTGGGATATACGGGCGCGGTGGGCGACCTGCCATCCGTGACCAGTGGCGGTTCGACGTTGATGGTCTTCGCGCTTCCCGGAGCTGCCAATGCACCGCACTAGTCTCTTCGCAGCGATGCTTGCGCTTGTGCCATTCGCGGCGCAGGCGGGGGTGTTGCGCGTCTGCTCGGAGCCGAACAACCTGCCGTTCTCCAACAAGGCAGGGCAGGGTTTCGAAAACAAGATCGCCGACCTTGTCGCGCGCGATATGGGCGACACGGTGGAATATACCTGGGCGCTGCAGAATGACCGCTTCATCAAGCATACGTTGGACGCGCACAAATGCGATGTGATGATGGGCGTTTCCGCGGGCATGGACGAAGTGGAGACAACGCGGCCCTATTATGCGTCCACTTATGTGTTCGTTTCGCGCAAGAAGGACGATCTAGCTGTTGCGTCACTGGCCGATCCGCGTCTGCGCAAGCTGAAGATCGGCGTGCATCTCATCGGTGACGATCCCACACCGCCCACCATGGCGCTGGGACAGGAAGGCATCGTCGATAACGTCCACGGCTACATGATCTATGGCGATTTCGCGAAGGCAAATCCGCCCGCGCGCCTGATCGAGGCGGTGGAGAAGAAGGACGTCGATATCGCCGCGGTGTGGGGGCCATTGGGCGGTTATTTCGCGAAAGACGCGCCCGTGGCGCTTCAGGTGACGCCGATGACCGGAACGCAGCGTTTCGCGCCATTGCAATTCCAGTTCGCCATCGCCATGGGCGTGCGCAAGGGCGATAACGCGCTGCGCGACAAGCTCAATGCGGTGATCGCGCATGAACAACCCGCGATCAGCAACATTCTGCGCAGCTATGGCGTTCCCATAGTGACGCTGAAAGGAGACTCCCATGGATAGTTTCCGCTGGACCATCGTCGGCATCGGGGCGGTTATCGTCATTGTGGTCGTGGCGGCACTGGCATTCATCGTCATGCCCGGCGCCGCGCCGAAAGCCAATGCGCGGATGGCGAACAGCTACAGCGGCATGGTGCCCGCCGGCCAATTGCTGCGCGTCCCGGTGACGGGAATCTATCCGGGCGGATCATCCGCCGGACTTAATCCCGATATGAAGAACCCACTGGCCAACGATCCCGACGCGGCGGCGCGCGGCGCGAAGGATTTCGACGCGTTCAACTGCTCCGGCTGCCATATGGCGCATGCGGGCGGCGGCATGGGACCGGCGCTCAGCGACGCGGCATGGCTCTATCGTTCAAGCGACGCGAACATCTATCTCGACATCGCGCAGGGCCGCGGCGCTGGCATGCCTGCATTCGGGGCGATGCTGCCGGATCGCACGATCTGGGAACTCGTCGCCTATGTGCGGAGCATCAGCGAGAAACCACCCGCCACCTTCGGCACAACCACATCCGCCAATCCTCAGTCGCCGGATACCGAACAGGTACCGGCCGGAAAGATCGATACCATCACGCCCTGGAAATTCACCGAACCAATGCCGCCCAACGGAGAAAAGTCCGGTGGCGGCCCGCCGAACGCCAATCCGGGCAACTAGACGCAGGAACTGACGTCACAACCAGAACGTTAGCGATGATGGCGAGGAGTCCTGTCCGCGCCTTTGGGTGTGCGGATGGCGGCGGATGATTCTGGGCGTGGCGAGGATTGGCGCGACAAGCGGGAAGATCGCTTGCGCAAGGATGATCGTGATGATCGAGATCGCCACGATGATGAACCACACGACGACGATTCTGGCGAGGACGAGAAGAAAGAGAAGAAACCAACGATCTTCCAGAAGACCTGGTTCAAGATCACGGCGGTTGTGGTTGTCGCCGTCCTTCTGATCGTGGCGCTGATCTGGTGGCTGATCGCACGGCAATATGAGAATACCGATGATGCCTTCATCGATACGCATATCGTGCATATCGCGCCGCAGGTGGCGGGGCAGGTCACGCGCGTCCTTGTGAACGACAACCAGGTCGTGCGGCGCGGCCAGCCACTGATCGAAATCGATTCCGCCGACGCGACGGCGAAGCTGCAGCAGGCGCAGGCCCAGGAAGCGCAAGCCGAGACGCAATATCATCAGGCGATGGCGACGGAGCGCGGCGCGCAGGCGCAGGCCGACAGCGCCAATCGCGATCTGGCACGGTATCATCTGCTTCAGCGCACGGCGCCGCTCGCGGTTGCGCAGCAACAGATCGATCAGGCAACAGCGCAAGCGAAGAATTCGATTGCCCAGCGCGACGCGGCGCGTGCGCAGATCAATGGGGCACTGGCGCAGATCAAGGTCGACAAGGCCCAGATCGCGGCCGCGCAGCTCACGCTGGGCTACACGCACATCGTCTCGCCCGTGGATGGCACCGTCGCGCAGCGCACGGTGGCGGCTGGCAATTACGTCTCGCCCGGACAGGAGATGATGGCGGTTGTGCCGCTTCGGGTGTGGGTTACCGCGAACTTCAAGGAGACGCAGCTTCAGCACATGCGCATCGGCCAGCCGGTGACGGTGGATGTCGATTCCTGCGACGTCGAGATCAAGGGCCATGTCGACTCGATCCAGCGCGGCGCGGGGCAGGCGTTCGGAATCCTGCCGCCGGAAAACGCGACCGGGAACTATGTGAAGGTGGTGCAGCGCGTGCCGGTGAAGATCGTGCTGGATCGCATCCCGCGCGAGTGCCACCTCGGTCCCGGCATGAGCGTCGAGCCTGACGTCAAGGTGCGCTGATGCCGGCCGGCGGGCAGAAAAGCAAAAGTGGCTGGACGCCCGAACGCTCCGTCGCCGGAGACCGCAATCCCTGGAGCATCATCGCCGTTATCTCGATCGCCACTTTCATGGTGGTGCTGGATACCTCTATCGCCAATGTCGCGCTGGCGCACATCGCCGGAAGCCTCGCCGCCTCTTACGATGAGGCCACGTGGGTGATCACCAGTTTCCTTGTCGCCAACGCGATCATCATTCCCATCAGCGGTTGGCTCGCCGACGTGATCGGCCGCAAACGTTACTACATGATGTCGGTGGCGTTGTTCACCGTGTCGTCGCTGCTATGCGGATTGTCACCCAATCTTGGGGTTCTCGTTCTCGCGCGCATCCTGCAAGGCATCGGCGGCGGTGGGCTGGCGCCTGTCGAGCAATCCATGATGGTGGATACGTTTCCGCCGGAGAAGCGCGGCATCGCGTTCGCCGCTTATGGCGTCGTGGTGATCGTCGGGCCGATCTTGGGACCATCGCTCGGCGGATGGATTACAGACAATCTCTCGTGGAACTGGGTATTCCTGATCAATGTGCCGATCGGATGCCTGTCGCTCTTCCTGGTCAGCATTTTCGTGGAAGAACCGGAGGCACTGAAGAAGCGCAGCAAGGAGTTGCTCGGCAAGGGACTCAGCGTGGATTTCGTCGGCTTTATATTGGTGGCGCTCACCCTCGGTTGTCTGGAGATCACGCTCGACCGCGGGCAGCGCGACGACTGGTTCTCGAGCGCCTTTATCGTCACATTCGCTGCTATATCCCTTGTCTCGTTCGTCATCTTCATTCCTTGGGAGCTGACGCGCAAAGATCCCATTGTGCGAATCCAGCTCTATGGGCGGCGAAACTTCCTGATCGCCAATATCTTTATGCTCATCATGGGCGTGATCATCTTCGGCACCACGCAGTTCATTCCGCAACTGCTGCAGGAAGTATTGGGCTACACCGCCACGAATGCCGGACTCGCACTGACCATGGGCGGCTTGGCGACGCTGCTTGTCATGCCGATCAGTGGCTATCTGACCGGCAAAGTCGATCCGCGATATCTGATCGGCATCGCGCTGACGATCCAGGGTGTTGCGCTCTGGAACATGAGCACATTGAACACCCAGATGTCGTTCGATGACGCCGCGTTTGCCCGTATGGTGCAATCGGTAGGACTGCCGTTCCTGTTCGTTCCGATCACCAATGCCGCCTATGTCGGGCTGAAGCCCAGCGAAAACAATCAGGCGTCGGCGCTGATGAATGTGTCGCGCAATCTGGGCGGAACGTTCGGCATTTCGCTGGTGCAGACGATGCTGGCGCAACGCTCGCAAGTGCATCAGTCGCAATATGTCGAAACGCTAAATCCGCTGAATTACAACTACGCTTCCGGCATCCAGCAAATGACGCATGCGCTGATGGGGCAGGGGCTCGCGAAAGCCGACGCCATGAAGGCCGCGACCGCGCTGCTGTATCAGAGGCTTGGCCAGCAGGCACAGATGCTCTCCTACATCGATGTGTTCCACACGCTGATGATTGTGGTGTTCTGCGCGCTGCCACTGGTCCTTCTCATGCAGAAGCCGAAAAAGGCCGCGGGTGGCGGCGGAGCGGCGGCATGAAGAGGATCGTACTTCTCACGTCCGCTGCGCTGCTCGCCGGTTGTGAAGTCGGGCCGGATTATCATGCACCCGACGTGAAGACTCCGGCGCAATTCCAGGAATTGCCCTCGAAATCCGCCGATGCGCCGTTAAGCGTGCCGCAAGCCGGCGAGGCGGACCTTTCGCAATGGTGGATGCAGATCGACGATCCCGAATTGCAAAAGCTCATCGGCGCGGCATTGAAATCCAATCTCGACCTTCAAGCCGCTGCCTCGCGGGTGCGCGAGGCGCGCCAGCAGGAAGTCATAGCCGGAGCTTCCGCGCTGCCGCAGGTGAGCGCCAATGGATCGACGGTGCAAATCCATTCCAATTCCAACCCGTTGGCGGCCCTCGGCGGCGGCTCCGCACAGGGCGGCGCATCGTCCGGCGCTTCGCAATCGCCGAACAGCTTGAACGCCCACTTCTATTCTCTGGGTTTCGACGCCACATGGGAGATCGACATTTTCGGCGGTGTGCGGCGCTCGGTGGAAGCGGCGCAGGCCAACACGGAAGCCGCTGTGTGGCAGATGCGGGATGGTGAAGTGTCGCTCACCGCGGAAGTGGCCAATGACTACATGGCATTGCGGGCCGCGCAGCAGCGCGTGGCTGTGCTTCAAGCGGAATATCGGAGCGCGAACGATGTCCTGAAACTTACCGCCGCGCGGGCGCATGCGGGATTTGTCACGCAATTGGACGTCAATCAGCAGAAATCCGAGACCGAGACGACGGCGGCGCAGATTCCCACGCTGGAAGCGGATATCCGCGCGCGGCAACACGCCATCGCGGTGCTTCTGGGCCAGCAGCCGGAAGCGATGACGGCAGAACTCGATCAAGTCGCGCCGTTGCCGCCGATCCTGCAAACGTTTCCGGTCGGCTTGCCGTCCGATCTGTTGCGCCGCCGCCCGGATGTGCGCGAAGCCGAGCGTAAGCTTGCCGCCGCCAGCGCGGAGATCGGCGTCGCGGTTGCGGACCTCTATCCGAAATTCAATCTGCTGGGCTTGCTGTCAATGGGCGGGCCGCAGATCGCCAACGTACTATCCACCAACCATCTTACCGAAGCCGGTGCCGGGCAGATCACCTGGTCGATTTTCAACGGGGGCGAAATCCACGCCAATATCCGCGCAAAAACTGAAGAAGAGCGTCAGGCGCTCTACGCCTATCAATCGGCGGTGCTCAAGGCGGTTAAGGACGCGGAAGACGCGCTGGTGCGTTATGAGAAAGAACAACACCGTTTCCTCGCGCTGCAATCGGCGGCGCAGACCGCGCAGTCCTCCGTCGCGCTGGCCAAACAGCAATATCGCGTTGGCCTTGTGACCTATGTGAATGTTCTCACGTCCGAGCAACAATACCGGCAAGCGCAGGATCAGATGCTGCAGAGCCGTCAGGCGCTCTCGCAGGACTTGATCTCGCTTTACAAGGCCCTTGGCGGCGGATGGCTGGAAAACGCCCCGTCAGATGAACGAAATGAGAAGACATTGTCGCCATGAACGGCGGGAAGCTTTCTGCCGGTATGATCAGTTTGTGTGCTCTCTCGCATTTTGCTTCGCCGGCCTGGGCGCAGGCTAACAGTCTTGAGACGGTTGTCGTCGGTGGCAACGCACCGCTGGGCGGACAGATCGATCCGGACAAAGTGGCCGGAGAAATCCAGACGATTTCGGTCTCCTTGCGGCCCTGTACCGAGAGTCTCGACTGCACGTTTGCTTAATCGAGTTGTGCGTCGACCAACGGCGCCCGAGGCTTGCGGTTCACTCAAACCGATATGATTTCGTAGGCATGAGCAGCGCAGATTGCGTAGCCAACGATCTGGAGAGAAAGAGTAAGATCCGCGTGTTGGCGAAGTTCGTCCGACAGCACGATCGAGCCGTCCTCCGCACGTTGAAGCAGGCCGGCCTTTTCCGCCAGGCGGAGGATGCGCGCCACATGCGAACGGGCCACATTTAGTTGCCGCGCGGCGACAGCGGCCGCGATGTCGATCCGCCGTGGCGGCGGCGTGTTGTCCGCATCGACATCCGCCAGCAGCATGAGGTGCAGCAGTTGCATGCCGGCATATCGCATGAGGAACACGCTCCAGAACGGCGCATTCTGCTCTACCGCGACCGACGTGTTGAGCGCTCCTTTGCCGAAGTGAACCATCAGTGTCTGAAACACCTGAGGATCGTTGATATGGTCGATAACGGTCTGAAAATTCGGATCGACCACCGCCAGCGCTCTCAAGCCCAACAAGGCCTGCGCCTTGAGAGCCGACACCAGCGCCGGGTTGGGTGCGTAGCGCGTGGGTCCGCTTGCGCCCTTCGGCAGAGCCTTCACGTAACCAAGCAACTGCAGGTAGATCAGCAGGGCGCGGGCGCGGCCGGGACTCAGCATCCCGGATTGCGCGCAAATCTCTTTGAGGCGCGGCAGCGTCAACCCGCCAGTGTAGTGAAGGTAGAGCGACCATACGGCGGCGCCGTAACGACCCATGTCCTTGAAAATCCCATCCACGCGCTTGTCGCTTGCCGCGAGGGCAAGAGAACCGGTCATGAAGTCCCGCGCGATCTCGCGATAGCGCGGGTGCGTCCTCAGCCGGTCGAATGTGGATTGGGGGATGTCGCCGTCAACCAGAGTCGCCCAGGACCTGAGCGGAGAGGTGGGCGATAGCTGATTGTGCTGAATGGGGTCCCGAACTTCGCGCTACGCGATACCGCAGTGTGTTTACCAAAACCGTGGCCGGCGTAAAGCCCTGATCGGACAACCTGAAATTGTTCGCCACAAGAATACGCTACCGTACCAACAAAGCGGATTTGATCAATTTTAGTCGTTGGTGAGGCCGCACTATTTGTGCAGGTTGCTCCCGTGGAGCGGGATCGCCTTCCAAAGGGGAAATAGAGAATGTGTGTCTGTGCGCGGCCCTCGCGTATTGAGGGTGCCAGTGCCTTTTTGCCCGCCTCCTTTTGCGGAGCGCGGACCACGACGCGCGCGCGATTTCCACGCTCCAGAGAAATCTTCGGTATCACCATCTGCACAGCGAGAATGAAATGAATAATCTCACGCGCGTCCTTATGAGTTCCGCCAGCGCCGCCGCCATCATGTTCGGCGTTCACGGGAGCGCGCTGGCCGATACGCTTTCGGTGGGTGGGGGAACAATCACCTACGGTGCGGGCGGGGTCGTGACGAACAACACGCCCACGGGCGGCGTGGAAATCCAGACCATTGACAACGACACGGTCGACATTGGCGATGTCACTATCAACAAGACCGCATCTGGTCCCACATCCGATGCATTGAATATCGTCAACAGCGGCGCTGGCACGCTGAATGTCACGTTCAGCGGCAGCTCTTCGCAACTGTCGGAAAACAGCAGCGATGCCGGTGCGGCGCTGACCGTGGACAATTCCGCCGCCTCTGGCGCCGTGAGCCTCGATACGTCCGGCGCGTGCTGCACCAACGAGTTTGATGGCGCGAACGGCATCGTCGTGAAGGGCACCGGATATGCCAACGTCGTGCTGGGAGCGGACAACATCGTCGCCATCGCCGACGGCACAGGCAGCACAACGGCCGGCCTTTCTGTATCGGCGGGGTTCGAGACCGACATCGCCACGGCGGCGAATATCCAAAGCGACGGCACGCACAATTTCGACTACGGCATCAATCTCAGCCCAAGCGATCCGAATAGCCTCAATTTCATCACTGTGGATGCCGTTGGACATATCGCTGCCGCTACAGCCGACATCAACATCACCAACGGTTCGGTGACCATCGACCAATACGGAACGCTCGACACCGCCACGAACAGCATCGTTCTGACCGGCGGCGGAAATGCCAACATCAACCTCTATGCCGGCTCGACCACGGGAAACATCGACCTCACGGGCGACGGCGGCGGCAGCATCGTTTCGCTTTACACAGGCCAGGTGAATGCGAACCCGTTGATGGATGCGCAAACCGGGCAGATCAAGCAGTACTCCGGCACGCGCGCGGCCGCGGTCTTCGGCAACATCGCCGGCAGCGGGTTCGATGAACTCGACCTGCGTGGCGGCGGTGATGGAACGGGTGCTGGCGGCGCCGTCGGACAGATCGACCTGTCTTCCACCGGCGGCATCTCCGGTTTCGGTGTCATCGGAAAGAAGGACACCGGCACCTGGCAGTTCCTGAACGCTGCGAACGATGCTGCGACGAATCAATCGCCCACGATCTATCTGGAGCAAGGCACTATTCAGGCGATGGCTGGCGGCGCATTCGGCGGCGGCAACATCGTGGTCGACAATGCAGGCGGCGCTTCCGTCATCGAATATTCGGCGAGCGGCGTCTATGGCAACGCCATCGTGCTCAATGTTTCGTCGCCCACGCTTGCGAGCGGCGCGCATGTTTTCGTGGATAGCGGCATCACCGCCAATCTTACCGGCGCCATCACCGACGGCGTGGGCGCTCAGACACTAGTGTTCAACGGCCCGGGCACGGCGGTTCTGTCGAGCACGGGCAACACCTGGAGCGGCGGCACGCAGATCTCCGGCAATGGCATTGTCAGTATCTCAAGCGCGAGCAATATCGGCACGGGCGCCATCACGCTGGGCGGCACGAGCACCAGCGGCACGCTGGAATATACAGGCGGCAGCGTGGCCATGCTGTCGCAGAACGTCACGCTGAGCAGCGGCGGCGGCACGTTCAAGGTCGATTCCAGCAATCTGGAGATCGGCGGCATCGTCAGTGGCACCGGCAATCTCACCAAGAGCGGCGCCGGGATGCTGATCCTGGACGGCAACAACACTTATACCGGCGTGACGACCATCAGCGCCGGGACGCTGCAACTGGGTTCGGCCGGCAGCTTCCCGTCCGTTTTGGACGGCTCCATCGCGAGCAGCAGCGCGGTTCGCCTGACCGGCGCGACAGCGGTCCTGGATGTATCCCGCGTCGCCGGCGGCCAGGCCACGATCCACAATCTCTCCGGCGTTTCCGGCAGCCAAGTGAGCTTCGGCAGCAAAGGCCTGACCGTCACCAACGATACGGCAACGGTATTCGCGGGCAGCCTGACCGGCGTCACAGGCAATCTGACGATCAACGGCAATGGGTCTCTCGCCCTCACAGGCGCCAATACCTATTCCGGCCTCACCATCATCAGTTCGGGTGAGCTTGATCTGACCGGCAGCGGCTCGCTCGCGAGCGGCAACAATGTCGAGATCGACGGCGGCACGTTCGATGTAGAGACCACCGGGCAGGTGCTCGGCACCGTCACCGGTGCCGGCGGCAACCTGATCGTCGCGGACAGCGCCAATCTCAACGCGACCGCAGTTTCGGGCAATCACACCATCACGCTGCAGGGCAACAGCGAGTTCACGCTTGGCGAGCTTTCCGGCGGCGGCGCGCTGGTCTTCGACAGTCCTGGCAATGCAGCGGACATCGTTGTGGGCGACGCCACCAACACGACTTATTCCGGCAACATCAGCAGCATCACATCGGGCACCGGTGCGATCTTCAAGGAAGGCACCGGCACGCTGACGCTGGGCGGGGACAATTCCAATTACACCGGTTACATCCAGATCGACGACGGCACGCTGCAAGCGGGTTCGACCAAGGCGTTCGGCGGTGGCACCTTCAATAGCGGCCCCTGGGGCGGTGCTTATATTTATGTCGGTACCGGCGCCACGCTCGACCTGAACGGCTTCAACAACGCGTTCTATTCGCTGCACGGTCCCGGCACGGTGACGGACAGCAGCACCACGCCCGTCACGCTCGAACTTTATAACGGCAGCTCGGGCGGTTCGGTTTTCAGCGGCACGATCGAAGACGGCGCGGGCAAGACTTCCGTCCTGATTGATGCCGGCACGCTGACACTCACGGGCACCAACACTTATACCGGCGGCACGACCGTCGCGTCCGGCGCGGGCCTCACGCTCAACACGGGCGGTTCGCTGGCGAGCGGCGCCAACGTTGCGGTCAACGGCGGCTCACTCCAGGTGTTGAACGGCGTCGGCCAGGCGTTTGGCGCGCTCACGGGCACCGGCGGTTCGATCATTCTGGGCGACAATACAACGTCGACGGCCACCTCCATTTCCGGCACGCAGGATCTGGTGCTCGGCGACAATGCATCGTTGGGTACGGACACGTTGTCCGGCAACGGCACGCTCACGCTGGGTAACAGCGAACTCGACACCGGCATGACCAACGCCAATGCCACCTACGCCGGCAATATCGTCAGCAACGGCACGGGCAACGGCTTCTTCATCAAGGAAGGCACCGGCACGCTGACCTTGAGCGGCGACAACAGCGGCTACTCCGGTTATTTCGAGGTCGACGATGGCGGCGTGCTGCAGGCCGGCTCGAGCAAGGCGTTCGGCGGCGGCACCTACAACAGCGGTCCGTGGGGCGGCGCGTACATCTACGTCAACACGGGAAGCACGCTGGATCTGAACGGGTTTAGCAACGCATTCTACTCGCTGCACGGGCCCGGCACGGTCACCGACAGCAGCACAACGCCGGTCACGCTGGAGCTCTACAGCGGCAGCAATCCCGGCTCGGTGTTCAGCGGCGTGATCCAGGACGGTGCGGGCAAGATTTCGCTCGTGCTGGATTCCAGCACGCTGACGATGACCGGCGCGAACACCTATAGCGGCAGCACCACCATCGCGAGCGGCGCGGGCATTGTCCTCACAGGCAACGGCTCGATCGCCAATTCCAGCGTGATCGACAACGGCTCGTTCGATGTGTCCGGCACCACGACACCGGCGGGCGCGACGGTGGCGTCTCTGGCGGGTAACGGCACGGTCGCGGCGGGCGCCAACACGTTCAAGATCACCAACGGCTCCGGCGTGTTCTCCGGCGTTCTCGATGGCACGGGCGGTCTCGTCATGGCAGGCGGCGCCGAAACATTGTCGGGCGCGAACACCTACACCGGCGGCACCACCGTCACCGGCGGCATCCTGACGGCGGGTACGGCCAACGCGTTCAACGGAAGCTCGGTCACCGTTACCGGCGGCGGCGTCGGCATTGCCAGCGGCGTGACCTTCGCGGGCGACATCACTCTTGCCGGCGACAACACCCAGATGCAGGTCGCATCCGGAACGGCGACGGAAACCGGCGTGATCTCCGAAAGCGGCGGTTCGCGTTCGTTCGACAAGACCGGCAACGGCACGCTCGTGATCGACACGGCTGTGACCTATACCGGCGCGACCATCGTCGATGGCGGCACGTTGCGCGCGGGCGCAGCCGACATCTTCGCGACCTCCACCAGCTTCATCGTGGCCCAGGGCGCGACGTTGGACTTTGGTGGCTTCGATCAGACCGTTCCGGAACTTTCCGGCGGCGGCACGGTCGATATCGGCGCGTCGCAGTTCACGGTCGGCAGCGACAATGCGTCGACGACGTTCTCCGGCGTCATCAGTGGCACGGGCACTCTCATAAAGACGGGCACGGGCACGCTGACGCTGTCCGGCGACAACACCTATTCCGGCGGCACCATCATCCAGGGCGGCACGGTGGATGCCGAAAGCGATCACGCATTCGGCACCGGATCGGTGACGATGCAGGATCCGATCCTGGCGTATGGCAACGGCATCACGATCGCCAACAAGGTTATCCTCGCGGCGAACGACGTTCAGTTCAGCGTCGCATCGGGCACAGCAACGCAAGCCGGCGTCGTTTCCGAGACCGGCGGCGCGCGTCCGCTGGAAAAGATCGGTAGCGGTGAACTCGTTCTTTCGGGAACGAACACCTATACCGGTGCCACGACGGTCACGGCGGGAACCCTGACCGTCGATGGTTCCATTGCTTCGTCATCGCTTGTCTCGGTGAAGTCCGGCGCGACATTGGGCGGTTCCGGAACGGTCGGCGATGTGACTGTCGCCAAAGGCGCGACCTTCGCGCCGGGCAGCAGCGATCCGGCGGCGGCGCTCACGGTCAAAGGCGACTTGAAGCTCGCTGCGGGCTCCAACTTCGTGGTTGCGGTCAATCCGACGTCGGCCTCGCAAGCCAAAGTAAGCGGAACCGCGACACTGGGCGGCGCGACCGTGGACGCCACGTATGGCAGCGGAAGCTACGTCCAGAAGGAGTACACGCTTCTCACCGCGGGCAGCATCGACGGCTCATTCGCCTCCACCGTGAACAGCAACCTGCCTTCGAACTTCGAAACATCGCTGAAATACGACGACAAGCATGCCTACCTCGAGCTGACGCTCTCCTTCGTTCCGCCATCGCCGCCGGCTTATGGCAACGGGTTGAGCCACAACCAGAACAGCGTCGGCAACACGCTCGTCGACTACTTCAACCGCACTGGCGGCATTCCGCTGGCGTTCGGCAATCTCACGGCGGCCGGTCTGACGGCTGTCTCCGGCGAGGTGGCCGTTGCCGCGGCGCAGACAGCCAAGGATGCGCAGGATGAATTCCTGAACGCCATGCTCAATCCGGCGCTCGCGGGCCGGGGCGACACGGCAGACATGACGGCGGATGGATCGATCGACGGAAACATCAAACCAGCGCAGGTTCGAGGCAATCCGTGGCATGTGTGGGGCGGCGTGTACGGCGGCGGGCGTTCGACGGACGGTTCGGCGAGTGTCGGCAGCAGCAACACCAACGCGCACAACTACGGTGCCGTCGCGGGCGTGGATTACGTCTTCGACAATGGTTTGCTGGCAGGCGTTGCGGGTAGTATTGGCAACGGGCGCTTCAGTGTTGCGCACAGCGCCGGTTCGGGTCATGCGGACAACTACCAGATCGGCGCCTACGCGCATCAGGATCTCGGTACGGCAGGTTACGTCACGGGCGCCGTTTCGTTCGGCTCGCAGGATGTCACCACGCATCGCACGGTCGATCAGAGCGGCGTGACTGGCGGCTATCGCGGCCATTACAGCGCCGACACATTCGCAGGCCGCTTGGAAGGTGGCTGGCGCCTCGATGCCGGCTGGGCAGGCCTCACGCCTTATGTCGCGTGGCAGGCAACCAGTGACAGCGTGCCGGGCTATAGCGAGAAAACGGTGTCCGGTTCGAATACCTTCGCGCTCAGCTACCGGGGAACGGATTTCGACTCGTCGCGCGGCGAAGTCGGTCTGCGTGCCGATCATAGCTTCGACATGGAAGACGGCTTGTTCATGTTGCGCGGTCATGCGGCGTGGGCGGACAATTTCCAGATCGATCACGCCGTCGATGCCGGGTTCCAGGCACTGCCGGGAACTGCGTTCACCGTCCAGGGCGCAGCCGAGGGCCGCAATGTCGGCCTCGCCGGACTCTCGGGTGAGTGGAAGTGGAACAGCGGCATGTCGCTGGTCACGTCGGTCGATGGCGCGTTCTCGGACAAAAGCACGGCGTATGTGGCGACGGGGGCAGTTCGCTTCACCTGGTAGTCTTGCGCCAGGCGCATTGCGCGTGCGATTGCGGGCGGCCCGTTTCTTCGGAAACGGGCCCGCTCGCTTTTCATCGGGTCATCGGGGACGCCGCTCATGTTTGATCGTCTGATCAGTTATTTCGCCAAGCAGAACCCGCACGCGATCGCGGTCACAACGCTGACCAGCCAGCAAACCTACGCGGAGTTCGACGCCAATATCGACCGGTTGGTCGCGGCCCTGGATGAGCATCCGCTTCCACGGCCGGGACTTGTGGCCGTGGTGGTCGCCGACCAATATATCCATTGGCTCCTGCTGCTGGCGCTCGCGCGCCTTGGCGTGACCACGACATCCTATCTCGCGGCGCAGTGTGCGCAGATGGAGCCGCTGCTGAAGCCGGACATGATCCTGACGGACCAGTCGCTTCAGCCTGGCGATGAGAACCGCGCTCGCGTCCTGCGCATCACGCCGCAGTGGCTGGCCGAGGCTGGAAATCGCACCGTTGTTCCGCGAGCGCGTGTGAAGATCGACCCCAACAGTATGGCGCGTATTTCCACATCGTCCGGCACGACGGGCGTGCCGAAGAAATTCGGTTTGAGCTGGGCCGCAGTCGAGACGCGCATCCTGCAAGTGGCCGCAATAGCCAACAGTACGCACCCGCATGAGATACGCATTCAATCCCTCATCGGGCCGGAGCATCTGGCGTATCCGGGGGTCGGACTTTCGGCTTGGGGTCTTGGCGGCACCATGATCTTCGGCCCGAGTGATCCTGTTGCCGTCGCGAACACGCTGACGCGCTTAAAGCCTACGGTCCTCAACATGGCGCCGATTCAGCTAAAGGTGCTCTTGGATGTTCTCCCGCATGGCTTCCTGCCGCTCCGCAATCTGTCTCTGACCGTTTCGGGTAGCCATACGCCGCGCGCGGTACGCGAACTTGCACGCATGCGGCTCACGAACAATCTCGTGCTGTTCTACGGTACGACCGAAGGCGGCACCATCGCCTGCCGTCCCGACAATAGCGTACTCGGGGACGATGCCGATGTCGGCTGGGTTTTCCCATGGACCGAGGTCGAGATCGTCGATGACGAGCACAATCCGCTTCCCTATGGGAGCCTCGGCCGCATCCGCGCGAGGGGGACCGGTTTTATCGACGGTTATATTGACGATGACGAAGCGAACGCGACCTATTTCCGCGACGGCTGGTTTTATCCCGGTGACATCGGATCGCTCACGGTCGATGGTCATCTGCGTGTGGAAGGGCGCGTGGACGAAGTGATGAACTTCGGCGGCACGAAATTCATGCCGCACGTCATCGAAGGCGTTGTCATGTCGTGCGCCGGCGTGCGCGACGCCGGTCTTTTCACAATGCCCGGCAAAGGCGGATTTCCGGCGCCATGGATCGCTGTCGTTCGTGGCGAGAATCTGCGCGAAGAAGAAATCTCCAAGGCGCTGATGATCCCCGGCTTGCCGCCGGTGCATGTCGTGTGGACAGACAAAATCCCTCGCACGCCCACTGGGAAGGTTCACAGAGACCAATTGCAAGCCGCCGCCCGAGCCTTATCCGGCTAGCGCTGGTAAAACCGAGGCCTCGGCGCAGCAAATCGCACCGGCGCGATGACTTGCGGAGGCGCCTTGAGAACAAGGAGAGCCATGAGATCGCTGTCCTGGTGAATGTGCGTGTCGACGCCGAACTCGATTTCGTCTCTGTGCAGCGATATCCGCGTCCCAAACAGGCGGTCCCAGAAACTGAGAACATCGCCATAGTTGCAATCAGTTCCGGGCAACCGCGCGTGATGGTGAGCTTGATGCATGTCGGGAGTAACGAAAACGTATCGTAGCCACCTTGACCACCGATCGGGAATGCCAAGCCTGCTGTGTTGCGCCACGTTCGCGACCGTCTCAAAGCTCTGGCGCAGGACGAGAAGTTCGAGCGACGCCCCGCACAAAAGAACCCAGGCGCATAGAACACCGGTCCTCACAAGAGTCTCGAGCGGATGTTCGCGAAACGTGGTGGAGACATCCACATCCCGGTCGGAATGATGCACGAGATGCAGACGCCACAGCCAAGGCAAGCGATGGGCGGCGTAGTGATAAGCGTAGTCGAGGAAATCCAATACCAGAAACATCACCCCATATTTGACCCATGCGTTGTCGCGGAAAGGTAGCGCATAGAGCAATCCGACCTGCCGCACGGTGCACCAATGCGCCAGGCCAAGAACAATCGTCATCATCGCCAATTGTGCCGGCAGCGCGAGAAGCAGGAGGGCTGAGTTGAAGGCAGTGTGTCTCAGCTTGCTTCCGAATTTTTCCCCGGTCAGCTTGTATTCTGCAATCCATAAGCCGCTAAGAACGACGGCATAGAGAAGGATCTGCATTAGGGTGGGATGCGTGGAAGAAAAATTCTGAATCATGCGCAAAGTCATCTTGCTGGCCTCGGGCTTTCGGATCGATATCGCTTGGGAGGCTACCGGCGGAAGGTGACCAGCTTGCAGCGTTGCCAGGCAAAGCGGTCACCGCGGAAGACGGTCAGGGAAGCGTCCGGTCGTTCGTCGCGCGCGATCACGACGTTTGCCGCATGTGCGGTACGCCGAAAGCAATTCCGAACGGCGGTTTCGACTTCGGTGGATGTCGTGGTCCGCAGGACGATCCATCCGTTGGCATTCTGGAAGGTTTGGGGGCGCAAACCGACGGCGAAGTTCCGTGGATCGTCCGAAGCGACAATCACGCGATCCTTTCCACCCATTGCCTCGTCGATCTTGGCGGCGTCGCGCCAGGTCGATGTCAGTATGAATTTTCTGTTTGGATCGGAGAGTGCCGGTGCCATCGCGGACCAACTCGCGTTATCTGCCGTCGGGTCACCGCGCTTGAAAAGATGCGGAAAATCCTTGCCCAGCCAGCCTGCCTGATATTCGAGTCCCGCACCTAGTGTGGCCACAAAGAGAACAGCGGCCGTTGATCCCAAAAGCTGCAGTGGCCAGCGTGAGGTGCGGGATCGATCGTCGAGAAATTTCCCCGCCAGCGGCATCAACATCAGCCAGCCGGGCATCGCCCAATGCATCATTCCGTTGTCGGTGACCAGCGGGATGAACGTGAAGAGCGCGACAATGGGAAAGCCAAGACAGAGAAGAAATATTTCTGCGGGTCTGCGCGATATCGCGGCGTTCCGGGCACTGACGAGAAGCGGAATAAGCGCCCCCGGCAGCAATACGGCGATCTGCGCGCACAAGAGGGAAAAGAAAAGACCGAACCCAAGATGATGCGGCACGGCGCGGCCGCCCTGAAAGCGCAGGGATATCCAGCCGTGCGATGCGTTCCAGATCAGCACCGGCGAAAAGACCGCGAGGGCAAGAGCTGCCGCGATCCATGGTCCGGGCTGGAGCAGCATTCGCCGGCGGTCCCGATCCACGAGAAGGAACGTCAGATAGCCGACGAGGAGAAGAATCGTGTGATATTTGGACAGCGCCGCCGCCCCGGCCAGCAGTCCGGCGACTGTCCAGCGTGCAATGGACAGGAAGCGGCCTTGCGCCGTAGGCGCCAGCGCGAAGGCCGTCGCAAGCAGAAAGAAATTGAGAGGACCGTCTGGGAGTATCCAGTTTCCCGAAACCAGGTTGAAGAAGACGGAAGTGTTGAGCGCAACCACGGCCCACACGCCGGCACGCGCGCCGAACAGGTCGCGCGCGAGAACAAACATCATCCATGACGTAGCTGCACCGAGAAGGATGAAAGGGATGCGCGCGGCAGCGGAATAGCCAAGTAGCAGCTCGCAAACATGCGCGAGCCAGAAATGCGAAGGCGGATGATCGAAGTAGGAAAGGCTCATCGATCGTCCGCTGGCAATCGCGTAAGCCTCATTGACACCCAGCCCGACGAGAGGGCAGAGGGCCAGCTTCAATGTTGTAGCGATCGCGATAATCGCTGCGACCTGAACACCCGGTTCCGAGAGCCACGCGGCTCCACTGGTCGGTTTGATTCCGGCCCCGGCCGTTGCTGCTGCTGGTCTCACGCTTGCCGCCAAACAAGCCGATTGGACATGGAAAAATTCCAGAAGGCACCGATCAGCGCGCCGGCAAGGCCCGCCAGCCACCAGAGGTGATCCGCTCCGTAAAGAAGCGTGGATATTCCGATATTCGCGACGAAGCCTGTCGCACCGATGAGGCAGAAGATCGCGGCGCCGCGTGCCGCCGCGAACCCGCGCAGGCGCGAGTCGCGATAGGTGAGCATGTTGTTGACGACGAAGTTCACGAGCATTGCGACGAACGTCGCCAGCGCCTGGCTGCGTGCAAAGGTCGTCTCCTGCAGCCCAAGGCGCAGGACACCGAAATGCACCAATAGTCCGATGGCGCCGACAAATGCATAAGGAACGAAACGCGGTGCGACGAGGCCGCCGCTCAGCCGCGAAACGACAAGCCCAAGAAATTCCAATCCCGTGCGCAGGCTGAATTTGCTCTCGCCGATTTCGCGCGTTCTAAATTCGTAGGGCTCTTCGACGATTCGCAGTTCGGATTTGGCCACGGCGAGCAGGTCTAGAAGTATCTTGAATCCTTCATGCGACAGTTGCGGCGCGAACCTTTCGAACACGTCGCGACGGATCATGAAGAAACCGCTCATCGGATCGCTGACCCGGACGCCAAGAACCGCTCTGGTCAGGGCGTTCGCCGCGCGGCTAAGAAAACCGCGATGCATGGAAAATGCGGCGGCCGATCCGCCTTCGATGTAGCGCGTGCCGACAGCAATATCGCCCTCGGCGTCCTGCAGCCTGTGCAACATGCGCGCGAGAACGCTCTCGTCATGCTGCATGTCCCCATCCATGACAGCGACGTAAGTGGCGCTCGAGGCCAGAATACCGTCGATGCAAGCTCCAGCGAGGCCGCGGCGCCCCACACGGCGCAGGCATCGTATGCGCCGGTCGTTCAGCGATAGCGTCTTGGCCAGGGCATGTGTGCCGTCAGGCGAATTGTCGTCGGCAAAAATCACCTCCCAGTCTACGCTCGAAAGTGCGCTATCGAGTTTGCGAAGCAGTGGCAGGAGGTTTCCGGCTTCATCGTAAGTGGGTATCACAACAGATAGAATCGGCTGTTCGGACGCAGTTTGTGGATAGGCGCGGGCCTCGATCACCTGGGCTGACATGGGCACTCCAACATCGCGGGAATGCCCGCGCGGCGCCCTCAAACTGGCAGGCTTCACCTTGCGCGTTCCGATCCGAAAACATTGATTTTTTGTCGTTATCGGGTGGCGATCTTGTTTTTTATACAGTGCTGTATAGTCAACGACAGGTTCGCGTCTCCCGCGGGGTGAGCGCCGCGAGCCGAGTGCCAGGTTTAGCCGATGAAATTATTGCTGGTTGAAGACGACGCCGAGACAGCCGCGTTCGTACTGCGCGGATTTCGCGAGCGTGGATACGCATTGGACCATGTGAAGAACGGCCGGGACGGTCTCTACCTGGCCACCGAAAGCACCTACGACGTCTTGATCGTGGATCGCATGCTGCCGGTCATGGACGGATTGTCGATGGTCAAAGCATTGCGCAGCGCCAATGTCGCCACGCCGGTGTTGTTCCTGACGACAATGAGCGGCATCGATGATCGTGTTGAAGGCCTGGATGCCGGCGGCGACGATTATCTTGTGAAACCTTATGCGTTCTCGGAACTCGCTGCGCGTGTGAACGCACTCGCACGCAGGCCGCCCGCTTCCAAGGAAATCACCGTCCTGAGAGTCGGCGATCTGGAGATGAACCTTCTCAAGCGCACGGTGACGCGCGACGGTGAGATGATTGATCTGCAGCCGCGGGAATTTCAGCTGCTCGAATACCTGATGCGCCGCGCCGATCAGCTCGTGACGCGCACAATGCTCCTGGAAGGCGTATGGGATTTCCATTTCGATCCCAGGACGAACATTGTTGAAACCCACATCAGCAGATTGCGGTCGAAGCTCAATCAGGGACGGGATAACGACCTGATCCACACCGTTCGCGGCTCCGGATACTGCCTTCGTGCGCCTGCCGCGGCTTCTTAGAACGACCAGCTTCCGGCTGGCCGCGTTCTTCGCGCTGATCTTCGGCGCCTCCACGGTGATCGTCGGTGGGTTCGTCTACATCAATGTGAAAGCGGCGCTGGAACGGCAGGAGCGCACACGCGTCCAGTCCGATGCCTTGGCGCTAAAAGGAGAATTCAGAACCGGCGGCATGCACGACCTGATGGACGCCATCAGGGAGCGGGAGCAGAACAAACTTGCCGGAGGCCTGGACTATTCTCTGTTCTCGGCGAACGGAAAGCGCATTTTTGGACGTCTTCCGGCACCCAAATTGCGGGAAGGTTGGCGCCATATGAACGGGCCGCCGGACGGCGACGAGCCGCCTGGCGAACTTGAGCATCTTCTTGTCTACAGCATCAAGCTGTCGCCGGACATCTGGCTCTCGGTGGGCGACGACATCGGGCTTCTGCGACGGCTGGACAATACCTTCCTGCAGATGTTCGTGGTGGGCCTGGTTCTTGTCATGACGCTGGCAGTCAGCGGTGGCATCGCTGTGAGCGCCGGATTCCTGCGCCGCATCGATGCGATCACGCGGACAGCCGAAGCGATCATCGAAGGCGATATCGGCAAGCGCGTCGTACGGAACGGCTCTGGTGACGACCTGGACAGACTCGCGGCATCGCTCAACCGCATGCTGGACCGGATCGGCGTGCTGATGGATGCCTTGCGCAACGTGTCGACGGATGTTGCGCACGATTTGCGCACGCCGCTGGGGCATCTGCGGCAGCAACTGGAAGATGCGCGCAATCGTGCGCGAAGCACCGGCGAATATGCTGAAGCCGTCGACAGCGCAATCGCCAAAACCGACTCGATCCTCGAGACCTTTGCGGCGATCCTGCGCATCGCCCAAATCGAGTCCGGCAGCCGCAAGGCGGGATTTCAACGGATCAATCTCAGCGAAATCGTCGCCGGCCTGGTGCAGAGCTACAGCCCGACTGCCGAAGAGCAGCATCGCGAAATCACCACAAGCATCGCCCCCAATATCAGCATCAATGGCGACCGTGAGTTGATCGTTCAACTGACGGTCAATTTGCTGGACAATGCTCTGCGGCACACATCGCCGGGAACGCCGATTTCAGTCGGGCTCTCGGACGTTACCGGAATCGCGACTTTGGAAATCGCCGACAGGGGAGGTGGTGTTCCGGAGGCAGAGCGCGAACGTATTCTGGAACGCTTCTATCGGCGCGAGACCAGCCGCACCATGCCCGGAAACGGTCTTGGTTTGAGCCTGGTCAGTGCTGTGGCCAGCCTGCACGGGGCAACATTGCAGGTGTTGGACAATATGCCGGGCCTGAAATTCCGCATTGCTTTCGTTCACCTCGATGGTTGAGGGGCTACATGAAATTCGTCGTCAGATGCGCACTTTGGGGTGCTGCCGCGCTGTTGGCTCCGGTAAGCGGAGCATTTGGCGGCCCGCCTTATGCGACAGACGATCCCGAGCCGACAGATTATCGCAGCTTTGAGATCTATACCTATTCCGAAGGCACGCATTCGGATGGCCATACGTCGGGGACATTGGCGGGAGTCGAAGTTAACTATGGCGCGGCACCCAATCTGCAGCTCAGCGCCGCGATTCCCTTTGCGTTCGATAAGGGGACCGGGAGGGCGACGCTTTACGGATATGGCGCGGTCGAGCTGGGTGTCAAATATCGCTTTATTCAAGAAGACGATGACGGCTGGCGACCACAAGTGAGCTTTTATCCATCGGCGGAAATTCCCGTCGGTGACGACGACCGCCCGAACGGCATAGCGGGTGGGCATACACGCTATTTCCTGCCGCTATGGACTCAAAAGAGCTTTGGTGCGTGGACGACCTTCGGCGGCGGCGGATACTGGATCAATCCCGGAATCGGCGACCGGAACTATTGGTTCATGGGCTGGGCGCTTCAGCGGCAGATCGCACCGAATCTTTCCATCGGCACGGAGATCTTTCACCAGACGCGCGACACGGCACGGGGCGAAAGCAGCACAGGTGTGAACATCGGCGCGATCTACGACATTGACGATCGTTGGCATCTGGTCGGTTCGATCGGAACCGGCTTGCAGAATGTCCGACAGACTGACGAGTCAACCTACTATGTCGCCGTCGAATGGACACCTTCCCTTGACGGCGAGTGACTAGCTTTCGCGGTAGGCTTTCCCGCGCGCGGTTGAGGAACAAGAATCACTATCGCGTTCGCGACAGCTGGCGCCGACCGAAAGCGCTTTGTCATTAAACTCTAATATGCCTGTCACACGGCGCGGGTCCTTTATGCGCTTGCTATGGACCTGCTGGATTTCTGACGGGCTGATGTCTTCTCGAATTTTCGACCTTGCGGTGATCGGCGGCGGGATCATCGGGCTTTCCCACGCCTATGTCGCCGCCAAAGCCGGCAAGCGCGTCGCGGTGATCGAGAAGGACGTGCGCGCGAACGGCGCTTCGATCCGCAACTTCGGGTTTATCACCGTCACCGGCCAGGAACGGGGCGAAAGCTGGAGGCTGGCTCGGCGCACACGCGACATCTGGGCGGAGATCGCGCCGAAAGCTGGCATCCGTATCGAGCAGGAAGGCCTTTATCTGGCGGCGCGTTCGCAAGAAGCCATAGCGGTCATCGACGCATTTTTGAGAACCGAAATGGGGGAGGGCTGTCGGCTGCTTTCGCCGGCGGCTTTCCGCGAGAGAGCGAATGGGCTCGGCGGTTCCGATCTCATGGGCACGCTCTACAGCCCGCACGAAGTCCGTGTGGAGTCGCGCGATGCCATTCCTTTGCTGGCGGCCTGGCTGGAAGAGGCGCTTGGCGTCGTATTCTTCAACGAGACCGTGGCCTTCGATGTGGCGCCGCCGCGGCTTCGCACCTCGCGCGGCACGATCGAAGCCGGCATGGTGGTCGTCTGTCCCGGCGACGACTTTGCGACATTGTACAGGGACCGCATCGCGCAATACCGCCTGCGAAAATGCCGCCTCTCGATGCTCAAGCTCGCCGGTCCCGGCTTCCGGCTGCCTGGTGTGCTGATGAGCGATCTCAGCCTTGTGCGCTACCGAGGCTATGGCGCACTGCCGGAAGCGCGCGCACTGGAAGCCAAGCTGTGCGCCGAGCAGCCGCGCCATTTCGAAAACGGTGTGCATCTCATCGTGGCGCAAGGCGGCGACGGCAGCCTGATCGTGGGCGACAGCCATCATTACGACGCGTTGCCGGGACCATTCGCGCCGGCGAGCGCCGAAGACGACATATTGGATGAATATGCACGCGCCACCGGCCGCGCCGCGCCGCCGGTGCTGGAGCGATGGATCGGCGTGTACGCGGTGACCGACGACCGCACCTATCTCATCGACAAGCCGGAAGATGATGTCCGACTGGTCATCGTCACCAGCGGCACTGGCGCCTCCACAGGCTTCGGCATTGCCGAGAAAACCTTAAGCGACCTTTTCGGATGGGATCTGGAGTCCGCAGCATGAGCTTTCCGGTCAAGGCGGTGGTGTTCGATTGGGCTGGTACCATGATCGATTTTGGCTGCATGGCGCCGGTGCGCGCTCTGGTGGACGTCTTCGAGGAAGAGGGCCTGTCGCTCTCCGTCGAGGAGGCGCGCCGCGACATGGGCAAGGCGAAGATCGATCACCTGCGCGCGATCTTCGACAATGCGGCGGTGGCGGTGCGCTGGCAGACGCTCAAGGGCCGCAAGGCATCTGAAGCCGATATCGAGCGCATCTATCACAAGCTTGTTCCCGCAATGCGAGCCGCGGCGACGGAAACGGCGCAGCTGATCCCCGGCGCGGTGGACGTTGTTGAAGAGCTGCGTAGGCTCGGCGTGAAAATCGGCTCCGGCACAGGATACACGCGCGAGATGATGGCCGGCATCCTGCCGCACGCGGCGGCACAGGGCTACGCGCCGGATGTCGTGGTCTGTGCCGGTGAAACGCCGAGTGGGCGACCGGCGCCGTTGATGGCATGGAAAGCGTTGATCGAACTCGACGCGTGGCCCGCGCAAGCCTGCATCAAAGTGGATGATGCACCGGTCGGGATCGAGGAAGGCAAGCTTGCGGGGTGCTGGACCGTCGGTCTTTCTGCGTCCGGCAATGGCGTGGGGCTCGATCGCGAGATGTTCAACGCACTATCGCCGGACGCGCGCCGCGGGAAGATCGCACCGGCGGAGAAGCACTTGAGGGACGCAGGCGCTGACTTCGTCATCGAGGACATCTCGCAATTCCTTCCCGTGCTTCATCAGATAGCCGAACGGATCGCCAAGTCATGAGCTTCGCATCGGAAGCCGTCCTCGGCTGGTCGCTTTTCGAAACGCCTCGGCGTTGGTTGTCGCGCGCGCCGACGCCGGTGTTCGTTATCTATGCCGGGTTGATGTCCTTTGGCGCTTACTTCGCGATGTACGCCTTTCGAAAGCCGTTCACCGTTGCGAGCTTCGCCGACGCCGCGCCGGTGATCGTGCAATACAAAATCGCGCTGGTGATCGCGCAGGTTTTCGGCTACGCGCTGTCCAAAGTGGCGGGGATCAAGATCATCTCCGAAACACCGCCGCATCGGCGCGCAATGGGCATCTTGCTGCTGATCGGGATCGCCGAGCTGGCGCTGGTTCTGTTCGCCATCGTGCCGGCTCCGTTGAACATCATCTGCATGTTTGCCAACGGACTGGCGCTGGGCATGATCTGGGGGCTGGTGTTTGGCTTCCTAGAAGGCCGCCGCACATCGGAGCTTCTCGGCGCAATGCTGTGCGCGAGCTTCATCCTTTCGTCCGGCGTGGTGAAGTCCGCCGGCGAAAGCGTGATGCTGCATCACTGGGCCAATGAATATTGGATGCCTGCGGCGACGGGACTTCTGTTCACGCCGTTGTTGCTGATCTGCGTGTTCGGCTTGGCTGTGTTGCCGCCGCCGAACGCGGAGGACGAACGGCTGCGTGTGGTGCGCGCACCCATGGATGGCGCGGCGCGGCGTTCCATGTTCGCGGCGTTCGCGCCGGGATTGATCGGGCTGATCGTCATCTATGTCGGGCTCACGGCGCTGCGCGATTTCCGCGACAATTTCGCGGTCGAGATCTGGAGCGGTCTCGGCTTCAAGGACGACGCAGCGATCTTCACGTATTCCGAAATGCCGGTGGCGATCATCGTACTGTTGACGCTCGCGCTGGTGATGTTCATTCGCGACAACCGGTATGCCTTCCTCGCCAACCTGTTTCTCGTGGCGCTGGGACTTCTGATCGCAGGCGGTTGCTCGCTGGCGTTTCAGCATCATCTGATCGGGCCCGTGTGGTGGATGATCGCGCTGGGTGCGGGGCTTTATCTCGCCTACACACCTTTCAATGCGCTTCTGTTCGATCGCTTCATCGCCGCCAGCGGACGCACAGGCACGGCCGGCTTCCTCATCTATGTTGCGGACGCATGCGGTTATATGAGCTCGGTGGCATTGCTGGTGTTCCGCAATGTCGTGGGCGGGGGAATATCCTGGGTCGACTTCTTGATCGTTATCTCCTATTCGGCGGCAGCCATAGGGCTTGTGCTGATCGTCGGGGCGGCGATTTATTTCGCGCGCCGCTTATCGCGGGTGAATCCGGATGATCCCTCTGTCGCGCATTGAGGATATCGAGCGCCTATATGCCGTGCGCGGCGGTCTGCGCTACGGCGAAGGCGTGACGCAGATCGAGCATGCCCTGCAAAGCGCGAGCCTGGTCGAAGGGGGTGGCGGTCCCCTCAGTCTTGTCGTTGCGGCGCTGCTGCACGACATCGGTCATTTGTTCGAAGCCGAAGCGGACACCCTGCGTGCGGACGACCGACACGAAGCGAGCGCCGCAAAGGCGCTCGCTACCCTGTTCGACGAGCCTGTGTGGAAGCCGATTGCGCTTCATGTCGCGGCCAAGCGTTATCTCTGCTTCAGTGATCCGGCCTATTTTGCGTCGCTCAGCCCCGCGTCGAAGATATCTCTGGAATTGCAGGGCGGTGTTTTCGATGCCGCGAAGGCAGCGGCATTCGAGAAGCTGCCATATTGGCGCGAGGCCGTGATGCTGCGGCGCGCAGACGATGCGGGAAAGCGCGGCGAGCCTTGCGGATTGTCCTTTATCGACTTCGTGCCGTTGATGCGCGGCATCGCGAAGCGTGTTTGAGATTTACGATACTGTTTCGAGAACTTTTGTCGGCTTTGCGGAGGTATACGCCGACTGGGTGGGATGCATGGGCAGCGGGATAATAGTGCGCAACTCCGCCGCCGCGTCCATCACCGTGCACATGAGAGGCGTGCGCCGCCTTTCGCTAAGACAGACAACATATTCGGTGAGCCGCGACATGCTGGCATCGATATCGAGCGGCAGGAAACGGATGCGATTGTCCGGCGGACACTCGAAGGAGAAGAACAGGCTGATGCCGAGCCCGATGGCGACCCCTTCGCGGATCGTCTCGCGTGTGTGCAACTCCATCACTTCGGCCGGCGTGATATTGGCGGAGAGCAGCAACGCTTCCATCGCCATGCGCGTCCGCGAGGTAGGTTCGCGCACCAACAGCCGTTCGCGCTCGATCGTGGCAAGCGGCAGGAAGCTGCGATTCGCGAGCGGATGATTTTTCGGAACCGCGGCAACCAGCTTGTCCGTCACAAGCGGTTCATAAGAGAAGGCGTTGTCGCCAGGCGGATCGCTGACTATTCCGACGTCAATCTGCCCTTCTTTCAGCCATGAGAATGTTTCCACGCCGTTGCCGATGCGCACGCGCACGATGGTGGCGGGATTTCTGTTGCGGATTGCGGCGGCTAGCCGCACGGCAAAAAAAGGCGAATCCGAACCGAGACGCAGGTCCGCTGTCATGCGTCCTTCAGGATCGCGCAAAAGATTGTCGATGTCCTGTGACGTTACGAACAGTTTTTGTGTCAGATCGAACAGCTTTTGGCCAAACGCTGTAAGACGCAGAGGTGGCTTGCGCCCATCGAAAAGCGCAGCTTGGTGACGGCCTTCCAATGCCTTGAGCTGTTGCGACAGCGTCGGCTGCGAGACGTTCAGCCGGCGCGCTGCACGGCTGATGCTGCCTTCTGTGGCAATTACGTGAAACGCACGCAAATGCTGGTGGTTTACGCTCACCGGCGAGTGCCCCTGATATTCCGAGCGAAAAGGAACACTACACGCGCAAGCCTACACATTTGTGACGCGACGAGCCGCCATAGGCTGCGCCTATGGCGCGCATTCAAGCGAAGTATTGGCCGCGCCCGTACCCCAACGGGCATTACTGCACCGCACACGACAGCGGCGAGCGGCCGTCTGCGGTGCGTTGGGCAGTGTCGTCACCGGATTTGGGGGTTCACCATGAAGGGCAAATACAAGATTTCGTGCGCGGTGCTCGCGCTGTTGACCGCGAATACGGTCGCGGCCGTCGCGCAGGAAAGCGGTGGTATCGAAGAAGTCGTGGTGTCGGCGGAACGCCGCGACATGAGCGTGCAGAAGGTCCCGTCCACCGTACAGGCCTTCACCGGTGACTCGCTCCAGGACATGGGCGTTGAGACCTTCGACGCGCTGCTCAAGCTAACGCCGAACGTGACCTTCGCGAACAACGGTCCGGGCCAAGGCGAAATCACGATGCGCGGACTTTCAAACGGCTTCCGCGGCAACCAGTCGAGCGGCACGATTGCGAACTTTCCGAACGTTGCGATCTATCTCGACGATCAATCCATGAGCTTTCCGGCGCGCAACCTCGACATCTACATGGTCGACATGCAGCGTCTTGAAGTTTTGGAAGGCCCGCAAGGCACGTTGTTCGGCGGCGGCGCAGAAGCTGGCGCCATCCGTTACATCACCAATAAGCCCGACGTCACGCAGTTCTCCGGCAAAGCCGAGGCGATGGGCGGTGTTACGAGCGATGGTGCACCAAACTGGGGTGCCAACGTGACGCTTAACATTCCGATCATCGAAAATAAATTGGCCGTTCGCGTCGTCGCCTATGATGAGAAACAGGGCGGCTACATCGACAACGTGCCTAGTAGCTTCACACGCTCGAACAAAGATCTCGGCAATCACTATTTCGGGCTCACCGCACCGTGTCCGAACGGCAGACCCGCCGGCGCTGCAGGATTCTGCGCGCTTCCCAGCGCCAGTGCGCCCGCCGGCAACAACTTCGCCACCGCCAGCAAGAATTTCAATCCGGTCGACTACCAGGGCGTTCGCGCGTCCATAGCCTATGACTTCAATGACGACTGGAACGCGCTAATCACCGAAAGCTTCATGAACGAGCAGTCCAAAGGCATTTTCGCGGAATATCCCGTAGGTTCGGACTTCCAGAAGCTGGGATCGCTGCAGATCACGTCCTTCGCACCGTCCTTCAACAAGGACCGCACCGAGAACACATCCTGGACGTTGAACGGCAAGCTCTTCGACGGCATCAACTTCGTGTACACCGGTGGCTACACGGTCCGTCATATCAGCGAGCAGATGGACTACTCCAACTACTCTCGCACGACGGTGGGCATGTACTACCAGTGTACCGGCGGCACGACGGGATGGGGTACGGCCGCGCCACAATGCTTCTCGCCTGTCGCCTATTGGGACGACACGATCAAGGGTACGCACCAGAGCCATGAAGTGCGGCTCAGCACGCCGGATGACTGGCGCTTCCGCGTGATCGGCGGCGCCTTCTGGGAAGACTACAAGATCTATGACGTGATGAACTTCAATTATAAGTCCATCCCGTCGTGCGATCCGACGAACCTCGCCGCCGCGCTGGCTGGTGGTCCGGTCTGTGTCGCCAATGTGCGCACCGACCCGGCATCTACGGCCAATCGCCCCGGCATACGCGGCGACAACACGGCATTCGGCGAAGATACGCAGCGCGGCTACAAGCAGACCGCCGCCTTCGTGTCTGCGGACTACGACATCATCCCCGACACGCTGACGGTCTCTGCCGGCACGCGCTGGTATCAGTATCAGGAGTTCGAGGTCGGGTCGCAGTACGGCACGGGGCTCGGGTGCCTGAACGTGCCGAACGGCGATTGCACGGGCGGTCTGGTCAACATCGACGCCGCCCACGATCGCGCGACCTATACCGGTTTCCGAAGCCGCGCGAACGTCACTTGGCATATCGATCCCGATACCATGCTCTACTACACGTGGTCGCAAGGCTTCCGTCCGGGCGGCTTCAACCGCTCGGTGAGCAACGTTGCGCCGGACGCTTCGGGCAATCCGCAGTTCACCAAGCCGAATGGCTACGCGCCGGACGAACTCATCAACAACGAGATCGGCCTCAAAACCACGATGCTCGATGACCGGCTACAGTTGAACCTGTCCGCCTACTTCATGAAGTGGAACCACGTGCAGTTCTTCTTCTTCAACCCACTCTACCTGGGCAACACGACGTTCGGAGTGAACGGCCCGAACTACGATGTGAAAGGGGCGGAGTTCCAGTTCGCCGCGAAGGTGACGGACAACATCACGCTGCAGGGCTCCGGCTCCTATAACGACAACACTCAGAAGACGTCGCCTTGCCTGGTGGGCAACATCCCCGGCACGCCGTCGTTCGGCCACTGCATCACCGAGATCATCCCGCGCGGTGCCACGACGGCGGTGCCGTTCGTGAACCCGTTCGGCGAACCCGGATCGACGCCGGCCTTCTCGCCGAAATTCCAGGGCAACATCCACGCCCGCTACGACTGGACCATGGATCAGTATCAGGCGTTCGTGCAGGTCGGCGCGAGCTATACGGGCAAAATGTTCAACCAGCCTGCCTCGTATAAGTCGGGCACCGGGGTGCTCATCCCGGACACGACCTTCCTGCGTTACGAGCAGCCGGCCTATACCACCATCGATGCGACGATCGGCGTGACGATGGACCAATGGTATGCGCAGCTCATCGGCGAGAACTTGACGAATTCGCACGCAAGCACCTTCACTTCGTCGGCGCAGTTCATCAAATCGGAAGTCCCGCTGCGTCCGCGGACCGTGACCTTGAAGGTCGGTTACAACTTTTAGCACAGGGGCTTCTCTTCTAATGTGGGCGGACGGAAACGTCCGCCCACTTTTCCCTTGACAGGCTCATGGAAGCGACCGCCGCCATAGCAGGATATTCGTCGCTGGAAGCGGAGGTCCGGCGGCTGCAAGGCTTGCAGAGACGCGGTCTCCATGCCGACGTTTTGCGGGAATTGCGCCCGTTGCTGCGATCGTATCCCCAGAACCGCGATCTGATCTTGATGGAGGCCACAAGCCTGCGTCACATGATGAAGATTGCCGAAGCGCTCTCCACGCTCGAACGACTGGAAGCCCTGCAGCCGAACTATAGCCAGATGCATCAGCAGCGCGGCCTTTGTCACGTCGCGCTGAAAGATGCCCCCAACGCGATCCAGGCCTTCCTGCGGGCGGTGAACATCAACCCGGCGCTTCCGCAGAGTTGGAAGATGCTCGAAGGGCTCTACAAGCTCACGGGCAATGCGCGCAACGCTGAAACGGCTGCGGCGCATGTGTCAACCTTGAAGGCGTTGCCGCCGGAAATCGTGAGCGCTACATCGCTGTTTTCCGACGGTGACCTGGCGCCGGCGGAGAACATCACGCGCGGATTTCTCCTTAAGCATGGGCTTCACCCCGAGGCCATGCGCTTGCTGGCGAAAATCGGCGTGGCGCATGACGTGCTGGACGATGCGGAGATGTTGCTCGCGGGAGCGCTAGAACTTGCACCGGACCATCGCATGGCAAGGTATGAATATGCCGACGTGCTCGTGAAGCGTCACAAATTCGCGCCTGCTCGAGAACAGATCCTGCGCCTTCTGGAGCGCGATCCGAAGAATCTGGACTATCGCGCGCTTGCCGCTACGGCGGCTGTCGGATTGGGCGACAGTGCCGAAGCGATTGCGATCTATCGCGGCATGTTGCCCGATGCGCCGGAATCGCCCGACGTCCATCTCTGGCTTGCGCACGCGCTCAAGACGATCGGCAAGCTGCCGGAGGCTATCGAGGAATATCGGTCTGCGGCGGCCAAGCGGCCCAGCTTCGGCGACGCCTATTGGAGCCTTGCCAATCTCAAGACCTATCGCTTCAGCGATGCGGAAATCGCGCGGATGCGGGAGGAAGAAGCATCCGCCGACATTGCCCCGATGGACCGCTATCACCTTTGCTTCGCTCTCGGAAAGGCGCTGGAGGACCGCGGCGCTTTTTCGGACTCGTGGGGCTACTACGAACGCGGCAATGCGCTGAAGCGCGCGGAGAGCCGCTATCGTCCCGAAGTCATCGAAACCAATACATTTCAGCAGATCAAAATCTGCACGCGCGCGTTCTTCGACGCCCGTGCGGGTTGGGGGGCTCCGGCCCGTGATCCTATTTTCATCGTCGGTCTGCCACGGTCCGGCTCGACTTTGCTGGAACAGATATTGGCCTCGCATTCCGAAGTCGAAGGAACGCAGGAACTTCCAGACGTCCAGAGGATGGTTCTCGAAATGCAGGGTCGCGAACCCGATCCGGACAATCCGCGGTACCCGGCCGTGATGGCAGACATGACGGCGGAGGACTTCCGCCGGTTGGGCGAGAAATATCTGGCGGATACGAAAGTCTATCGCTCCGGCCGCCCCGTTTTCATCGATAAGATGCCGAACAACTTTCGGCACATCGGTCTGATGAACCTGATGCTGCCCAATGCCACCATCATTGATGCGCGCCGCGAACCGATGTCGTGCTGCTTCGGCAATCTGAAGCAACTCTTCGCCAACGGTCAGGAATTCACATACAGCATCGGAGATATCGCGCGCTATTATCGCACGTATCTGGAGCTGATGGAGCACTGGGACGCGGTCCTGCCAGGCCGGGTGTTGCGTGTGCGGCATGAGGATGTGGTGGACGATCTGGAAGGCAGCGTACGTCGCATCCTTTCGCATTGCGGGCTTCGCTTCGAGCAGGCCTGCGTCGAATTCCACAAGACCGAGCGCAGTGTGCGCACGCCAAGCTCCGAGCAAGTGCGCCAGCCGATCTTTCGCGATAGCATCGGTCAGTGGAGAAACTACGAGCATTGGCTTGGCGGGTTGAAAAGCGCGCTTGGCGACGCACTGGTTCGTTATCGCTTTTGAAAAAAGCGGCGGCTCTTGCGAGCCGCCCAGTTCAAGGGGAACAACCGCGACCATGCCAAGCCAAGGACATGGTGCAGTTCAAAATCGATGCGCCAATGAAGGAGGCCCCGCGCTCTTGCGAGCGGAAGGATTCAATCGTCGCCCGACACGCGGTTGAAATAGCAATCGCGTGTGACAACCCGGCAGCGGAAATCGGACAGATCCAATTTGTGGCTGCGGCAGATCGCGCGGCAAACGCGCTACAGTTTTCGCCCGAACGCGGGATCGCTCAAACTTGGCTTCCCGGTTTCGATATGTCCGGCGAAGCGCCGCAGAAAATCTGGCGCGTCCGGCAATGTTACCGACACATCGTACCAATGGGCGCTGGCGGCAATCGGCCAGCGATCATCCACCGTGGCGCCCGGTGCGAGGATCAATGAATGCGGGGCGTCGTCGGCGTAGAGGTTTGCACTTGCAACGGCGATGGGCGCGTGGCTGCGATTGGAAAGGCGAATCAGGAATGCCTCGCCTTGGGGGTCGTATTCCGTCGATATGCTCAGTCCGATTCCTTGCATGCCGCGGAACGCATGCAGGAAACCATTCGGGCCATGCAGCTCGAAAGCCATTCGCCCGGGATTGAGCGCAATCGCGTCGCTGACCGTCTTGCCGGCTTCGACTGTGTAGTACCAAGGCCCCGAACTGTTCGCGCGATCATAAAGTGTCAGAACCGCGCCGGCCTTTCCCTCGTTCTCGATGTTGAGATTGAAGGTGTTGTTCTCGGTGCGGACAGACGCGCGGATATCGTAGGGCAGGGGACGCGCGGCGCGTTGTCCAATTTCTTGCATGGGAATCGATGCAGCGGAAGGCACTTCAGGATGCTGCAATGTGCAGGTTTCATCCACCGCCGCAATCGAGCCGCTGGTGGCGGGCAGTGTCGTCCAGCGAACATCTTTCTGCACGAAATCGAACATGGATGTGAGATCGCTGCACACCGCGCGCCGCCATGGCGAAATGTTCGGCTCGGCTACGCCAAAGCGCGTTTCGAGAAAGCGGATGACGGACGTATGGTCGGAAAGCTGCGAGTTGACGAAACCGCCGCGCGACCATGGCGAGACGACGATGAGCGGAACGCGCGGGCCCAACCCGACCGGTTCGCCCTGATAAATCTCCGCGGCAACATCGACAGTGCTTTTTCCGGAATCGGTGCCGCTAGGCGGAACGGGCGGCGGCACGTGATCGAAAAAACCGTCATTCTCATCGTAGTTCAGGATGAAAACAGTCTTTGCCCAAACGGCGGGATTGGCGGCGAGCGCCGATAGAAGCCGGGAGGTGAACATTTCCCCGTAGCCGGGTGGCGCGGCGGGGTGTTCGCACATGATGTAAGGCGCAACGATCCAGGAGACCTGCGGAAGCCTGTTCTCTTTCACGTCCTTCGCAAATTGCGCGATGATATGTTCTCCGCGCGAGATTGCGGCGTTCGCCTTGTTGGACGTCGCAGGCCAGCTTCGGGCGCGTCTGCCGATGTCGCTCTTCGCGCCTTCGCCCCGGAAGTTTGCAAAATACGCGAGGCCGTTGTCGCCGTAGTTGTCGTATTCCTGATAGACACGCCAATCGATACCTGCCGCCTGTAGCCGTTCGGCATAGGTGGTCCAGGTTAGCGGCGTGAAGCGCGGGTCGTCCAATGCCGGATCGGCATAATTGTTCGTTTCGTCGGTGGGATTCTGGATTGCCTGCAAGCCCTCGTCGCCGATACTGATGCCATTTGTGCCGGTGAAGAGGAAAAGCCGGTTGGGGTTGGTCGGTCCAAAGATCGAGCAGTGATAAGCGTCGCAGATCGTGAAAGTATCGGCCAGCGCGTAGTAGAACGGTATATCCTCCCGCGTGAAATGGCCCATGGTCATGGGTCCTTTCACGTCGATCCATGCGTCGTGATTGGCCCAGGCGGCCTGCGATTTCTTCCAGCTGTGATCGAGAGACTCCAGGCATTGCGCACGCGTGTGCTTGGTATTCATGCGGAATGGCGCGATGTGTCCGTCGGGATGCGCGGAAGAAGGCTGGAACCAGACCGGCTTTCCGTCCGGGAGCGTCAGTGGCCGTGGATCGCCAAACCCGCGCACGCCGCGCAGCGTTCCGAAGTAGTGATCGAACGACCGATTCTCATGCATGAGGACGACCACATGCTGGACATCGAAAATGCTGCCGGTGCGGGAATTTGCGGGGATGGAAAGCGCGGCTTGCAGCTTTGCGGGGAGCGCCGCTGCAAGGCCGCCCAAGGCGGCTGTCTTCAAAATCTTGCGGCGATCGTATGTCAGCTTCCGCCCCTGTCCGGAATTTGCACTCCCAATTTATGACGCGATTGCAAAGTTGTTAGGACAGCTTCGCTTCCGAGTGATGGGCCAGGTATCGCGGTGGGCGGAGCCTTCGGGGGGACCGGCGTTGCTGCCGCTCCACAAAATATCCGGGATTGCCAACGACTTGGCCGCGAATCGATCGAGCCGCCGCGCTGCAAAAGAAGATCAGCAGGAAAAATGGTCTCAAAAATGGCCATGGAGGCGCCCCCTTGGCGCCGCTACACATTTTCCGCGAATCCGTGAAAGCCGCGGACCGCTTTTCGGGGGGATTCCGTGGACAGACTCTTTCGCCGCCTGCTCTCGGGCGCGTCGCTGGCGACACTTCAGCTTTGCACAGCGGGCGCGGCCCGGGCATCGGCCCCTATCGTGGTGGTGACCACGTCGCACGCACCGATCCACGTCACGGCGCTGCAGAATCCGGATTACATACAAGTCGGCGTCTTTGAGACCACGCCCTCCTATCTGTTTCAGCCGGGCAGAGTTCTGGGAGACATCACCAACAGCGGAACCATCGGGCTCGCGTCGGTGGGCATCGAAGTCGTCAGCGGGGGCGTGGTCACCGGATCGATCGTCAACGCGGGCGTCATCAGCGCCACCCAGGCGGGAATATCCGCCCATGGCGAACTCGATGGCGGTGTCATCAACGCCGAAGGCGGGAAGATCGTTGTCAGCGGC
The DNA here is from genome assembly GCA_036569005.1 of Rhizomicrobium sp. Classification (GTDB taxonomy): domain Bacteria; phylum Pseudomonadota; class Alphaproteobacteria; order Micropepsales; family Micropepsaceae; genus Rhizomicrobium. The sequence goes on along the minus strand of DATCRK010000030.1, from coordinate 13,617 downwards.
GCTTCCTCGATTTTAGGGCTGCTGGACTCGGAGGCAACGGGCGGCACGATCTCCAATGCCGGAACGCTTCTCGTGACGGCAACCGGCGCCGTGGGAAACCACGCAAACAAGGCGACCGGAATTTACGAAATCGCCTATCGCGCCAATCAGATTGCGACCGTCGAAAATAGCGGCGAAGTACAGGTTTCGGCCATCTCCGATCTTACGGGAGACGTCTGGAATGCCGCCGATGCGGCGGGCATCGTTCTTGACGATGTCAACGGCGCGGCCGGCACCACGACATCATACTCGATCGTCAATGTGACAAACAAAGGCGGCTTGTCGGTCAAAGCGCAGGCGACGAACCACGCGCTCTCCGGTACCGGAGGAGGGGGCGCCTTTGCGGCCGCTGTGGGCATTGACGATTATCTTCGCGACTTCACCGCGGCGACCGACACCATCACCAATTCCGGCACGTTGAGAGTCGCCGCACATGCCGCAGCGACAGCAACATCCGGGGGGCAGGATTTGCGCCTCGGGGCCAATGCCACGGGCATCGTTCAAACACTGGATGGCAAGGTCTTCGGTTATCAGGGCAGCGCAAAGGCCTCGCTGTCGAATAGCGGCGGCATCGCAGTGAGCGCCACGGCCATCGCGAAGGGGGGAGCCTCTCTTGCGCACAATGCAACGGTGCGAGCATCCGCGTTATATCAATCCGTATCCGACGTAGAGACCGCCATTGCTGCGCTCTCCAATTCCGGAACGATCGATATTCACGCAAAGTTTGACACCGCCTATTCCGGCGATACCGAAGACCTTCAGATCGGTGAACGGGCTATCGGGCAATCCATTCGGTCCGAGCAATCCGCCGTCGCATCGTTCGTGAATTCGGCACAGATAGCCGTCGATGTTGAAAGCGCGTTCATCGCAGGTGGCTCGCAAGACTACGACGGGTTCAGCGCCGGCGGTTTTGCGCAATCTGTCAGCGGTGGACAATCGGCGACAGCGTTGTTTGTAAACAAGGGGGCGTTGTCCATAACGGGCAGCGACAAGATCGTGGCCGGCGCAAATGTGGAACGCGCCGCAGGTTCCTGGAATGGCATCGTGCAATCCGGAAATGGAAACAGCGTCTCTCTTTCATTGTTGAACGCCGGAAACATAGCCATGCAGGCGGCGGTCGCCGTCACGGCCGGCACGGACGTGAGTCTTGCGGGAAATGTGATCGGCTTGAATCAGCAGGGCGTGATGGGCTCGCAAGCGAGCTCCGGAGTCGCGCGGATGTTTTCGGGCCATGTCGAAAACTCCGGCAACCTATCGCTTTCCCTCCAGGAGACGGTGAATGCAGCTGCGATTGCGGCGGCCGGGAGAGTCATGGGCATCGAGCAAGCCGCCAGCCATTTCGCGTTCGATGAATCGCTCGACAACAGTGGCACGATCGATGTGGCGGCTATTGTCGACGCGATTTCGCGCGGCAATGGCAGCATCAATGGCGGCGCAACCGGTGTGCGGGCGAACGCCACCGGAATTGAGGTGTCGGGGGCTGGCTCCAACTACCAGCTACTGCAGAATTCCGTGCCGGTGAGCACGCCTTACGCCATCGCGGATGATCCCGCACCGCTTCATCTCGACGTCAGCAACAGTGGATCTGTGAGTGTCGATGCCGTCGCAAACGGCGCCCGTCCGATAGCGCTGGCGCGCGGCCTGCTCGCCGAAGTAATCTCGCAAACATGGCGGAGCCATGCAAGCCATAGTGCATCGGGTGTCCGCGTTGGAACGTCCATCTATCGGGTAGGCGGTGGAAGAGTTTCCGGCGTCATCGATAACAGCGGCACGCTTGTGATTGCTGCCTCAGCGCCCGGCGGTCGCGCGGAAGGCGATGGCATCGCGGTGATCGGCGGCAATGTCGACGTCACGGTGACGAATGAAAGCCCCATCGTTGTCACCGCCGCCGGCGCGTCAGTGAAGGCGCAAGGCCTTAGCTTTGCGGGGTATCGAACACAGGGTCTGTACAAGATAACCAACGTCACCACAGGCAACAGCAATCGTTTCACCGATATCTCTCGCGTCACATCCAACGGCGCCGCACCGGCCGCCGCGTTAAAGGGAGTCATTACAAACAGCGGCGACCTGGATGTGCGTGCGACGGGCTCGGTCAAGGCTGAGGCGGAAGGTATTGCGCTGAACGGCGAGGAGGTGGATGCGACGGTATCGAATGAAGCCAATATCGCGGTATCGGCTGCCGGACCCTCATCCGCGGCCTTTGGCATTCGCGTCTTCGGATCGGCAACCGGCGTGGCGCATGTCAAACACATCACGCGCTCGATCATCCAGACAGGCACCAGCAGCTATCAGCATATCACGTCGTCCAGCCTTCAGACCGGGACATATGCCCGCCCCGAAACGACGCACATCTTCGGCGGCAAGATCGACAACAGCGGGACGCTGGAGGTGTCGGCATCGAATGGCCGCGCCGTCGGCATCGACGTCGAAGCCATCACAGTTGCCGGTTCTGTTCGCAACAGCGGCACCATCACGGTTTCGGCGACCGGCGGCGCAGCAACGGGCGTTCGTATCGATTCCACCACCTATGACGGCGCGTTCGTGAACGCCGGAAAGATTTTCGCCGAAGCGAGCGGTACGGGTGCGTCGGCAGAGGGCGTGGAGATCGATGCCTCGACCGTCGGCAGCAACGCGTCATTCCTGAACAACGGTGGCACGATCAGCGCAACCGTCAACGGTCTCCGCGGCACGGCGATCGATGCATCGGGGCCGGTGATGCTGGAACTAGATGGTGGCTCCATTACCGGCAATATCGTGGAAAACACGCCTGGTGCCGCGATCACCATCGGCAGCGGCAATCTTTCGTTCGACGGTGTGATCAATCAATCCAAGGTCAGACTAGGTTCGCTGACGGTGGGGGCGAACGGCACGCTGACTCTTGCGGCCAATGCCACCGAAGGCGCGGCAAGCGCTTATGTGAAGACCTATGTCCAGAACGGCACGCTTGCGATCAGCGGATCGGCATCAGGCAATGCCGGTGCCATTCACGCCGCAAATGCCACGCTGTCCGGTGCCGTCGTCCTCGATGTGGTGCCGGGCGCACAGCCCTATTCCCCGGAGACGACCTACAAAGTGGTGTTCTCCGACGCGCCCTTGTCCGGAACATGGAGTTCGGTCTCGGTCAATCTAGCGCCGACCTTCTTCAGCGCGTCCGGCGCTTACACGGCGAATGAAGCGGACATCACGCTCGTTCGCGCGACGTTCGATTCCATCAACGGGCTGACCGGCAATGAGAGGGCGGTAGGTGCCGCGATAGAGGCGATCTACGACATCTCCGGCGCATCCGGTCCCTTGGGCAAACTTCTGGGTGATCTGTTCAACCTGACGCCGGACCAGTATGCCGATGCACTGGAAAGTTTGTCTGGTATTCCGGCCGGTGAGCTTTCGGCAGCGAACCAGGCGACGGCGCAATCCTTCCTGGATGCTATCAACAACCATCTCGCGGATATGACGGGCGATGACGCAGATGTCGCCGCACTCATGGCGACTAGCGAGACTCTGGCGGCCAATGTCGCGCCTTCCAACGTATCACTGGCGCAGGCCAACAATCTCTCGGGCACCCATGTGTGGGGTGGTGGCTTCCAATCCGGCAATTCGGTAGATCGCACCGCATCGGGCCCGGCATACAGTAGTCACCAGAGCGGCCTTCTGGCGGGCGTCGACTTGCCGGTGTCGCGCGATTTGCTGTTCGGCGTGGCGGCGAGTTGGTCGACGGGCGACATCAAGACGGAGAAGATGCTCGGCTTTGGCACTTTTCGCGCGCTGCAGATTGCCGGTTATGCGCGCTACACGGCGGACAATGGCGTCTATGCCCTGGGCGACCTCTCTTATGGTGACTTCACCAACAAGCTGAACCGGTTCATTTCCATTCCCGGTTTCGGGGCGGGCAATCTGCATGGCGCGTTCAACAGCAATGCATGGGGTCTTTACGGCGAGGCGGGCTGGAAGTTCGAGCCGTCGGAGTGGGCGATGAGCCTGACGCCGTATGCGGCGGTCTCCTATCTGGACGCGAAGTCCGACGGCTATACGGAATCGGGTTTCGGTGCGCCGCTCATTGTCGGCATCTCCTTATCCAGGGCGGCTTCGACTTATCTAGGCTTGAAGCTGTCGAAAGATTGGGAGGCCGGTGCGGCGATGATCACACCGCGCCTAACGGCGGCCTGGCAGCACGACTTTACCAAGAACGCGTGGGGGATGAGAGCGGCTTTCGCGGCGGTGCCGACGGCGGGCTTTGGTCTGAACGGCTCGGCCCTGGCGCGCGATGGCGCTTTCCTGGACGGCGGAATCACTCTGCACATCGCCGACCAGGTAAACGTACTCCTCGATTATCAGAGCCGGTTCACCTCGGACCGCACAGACAATGCGTTTATGGCCCGAGCCAACATCCGGTTCTGAACCGAAGCGGACAGGGTCGTCCCTACGGCGATCGAGAAGTTTGCTTCTTCGCTTCGCTTTTCGGCGGCGAAGGATTTTGCGCGGGCGATGCGCAAGCGGATTTATATGATTCCTATATGAACGGGTGTTCCGCGCACGCTCGAGTCTCTATGCGACAAGGCCGATCTTGATGCTCTTGAAAAGGAGACGTCATGCCCGATCTTGCCTATCTCGTCGCCGGAATTGCCTTCTTCGTCGTGAGCGCGGGTTATGCGCTCGTCTGCGACAGGCTGTGAGGCGCGCCATGACGCTCGATTACGCTCTCGGCGGCTTCGTCACCGTCTTCATTCTTGCCTATCTCGTTTACGCGCTCGTGCGCCCCGAGCGCTTCTAGGACATCGCCATGACTCTCAACGGCTGGATCCAGATTGCGATCTATTGCGCGATCCTTATCGCGATCACCAAACCGCTCGGTGGTCATCTGGCTCGCGTCTTCAACGGTGAGCGCACGTTCCTATCGCCTGTGCTGGGCTGGCTGGAGCGCGGAATCTATCGTCTTTCCGGCGTCAATCCGAACGAAGAGCAGCACTGGCTGACTTACGGCTTCGCGATGCTGGCGTTCAGCATTGCGGGCTTTGTCGTGCTTTACGGAATCCAGCGTCTGCAGGGCGTGCTGCCTTTCAATCCGCAGCATCTTCCCGCGGTTGGTCCGGATCTGGCGTTCAACACCTCGGTGAGCTTCGTGTCGAACACGAACTGGCAGTCCTATGTGCCGGAAACGACAGTGAGCTATCTGACCCAGATGGTGGGGCTGACGATGCACAACTTCGTCAGCGCGGCCACGGGCATCGCGCTGGCCGTCGCGTTGGTGCGTGGTTTCGCGCGTCGTTCGGTCAAGACCGTCGGTAATTTCTGGGCCGATCTGGTCCGCTGCACGCTCTATGTGCTGCTGCCCATCGCGATCGTCGTCGGACTATTCTTCGTGTTCGAAGGCATGCCGCAGAACCTGCATGCTTATGTGGATGCCACGACGCTGGAAGGCGCCAAACAGACGATCGCGCAGGGACCGGTGGCGTCCCAGGAAGTCATCAAGATGCTGGGGACCAACGGCGGCGGCTTCTTCAACGCCAACTCCGCGCATCCTTACGAGAATCCCAACGCGCTCACCAACCTGGTCCAAATGCTGCTGATCTTCTCGCTGGGCGCAGCGCTGACCAACATGTTCGGCCGCATGGTGGGTGATGAGCGCCAGGGCTGGGCAATCTTCGCCGCTATGGGACTTCTGTTTCTCGCGGGCGTCGCATCGATCTACGCCGCCGAAGCGCCCGGCAATCCGGCCTTCGCGGCGCTTCACATCGATCAGGCAGCGAACGCCTTCCAGGCCGGCGGCAACATGGAGGGCAAGGAGGTGCGCTTCGGCATCGCCAACTCATCGCTGTTCGCGACCATCACCACCGATGCGTCCTGCGGCGCCGTCAACACCATGCACGACAGCCTTATGCCGCTCGCCGGCATGGTGCCGATGATCAACATCATGTTGGGTGAGATTATATTCGGGGGCGTCGGCTCAGGCCTCTACGGCATGTTGCTATTTGCTGTTGTCGCGGTGTTCATCGCGGGCCTGATGGTGGGTCGTACGCCGGAATATCTCGGCAAGAAAATCGAGGCGAGAGAAGTGAAGATGGCGATGCTCGCCATTCTCATCCTCCCGCTGTCGATTCTCGGCTTCACCGCACTGGCCGTCGTCTTGAAAGGCGGCTTGGCGGGGCCGTTGAACGCCGGACCGCACGGCTATAGCGAGATTCTATACGCTTACACCTCCGCCACGGGAAACAACGGCAGCGCATTTGCCGGGCTGACCGCCAACACGCCGTTCTATAACTCTACCCTCGGCTTTGCGATGCTCGTGGGCCGCTTCCTGATGATCGTGCCCATGCTGGCGGCGGCGGGATCGCTGGCGGCCAAGAAGATCGTGCCGCCGTCCGAAGGCACATTTCCCACGCATGGTGGATTGTTCGTCGGGCTTCTGATCGGCGTGATCCTGATCGTGGGCGGTCTCACCTACTTCCCGGCGCTTTCGCTCGGCCCGGTCGTCGAGCATTTGGCGATGAATGCCGGTCAGCTTTACTGAGAAAGCAACATCCATGTCTCCCAAAAACAGAGCCTCCATTGCGGATGCTTCGATCCTGGTTCCGGCGATCTGGGACGCGTTCAAGAAGCTTGATCCGCGCAAGATGGCGCGCAATCCGGTGATGTTCACTGTGGAGATTGTGGCCACGCTGACCACGATCCTCTTCATTCGCGACCTATTCCAAGGCGCTGGTGATCATCTGTTCTCGTTCCAGATCAATCTGTGGCTCTGGTTCACGGTGCTGTTCGCGAATTTCGCCGAAGCCGTCGCCGAAGGCCGCGGCAAGGCGCAGGCCGACTCTTTGCGCAAGACAAAGGTCGATCTGGAAGCCAAGCTGCTGGCCAATCAGGAGATGAAAGTCTGGCGCAAGGTGCCGGCGACGCAGCTTGAACGCGGTGATCTGGTGCTGGTCGAAGCGGGCGAGCTCATTCCTTCGGACGGCGATGTCGTGGAAGGCGTGGCGAGCGTCGACGAATCGGCCATCACGGGCGAAAGCGCGCCCGTGATCCGCGAGTCCGGTGGCGATCGTTCCGCGGTGACCGGTGGCACGCGGGTGCTTTCCGACCAGATCGTGGTGAAGATCACCGCGACCAAGGGTTCGACGTTCCTCGATCGCATGATCGCACTGGTGGAAGGCGCGGAGCGGCAGAAAACGCCGAACGAGATCGCACTCAACATATTGCTCGCAGGCATGACGCTGATCTTCGTCTTCGCGGTGGCGACGATCCCGAGCTTCGCGCGCTATGCGGGCGGCACAATGTCCGTGCTGGTGCTGGTGGCGCTGTTCGTGACGCTAATCCCCACCACCATCGGAGCTCTGCTCTCGGCCATAGGCATCGCGGGCATGGATCGGTTGGTGCGCTTTAACGTACTCGCCATGTCCGGCCGCGCGGTTGAAGCAGCGGGCGATGTGGATACCCTGCTGCTCGACAAGACCGGCACGATCACGCTGGGCAACCGCCAGGCGTCGGAATTCCTCGCGCTCTCGGGCGTCAGCGACAGCGAGCTGGCGGAAGCCGCGCAGCTCTCCTCACTCGCGGACGAGACGCCGGAAGGCCGCTCCATCGTCGTTCTGGCCAAGGAGAAATACGGCCTGCGGGCGCGTGAGATGGCTTCGCTGCATGCCACTTTCGTTCCCTTCACCGCACAAACGCGCATCAGTGGAATCGATATCGACGGCACCCATATCCGCAAGGGCGCGGTGGATGCGGTGTTGAACTATGTCCGCGCCGCGAAGGGTTTTCCGCCATCGAATGACGCGGCCGCGGCAGCGATCGAGACACTGGGCAGCGAAACGGCCCGCAACTTCCTCAACCTTGCCGAGCGCATCGCGAAATCCGGCGGCACGCCGCTGGCGGTCGCGAAGAAGGACAAACTGCTCGGCGTCATTCACTTGAAGGACATCGTGAAAGGAGGCATCCGCGAGCGCTTCGCGGCGCTGCGCAAGATGGGCATTCGCACGGTGATGATCACCGGCGACAATCCGCTGACGGCCGCAGCCATCGCCGCGGAGTCGGGCGTGGATTCCTTTCTCGCGCAGGCAACTCCCGAGACCAAGCTGGCGCTCATCCGCGAAGAACAGGCCAAAGGCAAGCTTGTCGCGATGTGCGGCGACGGCACGAATGACGCGCCCGCGCTGGCGCAGGCTGACGTCGGTGTCGCGATGAACACTGGCACCATGGCGGCGCGCGAAGCGGGCAACATGGTGGATCTGGACAGCGATCCCACCAAGCTCATCGAGGTGGTGGAGATCGGCAAGCAGTTGCTGATGACGCGCGGCGCGTTGACCACGTTCTCCATCGCCAATGACGTTGCCAAATATTTCGCGATCCTGCCGGCAATGTTCGTAGCGTTCTATCCGCAACTCAACGCACTCAACATCATGGGGCTGCATTCTCCGCAAAGCGCGATCCTGTCGGCAATCATCTTCAACGCGCTCATCATCGTGGCGCTAATCCCGCTCGCACTGAAGGGCGTGAAATATCGCGCCGTCGGCGCCGCGCAATTGCTGCGCCGCAATCTCGTCATCTACGGCCTCGGCGGCATCGTCGTTCCGTTTATCGGCATCAAGCTGATCGATGTGCTTGTGACCGCCATTCATCTCGCCTAAGGAGGCAACCATGCTTCGCCAGCTCCGCCCCGCTCTCATGATGGTCGTGCTGCTCACGATCGTAACCGGCATCGTCTATCCCCTGGGGATGACCGGTATCGCGCAGACGCTTTTTCCGCATCAGGCCGATGGCAGCCTGATCGCGCGGAACGGCAAGGTGATCGGCTCCGAACTTATTGGGCAGAACTTCGCCAGCCCCAAATACTTCCACGGCCGCCCCAGCGCCGCGGGCAACGGCTATGACGCCGCCAACTCTTCCGGCTCCAACCTCGGACCGACGTCGAAGAAGCTTGTCGATCGGGTGAAGGCTGATACAGCCAAACTGCATAGCGAAAATCCGAACGTCGCCGTGCCGATCGACCTTGTCACATCATCGGCCAGCGGCCTCGATCCGGACATCACCCCGGCGGCGGCCTATTTCCAGGTGCCGCGGGTGGCCAAGGCACGGCGCCTTTCCGAGGACGCGGTGCGCAAGCTGGTCAGCGACCATGTCGAGCAGCGTTTCCTGGGCGTGATCGGCGAGCCGCACGTGAATGTGCTGAAGCTGAACATGGCGCTGGACGCCATGCAGCGCGGCTGACGGCGCGCTATAGTAGGGCATGACCGAGGAGGCCGCCCGCCCATCGCCCGATGCCCTGCTGAAACAGGCAGGCGAGGAAGGCCGCGGGCGGCTCAAGATTTTCCTCGGTGCGGCACCCGGGGTCGGCAAGACCTACGAGATGCTGAACGAAGCGCGGCAGCGCCGCGTGGACGCCGGTGACGTCATCATCGGCGTGGTCGAGACGCATGGCCGCGTCGAGACCGAGGTGCTCACCAAGGGATTTGAGATCATTCCGAAGAAGCGCGTGCTCTATAAGGGCCGCGTGCTGGCGGAGATGGATCTGGACGCCATCCTCACACGCAAGCCGAAACTGGTGCTGGTAGACGAGTTGGCGCACACCAACGCGCCGGGCAGTCGACATCCCAAGCGCTATCAGGACGTCGAGGAACTGCTCGAAAACGGCATAGACGTCTATTCCACGCTGAACGTGCAGCATCTCGAGAGCCTGAACGACGTCGTGGCGCAGATCACGCATGTACGGGTGCGCGAGACGGTGCCGGATTCCGTCCTCGATCGCGCGGACGACGTGGAACTGGTCGATCTCACGCCGGAAGACCTGTTGCAACGGATGAAGGAGGGGAAAGTCTATTTCCCCGATGCCGCCGAGCGCGCAGCGCAGAATTTTTTCGTGCCCGGCAATCTCACCGCGTTGCGCGAGCTGGCGTTGCGCCGCACGGCGCAACGCGTCGACGCGCAGATGGTCAACTACATGCGCGCGCATGCCATTCAGGGGCCGTGGGAAGCGGGCGAGCGTGTTCTGGTGTGCGTGGATCAACGGCCGAACGGTGCGGCATTGGTGCGCTATGCCCGCCGCTTCGCGGACAAGCTGCGCGCGAGCTGGGCGGCGATCTATGTCGAAACCGCGGACTCCGCGGGCCTCAGCGATGCCGAACGCGATCGCATCGCCGAAGCCTTGCGCATCGCGCAACGGCTGGGCGGCGAAGCGGTGACGATCCCCGCCTCCAGCATGGCCGAAGGCGCGCTGGCCTATGCCCAGAGCAACAACTTCACGCAAATCGTTGTGTCGAAGGCGCGGCGGTCGCGTCTGTCGGAATTGTGGCGGCGCTCGCCGGCGCTGGAGATCATCCGCGGCGCGGGCACCATCGGCGTGCACATCATGCCGGATGATGCCGAAGCGCCGAAGAGTGACTTGGCGCGCCTGTTCGCGCAATTTCATCCGACACGCGATGCCCGCGCCTATCTGGGCGGGCTTGCCTTTGCGATCGGCGCGTTGGCGGTTGGGGCGGTGCTGCGCCAGTTCCTGGGCATCAACAATGTGGCACTCGTTTTCCTCACCGGCGTGCTCGCGAGCGCGATCACCTATGGCTTATGGCCAGCGCTGTTCACCAGCTTGATCAGTGTGCTGGAATTCAATTTCTTCTTCCTGCCGCCGCTCTACACGTTTCAGATCGCCGATCCGGAGAACATCAACGCGTTGTTCTTCTTTGCGGTGGTCGCCCTCATCGCCAGCAACCTGACGGCACGGGTGCGTGCGCAGGGCGTGGTGGCGCGCGACCGCGCGAAGGCGACGGAGGATCTTTATCTCTTCGCCCGTAAGCTCGCCGGCGTGTTCACGTTGGACGATCTGCTCTGGGCTACGGCCTATCAGTTCGCGCAGATGCTGAAGCTGCGCGTCGTCATCCTGCTGCCGGAAGGCGAGAGTGTCGCGGTGCGCGCCGGTTATCCGCCGGAAGACATGCTGGATGAAGACGACGTCGCCGCCGCCAAATGGGTGTGGGAACGCGGGCAACCGGCCGGCCGCGGCGCCGATACGCTGCCCGGCGGGAGATGGTTGTTCCTGCCTATGCGAACTGGACGCGGCATCGTCGGCGTCGTTGGCCTGGACAACGAGAAGACGGGCGCACTGCTCACGCCCGATCAGCGACGGTTGTTCGATGCACTCGCGGACCAGGCGGCGCTTGCCATCGAACGCATCAATCTCGTTCAGGATATCGACCGCAACAAGCTGAATGCAGAAACCGAACGTCTTCGCTCCGCGCTGCTCACCTCCATCAGTCACGACCTGCGCACGCCCCTCGCATCCATTCTGGGTTCCGCGTCGAGCCTGAAGGCTTACGGCGGAACGCTCGACGATGCGGCGAAGCAGGAATTGCTCGGTTCTATTCTGGAAGAAGCCGAACGTCTCAACCGCTTCATCGCCAACCTTCTCGATATGACACGGTTGGAATCCGGCGCCATCTCGCCGAAACTCGAGCTCGTGGACCTCAGCGACGTCATCGGAAGCGCCTTGAGACGCGCATCGAAAGTTCTCGCGCAGCATAGCGTGACGCTTTCTCTCGCGCCTGGTTTACCGATGCTGAAACTCGATCCGGTGTTGTTCGAGCAGGCCATATTCAATCTTCTCGACAACGCCGCAAAATATTCGCTGGCGGGATCGCGCGTGACAATCGAAGGCGAGCTGGTGGGTGGACGCGTGCGGCTTGCTGTAAGCGACAGCGGGAACGGCATTCCGCAGGACGACGTGGAGCGCATCTTCGACAAGTTCTATCGCGTGCAATCCTCCGATCACAAGCGCGCTGGCACGGGGTTGGGTCTCGCCATCAGCCGCGGCTTCATCGAAGCCATGGATGGTACGCTCAACGCGGGCAATCGCCGCGACGGGCATGGCGCAGAATTTACCATTACATTGCCGGTGCCGGAATCCGGGGAGATCGGAGAGCGCGCCGCATGAGCGCCACCTTGCGCATCCTCGTCATCGACGACGAACCGGCGATCCGCCGCTTCCTGCGAACCAGCTTGTCCGCGCAGAACTATTCCGTGCTTGAGGTGGAAGATGGCGAAAGCGGGCTGGCCATGCTTCAGCGCAACGCGGTCGACGTGCTGGTGCTGGATTTGGGTTTGCCCGGCATCGATGGGTTGGAAGTTTTGAAGCGCCTGCGTGAAAGCGGCTCGTCCGTGCCGGTGATCGTGCTCTCCAGCCGCGATGACGAGAAGGGCAAGGTCGCGGCGCTGGATCTTGGCGCGGACGATTACGTCACCAAGCCGTTCGGCATGGAGGAGCTTCTTGCGCGTATACGCGCGGCCGTGCGCCACCGTTTGCAGCAGGAAGGCGAGAAGCCCCTGTTCAAGACGGGTGATCTTACCGTTGATCTTGTGCGCCGCATTGTCACCGTGCGGGGGCAGGAAGTGAAGCTCACGCCGCGCGAATACGATCTGCTGCGCCTTCTGGTGGCGCATGCCGGCAAGGTGCTCACGCACAAATTCATCCTGCGCGAGGTGTGGGGCAGCGAGACGGATGTGCAATATCTGCGCATCTATATCCGCACCCTGCGGCAGAAGATCGAAGCCAATCCGGAACAGCCCACGCTCATTCAGACGGAGCAGGGCGTGGGCTATCGCCTTAGAGCGCCCGATTGACGGGACAGCATCGAGCTGTCTCGACGAACCTCTAGGGCAAGTCCATCCAGTCGCCTTCGCCGCCAATGGGATCGGCGGGCGGGATGGGCACGCTGCGTGGCAGGTCCTTCGCGAGCTTGGCACGTTCGCGCGGATCGAGCAGGCGGCGCGACAGGCTGGACGACCACGCATCGCCGCCAGACAGTTGACCGCCGATGTCGTGTAGCTTCCCGTCAAGCAGCGCGGCCACTTCGGGCGTCGTCGCCTTGTCTTGCGCGGTGGCAGCCATCATGGCGATGGTGCGATAGGCGATACGACGTGAGAGTGCGTCACTTCCAGGCCGCACAGCGGACCACAGCTTGTCCAGTATCTCATCCACACCGAGCATGCTGGGATCGACTGCATGTTGCGCGGAAACGCGCGCCAGGCGCGCGGGCGAGAGCAGGGAGTTCAGCGTGATCTCCGTTGCCACGTCGGCAGCCACCAGCGGATCGAAAATCGGGCCGTGCTCGGTCGCGAACACTTCGATGTCGAATTGGCGGTTGTCGCTACCATTGCGCGGCGCGGAAAGAAGCGGCACCAGCCGGTCGGGAACATGAAGCGCATCCGGCGATAGTGTGGCGAGCAACGCGGACAGCGCCATGCGTTGCGCTTCCGCCGGCACGGCGCGCGATTCTTCTTGGCCGTCGCCATTCACGGCATAGGTGAATTCGCCGCCGCCGATGGCTTTCGCTGCGGCAACCACTTCGTAGCGGTGCAGCAGCCAGATCGGCACGAAGCGGCGGCGCAGATTGGCGACCGGCTCGTTCGGAGACAGCGCCGAAAGGCCGAAATTCGCGATGGCCGCGCTGCGCACGGTCATGATGCGATTCAATTCCGCCGTTGGATCGGCGCCGTCGTCCCACAGCGCGGCCCAGCGCTGTGCGGTGTCTGGCGAGCGAGCGTTGTCGTCTTCCACATAGCGCAAGCCTGCAGCCACATCGGCGCGGGCCATGGCATCGGCGG
>DATCRK010000029.1:0-12015 GCA_036569005.1 Rhizomicrobium sp. | reverse complement strand
GGACACGACATTTTCCGATTGGTGAATCCATGTTGACCCTTCGCAGAGCAAACGAGCGCGGCAAAAGCCGGACAGACTGGCTGGACAGCCGCCACACCTTTTCCTTCGGCGAATACCATCATCCGCAGCATATGAATTTCGGCCCGTTGCGGGTCATCAACGAGGATGTCGTCGCGGGCGGCGGCGGATTTGCGCCGCACCCGCATCGCGACATGGAGATCGTCACCTATCCGCTCTCCGGCGCGCTGCAGCACAAGGATTCGCTCGGCACCGGCTCCGTTATCCGTCCCGGCGAAATCCAGCGCATGAGCGCGGGCACCGGCATCGTGCATTCGGAGTTCAACGCTTCGCAAACCGATCCCGTGCATTTCCTGCAGATCTGGATCATCCCATCGGAATCCGGGCATGAGCCGTCTTACGAGCAGAAGATCGTCGACGCCGACGCGGTGCGGAACAAGTTTGCGCGCATCGCATCGTCCGATCCGTTGCCGAACGAAGTGCGCATCCGCCAGGACGCGGAGATCTGGGCGGCGCGTTTTGAAGGTGAAGAAGAAGCGGTTCACAGGCTGCAGCCCGGCCGCAAGGTCTGGCTGCACGTCGCGCGCGGTCAGATCGAAGTGAGCGGCGAGCGTCTGGGCGCCGGCGACAGCGCGTCCATCTTGGATGAAGAGAGCATCCTCATCCGCGCGCGCGAACCGTCGGAAGTCCTGCTGTTCGATGTGGCGTGAACGCTTTCCGAATTGCACAACAAGCCGTCATGGCCGCCACGGGGCGGCCATGACGGAATAAGGATTGGATTTTCGGAGACTATTAGTTCGAAAGGCCGAAGCGGCTTCTGTAACGCTCGCTCATGGTGTCGAGCGGCACATAGATGAAGACGTCGGTGGTGGAGAACTGGCGGTCGATCACCGCGCCGTCGCCGATATAGCAGCCCGCGCGCAGATAGCCCTTGATGAGCGGCGGCATGTCGCGCAGCGCTTCCTTCGGGTTCACGTGATCGGCTGGCATGCGGTCCATGCTCACATAAAGATGGGGCAGCGCCTTCACCGCCAGGTCCGCCGGCAGGGCGGCATGGTGATGGAGATAGGTCAGCGCTGCGGCATGCGTGTCCGGATCGATGCCGGCGAAAGAGGCGCAGCCGAACATCACGTCGATGGAGAAGCGCGCCGCGTAGGCCATGAGGCCTTTCCACAGAAGCTGCAACGCGCCGGCACGGCTGCGATATTCCTTCAGCACGCAGGAACGTCCCAGCTCCAGCATCTTCGCGCCTTTGCGCGCCGCCAGCAGCTTTGAAATGTCGTATTCGCCGGAGGTGTAGAAGCCGCCGACCTGTGCCGCGTGCTCTTCGCGCATCATGCGGTAGCAGCCGATCACGGCGGGCTGGCCGTCTTCGTCGATGCGGTCGCGGTCGACGACGAGGAGGTGGTCGCAAACCGGATCGAACTTGTCGAAGTCCATGCGCTGCTCGCGCATCTCCGGCGTCGGCACCGCGCTCATCTCTTCATAGAAGACGTGATAGCGCAGACGCTGCGCGGCTTCGACTTCGGCGTCGGTTTCGGCCAAGCGTACTTCAAGCGCGCCCGACACGGCCAGAACAGGCCATTGATCGAGACGCCCTTCGAGCGGGCCGGGCTCGTATACGTTTACCAAGCGATGTCAGTCCTTTGCCCGGCGCCGCCTCCCGAAGAGCCAGCAGGCCGGACTGTCACAATCCTACAAAATGGGATCGCGCGGCGCAAACTTCCACCGATTCGATGACAGCTTGATGGCTGCGAGGTTCCGCCTCAGGCAACAGCCGCTTTCTGGCGGGCATTGAGCAGGGCGAAAAGCGCGATGGCGGGAACACCGATCAGCCCCGCGCCGACAAAGAAGATGGCGTAGGCGTTAATGAGCCCGTGGCTCGCGCTCAGGCTTTCCACCACCGCGCCGGAAAACCCTTTGAGGATCTTTCCCGCCCAGGCATAGGTCGATGCCAGCAGCGCGTATTGCGTGGCGGTGTAACCTAGGCTGGTGAGGCTCGACATGTAAGAGACGAGCGCGACACCCGCGAAGCCCATCGCGAAGCTGTCCAGCGCCATGACGCCGGCGAAGACTTCGAGATTGTTGCCGCTATAGGCGAGAACCGCATAGGCGGCGACCGCGATCACCTGCAGGAAGCCCCCCGCGATCAACGCGCGCATATAGCCGAACCGCAAGGCCGCAAAACCCCCGGCCGCGATTCCGATGAGAGAGGTGATAAGGCCCACGCTCGCGCGCACCGCGCCGACCACGTCCTTGGTCAGGCCGATGTCGTGATAGAATGGGTTGGCCATCGGGCCCATCACGAAATCGGGCAGCCGATAAAGGCTGATCGCCGCCAGCATCAGGAACGCGAACACGCCATGCGCCTTGAAGAAGGCGATGAAGGGGCCGATCACCGCGTCGAGGAAACCGCGCGGCGTCCACAAGGGCTCGAGCGCTTCCTTGGTGTTCATCACCGCGTCGGCGCTTTTCGGCTCGCGCGCAAAGAAGGTCGCCGCGATGCCGATCGCCATCAGCACGCCATAGAGAACATAAGACACCGGCCAGCCCAGATGCTGCGCGGCGATCAGAATCAACGCATCGGTCGCCAGCAGCGCCGCGCGATAGCCGAGCTGATAGGCGGAGGACAGAAGACCGAGTTCATCGGCATCGTCCGCGATCTCGATGCGCCATGCATCGATGACGATGTCCTGCGTCGAGGATGAGAACGCGACGATGAGCGCCAGAACACCAAGCAGCGCCAACCCATGCGCCGTTCCGGCAATGCCCATGCCGATCAGCGCGGCACAGACAAAGGCTTGCGCCAGCAGCATCCAGCCGCGGCGGCGGCCCAATCGTCCGGCGACGGGCGCGAGCGTCCGGTCGATGATCGGCGCCCAGAGGAATTTCAGCGAATAGGCGATGCCCACCCACGACAAAAATCCGATGGCGGTGAGCGCCGTGCCTTCATCGCGCAGCCAGTAGCCGAAGGTGTTACCGACCAGAAGAAATGGCAGGCCGCTCGAAAAGCCGAGCGCCAGCATCACCAGCGTCTTGGGTTTCAGATAGGCGTCGAACGAATGACGCTTCTTCGCGCCGGCGGTGGCTGCGGTCATGCCGCGGGTCGCGCGGCCTGATCGGGCTGGAAAAGAGTCTGGAGCACGGAATCAAGCTCGGCGGGATCGATCGGCTTGGTGAGGAAACCATCCATGCCCGCCTCCTGGCAAGCCTCCCGGATTCCCTGATTGGCGTCGGCAGTGAGCGCCACCACCGGCGTGCGCTCGCGGCCTTCGGCGATTTCCTGTTCGCGCAGCAGCCGCGTGGTCTCGAAGCCGTCGAGCCCGGGCATGTGCAGGTCGGTGAGAATCACATCGAAGTCTTCCTGCGCCAGCACCGCCAATGCTGCTTCGCCGGAGGTGACATCTTTCACATCGAACCCGCGGCGGCGCAGAAGCTCGCGGCTCAGCATCGCATTGATCGGATTGTCCTCGATCAGAAGAATGCGTTGTCCCGTGCGCGGAGGCGGCACGGCAGGCGCGATCTTCGCGAGGACCAGCGGCTTGTCGAGATCGCCATGCGCGCCGGCATCGGTCGCGTCCTGCGCGCGCAATCTTGCAAAGAGCGATGCCTGCCGGATCGGCTTCATCATGTAAGCGGAGAAACCCATCGCCTTCAGTTCGGGCAGATACGCGCGCGCGCCGGGCGGCAGCAGAACGATGGTGCGGATGCGTTCGTCGGGATAGGCGGGAAGGTCCGGCGCGTTGCCGGTACCCGCATCGATCAGGAGCGCATCGGCTTCCGGTTCTTCCAGCATGCCCGGATTGGTGGAGAGCGAGACGATCTCGCCGCCGCCGGCGCGCACCTGCGCCATCAATCCGTCGCGCAGCACCGAATTGCGCGTGACGATGGCAACGCGCATGCCGTTCAGCATGGTCGGTTCCGCCGTATCGCCTTCGCGCAGCGCGATGAGGGGTAGCCTGCACCAGAACAGGCTTCCGCCGCCGGGTGCGCCATCGACGCCGATATCGCCGCCCATCGCGTTGATGAGCTTCTTGGTGATCGCCAGTCCCAATCCCGTGCCGCCGAATTTGCGCGCATGACTGGAATCGGCCTGCATGAACTCCTTGAAGATCTCGTCGCGCTTTTCGGGCGGCACGCCGACGCCGGTATCGCGCACTTCCAGGCGCATCCATTTGCGGCCGTGCTCTTCCACGGCCTGCACGCTCACGCGCACGCCGCCCTTGTCGGTGAACTTGACCGCGTTGCCCAGAAGATTGGTGAGGATCTGTCGCAGCCGAAGGCCGTCGCTGCGGATTGCATCGGGCATGCCGGGCTGGATGAAGGAGACGATCTCGATGCCCTTGGCATGGGCGCGCATCGCCAGAAGCTCGACCACGCCGTCGATCAGCGGGCGCAATTCCACGTCGTCTTCTTCCAGCGTCACCGTGCCGGATTCGATCTTGGAGAAATCGAGGATCTCCTCGATCAGATGCAGCAGCGACTCGCCGGATTGATGGATGGCGTCGATATAAGTGCGCTGCTCAGGCTGCGGATCGGTTTCGAGCAGCAGGCGCGCCATGCCCAGCACACCGTTCATCGGCGTGCGGATCTCGTGACTCATGGTGGCAAGAAAGCCGGACTTGGCGCGGTTCGCCGCTTCCGCCTTGTCGCGCGCTTCGGTGAGCGCGTCTTCCAGCGCCTTGCGCTCGGTGATGTCACGGCCGACGCTTTGGATCTCGATCAGCTGTCCCTGCGCGTTGCGCACCGCGTAATCTTCCCACGCTATCCAGCGCCAGCCATAGGTGGTGCGCACATGCTGGTCGTAGCGCACGCGCGGCTGGCCGTTCTCGACGCCGCCGAAAGAGCCGAACATCGGCGCGCGGCTGTCGGGATGAAGCTCCGGCGCGAAGGCTTTTCCGAACGCGATCTGCGGCGTCAGCCCGAACAGCTTGAGGAACGCTTCGTTGCCGTAGGTGAGGCGGCTATCCGGCGCGCGGCGGAAGATGGCGTCGCCTTGCGCATCGACCAATCCCTTGTAGCGGTTCTCGCTCTCGTGCAACCGCCCGTTCATCGCGCGCACGGTGGCGAGCGTCGCTTCGAGCTTGTCGGTGAGCGTGTTGAGCTCGGCGGTGCGCACTTCCAGCATGCTGGCTCTGCGATGCGCGCCGATGATGCCGCCGAAAAGAATGACGAGACCGAACCCCGCCACCGCCGGAAGCAGCACCGCCGGAAAAAGCGTCAGCCGTCCGTTGGTGGCGATGTCGACATAGGCGAAGCCGCCCAGCGCGAGCAGCGCCAACCCGTAAACGACCAAGGCAAGGCGTGCCAACCGCACGGAACCCCCGAAAAGCAGCTTGAGAGCGCCTATTTTGGCCTTGCCGCGCTTGAAAAAGGCTTAACCGATGGTGGAGGCGATGGCGCAAATGGTTAATATCCAAAAGGTTCCCAGCACAGGGATCGGCCATTTTTTGAGCGATTAAATAAGGGGAGGATTTCATGCGTTATTCGATACTGGCGCTTGCCTGCGCGGGCGCTCTCTTTGCCACGGCGGCTTATGCCGACGACCCTATGGCAAATACCTATGGCAACACCGTCACCACCAAGAGCCAGAAGACCGGAGCGACCGGCAAATTGATGTTCGCGGCGGACGGCACCTACATGGCCAATGCCATGGGCGCTGACGGAAAGCCTGTCTCTTACGGCGGTGCGTGGACGCTGAAAGACGGCGGCAGCACCATCTGCCTGGCGCCGAAACTGCCGCCGAACACGCCGGGCTCGGCGCCGTCCTGTTCGCCGCTGCAAAAACACAATGTCGGCGACAGCTGGAGTGTCACCAACGATCAGGGTGAAACCTTCGACGTCTCGCTCACCGCGGGACACTGATTTCCTTTGCATTTTGCAAAGCCGCGCGGTTTCAACCGCGCGGCTTTTTCCTTTTTCATTCAATGGCTTGGGTGCTGTCACACAAGCTTCGCAAAACTGTGATGTGGCTGGCACCGAGGAAGGTCTCACTCCGGCTCGGCTGGCGTCGCGCACGGGGTGGGGGATTTCCAGCGCCGCCAAAAACGGTTCCAGCCGTGACACGAAACATTCGAGAGGAATTTCCATGAAGCCAGTTCTCAATCGCCTTGCCGGCATCGCGCTTGGCGCTTTGTTGGTGGGAGCCGCGGGAGCGGCATCGGCCGCGGACATGACCGGCGCGGGCGCGACGTTTCCCTATCCGATTTATGCGAAGTGGGCCGAAGCCTACAAAAAGTCGACCGGCATCGGCCTGAATTACCAGGCCATCGGTTCGGGCGGCGGCATCGCGCAGATCAAGGCGAAGACCGTCGATTTCGGCGCGTCCGACAAGCCGCTTTCGCCCGGTGAACTCGACGCGGCCGGCCTCACGCAATTCCCGACGGTCATCGGCGGCGTCGTTCCGGTCGCGAACATTCCGGGCATCAAGCCGGGCCAGCTGCAGCTCGACGGCCCGACGCTCGCGAACATCTGCCTCGGCACCGTGAAGTATTGGGACGACGCTTCGATCAAGAAGCTGAACCCGTCCGCCAATCTTCCGCATCTTGCGATCCTCGGCGTACATCGCTCCGATGGATCGGGCACGAACTTCATCTTCACGAACTACCTGTCGAAAGTGAGCCCGGCCTGGGCGTCGCAGGTTGGCGCGGCGACGTCGGTCGAATGGCCGAGCGGCATCGGCGCGAAAGGCAATGAAGGCGTTGCCGGCAATGTGAAGCAGACGCAGGGCGCGCTCGGTTATGTCGAGTATGCTTACGCCAAGCAGAACACGCTCACCTACATCAAGATGATCAACCACGACGGCAAGGCCGTGGATCCGACGGCGGATGCGTTCCAGGCCGCTTCGGCGAAGACCGACTGGGCGCACGCCCCGGGCTTCTATGTCACGCTGACGAACCAGCCGGGCGCGACTGCCTGGCCGATCGCGGGCGCGACGTTCATCCTCGTCTACAAGCACCCGGGCGATGCCGCCAAGACCAAGCAGGTCCTGAACTTCTTCAAATGGGCCTATGCGAATGGCGACGACATGGCCAAGTCGCTGGATTATGTGCCGCTTCCCGCTTCGACCGTTCAGGCGATCGATGCGAGCTGGCACAAGAACATCGATGGCGCCGCGGTTCCGTAAATCGCGTCGCGTTTAACAGGGATTGGGGGGCTGATCGTGGCCCCCCAATTCGTCTAAAACCGGCTCCGGCATCCAGATGGTCGATTTAGCCTTGAGCGAAGAATTCTCCGCCGTTTCCTCGCGCGAAGCAGCGCTCAAGCGTTTCGGCCGCAGCGATGCACGCTTCCGCCTGATGACGCTGGGCTCGGCGCTTCTGGTCGTGGCCATCTTCGCGGGCATCATGGTGTCGCTTATCAGCGGCGCCTGGCTTTCGCTCCATACGTTCGGATGGAGCTTCCTCACCAACAGCGTGTGGAATCCCGTCACCGAGAAATTCGGCGCTTTCGCGGCGATCTTCGGCACGCTGGTTTCGTCGGCCATCGCCATGCTCATTGCCGTGCCGCTGGGCATCGGCATCGCCATCTTCCTCACCGAGCTTTGCCCGCGCGCGCTCAAGCGCCCCGTCGGCATCGCCATCGAATTGCTCGCGGGCGTCCCTTCGATCATCTACGGCATTTGGGGCCTGTTCGTATTCGCGCCCTACTTCCAGCAGAACGTCGAGCCGTGGATCATCGAAGCGTTCGGCAACATCCCCTATCTGCAGGATCTCTTCGCCGGCCCGCCTTACGGCATCGGCACGTTCACAGCCTCGCTCATCCTGGCGGTGATGATCCTGCCCTTCATCTCCGCGGTGACGCGCGATGTGTTTGAGACCGTGCCCGCGATGCAGAAGGAAGCTGCTTACGGCGTCGGCTGCACCACATGGGAAGTGATGTGGCGCATCGTTCTGCCGTTCAGCCGCGCCGGCGTCGTCGGCGGCTCGATGCTGGCGCTGGGCCGTGCGCTGGGCGAGACGATGGCGGTCACTTTCGTGATCGGCAACGCGCACCGCATCAATCCATCGCTGCTGGCGCCGGGCACCACGATCTCGGCAACCATCGCAAACGAATTCACCGAAGCGCTTGGCGACACCTATGTCTCGTCGCTCGTCGCGCTCGGTCTTATCCTCTTCGCGATCACCTTCATCGTGCTCGCCGCCGCCCAGCTCATGCTGAAAAGCCTTGAGCGCCGCTCGGGAGGAAAATCGGCATGAACCGCGCGATCTATGCCCGCCGCCGCGCCGTCAACGGTGTTTTCCTGGTGCTGTCCACCGGGGCTGCCGCCATCGGGATCATCGCGCTGGTGCTTATTCTCTACGCGTTGCTCAAGAACGGCTTCGGCGGATTGTCGGCCGCGGTGTTCACCGAGAACACGCCGGCACCGGGTTCGGCCGGCGGTCTCGCCAATGCGATCTTCGGCAGCATGATGATGAGCATCGTCGCCGTTATCGTCGGCACGCCCATCGGCATGCTGGCGGGCACTTATCTCGCCGAATATGGCCGCCATTCCTGGCTGGCCTTCGTCATCCGCTTCACCAACGACATTCTTCTCTCCGCGCCGTCGATCCTGATCGGCCTGTTCATCTATGAACTGATTGTGGTGCGCATGGGTCACTTCTCCGCCTGGGCGGGCATGGCCGCGCTGGCGGTGATCGTGATCCCCGTCGTGGTGCGCACGACGGAGAACATGTTGCTGCTCGTGCCCAACACGCTGCGCGAAGCCGCCGCCTCCATCGGCGCGCCGCGCGCGATTTCCATCCGCGCGGTGACGTGGCGGGCGGCCCGCGCCGGCATCGTGACGGGCGTGCTGCTGGCGGTGGCGCGCATCTCCGGCGAGACCGCACCGCTGCTCTTCACGGCGCTCAACAACCAGTTCTGGTCGACCGATCCGAACGCGCCGATGGCGAGCCTTCCGATCGTGATCTTCCAGTTCGCCAATTCGCCGTACGACGACTGGCATCATCTGGCCTGGGCCGGCGCGCTGCTCATCACCGCTGCCGTGCTGACGCTCAGCATTTTCGCCCGTCTCATCGAATCCAGACAGAGATAAAGCCATGAACGACATGACGCGCGTGGACCAGGGCATTCGCATCGATGTGCGGAACCTCAATTTCTTCTACGGCAAGAACCGGGCGCTGAAGGACATTTCGGTGCCGCTGCACGACCGCAAGGTGACGGCGTTTATCGGCCCGTCCGGCTGCGGCAAGTCCACGCTGCTGCGCGTTCTCAACCGCATCTATGACCTCTATCCGAACCAGACCGCCAAGGGCGAAGTGATCTTCGACGGCGAGAACATCCTGGAAGGCAAGGTCGATCTCAACCTTTTGCGCGCGCGCATCGGCATGGTGTTCCAGAAGCCGACGCCGTTCCCGATGACGATCTACGACAACATCGCTTTCGGCATTAAGCTCTATGAGCGCATGCCCAAATCCGAGCTCGACGGACGCGTCGAACATGCGCTTTCCCGCGCCGCGCTGTGGAGCGAAGTGAAAGACAAGCTGAAGGACAGCGGGTTGTCTCTGTCGGGCGGCCAGCAGCAGCGCCTGTGCATCGCACGCACCGTGGCGACGAAACCGGAAGTGATCCTGCTGGACGAGCCCTGCTCGGCGCTCGACCCGATCTCCACCGCGAAGATCGAAGAGCTGATCGACGAATTGTCGAACGAGTACACGATCGTGATCGTGACCCATAACATGCAGCAGGCGAGCCGCGCGTCCGACTACACCGCGTTCATGTTCCTGGGCGAGTTGATCGAGTTCGGCGCGACGGAACAGGTCTTCACTGCGCCCAAGAACAAGCGCACGGAAGACTACATCACCGGCCGCTTCGGCTAAGCCGCGTAATCCTCCGCCAGTGTCGCATCGCGGCGCGTGTTCGACAGGGCGTTGAACACGAGGCTGAGCGCGTAACTCACGGCCAGGTTCAGGATCAGCGACGACAGCGCGGCGTAGCAGGGCAGTGCGATCCCGCCGATGTGCAACACATACACGCTCGCCTTGAAGCCGGATTGCGCCGCCATCCAGGTGCCCGCGCCGATACCCGCGATCCATCCGATCAGCAAGGCGCGCGGATGCAGCCAGCGTGTGTAGAGGCCGAGCAGCACGGACGGCAAGGTCTGGATGATCCAGATGCCGCCCAGCAATTGCAGCTCGATGGCCGTCGTCGCCTGTCCTTCCAGTATGAACACGAGCGCGCCGCCCTTCACCACCAGCGATACGATCTTGGCGACCTGGCTCTCATGGGCGGGCGTGCACTCCGGCTTGAAGAACTCGCGATAGATGTTGCGGGTGAAAAGATTGGCGCAGGCGATGGACATGATCGCAGCGGGCACCAGCGCGCCGATGGCGATGGCGGCGAACGCCACGCCGACAAACCAGTCGGGAAACATCTGCAGGAACAGCGCAGGCACGGCATAATTGTTGCCGAAGCGCGCAAAGCCGTCGGCATATTGCGGCATGGCCTTCACGCCCGCCGCCAGCGCCATCGTGCCGAGGATCGCGACCAGCCCCAGCACAATCGAATAAGCGGGCAGCGCCACCGCGTTGCGCTTGATCACATGACGGCTGGAGGAAGAGAGCACGCCGGTCGCTGCATGCGGATACAGGAACAGCGCCATGGCGGAGCCCAGCGCCAATGTCGCGTAAGAGAACGCGCCCGGATTGGCGAGCGCATCGGTGGGCAAGGTCAACTTGCCCGGCGCGACCGCCGCGAAAATCTTTGCATAGCCGCCAAGCTCGGCCGGGATGACGATGACGGCGGCGATCACCGTCACATAGATCAGAAGATCCTTCACCACCGCGATCATCGCAGGCGCGCGCAAGCCGCTGGCATAGGTGTAGGCAGCGAGGATCACGAAGGCGATGATGAGCGGCCATTCGCCGTGAATGCCCAGACCCGCCAGCACCACTTCCATGCCGACAAGCTGCAGCGCGATATAAGGCATGGTGGCGACGATGCCGGTCAGCGCCACGGCCAGCGCGAGGCTGCGGCTGCCGAAACGCCCGCGCACAAAGTCCGCGCCGGTCACGTAGCCTTTCGCTTTCGCCACGCTCCAGAAGCGCGGGAAGGCGAGGAACATGAAGACATAGGCGATGGCGGCATAAGGCACCGCGAAGAAGCCTACCGCGCCGCCGCCGAACATCAGCGCCGGCACAGCGACGAAGGTGTAGGCGGTGTAGAGATCGCCGCCGAGCAAAAACCACGTCACCACACTGCCGAAGCGCCGCCCACCCAGCCCCCATTCGGAAAGCTGCGTGAGATCGCCCCGCCGCCAGCGCGACGCGAAGAAGCCCATCACGGTGACGAGCAGGAAGAGCGCGATGAAAACGCCAAGCGCCATGGGATCGAGTGCGGTCATCGCGTTACTCCCGCCCCTCGGCGAGATAGACGATGAAGAGGATCAGCGCCGTCAGCGCCACCCACAGAATCTGATACCAGTAGAAGAAAGGAATGCCCGCCAGATCGGGCAAGGCGCGATTGTAGAATGGCACCCAGAGTGTCGCTACGAAAGGCACGATCAGAAGCAGATGAATCAGGCGGAATCCGCCCTTTTGCCGCCCGCCCATGCCCGCGCCTCCCCAGCCGCTTTTCTGACGCAAACGATTACGGCATAACGCGAAAGCCGCCAAGCGGCGCGGAGACGATGAACACACAGCTTCTCTATCTTGCCATTTCTGTCGCCGGCATCGCCGCCATGGTGGGTCTGTGCGCGTTTCTGTTCGGCCGCGAGGTCGTCAAGCTTGACACCCGCAGCGCTGCGGCGCGTCTTGCCTGGGACGTGCCGGGCTTTCGCCTGGGGCACAGCGCGCTCGCCGCGGATCAGCGCTCGGCGGTTCTGGAAAATACGAGCGACGGCGCGCTCTGGCTCGTCACCGCGCGCGGCAGCGATTTCGTCACACGCCGCCTTTCGTGCAACGACGTGAAAGCGCGCGACGGCGCGGCGCTCTCGTTCCGCTTTTCCGATTTCACCTTCCCCGCCGCGATGATCGCCTTTCCCGACGAAACCGTCGCGCG
>DATCRK010000028.1:0-20323 GCA_036569005.1 Rhizomicrobium sp. | reverse complement strand
ACTGGGCCGAGCCGGAAGCGGTGGTTCCCGCCGTGACGGCGTCGTCCGCCGCCGACGCGGTGGTCACGCACTAACCGGAATTACGCCTCAAAAAGACAAAAGCCCGGAGAGAAATCTCCGGGCTTTTTATTGGCGCGTTGTCATCTTTTGCGACGATTTTCTCCAGTCCAGCGGCTTGTCACTGTGATGCACGAGGGCCAGTCTTCGTCCGTTTTTTCTCAAGGGGAGAGTTGTCACGCGCCCGCTCATCGTCACCGGCATCTCCGCCGCGTTCCTTCTTGCCGCCCCGGCCAGCGCCGCACCGCCCACGCCATCCACCGCGCCCGCGTTTCATCCGCTGCTCAAATCCATTGCCGCCGATGTGAAGCCGGACGAACTCAAGTCCACCATCGAAAAGCTCGTCGGATTCGGAACGCGCCACACATTGTCCGACACCACGTCGGACACGCGCGGCATCGGCGCCGCGCGGCGCT
This sequence comes from Rhizomicrobium sp., assembly GCA_036569005.1. Lineage (GTDB taxonomy): Bacteria > Pseudomonadota > Alphaproteobacteria > Micropepsales > Micropepsaceae > Rhizomicrobium. The sequence continues at coordinate 19,850 of DATCRK010000028.1, read as the reverse complement.
GGGTGAAATCGCGGTTCGAGGAAATCTCGAAGAATTGCGGTGGTTGCCTTACGGTCGAAACGCCGACCGACACCGTGACAGGCGACCGCGCGCCGAAGCCTACCGAGATCATGGATGTGCTGGCGGTGCTGAAAGGCACCTCCGATCCAAATCGCGTCATCGTCATCTCCGGCCATCTCGACAGCCGCGTGCGCGATGTGATGGACGCCACGACCGATGCGCCAGGCGCAGACGATGACGGCTCCGGCACCGCCGCCGTGATTGAGGCTGCGCGCGTTCTTTCGCGCCACAAATATCCCGCCACGCTCGTCTTCGCCGTGTTGTCGGGTGAGGAGCAAAATCTCTATGGCGGCAGGCTGCTTGCGAAATACGCCGTGCAGCAGGGCTGGCAGGTGGAAGCCGATCTCAACAACGACATCGTCGGCAACACGACCGGCGACAACGGCGTGCATGAGGCCGGATATGTCCGCGTGTTCTCCGAAGGCACGAAATCCACCGAAACGCCGGAAGAAGCCACGCATCGCCGCTATTATGGCGGCGAGGTGGACAGCCCCTCGCGCAATCTCGGCCGCTTTGCCGATGAATTGGCGCAGGTCTATCTGAAGCCGTTCGCGGTGCGCATGTTCTACCGCACCGATCGTTTCCAGCGCGGCGGAGATCAGGTGCCGATGCTGGCGGCAGGATTCCCCGCGGTGCGCTTCACCGAAGCCATCGAGAACTACAATCACGAGCATCAGGACGTGCGCACGGAAAACGGAATCCAGTATGGCGATCTGGCGAAATTCGTGGACTTTCCCTATCTGGCGAACGTCACGCGCGTGAACGCGATCACCATGGCCGCGCTCGCCATGGCGCCGATGCCACCTGCCGCCGTGAAGATCGAAGGCGGGGTAGGCCATGACACGACGGTGAGTTGGCAGGCTGCTGCGGATGCTGCGAGCTATCGGGTGTGGTGGCGCGACACCACAGCGCCGCTGTGGACGCATGTGCGCGACGCCGGCAATGCGACGACGCTCATCCTGCACAATATCACGATCGATGACTGGTTCTTCGGCGTCTCGTCGGTTTCGAGCGACGGCTACGAAAGCCCGGTCGAATTTCCGGGCGTGTCCGGCGATTTCCGGGCGCCGGCGAAGAGCGGCGGATAGTTTCGCCAAAGTCCGTCAGTGCATGCCGTGGCAGTCGAATGCCGCATTCTTCGGCGCCTCAAGGAATGCGGCCATCGCCTTGGCCAGCCAGGCATTATGCTCAAAGCCGATGGACATGTGCGTGCGATCGGCGAGCCGGCAGATGGAGGCGTTCGGAATGTCGTGCTCGATGCGCGCGATACTCTTCAGCCGGAACGCATCGAAGCCTTTCTCGAACGCGGCGTTGTCCTTGTTGTAGGCAGCGTCGCCAGGAATGTCGGGGAAGAAGCGATCGGCATAGATCGCCATGACCGGTGCTTTGATCCTGGTGTAGTCGCGGGGCGCGGCGAGGCCATGCATGATTTTGTCCATGACCGCATCTGTGGGAACGACCGTCACCGATCCATCGGGCGCGATACGCGCGGTGTCGTTCAGGTAGGGTGCGATAGCCGGCACCCATTCCTTGCCCGCACCATACCAAACGCGCAGCCACCATTTTTCATACGCGCCGAAGGAGGAGAGGTCTGTCTTCTTCGGTGCAATCACCGCAAACCGGTTGCTGAGATTCGCATCGGACCAGTCATAGCCGGATTCCAGATATATCAGCTTGTCCACCCGCCGCGGATATTTGACCGCGAAACCGGTGATCTCGTTGCCGCCCATCGACCAGCCGACAAGGCTCGCATGGGCGAAATGCAACTGGTCGAACACCGCGCGCATGTCGGCCACATAGGTGGGCAGGTCGTACTTCCTGTCGAGCGGCGCATCGGAATGACCGTGGCCGCGCCGTGCGTAGGCGACGATATGAAATTGCCCACGCAGGTGTTCAGCGATGGCGCTGAAGACATAGGGATCGTCGCCCAGCCCATGGATCATCACGATGGCCGGCCCGCTGCCGCCCCAATCGACATAATTGATGCGCGTTCCATCTGCGCTCGTCACGAAACCGGACGTCGGCGGTGAAAACTCCCCCGCCTCGGCCAGCCCCGTGAACAGAAGAAGCGCCACTGCGCCCAGAACCCGCACCCACATGCCCCACCTCCGAGATGGATATCTAACGGGGGCCGGGGCCTCGCTGCCAAGCGCAGACAGGGAGCAAAATGGCAAGAATATTTTTTCCTATTTCCTCTTGCCCCACTATCGAATGTTCTCTATATGTTCTCATTCTCGCTTGGAGGACAGCGCCACGACCTAGCTTCGCCGCAAGAACAGACAGGTAAGGGACCACACTTGCGTGGATCCCGCGCGGGATCGGTGGCCGGCGATGGCGCGATCCGGTTCCCGCATGGAAACCGGGGAGGGAGGGGCGAAGGTGCCGTGGGGTGGCGTGGAATAAAGCCAAGGTTCCCGGCCTGCTGTGTAGCCGAACACCGAAAGGCCTTGTGGATCAACGATCTACAGGGCCTTTCTTTTGTCTGGAACCGTGCGGTCGGTACCCTGTTATTCCCGGAAATCCTAGGAAATTGAGGATTTGCGGGCTTGGCGGGGGCGTAAAAGCCGCCCTAAAGTCCAGAAACCTTGGGATTCGCCCCAACTCGGGAGGCCTTCGTGAACAAGAACGACCTGATCCAGAAACTCGCCGACCATTCCGGCCTCGACAAGAACACCTCGGCCAAGGCGGTCGATGGCGTCTTCGATCTCATCACCGAGGCCTTGAAGGCCGGCGATGAAGTCCGCCTGACGGGCTTCGGGGTTTTCGTGGTCGCCAGCCGCGCGGGCGGCAAAGGCCGCAATCCGCAGACCGGCGAAGAAATCACCATCAAGCCGTCCAAGCAGCCCCGCTTCCGTCCTGGCAAGCAGCTCAAGGATTCGCTGAACACGTAATCTCTCTTTGAGAGATTTGGAGCGCTGGCGTCGCAGCCGAGAAAAGCTGCGGGGCCGGCGTTTGCGCCTGATATCCCTACATTGAGCCACGCGCCGGTGCGCTCTATAAGCCGCGCCTCAAGGGCGGTTAGCTCAGTTGGTAGAGCGTCTCCTTTACACGGAGAGGGTCGGCGGTTCGAGCCCGTCACCGCCCACCACCTTGCGCAGCAGCGAAGGTTGCTGTGTCTGCCGAAGCCTTGGCGTAGCAGACCACCTGACATCGCGCAGTTTCGGGTGGCGGGCCAAACGGACTTCATTACCGCAGAGCACATTGACGCGGCGCCTGCCCAGTGGCGAAGTCGGGACATGAGAAAAGCGCCGATCATTCTTTGCGCCGCCGCGCTCGCTCTTTCCGCCTGTGCCGGCGACCATCATCCCGATCGCAAGCCGCCGGAAGCGCCATGGCATCCGGCAACGCAGATGCTGCAGAAATATGTGACCAACACAGATGGCAGCCTGACCCGCGCACAGATGGAAGCGGGCCTGCGCAAAGATTTCGAGACCGCTGACAAGAACAAGACCGGTTGTCTCGATGGCGACGAAACCCGTGCGATCAACGAGGAACGCCTCAATGAGGATCAAGCGACCGCGTCGCCTCTGGTAGATTTCACGGGAAGAGGCTGCATCGACTTCCAAACCTTCTCGAACACGCCGCGCTCGCTGTTTCAGGCGCTGGACCGCGATAACAATGGCGTGTTGACGTCGCAGGAACTTCATCCCTGGCTTCCATCGCCCAAAACGGAAGACGGTCAAACCCCGCAACCCAAGGAACATCGCCACCCACGCGGTGGCGGCAGCGACGGCGGATAGCGCAGTATTTTTCGCGGCTTGACTTGGCTTTGGCACCGCCCTACATCGGCGCTCCTTCGCGGGTTCGCCCGCGAGCGCCCGCGGGGGCGTAGCTCAGTTGGTTAGAGTGACGGCCTGTCACGCCGTAGGTCGCGGGTTCGAGCCCCGTCGCTCCCGCCATTTTCTCTCAAAAGAAATCATCTCACCCAGTCGCGAATGACTCGCAACTGACGCGCGGAAAGTCGCGGAATAATCCTGTTTTCGTGCGGCGAATCTTGCTCTAAACCCGCGTTGCCAGCGGGCGTTAAATTCTGTTATCGCACCCGCGAAATAACCAGGTTTTGTGCGCGCAACCGGCTCGCCCGCGCGGTGCGCAAAGCCAGTCAGGACCTAAGTCATGGAAGGCCTGCTGATCGAGTATTTGCCGATCCTGCTGTTTATCGGGATCGCTGGCGCCGTAAGCCTCGCGCTCTTGCTGGTTCCCTTCATCGTCGCGCCGTCCAAGCCCGACCCTGAAAAGCTCTCCGCCTATGAGTGCGGCTTCCCCGCCTTCGGCGATGCGCGCATGAAGTTCGACGTGCGCTTTTATCTGGTGTCGCTGCTCTTCATCATTTTCGACCTGGAAGTAGCCTTCCTGTTCCCCTGGGCGATCACACTGACCAAGACGGGTGCCTTTGCCTTCTGGTCGATGATGGTCTTTCTCGGCGTTCTGACGGTCGGCTTCATCTATGAATGGAAGAAAGGCGCGCTCGAATGGGAGTGATCGTTCCCGCAGGGCAGGGCGCGCGCGCCGGTGTTGAGGGTGGAAACCCGCTGATCACCGACAACGATCCCTATTTCAAGCAGATGCAGGCCGAGATGCACGAGAAGGGTTTTCTCGTGGCTTCCGCAGACTCGCTTATCAACTGGGCCCGCACCGGCTCGCTGATGTGGATGACCTTTGGTCTGGCCTGCTGCGCGGTTGAGATGATGCAGGCATCCATGCCGCGTTACGACCTCGAGCGCTTCGGCTTTGCGCCGCGCGCCTCACCGCGCCAGGCGGATGTGATGATCGTGGCCGGAACGCTCGTGAACAAAATGGCGCCCGCGCTGCGCAAGGTTTACGACCAGATGCCGGAGCCGCGTTATGTGATCTCGATGGGGTCGTGCGCGAACGGCGGTGGCTATTATCACTATTCCTATTCCGTCGTGCGCGGCTGCGACCGCATCGTGCCGGTGGACATCTATGTTCCGGGCTGCCCGCCGACGGCGGAAGCATTGGTCTATGGCGTGTTGCTGCTGCAGCGGAAGATCCGCCGCACCGGCAATATCGATCGCTGAGGGCAGATGACCGATCTGAACGAGCTCAGTGGAAAAATCACGGCTGCGCTTTCGGGCGTTCAGGCGAAGCTTGCTTTCGATGAACTGACGCTGACGACGGAGCCCACCGATATCCTCCGCGTGATGCAGACGCTGCGCGATACCTTTGGCTTCACGATCCTGATCGATGTGACCGCTGTGGACTGGCCGCAGCGCGCGAAACGCTTCGATGTCGTCTATCACCTGCTGTCCACGCGCAACAACGCACGCATCCGCGTGAAGACGGAGGTGGACGAAGCCACGTCGGTGCCGACGATCGTTCCGCTTTTCCCCGCCGCCAACTGGTTCGAGCGCGAGACGTTCGACATGTATGGCGTGACGTTTGCCGATCATTCCGATCTGCGCCGCCTGCTCACCGACTACGGTTTCAGCGGCTATCCGCTGCGCAAGGACTTCCCGCTTACCGGCTTTGTCGAGCTTCGCTACGACGACGAGCAGAAGCGCGTGGTCTATCAGCCGGTGAAGCTGGTTCAGGAATTCCGCGATTTCGATTTCATGTCGCCATGGGAAGGCGCGCCTTACATCCTGCCCGGCGACGAAAAGGCTTCGACGGAGAAGAAGCCATGAACGCGATCCCTGACGTGAAAGTCGACGACGGCAGCGAGAATCCGCAGGTCACGATCAATTTCGGGCCGCAGCATCCGGCGGCACACGGTGTGTTGCGCCTTGTGCTCGATCTGGACGGCGAAATCGTCACGCGCGTCGATCCGCATATCGGGTTGCTTCATCGCGGCACCGAAAAGCTGATCGAGCACAAGACCTATCTGCAGGCCATCGGCTATTTCGACCGGCTCGATTACGTCGCGCCGATGAATCAGGAGCATGCGTTCTGCCTGGCGATGGAGCGGTTGCTCGGCCTGGAAGTGCCGCGCCGCGGACAGTTCATCCGCGTGCTCTATTGCGAGATCGGCCGCATTCTCAATCACATGTTGCAGGTCACCACGCAGGCGATGGACTGTGGCGCGCTCACCCCGCCGCTCTGGGGCTTCGAAGAGCGCGAGAAGCTGATGGTGTTCTATGAGCGCGCATCCGGCGCGCGCATGCACGCCAAATATTTCCGCCCGGGGGGTGTCCATCAGGACCTGACGCCGGAACTGGTCGCCGACATCTATGAGTGGACCAACCACTTCCCGAAGGTGCTGGACGACATCGAAGGCCTGCTCACCAACAATCGCATCTTCAAGCAGCGCAATGTTGATATCGGTGTGATCAAGCGCGCCGATGCCGAGGCTTGGGGCATGTCAGGCGTGATGCTGCGCTCGACGGGCGTGGCATGGGACCTTCGCCGTTCGCAGCCTTATGAAGTCTACAGCGAACTCGATTTCCAAATTCCGGTCGGCAAGAACGGTGACAACTATGACCGCTATCTGATGCGCGTCATGGAAATGCGGCAGGCCTGCAAGATCATGCGCCAGTGCATCGAGAAGATGCAGGCGGGTCCGGTCGTGGCACAGAACCACAAGGTGGTGCCGCCGCGCCGTGGCGAGATGAAGCGTTCGATGGAAGCGCTTATCCATCACTTCAAGCTCTATACTGAAGGCTTCCATGTCCCGGCCGGCGAAGTGTATGCGGCGGTGGAAGCGCCGAAAGGCGAGTTCGGCGTCTATCTCGTCGCCGACGGAACCAACAAGCCGTACAAGTGCAAGCTGCGCGCGCCGTCCTATGCGCATTTGCAGGCGATGGATTTCATGTGCAAGGGCCATATGCTGGCCGATATTTCCGCCGTGCTCGGCTCGCTCGACGTGGTGTTCGGAGAGGTGGACCGGTGAGCCTGCGTCGTCTTTCGCCCCATCAGCCGGAAAGCTTTGCGTTCAACGCGCAGGGCAAAGCCGAAGTCGACAAGTGGATCGCGAAATTCCCCGAAGGCCGTCAGGCTTCAGCGGTGATCGCGGCGCTTTGGATCGGGCAGGAGCAGGAAGGCTGGGTCACCAAGCCGATGATCGAGGAAGTCGCGAGGCTTCTGTCGATGCCTTACATCCGTGTGCTGGAAGTCGCGACGTTCTACACGATGTTTGCGCTGGAGCCGGTGGGCGATCATCTGGTGCAAGTCTGCACGACGACGCCATGCTGGTTGCGCGGCTCCGACGATGTTGTCGCCGCCTGCAAGAAGCACATCGCGCCTACGCCGCACACGGTTTCGGCCGATGGCAAGTTTTCCTGGATGGAAGTCGAATGCCTCGGGGCTTGCGTGAACGCGCCGATGCTGCAGATCGGGTCCGATTTCTACGAAGATCTCGACGGTCCGACGACTGAGAAACTTCTCGAAGCGTTCCGTCGCGGCGAAACGCCGAAGCCGGGTCCGCAGAACTTCGGCCGCCGCTCGTCTGAGCCCGCCGGTGGCGCGCTGACGCTGAAAGACTCGCGGCTCTATAACGGCGGTTACAGCCAAATGAAGCAAGGCGGCGGAGCGGCAACCGATGCCGAAGGCAAGGCGCCGACCAAAGGTGCTTCCGATCGCGAAGCGCCCGCACAGAAACCACCGGGAGCGGCCACATAATGCTCGCCGACAAAGACCGCATCTTCACCAATCTCTACGGCTTCGAGGATTTGAGCCTCAAGGGCGCGATGGCGCGCGGCGCGTGGGATGGCACCAAGCAGATTCTGGAACGCGGCATCGATGCGATCATCGACGAGATGAAGAAGTCGGGCCTGCGCGGCCGCGGCGGCGCGGGCTTCCCGACCGGCCTGAAGTGGTCCTTCATGCCAAAGGAAGTCAAAGAGCGTCCTCACTATCTCGTCGTCAACGCCGACGAATCCGAGCCGGGCACCTGCAAGGACCGCGACATCCTGCGCAACGATCCGCACACGCTGATCGAAGGCTGCTTGATCGCCAGCTTCGCGATGCGCGCGCACGTCGCTTATATCTATGTGCGCGGCGAGTTCATCCGCGAGCGCGAGGCGCTGCAGCGCGCGATCGACGAGGCTTATGCCGCGAAGCTCGTGGGCAAGGACAACATCCACGGCTATCCCTTTGACGTTTATATGCATCACGGCGCCGGCGCTTACATCTGCGGCGAGGAAACCGCGCTGCTCGAAAGCCTCGAGGGCAAGAAAGGCCAGCCGCGCCTGAAGCCGCCATTCCCGGCGAATGCCGGTGTGTGGGGGTGCCCGACGACGGTGAACAATGTCGAGAGCATCGCCGTCGCGCCGACGATCCTGCGCCGTGGCGCCGGCTGGTTCGCGGGCATCGGTCGCCCGAACAACACGGGCACCAAGGTCTTCTGCATCAGCGGCCATGTGAACAAGCCGTGCAATGTCGAAGAAGAGATGGGTATCCCGCTGAAGGAACTCATCGAGAAACACGCCGGTGGCGTGCGCGGTGGTTGGGACAATCTCTTGGCCATCATTCCGGGCGGTGCGTCCGTTCCGCTGATCCCCAAGTCGATCTGCGACGACGTTCTGATGGATTTCGACTCGCTGAAGAACGTGCAGTCGGGCCTTGGCACCGCCGCGGTGATCGTGATGGACAAGTCCACCGACATCGTGAAGGCGATCACCCGCCTCGCTTACTTCTACAAGCATGAAAGCTGCGGCCAGTGCACGCCGTGCCGCGAAGGCACCGGCTGGATGTGGCGCGTGATGAAGCGCATGACGGTTGGCGATTCCAACCCGGCGGAAATCGACCTGCTGCAGGAAGTCACCAAGGAAGTGGAAGGCCATACGATCTGCGCGCTGGGCGACGCGGCGGCGTGGCCGATCCAGGGATTGATCCGGCATTTCCGCCCGGAACTCGAGCGCCGCATGGCCGCGCGCAAAGTGGCGGCGGAGTAGGGCGATGGCGTCACGCAAGCTCAACGTCAACGGCGTCGAAATCGAAGCGGATGACAACATCACGCTGCTGCAGGCCTGCGAGCAGGCGGGCGCGGAGATTCCGCGCTTCTGCTATCACGAGCGCCTGTCCGTCGCCGGCAATTGCCGCATGTGTCTGGTCGAATGGGTCGGCGCGCCGAAGCCGCAGGCCTCCTGCGCGCTGCAGGTGAAGGACATCTTCCCGAACAAGGACGGCACGCCCGCCAACATCCGCACCAATTCGCCGGTCGCCAAGAAGGCGCGCGAAGGCGTGATGGAATTCCTGCTGATCAACCATCCGCTGGATTGCCCGATCTGCGATCAGGGCGGCGAGTGCGATCTCCAGGATCAGGCGATGGGCTATGGCCGCGCCGCGTTCAATCGCTTCAACGAGAACAAGCGCGCGGTTGAAGACAAATATATGGGCCCGCTGATCAAGACGATCATGACCCGCTGCATCCAGTGCACCCGCTGCGTGCGCTTCGCCACCGAGGTGGCCGGCGTTCCGGACCTCGGCGCCACCGGACGCGGCGAGGACATGGAGATCACGACCTATCTCGAAAAAGCGTTTTCGTCGGAGCTTTCGGGCAATGTCGTCGATCTGTGTTCGGTCGGCGCGCTGACCTCCAAGCCTTACGCCTTCAACGCGCGTCCGTGGGAATTGCGCAAGACCGAGTCCGTCGACGTGATGGACGCGCAGGGCGTGAATATACGCGTCGACGCGCGTGGCCCGCAGGTGCTGCGCGTTCTGCCGCGCCTGAACGAAGACGTGAACGAGGAATGGATTTCGGACAAGGCGCGCCACGCCTGTGACGGGTTGAACCGCCAGCGTCTCGACAAGCCTTATGTGAAGAAGAACGGCAAGCTTGTGCCCGCGACATGGGGCGAGGCGTTCGCCGCCATCGCCGCGCGCATGTCCGCGACGAAGCCGGAGAAGATGGCCGCCATCGTCGGCGATCTGGCGGCAGCGGAAGAGATCAAGGCGTTGAAGGACCTGATGACGTCCTATGGCGACGTGAACCTGGAATGCCGTCAGGATGGCGCGAAGGTCGGAAACGGCCCGCGCCAGTCATGGCTGTTCAATTCCACCATCGCCGGTGTCGACAGCGCCGATGCGATCCTTTTGATCGGTGCCAATCCGCGCTGGGAAGCGCCGGTGCTGAATGCCCGCATTCGCAAGGCGTGGACGAACGGCCCGGTGAAGATCGCCAATATCGGCACGCCGGTCGATCTCACTTATCCAGTCGAGCAATTGGGCGGTGCGGACGTGCTGTCCGGCATCGCGGACGGCAGCCATGCCTTCGCGAAAGTTCTGAAGGATGCGCAACGCCCGATGATCATCATCGGCTCCGGCGCGCTGGCGCGTGCGGATGGTTCTGCGATTTTGAATCTTGCCGCGAAGATCGCGGGCGATAGCGGCGCGATTGGTCCGGCGGGTACGCCGGCCGAAGGCGGCTGGGTTGGTTTCAACGTGCTGCACACCGCGGCGTCGCGCGTTGCCGCGCTCGATCTCGGCTTCGTCAAAGGCCAGGACATGGCCGGCATTCTTGGCGGCCGCATGGAGTTCGTGTGGCTGCTTGGCGCAGACGAGTTCGACGTGAACAAGCTCGGCAATGCCTTCGTCGTCTATCAGGGCACGCATGGCGATGCCGGTGCGCATCGCGCCGATGTCATTCTTCCCGGCGCGGCCTACACCGAAAAGGAAGGCCTCTACGTCAATTTCGAAGGCCGCGTGCAGCGCACGAAGCGCGCGGTATTTCCGCCAGGCGATGCGAAGGAAGACTGGGCGATCCTCCGCGCCTATTCGCAAGTCGCCGGCAAGACGCTGCCTTACGATGATCGCGATGCGCTGCATCAGGCGATCTACAAGGACGCGCTGACCTTCAAGGACATGCATGAAGCGCCGGCGCATCTTGGCGCTGATCCGGCCGTGTGGAGCGCCATCGGCAAGGCGGGCAGCATCGACGGCAAGGCGCCGCTCGAATGCACGATCCGCGATTTCTACATGACCAACCCGATCGCGCGCGCGAGCGAGACGATGGCCGAATGCAGCCGCGTCTTCGTAAGCGGCCCGCAGCAGATGGCGGCGGAGTAGGGCGATGGTGCTGGTCCCTTTCATCAACTGGCTCGGGCTGCACACCTATGGCGGCACGCCGCCTTATTGGGTTGCGTGGACCATCGGCGAAGTCGTCATCATGGCTGTCGTCTGTCTTGTGCTGATGCTTGGCGTGGCTGGCGTCATTCTCGCCGACCGCAAGATCTGGGCGGCGGCCCAGATGCGCCGTGGACCGAACGTCGTCGGTCCCTTCGGCCTGTTTCAGACTCTCGCGGATGCGTTCAAGTTCCTGTTCAAGGAACCGATCATTCCGTCGGGCGCGAACAAGGTTCTGTTCCTGCTGGCGCCGCTCATCACATCGACCCTGGCGCTGGCCGCCTGGGCGGTGTTGCCCGTGAGCGCGGGCGTGGCGTTCTCTAATATCAATGTCGGCATTCTCTATCTCTTCGCGATCTCGTCGCTCAGCGTCTACGGCGTGATCATGGCCGGCTGGGCGTCCAACTCGAAATATCCGTTCCTCGCTTCGCTGCGTGCGGCGGCACAGATGGTGTCCTACGAGGTCTCCATCGGCTTTGTAATGATCACGGTTCTGCTGTTTGCAGGCTCACTGAATCTTTCGGCCATCGTGGAAGCACAGCGTCATGGCTGGTTCGTGTTCACACTGTTGTTTCCGATGTTCATCATCTTCTTCGTGTCGTCGCTGGCGGAAACGCAGCGCCCGCCGTTCGATCTGCTGGAAGCGGAATCCGAGCTCGTCGCCGGGTTCATGACGGAATATTCGGCGACGCCGTTCCTGCTGTTCTTCCTCGGCGAATATCTGAACGTGATGCTGCTGTGCGGCTTGATGACCGTGCTGTTCTTCGGTGGCTGGCTGCCGATCTGGAGCATCGCGCCGTTCACCTATGTCCCCGGCTTCATCTGGTTCCTGCTGAAAGCCGTGTTCATCTTCTTCCTGATGGCGATGGTGAAGGCGATCGTGCCGCGCTACCGCTACGACCAGCTCATGCGCCTTGGCTGGAAGGTGTTCCTGCCGACATCGCTTGTCTGGGTCATCCTGACCGCGGGCTGGGTTGTCTACCGCTCGGGAGGCTTCTGATGGCTTCGCTTGATCGCACCGCGCGTGGCATCTTCCTGTGGGATTTCGTCTCCAGCTTCTTTCTGGCGATGCGTTATTTCTTCCGCCCGAAGGTGACGCTGAACTATCCGTTCGAGAAAGGCCCGCTCTCGCCCCGTTTCCGCGGCGAACACGCGCTGCGCCGCTATCCGAACGGCGAAGAACGCTGCATCGCGTGCAAGCTGTGCGAAGCGATCTGCCCGGCGCAGGCCATCACCATCGAAGCCGAGCCGCGCGCAGACGGTTCGCGCCGCACCACGCGCTACGATATCGACATGGTGAAATGCATCTATTGCGGCCTCTGTCAGGAAGCCTGCCCGGTGGACGCCATCGTGGAAGGCCCGAACTTCGAATTCGCGACCGAAACGCGCGAAGAGCTTTACTACGACAAGAATCGGCTGCTTGCGAACGGCGATCGCTGGGAGCCGGAAATCGCGCGCAACCTCGAACTGGATGCGCCGTATCGATGATCGCGTCGGCTCTCACGTCTGCGAAGGAGTTCGGCTGATGTCTCTCGCCGATATCCAGGCGCGTGCGCGTGCCAAAGTGGGCAGGGCCGATCCGAAAGCACGGGCGAAGTATTTCCATGCCGCGAACAACGCGCGGAAGATCGCGAACCTGAAAGCCGATGGCTGGGTGGTCCCGCTGTCCGAATGGCTCGGCCACAACAACGGACCGGACTGGTTTGCGAGCGAGTTGTTCATCGACTGGTGCTGGAAGCAGGCGCATGAAAAGGCCTGGACCGCGCCGACGCAGGAAATCGGCGTTCGCCGCGCCCGCAAGGCGCAAGCGCTGGGCGTGACCTACAAGCAATACGTTCTCGAAATTCTGGAACGCGGTCGCTATCTCGACGAAGAGACGGCCGCAGAGTTGCGGATGCACTGATGCTGTTGCAAGCAATTGCCTTCTATGTCTTCTCGGCCGTGCTGCTGATATCGGCGCTGGCGGTCGTGTCGTCGCGCAATCCGGTGCATTCGGTTCTGTTCCTGATCTTCGCCTTCTTCAACGCTGCCGGATTGTTCGTGCTGCTGGGCGCGGAATTCCTGTCGATGATTTTGGTCGTCGTCTATGTCGGCGCCGTCGCGGTGCTGTTCCTCTTCGTCGTGATGATGCTCGACGTGGACTTCGAAGACCTCAAGAAGGGCGCGCTGCAATATCTGCCGATTGGCGCCGTGATCGGTCTCGGCATGGCCGCCGAACTCGCGATGGTGGGTCTTGTTTGGAAGTTCGCGCCCGCGTCCACGGGCGCTCGCGCGTCGGCAACACCGGCGGGTATGACGAATACCGAAGCGCTCGGCCATATCCTGTACACGGACTATGTCTATTACTTCCAGATCGCAGGGCTCGTGCTGCTGGTCGCGATGATTGGTGCCATCGTGCTCACCTTACGCGCGCGGCCTGGTGTTCGCCGTCAGTCGATCCCGGTGCAGAACGCGCGCACGCCGGCGATGGCGATGGAAATGCACGATGTGAAGCCGGGGCAGGGGGCATAGTATGGAAATCGGCCTCGGACATTATCTGGCGCTTGCGGCAATCCTGTTCACCATCGGCGTGTTCGGGATATTCCTGAACCGCAAGAACGTCATCATCATCCTGATGTCCATCGAGCTGATCCTGCTCGCCGTGAACATCAACTTCGTCGCGTTCTCCAGCTTCCTGCACGATCTGGTGGGGCAGGTATTCGCCCTCTTCGTGCTCACCGTCGCCGCCGCCGAAGCGGCCATCGGCCTTGCCATTCTCGTCGTCTATTTCCGCAACCGCGGCTCCATCGCCGTGGAAGACGTCAACGTCATGAAAGGCTGAGGCGTGTTCGCAGCGATCGTCTTCCTTCCCATCATCGGCTCGGCCATCGCGGGCCTGTTCGGCCGCATCATCGGTGCGCGCGCCAGCGAGTTGGTCACGACCACGCTGCTGTTCGTCTCTGCAGCACTGTCCTGCTACGTGTTCTACGATGTGACCGTGCTGGGCCACGGTGCCATCGTGCAAATCATGCCGTGGATTACCTCCGGCGATTTCGAGGCGGACTGGACGATCCGCGTGGATACGCTGACCGCCGTCATGCTGGTGGTGGTGACGGTCGTCTCCTCGCTCGTGCACCTCTACTCCATCGGATACATGCACGAAGATCCCAGCCGTCCGCGGTTCTTCTCTTATCTGTCGCTGTTCACCTTCGCGATGTTGATGCTGGTAACAAGCAACAACTTCCTGCAGATGTTCTTCGGCTGGGAAGGCGTGGGCCTGGCCTCTTATCTGCTCATCGGCTTCTGGTATGAGCGCCCGTCCGCCAACGCGGCCGCAATGAAGGCCTTCGTGGTCAACCGCGTGGGCGATTTCGGTTTCGCGCTGGGCATTTTCGGCGTGTTCTTCATTTTCCACAGCCTCGACTTCGACACCGTTTTCCGCGCCGCGCCGGCGATGGTCGGCCATACCTTCCAGTTCGGAAGCTGGCAGGTGGATACGCTCACTTGCTTGTGCCTGCTCCTGTTCGTGGGCGCGATGGGCAAGTCGGCGCAGATCGGTCTCCACACATGGTTGCCGGACGCGATGGAAGGCCCCACGCCTGTCTCCGCGCTGATCCATGCTGCGACCATGGTGACGGCGGGCGTGTTCCTCGTCTGCCGTTGCTCGCCGTTGTTCGAACATGCGCCCAAGGCGCTGGAGTTCGTGACCTTCATCGGCGCGACGACCGCGTTCTTCGCGGCGACGGTCGGCCTGTTCCAGAACGACATCAAGCGCGTGATCGCGTACTCGACCTGCTCGCAGCTCGGTTACATGTTCGCTGCCGCCGGCGTGTCGGCTTACGGCAACGCAATGTTCCACCTGTTCACGCATGCCTTCTTCAAGGCGCTGCTGTTCCTCTCCGCTGGTGCGGTGATCCATTCGCTGCATCACGAGCAGGACATGCGGAAGATGGGTGGCCTCGCAAAATATATTCCGTTCACCTGGGCCATGATGCTGATCGGCAATCTGGCGCTGACGGGCGTGGGCATCCCGGTGCTCGGCATCGGCACGGCCGGCTTCTATTCCAAGGACGGCATCATCAACGCGACCTTCCTCTCGAATTCGCCGATGGGCGGCTATGCTTTCTGGCTGACGCTGATCGCGGCGGGCATGACGGCGTTCTATTCCTGGCGCCAATTCTTGATGACCTTCCATGGGCCTTACCGCCCCGACGTGTATCCCCATCAGCATCTCTCGCACGCCGATCACGATGCCCATTCCCATGAAGAGCCGGAGGCGGGAGACGGTCACGGGCATCACGGCCCGGTGAAGTTGTCGGACGTTCATGAATCGCCGCTGACGATGCTGATTCCGCTGGCGCTGCTGGCAGCCGGTGCGTTGTTCGCCGGCTATGCATTCGATCACGCGTTCGTCGGCATCGATGCCGGCGGGTTCTGGCGCACATCGCTCGGCGCGGTGACGGGCCACCACGGCGCGGAAGCGGAAGTGCCGTTGTGGGTGGAACTCGCCCCCATCATTCTCACGATCTTCGGCTTCGGTATTGCCTATTACTATTACGTGATGCACCCCGATTTGCCGCCGAAGATGGCTGCGAAGAAGGGACCGCTTTATCTGTTCTTCTACAACAAGTGGTACTTCGACGAGCTGTATGACTTCCTGTTCGTGCGCCCGACGCTGTGGATCGGCCGCAAGCTGTGGAAGATCGGCGACGGCAAGATCATCGACGGGCTTGGGCCTGACGGGATTGCCGCGCGCGTCATGGATGTCACGCGCGAAACGGTGCGCATCCAGTCCGGCTATGTCTATCACTATGCGCTGGCGATGCTGGCAGGGGTGCTGGTGCTGATCACCTGGTTCATGGTCGCGGGAGGTGCGCTGTGAGCGGGCTTCCGATCCTTTCCATCGTCACGTTCCTGCCCATGGTGGCGGCGCTGTTCATCCTGTTCAGCGGTGGCAGCGAGCAGATGCGCGCGAATACCGCGCGCTGGGTGGCACTGATTGCTACACTCGTGGATCTCGTCGTCGCGATCTATATCTGGACGCAGTTCGACGGTTCGACCGCGAAATTCCAGTTCGTGGAGCGCGCGGCCTGGCTCGGCGGCAACATCACCTATCACATGGGCGTGGACGGTATTTCCGTGCTGTTTGTGGTGCTGACCGCGATCCTCATGCCGTTCTGCATTCTGGCGAGCTGGAAGTCGGTCGAGACCCGCGTGCCGGAATACATGGTCGCGTTCCTTGCGCTGCAGACGCTGATGATCGGCGTGTTCTGCGCGCTCGACCTAGTTCTCTTCTATGTGTTCTTCGAGGGCGGCCTGATTCCGATGTTTCTCATCATCGGAATCTGGGGCGGCAAGCGGCGCGTCTATGCCAGCTTCAAGTTCTTCCTCTACACGCTGCTCGGCTCGGTGCTGATGCTGCTGGCGATCCTGTGGATGTATCTCTACGCCGGCACCACCGACATCGAGACGCTGCTGAACTCCGCGCACTTCCCGGTCGGCATGCAAGCGTTCCTGTGGTTCGCGTTCTTCGCCAGCTTCGCGGTGAAGATGCCGATGTGGCCGGTGCACACATGGTTGCCGGATGCACACGTTGAGGCGCCGACTGCCGGCTCCGTGATCCTCGCAGGCATCCTGCTGAAGATGGGCGGCTACGGTTTCCTGCGCTTCTCGCTGCCGATGTTCGCCAGCGCGTCTGCCACGTTCACACCGCTTGTGTTCACGCTCTCCATCGTCGCCATCATCTACACGTCCTACGTCGCGCTGGCACAGGAGGACATCAAGAAGCTGATCGCCTATTCGTCCGTCGCGCATATGGGCTTCGTGACGATGGGCCTGTTCACGCTCACGCATCAGGGCGTGGAAGGCGGCATCTTCCAGATGTTGTCTCACGGTATCGTTTCCGGTGCGCTCTTCCTGTGCGTCGGCGTGATCTATGACCGGATGCACACCCGCGAGATCGCGGCCTATGGCGGCCTGGTCGCGCGCATGCCGATCTATGCCGCGTGCTTGATGGTGTTCACGTTGGCCAATGTCGGCTTGCCGGGCACCGGCGGCTTCGTGGGCGAATTCCTCACCATGCTGGGTGCGTTCCGCGTGAACACCTGGGTTGCGATTTTCGCGGCGACCGGCGTTATCCTCTCCGCCGCCTATATGCTTTACCTCTACTGGCGCGTGATCTTCGGCAAGCTGGTGAAGCCGTCGCTGAAGGCAATCCAGGACCTGACGGCCCGCGAGATCGCCATTCTTGTGCCGCTGGTCGTCGCCACGATCATCATGGGCGTCTATCCGAACTTCGTGTTCAAGGTGACGAGCGCGTCGGTCGCGCATCTGCTCGATCAGAACAAGCAGGCGCTTGCCATCGATCATGCGCCCAAGCTGGCCTCCATCGCGAAGGTGACGCCGTGAATATCTCCGCTAACCTCGCGGTTCTGGTTCCCGAACTGATCATGGCCGTCGGCGCCATGGTGCTGCTGCTCTTCGGTGCGATCCGCGGCGAGCGCGGCATCGCGCTCGTCTCCACCTTGGCGATCATCGTTATGGCGGCTGCCGCGTGGTTCGTGGTGATGCCCATATCGCACGATCCGCGCGCCTTCGGCGGCGCCTTCGTAGTGGACGATTTCGCGCGCTTCGCCAAGATCCTGATCCTGCTGGGATCGGCCGCCACGTTGCTGATGGCGCAAGATTTCCTCGTCAGCCAAGGCCTCGACAAGTTCGAGTTCCCGGTGCTGGTGCTGCTCGCCACCACCGGCATGATGTTGATGGTGTCAGCATCAAGCTTCATCGCGCTTTATATGGGCCTGGAACTGCAGAGCCTCGCGCTTTATGTGCTGGCCGCGTTTCATCGCGACTCTCTGCGCTCCACCGAAGCCGGGCTGAAGTACTTCGTCCTCGGTGCGCTGTCGTCCGGCATGATGCTCTATGGAATCTCGCTGATCTACGGCTTCACCGGGACTACCGATTTCGCCGCGATCGCCCATGTCGCGACTGCCGGCCATGTCGGCATCGGGTTGATCTTCGGCATCGTGTTCCTGATCTCGGGCCTTGCGTTCAAGGTCTCCGCCGTGCCGTTCCATATGTGGACGCCGGACGTCTATGAAGGCGCGCCGACGCCGATCACTGCGTTCTTCTCCATGTCGCCGAAAGTGGCGGCGATGATCCTGTTCTTGCGCGCGATGCTGGGTCCGTTCCCGGACGCGATCCACCAATGGCAGCAGATTGTGGTGCTGATTTCCGTCCTCTCGATGGCGCTTGGTTCCTTCGCGGCCATCGGCCAGGCGAACATCAAGCGCCTGATGGCCTACAGCTCCATCGGCCACATGGGCTACGCGCTGCTGGGCCTCGCCGCCGGAACGACACAGGGTGTGCAGGGTGTGTTGCTCTACATGCTGATCTATGTCGTGACCAATGCCGGCGTGTTCGTGTGCATCCTGCAGATGCGCCGTGACGGCCAGCAGGTGGAAACGATCGCTGATCTCGCCGGTCTCGCACGCACGCAGCCGCGGCTGGCCTTCGTGTTCTCTGCCCTGATGTTTAGCCTCGCCGGCATTCCGCCGCTGGCGGGCTTCTTCGCGAAGTTCTACGTCTTCATGGCGGCAATCCAGGCACAGCTCTACATTCCGGCTGTGTTGGGTGTTCTCGCGAGTGTGGTGGGCGCCTATTACTATCTGCGCATCGTGAAGATCATCTATTTCGACGAGCCCGCGCCGGCCTTCGACGGCGTGCTCGGTCCGCGCCTCGGCACGATCTTGGTCGGCTCCGGTCTCTTCTCGGTGTTCTTCGTCGTCGGTGCCGCGCCGCTGGTTCTCGCTGCGACCAACGCAGCACACGCGCTCCTGCCGTGAGCACGTGGCCTTCGGGCTGCAGTTTGCGAGAGTGGACGGAGATCGATTCCACCAATGAAGAAGCGCGCCGTCTTGCCGCCGCCGGCGAGAAGGGCCCGATATGGCTGCGCGCCGATCGGCAGACAGCGGGCAGGGGACGCCGCGGCCGCTCTTGGGAGTCTCCCACTGGCAATCTCGCCGCCACGCTTCTGATCGCGCCGGCCAGGCCGGCATCGGAATGCGCGCAGCTTTCCTTCGTTACCGCCATCGCGGCGGCGGACACCGCTTCCGGCTTCGCACCATCCGCCGAGATCCGGGTAAAATGGCCGAACGACATTCTGGCGGACGGCAAGAAGTTCGTCGGCATCCTTCTGGAGTCCGCCAGCGGCGCGGATGCATCGCTCGCTTATCTCGCCATCGGCGTGGGGATGAACCTCGCCTACTTTCCGCCGGATACCGAATATCCGGTCACGTCGCTGGCTGCGCTTGGCGCTTCCGTGCCGTCACCTTCGCAGGCGCTGACACAACTCGCCGCGCACTTCGCGAAATGGTATGACATCTGGATGAGCGGTGGCTTTTCGCCCATTCAGGATGCCTGGCTCGCCCGCGCGGCGGGACTGGGCACGCGCATCCGCGCGCGACTCACGCATGAAGAGACATCGGGCATTTTCGAGGGTATCGACAACACAGGGGCCCTGATCCTGCGCGAAGCGCCGGGCCGCACGCGCCTCATTGCAGCCGGGGAGGTGTTCTTCTGATGCTGCTCGCGATCGATGCCGGCAACACCAACATCGTTTTCGCGGTGTTCGACGGCGACGAGATGCGCGCCGAATGGCGGGCGGTTACGGAGACCACGCGCACAGCGGACGAGTATGCGGTGCTGCTCCAGCCGCTGCTTCAATTTAACGGCTTGTCCTTCGGCGATTTCACCGCGGCGATCATCGCAACTGTCGTTCCACAGGCCTTGTT
>DATCRK010000027.1:0-3813 GCA_036569005.1 Rhizomicrobium sp. | reverse complement strand
GGCGGCTATGCCGCGACGAGCCACGGCATCGGGGTGGCGGTGCTGGCGGGCGAAGGCACGGGCATGGAGCGCGACTACGCAGAGTCCAGCGCACGGCACGCCTCCGACATGGAAGCGCCGGATGTCATCGGCAAGCGCGCGGGCGAGCGCACGGTGAAGCGCCTCAATCCGCGCCAGGCGAAATCGCAACGCGCGCCGGTAGTCTATGATCCGCGCGTTTCGGCATCGCTGGTCGGCAGCTTCGCTGGTGCCATTTCGGGCGCGTCCATCGCGCGGGGCGTGAGCTTCCTGAAGGACAAGTTGGGCCAAGCCGTGTTCGGCCCATCCATCAACATCATCGACGATCCGCATCGCGTGCGCGGCCAGCGCTCCAAGCCGTTCGACGGCGAAGGCGTCGCCAATCACAAGATGGCGCTGATCGAGAACGGCATGCTGACGGCATGGCTGCTCGACACGGCCAGTGCAAAGCAGCTCGGCCTGACGACGAACGGCCACGCCGCGCGCGGCACCGGCGGGCCGCCCTCGCCATCCACGACCAATCTCTACATGGCGCCGGGCAAGCTTTCGCCGGAAGACCTGATCGCCGACATCAAGGATGGCTTCTATGTCACCGAGACGATGGGCTTCGGCGTGAACGGCGTGACCGGTGATTACAGCCAAGGCGCCGCGGGTTTCTGGATAGAGAACGGCAAGATCGCATATCCCGTTTCCGGCGTGACCATCGCCAGCAATCTGAAGGACATGTTCCTCAATCTCACGCCCGCGAACGATCTGGAATTCCGTCACGGCACAAACGCACCGACGATCCGCGTGGAAGGCATGACCATTGCCGGCTCCTGAAGCCGGGCTCGCGGACGACCGATCGCTGATCGAAGAAGCCGTGCGCGCGGCCGGCGACATCGCCAAGAAATATTTCGGCGGTGATTACAAGCGATGGGACAAAGGCGCGGGCCAGCCCGTCACCGAGGCCGATCTCGCTGTCGACAAATATCTGCGCGAGACGTTGCTCAAGGCACGTCCCGAATATGGCTGGCTGTCGGAAGAAACCGAGGACGATCCGGCGCGGCTGGAAAAGAAGAACGTCTTCGTTGTCGATCCCATCGACGGGACCATCGCCTTCCTCAAGAAACGGCCGCACTTCACCATTTGCGTTGCCGTGGTGCGCGAGGGACGGCCGATCGTTGGCGTCGTTCTAAATCCAATCCTGAACGAATGCTTCGCAGCTACCGTCGGCGAAGGCGCGACATTGAACGGTGCGCCGATCCATGTGTCAGATCGCGCGACATTGGAAGGTTGCCGCATGTGCGCGGCACGCTCGATGTTCGAACATCCGGCATGGAACAATCCGCCGAACCGTCCCTGGCCCCCGATGCATATCGAGACACGCAATTCCGTCGCTTATCGCATGGCATTGGTGGCGAACGGCGCGTTCGATGCGACGTTGGCGCTATCCGCGAAACGCGATTGGGACATGGCGGCAGCCGATCTCATCGTGCATGAAGCGGGCGGAATCGTGACCGCGCATGACGGCGGCGTTCCGCGCTATAATGGTGCCAACGCGATTCAGCCGTCATTGATTGCGGCAGGGCCGAAGCTCTATGCGGAAATCCTGTCGCGCGTGCGTCATATAAATCTGCAGAGGTAGGCCATGGCCGAGCACGAACCCAAACAGCTTCTTCATCTCGTTTTCGGCGGCGAACTGGTTTCGCCGCACAGCCACGAATTCAAGGACCTCACCAAGCTCGACATGGTGGGCATGTACCCCAACTATGCCGAAGCGCTGAAGGCCTGGCGCGGCAAGGCGCAGGGGACGGTGGACAACGCCAACATGCGCTATTTCGTGGTCCATATTCACCGGCTGATGGAGCCGGACGTCCATTAACCCCTTGGTGGCGCTACAAAAGGCGACGATTAAAAAGTGACCTTGCCGCCGGGGCCGTGCTAGACCGGCGCCCGCATGAACTTCCGCCCGGACAACCTCACCGTTGCATTGCCGGTGACGCCCGCCAAACGGCCGGGTGACTGGGATGCTGTGCGCCGCATCGTGCGCAGTTACTTGGGCAACCGCTGGGCGCTGCTCGCGCTGGGCATCCTCTGCATGGTGATCTCCGCAGCGATGACGGGCCTGATGGCGGGCCTCATCAATCCCGCGATCAAGCGTGTCTTCCTGCTCAAGCATTCCGATCAGTTCCTGATCGTTCCGCTGGAATATATGGGCGTGATTATCGTGCGTGCGATCGCAAGCTTCGGCGAGCAGGCGATCACCAACACGGTCGCAGAGCGCGTGAGCGCCGACATCCAGCGCGACATGTTCAGGAGCCAGATCCGCCTCGACATCGGCGGCCTGAACGCCGTGCATTCCTCGGAAATGATTTCCAAGTTTCTCTATGACACCACCCTGCTGCGCAACGCGATCACGCGCGGCATACTGGCGATGGGGCGCGAAATCCTCACGCTCGTCGCCATGCTGGTGGTGATGATCTGGAACAGCTGGGAGCTTTCCCTGATCTCGCTGGTGCTGCTGCCGCCGGTGGTGTGGGTGATCGACAAGATCAGCCGCTCGTTGCGCAAATCCTCCACCCGCGGCATGGAGGAGACGGGCACGCTCTCGAAATCGTTGACCGAAGCCCTGACGGGGCGGCGCATCATCAAGGCCTACAATCTCGAAGAGCACGCGACGGACATGGCGAATGCGCGCATCGACCGGCGCCTGCGCTATCTTCTCAAAGCCGTGCGCGCGCGCTCGGCGGCGGTGCCGTCCACCGATTTCATCGGCGGTTTCGCCGCCGCGATCACGCTTGGCATTGCCGGTTATATGAGCCTGCATGGGCATCTACAGGTGAACCAGTTCTTCGCCTTCCTCGCAGCGATGCTTCTGGCGCAGCAACCGATCCGCAATCTGAGCCAGCTGCAGACGGTTTCCACGGAAGGCCTCGCGGCCGCAAACCGCATCTTCGCCGTGATCGATGCGAAGCCGGACATCTTCGACCGGCCGGGCGCCAGGCCGCTGACGAAAGCTCGCGGGGCGGTGCGCTTCGAGCATGTCTCCTTCCGCTACAATCCCGAAGCCGCGGCGTTGCAAGATGTTTCGCTCGACGTGAATCCGGGACAGAAGATCGCGCTCGTCGGCCCTTCCGGCGCAGGCAAGACAACGCTGTTCAACCTGCTGCTGCGCTTCCACGACATCGACGGCGGCAGCATCACCATCGACGGGCAGGACATCCGCGACGTGACGCTGCTATCGCTGCGCGAGAACATCGCGCTCGTCACGCAGGAGCCGATCCTGTTCGATGAAAGCATCGCCGAGAACATCGCGCAGGGCCGCCGCGAAGCCACCCGCGAAGAAATCGTCGAAGCTGCGAAAGCCGCAGCGGCGCATGACTTCATTTCCGCGCAAGCCAATGGCTACGACTCGCAGGTCGGTGAAGGCGGACTCAAGCTCTCCGGCGGCCAGCGACAGCGCATCGCCATCGCCCGCGCCATGCTGCGCAACGCGCCCATCCTGCTGTTGGACGAAGCCACCAGCGCGCTGGACACCGGCACCGAGCGGGAAATCCAGAGCGCGCTGAACGAAATCTCGCGCGACCGCACCTCGCTGGTGATCGCCCACCGCCTGTCCACCGTGGTGGATGCCGACGAGATCCTGGTGCTGGATCATGGCGAGATCATCGAGCGCGGCCGTCATTCCGAGCTGCTGGCCTTGAACGGCCATTATGCCGCGATGTGGAACAAGCAGCGCGAGGCTGCCGCCGCCCGTGAAAAGCTGAAAGAAGTCGAAAACGATCCGGACGTGGCGCCAGGTATCGCCAAGAC
>DATCRK010000026.1:0-7887 GCA_036569005.1 Rhizomicrobium sp. | reverse complement strand
CTACGCAAGTAGAGGCCGGGGGCACATAGCAGGGGGTGGCGACTGTTTACTAAAAACACAGGGCGCTGCGAAATCCAAAGATGACGTATAGCGTCTGACGCCTGCCCGGTGCCGGAAGGTTAAGAGGAGATGTGAAAGCGTCGAATCGAAGCCCCGGTAAACGGCGGCCGTAACTATAACGGTCCTAAGGTAGCGAAATTCCTTGTCGGGTAAGTTCCGACCTGCACGAAAGGCGTAACGACTTCCCCACTGTCTCCAACACCGGCTCAGCGAAATTGAATTCCCCGTGAAGATGCGGGGTACCCGCGGTCAGACGGAAAGACCCCGTGCACCTTTACTGCAACTTTGCACTGGCATTAGGACTGTGATGCGTAGGATAGGTGGTAGACTTTGAAGCTTGGGCTCCGGCCTGAGTGGAGTCGTCCTTGAAATACCACCCTTTATGATCCTGATGTCTAACTGCGACCTCGAAACGAGGTTCAGGACCATGCATGGTGGGCAGTTTGACTGGGGCGGTCGCCTCCCAAAGAGTAACGGAGGCGCGCGATGGTAGGCTCAGACCGGTCGGAAATCGGTTGTTGAGTGCAATGGCAAAAGCCTGCCTGACTGCAAGGTCGACGGACCAAGCAGAGTCGAAAGACGGTCATAGTGATCCGGTGATCCCGTGTGGAAGGGTCATCGCTCAACGGATAAAAGGTACGCCGGGGATAACAGGCTGATCGCGCCCAAGAGTCCATATCGACGGCGCGGTTTGGCACCTCGATGTCGGCTCATCACATCCTGGGGCTGGAGCAGGTCCCAAGGGTACGGCTGTTCGCCGTTTAAAGTGGTACGTGAGCTGGGTTTAGAACGTCGTGAGACAGTTCGGTCCCTATCTGCCGTGGGTGTTGGAAACTTGAGAGAACTTCTTCCTAGTACGAGAGGACCGGAAGGAACGTACCTCTGGTGGATCGGTTGTCACGCCAGTGGCACAGCCGAGTAGCTAAGTACGGACGAGATAACCGCTGAAAGCATCTAAGCGGGAAACTCATCTCAAAACCAGGTTTCCCTTGAGAGCCGTGGAAGACTACCACGTCGATAGGCCAGGTGTGTAAGCGCAGCAATGCGTTGAGCTTACTGGTCCTAATCGCTCGATTGGCTTGATCGCCAAGCACTCGTTTCATGTCTGGAAATAAGGCCAGGCAACTTACCGCAAACACGCTTCCCGCGTGCTTTGCATTCAACCGCAGGCGCGTTACCCACGCGCTTGGTGTTGATCAGCAACAAAGTCTTTGTTTGGTGTTTTTCGCTTGCGGGTTCGCTCGCATGCCGCATCTGTTCTTTGCCGGACTGGTGGTCCTAGCGGAGGAATTCCACCCGATCCCATACCGAACTCGGCCGTTAAAGCCTCCTGCGCCCATGGTACTGCGGCTCAAGCCGCGGGAGAGTCGGTCGCTGCCAGTCCTGCCAAGAACAGATGCCCGCCTTCACAAACACAGAAGCCCGGCCTTGCGAGAAATCGCAAAGCCGGGCTTTTTGTTTTGCGCGCGTTCTGCGCGACGAGAGAAATCTCACGGGGCTTTTGCTTTTGAGGCATGTCGATGCGGCGCGTCTTCGATTTCACCCACGCGATCGTCCGCGAGCCTTCGCCAAGCGTGGTCGACGGCTTGCGCGAAGACGTTTCCCTCACGCCGCGCTTCGAAACCGTTGCTGCCGAACACCACGCCTATGTTTCGACGTTGCGTGATCTCGGCCTTGCCGTGGACGCGCTGCCGGCGCTCGAAGCGTTTCCTGATTCCGTTTTCGTCGAGGATCCGGCGCTGGTCTTTCCCGAAGGCGCGATCCTTCTGTGTCCCGGCGCCCCGTCCCGCCTGGGCGAGCGCGAGGAGATGCGTGGCGCATTGAAGCACCATTTCGGGCGCGTGCTCGAACTCGATGAGAATGCGTTCGCCGATGGCGGCGACGTTCTCGTCACGCCGGAAGCGGTTTTCATCGGCCTGTCCCGGCGCACCACGCGCGCCGGCGCCGAGAGCCTGAAGGAAAAGCTCGAATCGCTCGGCCGCGCCGCGCGCATCGTGCAAACCCCGGACGGCGTTCTGCATTTCAAGACCGCATCGGCCTTGCTCGACGAAAACACAATTCTCTGCACGGGTGCGATGGCGCAAAGCGGCGTGTTCGAAGGCTTCCGTCTCGTCGTCACCTCGGCGGGCGAGGAAGCCGCGGCCAATGCCCTGCGTATCAACGATACCATCCTGCTGGGCGACCGATTCCCGCGCACGGCGGACCTGATCCGCGGGCTGCGTCTTTCCGTAAAGACGTTGGCCGTCACGGAGATCGCCAAGCTCGACGCGGGGCTGTCCTGCATGTCGCTGCGCTGGTGAAGCGGAAGAATGAAGCCAAAGACCGTCACCGTTCACGACAGGATGCAGCGGAACTACCGCTACAAGCTAACCGAGCCCGCAGGCCGTAATTTCGATCCGGAATTCAAACCAGACCTGACGCCAAAGGAGATGTTCGCGATGGGCATCTTCGGCGGCAAATACATGACGGATTGCAAAAAGGAATTTCCCAAAAGCTGGTTCGCCCGCGCCAAGCTTTCGCCGGAAGGCAAAGATCCCAACCTCAACTTTTTCGGCGTCGACGCATCCAAGCCGCTTTCCTATTGGAGACGCAAGGGTTGGGTCCACGAAGACGATCCACGCGGCTGGTTTCAATGGTATTGCCGCTATTACATGGGCCGGCGCATGGAAGACGATGCGCGCCAGATCGGCCGCTGGAAGAACATGACGCGTCATCTGGCGCAGCTGAAGAAGCACTGCGAGCCGGACGACTGGTCCTGCCGCCCCCGCCAGAGGCAAGCCTTGCTGCACTGGGCCTACGACACGCGCAACATTCGTTGACTTTCTCTATTTCGCGGCGCCGACATCGTTCATCCACCGCGCGATTGCCCGCTTTTGAATCTCCCGCCAACTCGGGTTCGGTGCCACGAAGTTTTCCTGAAACCAGGGCATCGTCGCGGTATTGAAGACATGCTCCCGCAAAAAGCCGAGCGTGGTGCGCACGGCGGTTTTTTGCGCGCGCTCCCGGCGATAGCTCGCGAACAGCCGCAACGGCAGCCGCAAGCCTATGTCGAGCGGCACGAATTCGTCGTCCGTCACCGCGACATAGGTCGGCATCAAGGCGATGCCCACGCCGGCGCGCACCGCGCGTGCGAGGAACGAGCTGTGGTTGGTGAACAGTGAGGTGTATTTCGCGCCCTTGTCGCCGAACCACGACGACCATGTGCCTTTCGAGATGAGATATTGGCTCTGATCGATCAGGCGGTGCCGCGCGAGGTCTTCCACCGATTTCGGCGTTCCGTGCTCCTCCAGGTAGCGTCGCGACGAAAAGGGGATGAGATGAACAGTCGCGAGATTCCGCGCGACCTCTTCCGTGTCGGACGGCGGCAGATAGTGCAGCTGGATGTCGAAAAGATCGCCGCGCTCCGCCGCCTCGTCGGCGACGAGCATCATCTTCAACTCTATCTCGGGAAAACGCGTGAAGAATGGCGGCAGGAAATCTGCCAGCCAATAGTTTGCGATCCCGTCATAGAGCCTGATGCTGCAGTCGCCGGTGATGCGCGACACCGCGTCCTGCGCCCCTTCCTGCGCACGCGACAGCGAAGCCTCCGCCGACAGGGCGTGCTCGAGGATACGTTGCCCTTGATAGGTCAGTTGCGCCCCCGCCGGACCGCGCTCGAACAACCGCGTGTTCAATGCGCTTTCGAGCCGGTCGAGCCTTTTGCTCACGGCCGATTGCGTGGTCTGCAGATTGGCGGCGGCCTTCTTGATGCTGGACGTCTTGGCGACGGCCAGGAAATAGCGAAAGTCGTCCCAGCGGCTCGCGTCCATGATGCCCTCATCGTTTCTGGAATACCCCGTTTCCGAAACCTACCTTCCCGCATAGGCGGGCTCACTGCCACAATCTTCGGCAAAGATGGCCTTCTTGTTAGAAGTCAACCAATGGTTGCATATCTACAAGACGGCTACCTGAAGAATTGAAGGTTTTCCAAAGAGTTAGTGGGGCGATGAGGACAGCCGGGCGATTTGACCTGTGTGGCCGGATCAGGACGGAGAGAAGGTGGGAACCCTCTCTGGAAAGACCTGGCCGGCATAGCCTCTCCTTCTTGGAGATACCCTTGGTCGCTCGCGCTGTCCTCCCGGCCGCCGGGATCTGCCTATGACCCAGCCCATCGACGTGAAACGTCTCGCCAGTCTGATCTCCGCCGACAACGAGCTGGACGGAATCGAGCGCACCCTGAAGCGGACCGGCGACCGGATGGCGGCGCGCAAGATCGCCCATGTGCGCGAAATCCTCGCGCGGGCTTTGGACGACGAGCAGACCGGTCTGCGAGACGTCCTCGCAAATCTCCCCTGACCGGCCCTCTTTTTTTGCGGCATCCGGCGATTTACGCTTCGCCTGCTTCGAAGTGATCCCGGAGAGAGCCAATGGCCAATCGCGAGCAGCGCAGCAACAAGGAAAAGAAAAAGCCGAAGGCCAACGACAAGGCGAAGGACAACAAATCCGCGCCGCCGCCCTTCGTGCAGCCCGAACTGGTGCGCAAGCCTCACAAGGGCAAGGATTGGACGTAAGTCCGGATCAGCTGCCGCGCGTCACCGGCGCAGGGCGGACGATGAAACCGCTCACCGCATAGACGCGCGCGCCAAACTGGCTGGTCCTCGGATCCCACACCCGCACCTGCGACCAGTCGTTGTTCTTGCTGACGTCCAGCACCGGCATGTTCAGGTCGATTTCACCGTGGTTCTGCCAGTTGGCGTGGTCCACTTTGATCTCGCGCGGCGAAACGATGGCCGTCACCACGGCGACATGCCCGCGGCGGATGCGCTTGCTGCCCGCAAACACCATCACTGCGTCGGCTGCCGGCGCTGTCATGCGCTGATAAAGATCGGCAGCGGCGCTCCACCAATGCTTGGCATCGCCGAAGATCTGCACGCCCGAACGCAGTCGCGCATATGGCACGCAGGAGATATAGCGCGCCCAGCGTTCCACCGTCGGCTGTGCGGTGAGGGTCGGATTGGTGGCAGCAACCGGCGTGGGATCGGGGATCTCGCCCAGCGCCGCATCGTCGGTGTCGCTCGTGCTGGCGGCAGCCGCGTCCGCCGGCTTCGGCGTGGGCGTAATCGCATCGCTGTCGGAATGTCCGATGGCGGATTTCAGGAATTCGAGCACGCCCGCATCGGCCGGCGAAGCCGCGATCGGGCTCAAGGCGACGATGGTAAAGAGCAGGCAAGCGAACGGGAGTTGAATGGCTCGATACGATCGGGTCACACCAGCTTCCTTGAACGAACGATTTCGGGTGAGCGGCCCCCGCCCGGAGGCCACTCTCGGGCGAAGCTTTTACCAAAATCAGCCATATCCGCCAAACACTTAAGTCAAATAGCATTTGGTTCCACGTTCACCGAAAGTTCGTTAACGGCCCAGGCTTTCCGCGGATTTTGGCCATATTGCCGCGCGGCTGCGGCGATGCTTTTCCAGAATTCGTCCACACCCCATCTTCGTGAGCATGATCCAGATCGCGTCGAATAACCCCACAAAGCAGGCGATGATTCGCGGCTTCTTCCAGCGCTGCCCCAGCTGTGGCAAGGGCCACCTCTTCCGGGCCTATCTGAAGCAGGTCGACAACTGTGCCGAATGCGGCGAGGCCTTCGGGCATATCCGCGCCGATGACGGCCCGGCCTGGCTCACGGTCATGGTCACCGGCCATGTCGTGGTCGCGGTGATGATGTCGGTGGAAGCGCTGCTCACCATGCCGCTTTGGGCGAGCATCTCGGCATTCTGCGCACTCTCCGGTGCGATGGTCCTGGGGTTGCTGCAGCGGGCGAAGGGCATCTTCATCGGGCTGATCTGGCAGACCAAGGCCAGCGAGGCCGTCAGCACCGCGCCGCAATTGTCCGCTGCCGATTAATCCGCTTCGGGTGACTTTCCCGGCTGCCATGTGCCGCGGCGCATGAACAGCACGGTGATCAGGGACAGCAGGAACAGCGCGCCCAGCACGATCCATGCCTCATTGAACGAGTCCGTCAGCGCCGTGTGCCGGATCAACGGCTCGACATAAGTACGCATCGCCGGATCGACGGGCCCCATCGGCACGCCGTGGAAATACTCCGTCGGCAATCCCACCTTCGCCGCCATCGTGGCGTCGCCGGCCTGCAGCCGCGCAATGATGTGGTTCGCATGTTCGGGTGTGCGCTGCGCCAGGATCGTGTCGATCAGCGCGATGCCGATGGCGCCGCCGAGATTGCGCATGAGGTTGAACTGACCGCTGGCGTCCGGCGCGTCTTCATCCTTCCAGCCTTCCATGGCGAGCCGCGTGGTCGGCAGGATGCAGAACATCACCGCCACGCCGCGCAGCACCTGCGGCCAGAACAATCCGTCGAAATCGGTTTCGGCGGTCATGTGCCCGTTGATCAGCAGGCCGATGCCGAACAGCGCATAGCCGAACACGGCGAGGATCCGTCCGTCCACGCGGCTTTCCAGAAACGCCGCGAACGGCGCCGCAACCATCTGCACGGCGCCGGAGACCATGATGATCTCGCCGATCTCGATGGGCGTGTGCTCGCGCACGCCGCCCAGGAAAATCGCCAGAATGTAGGTTGAGCCGTAGAGCCCCATGCCCGCCACGAAGCTGAGCACGCATCCCACCGCGAAGCTGATCCGCGAAAAGCGCCTGAGCTCGATGAAGGGATGCGGCCGGCTGAAACAGAAATAGAGCGCCAGGGCGCCTGTCACCGCACAGATCGTGAAGAGCGAATAGATATAGAGACCGCTCCAGTGATGCGGCGGCGCTTCCTTCAGCAGCAATTCCAGCGTGCCCAGGAAGATTGCCGCCAGAATGACCGTCGCATAGTCGATCTTGCGCAGATAGCCGACGTTCGGCGTGGCGGCCGGAAGGAAAATGCCCGACGCGATGCACACAATGATCCCCGGCACGACATTGATGAGGAATATCCAGTGCCAGGAATAGGTCTGCGTCAGCCATCCGCCGACGTAAGGACCCACGGTCGGCGCTACCATCGCGACCACGCCGGCCATCGCGGTGGCGACGATCTCGTGCTTCTTCGGCAGGATCGTGAAGACGGATGTGAACACCGCCGGTATCAGCATGCCGCCGCAGAAGCCTTGCACCACACGCAGCGCGATCAAAGGATCGGCGCCGGTGCAGAGTGCGCAGCCGATGCTGGCCAGTGTGAAGCCCGCCGTCGCCGCGACGAACATCCAGCGCAGCGACAGCGCGCGCGTGAGCATGCCGGTGAGTGGAATGGCAATCACCTCCGCCATCAGGTAAGCCGTCTGGATCCAGCTGATCTTGTTGTCGGGAATGTCGAGCGCGGTCTGGATGTTGGTGAGCGAGCTTGCCACCACCTGGATATCCAGGATCGCCATGAACATGCCGAAGCACATGGCGACATACCCGATCCATGTGCGCGAGGTGGATGTCATGCGATGCGCCTAGGCGCGCAGTGCTTCGACCTTCGGATCCATGATCCGGCGCCAGAGCGGCGGGATGAGCGCGAGCAGGATGCTGCCGGCATAACCGGCGGGAAGCTCCGGTGCTTCTTCGATGTAGCGCAGCGTCTGGTAGGGAACCGACGGCCGCGTGTGGTGATCGCTGTGGCGGCCCATGTTGAAGATGATGGGGTTGGCCAGCACGTTGCTGCTGTTCCAGCTGTGGTGCGGCGCGAAGGGTTCAAGGCGTCCGCCTGCATCCCGATCTCGAATCAATCCGTAATGGGCAACGTAATTGAACATCTCCAGCACGGCGATGGCCACGGCGCTTTCCGCGGCCAAAAACAGCAGCCCGCGTGGTCCCGCGAACCATGCCGCAAGCGCGAAAACGGCGAGGGCAAC
>DATCRK010000025.1:0-9287 GCA_036569005.1 Rhizomicrobium sp. | reverse complement strand
GCCTTGCGCCGAATATCTGGGCAACCGCCTCGCCAAGCGCGGTTTCCAGGTGGAATACATCCGCGCCGAAGGCACGCCGGGCGACAGCGACAAATATCCGCGCATCAACGTGGTCGCGCGGCGCGAAGGCAAAAACAAAGGCCCTTGCGTGCACTTCAACAGCCACATCGACGTGGTGCAGACGGGCGCTGGCTGGACGGTCGATCCGTTCGGCGGCGAAGTGAAAGACGGCAAGGTCTATGGCCGCGGTGCGTGCGACATGAAAGGCGGCCTCGCGGCTTCCGTTGTCGCTGTAGAAGCGTTGCTGGATGCCGGCCTCGATCTGCCTGGCGCGATCGAAATCTCCGGCACCGTCGATGAAGAATCCGGCGGCTATGGCGGCGTCGCCTATCTCGCCGAACGCGGCTGGTTCTCCAAACCACGCGTCGATCACGTTATCATCCCCGAACCGCTGAACGTGGACCGCGTCTGCATCGGCCATCGCGGCGTGTGGTGGGCGGAGATCGAAACGCTGGGCCGCATTGCGCACGGTTCGATGCCGTTCCTCGGCGACAGCGCCATCCGCCACATGAGCGCAGTGCTGGAGAAGATCGAGCACGAGCTTTACCCCGCCCTCGCCGCTCGCCATTCGGACATGCCAGTGGTGCCCGAAGGCGCGCGCCAATCCACCATGAACATCAACTCCGTGCATGGCGGCGAAGGCGAGGAATTCACCGGGCTGCCGGTGCCCTGCGTGGCCGACTCCTGCCGCATGATCATCGACCGCCGTTTCCTGATCGAAGAGACGATCGAGTCCGTCAAAGGCGAAGTGACGGCGCTGCTCGACCGCGTCGCCAAGGAACGTCCCAGCTTCAAATACAAGATGCGCGAGCTGTTCAGCGTGCAACCGTCGATGGCGGACCGCGACGGGCCAGTAGCAACAGCAACGTCCAAAGCGGTACGCCAGATTCTCGGCAAGGACGCGCAGATCGTCTGTTCGCCCGGCACCTACGACCAGAAGCACGTCGACCGCATCGGCAAGTTGAAGGACTGCATCGCCTACGGCCCCGGTGTGCTCGACCTCGCCCACCAGCCGGACGAATGGGTGGGCATCGCCGACATGGTCAATTCCGCCAAGGTGATGGCGGTCGCGACGGCGGATCTGCTCACGCGCGGCTGAAACGCGTCAGCTTTTCCGCAACGCCAGGAAACCCTGCGCCATGAAGTCGGCCATGCGCGCCTTCACGGCATCGAGATCTCCCGACTTGCAAAGGCCGCCCGAAAGCCGGTCGAGGCGCCCACTGCGGGAGAGCGAGTGCATGAAGCTGCCGGTCACGAAATGATAGCCCCAGAAGATATTTTCCTCGGACACGTCCGGCAACGCCTTACGCAGTATTCCGATCAGGCGGAGCACCACCGGGTCGAAATACTCGTCGAACATCGCCGCACCTTCCGGCGTGTTCGATAGCTGCGATCCGAACGCGCCGTAGTTTCGCCAGCCGTCGCCGCCATTCATGTAAAGATCGAAGTCGGTATCCAGAAACGCGTGCAGCGCGCCGGCCACGGTCGGCTTTCCGCGCACGCCTTTTTCGTACTGGTCCAGTGCCTTCATGCGGCGCTCGCTGGTGGTGCGCGCGCGGCGGACAAAGACCTGCTTGAACAGCGCAAACTTGTCTTCGAAATAATAATGCATCAGCGAAGTGTGGACGCCGACCTTCTGCGCCACGTCGCGCAGTGTAACGCCATAGAGACCGTGCTTGGAGAAAAGATATTCCGCCGCATCCAGGATTTGCTCCAGCGTCTCGGCGCGCTGCTCGGCCTTGGTGCGCGGTGACTTTTTCGCTTTGGCTTTTCTGGCAGGCTTTGTCTTGGTTCGCTTCATTCATCGGCCTTTGTTGCGTGCGCCATGACCATGTCAGCCCTCGCTGAACGGCCCGTCCGCCCGCCTAGGCTCTTGCGTATTCCGCGCAAAGGCGATTCTTGTCAATCTTGCCTGTTGCCGCGAGCGGCATATCCGCCACCTGAATCACCTCGTCCGGAATCCACCAGTCGGCAACAACCCCGCGCAGGGCATCCAAAAGCGCCCCTTCATCGAGGGTATGGCTCTTCTGCGGCTCGACGATCAGGATCGGGCGCTCGCCCCATTTCGGGTCCGCCCGTCCGATCACCGCGACCTGCCCCACGCCCGGCAAGCGCCCCACGATACTTTCGATCTCTCCAGGATTGATCCATTCCCCGCCGGACTTTATCAGGTCCTTGGAGCGGCCGGTGATGGTGAGATTGCCATCGTCATCGATCATGGCGAGATCGCCGGTGTCGAAATAGCCCTCGCTGTCCAGCACGTCCTGTTCCGCCTTGAAATAGCGGTCGACGACACTGGCACCCTTCACCTTCAGATGGCCGGCGACATTCCTCTGCTGCGGGAGCGTCTTGCCTTCGGCGTCCGTAAGCTTCAGATCGAGGCCCAGGGGTGGGCGACCGGATTCCACAGCACGCTCTCCATGCGCCGGCGCGATCGTGCCCAGCGGCGAAAGCTCCGTCATGCCCCAGCTCGTCTGCACACGGACCTTGAGGCGATCTTCCATTCGCTGAATCAATGCATCGGGGCATTTGGAGCCACCGATGATGATGCGCTGAAGCGTGGGAACGTCACCGCCTTCGGCATCGAGGTAATCGAGAAGGCCGAGCCACACCGTCTGCACACCCGCCGCGAGCGTGACGTTTTCGCCGCGGATCATTTTCGCCAGGCGCGCGCCATCGGTATGACGTCCTGGCAAAACGAGCTTTGCGCCGACCGCCGGGCCGGCAAATGAAAAACCCCAGCCATTGACGTGAAACAGTGGCACGGCGACCAGCACCGAATCCGAGGGCGTCAGCGCGACGGAGTCCGCCTGAAGCGCCCGCAAGGTGTGAAGGTAGTTGGAGCGATGCGTATAGAGCACGCCTTTGGGGGCGCCCGTCGTACCCGACGTGTAACAAAGCCCTGCCGCGGTTTCCTCGTCGAAGCCGCCCCAATCCGATTTCGCGCCATATTTCGCAAGCAGCGTCTCGAACGCGAAGGTACGGCGATCTCCGCTCATGCGCCAGTTCGGTTCTTCGCCATCCAAAAACACAATCGTTTCGACACTTGGGCATTGGTGGACCAGCTCGCGCGCCATGTCGGCAAGGCCGGCGCCAACCATAAGCACGCGATCCTGGGCCTCGTTCACCATCATCGCGAGATGCGGCACCGTCAGACGCGGATTGAGTGTGTGGCAGACAAAGCCCGCACCCATCGTGCCATAGTAGATCTCGATGTGGTGCTGCGTGTTCCACGCCAGCGTGCCGACACGATCACCGAAGCGCAGGCCGAGCGCCTTGAACGCACCCGACAGAAGATTGCTGCGCGTCCTCAGCTCCGCGTAACCGATGCGGCCTGCCTCGGCCGTCACGACCTCGCGGTCTCCCCACCACTTGGCGGCGTGATCGAGAAATTTGTCGACGGTCAGAGCATAGGATTGCATGAGACAATTGGGTAAGCGTGAAAAGAAGTTCGGTCGCCGGCTTTGTTGCGGGAGCCGACGACCGACAGGGAGCCCAAGCTAGAAAGTCTTCGTCAGGCGTATTCCGTATTGACGCGGCGCACCGGCAAAATCGAGACCGCTGTTGAGCGCTCCGACATAATGCTGGTCCGTCAGGTTGGTGCCGTAGAGCGTGACGGCCCAGGAGTTGCGCGCCCATTCGAGCTGCGCCCCCAGGATGTTGCGCGCCGCAAGACGATCGCCGAGATCCGGGTTTTCGAACAACGTCGCCCATTGCGGCCCGACATGGCCGTAGCTGACACGCGGCGTGAGCGTGTTGCCCCCGCCGAGATCGAACACATATTGCGCGCCGACGTTGAAGGTGAAGTTCGGCGCGTAGGTCTGCTGCTTGCCCCCGAGGTTAATGCAGGTCACGCTCGCCGGTCCCACCTTCGGATCGCACGGAAGCACGCTTGGAATGCGCGAATCCGTGGCGAAGAACGTGCCCAGATCGCTGTGCATCCAGCTGATGCCGAGGTTGAACGACAGCGCGCCGAACGCGGCATCGGCTTCGCCCTCGAAACCATAGATCTTCGTGGTGTTGGGCACGTTCAACTCGAAACCGAATGTCGGAATGAGTGGGTAGCCCACCGTGACCTGGAAGTTCTTGTAGTCGTTGTAGAAGCCATCCAGCGTAGTGCGGATGTGACCGCCCCACAATGTCGACTTCCACCCCGCTTCGTAGTCGGTGACCGTTTCGGAGTCGAACGGCGCGGGGTTCCCGAGACCGACCGGCACGTTCAGGCCGCCCGGCTTAAAGCCGGTGGCGACAAATCCATAGAGGAAATTGTCGTCGTTGACGGTCCAGTTAACCGCCGCCTTGTAGGAGAAGTTGTGATAGGACTGCTTCTGGACGTATTTGATCGGCAATCCGTACTGAACGACGTCGCCGTCGTTCTTGGTGCTCGTCGAGGTGTAACGGCCGCCGAGTTGGACCTGCAAGCCGTTGGACAAGTTGAAACTGACCTGTCCGAAACCGGCATACGCCATCGTCGGATTGGTGCCTTCCAGCAGATATTCGGTGAAGGGACTGCCCAGCGGCGTACCGATGATGAATTTGTAAGGCGAGCGGAAAATGTAGTCGAGCGATTGCGCATAGCCGCCCACGATCCAGGTCATGAAACCCGTGTCAGGCGAAATCAGATCGAGTTCCTGGGTCGCCAACCTCACGTCCACGGAGTCCGCGAAGTAGCTGCTGGCCGTGTTCGTGCCGTCGAGATCCGCGACATAGTCGCTGCTGACGGTCTGATAGGACGACATGGACTGCAGCGTGATGCCGCCGCCGAACTTGTAATCGATCTTCATCGTATAACGCTGGAAGCGATCGATTGCGGCTTGCGGCGAGTTGGCGCCGATGTGGAAGAGATCGGTGTAACCCGGATTGGGAATAGCCGTTCCCGGGAAGACCTTGAAGCGATTGTAATAGGGATCGGCCGGATAGGCCCCCATGTCGAGGTAGTCGAGATCGGCCTTGAACAGTACCGACAGGTTCGCCGTCGGCTCCCAAAGCAGGCTCAGCCGCCCGGCGGCCAGGCGTTGATCGCCCTTGTTGCCGTCATAGTGCGTACCGCCAGGGCCGGCGATGTGATAGAAGCTGTCGCGGCTGTCGCCGAAGAACGCTGCGCGCGCCGCGAGCGTGTCGGTAAGCGGAATATTGACGGCGCCCTGCGCGCCGTATTCGCCGTAATTGCCGATATTGCCCATGATGTAGCCGTCATAGCCGCCATCGATCTGGGGATTGTTCGTGTTGACGAACACCGCGCCGCCCGTCGCATTCATGCCTGCGAACGTGCCTTGCGGGCCGCGCAGCACTTCCACGCTGGCGACATCGTAGTACGGCTCTTCCAGTGCATAGCCGGGGAATGTGGGCACCCCGTCGCGATAGGTGATAACGCCGGTCGACGTCTGAGTGTTGTGCTCGCCTTTGCCGATGCCGCGAACGTTGAATTCCGCGCCCTGGCCGAAATTGTCGACCGCCACGCTTGGCATGCTGAACTGCAATGCGTCGATCAGCACGACGCCCTTGTTCTGCAAGTCTTGTCCGGTCAGGACCGATGCCGAGATCGGAGTCTTCTGCAGGTCCTGCGTGCGGCGCTCGGCGGTGACCACCACCTCTTCGACGCCGCCCTTGGTTGAATTCGATTGCGCCTGTGCCGCTTCGCAGCAAAACAGCGCCAATACGGATGCCGACAATAAAAGTGTGCGCCCCATGTGATGCTTCTCCCCTGTCGTCCGGGCGGACGTTTGCGTGCTCTTCGGCACGTTCGCGGACGCTGACAGGAAAGCCGGTGGCCGTCAATATTCATTCACACACGGATGAATATCTTTAATGAAACTCATTGTGCAAATGCGAACACTCCAAGAAATGCCGATTTTTAAAGGGTTTCTTGACCGATTTTGGGTCTGACAAAAGTTCATTCTCGATTCAATGAGTGTTGACGCCGACTGTGGCGCCGCTGCAAGGTGCCGCGAAAATCGACGCGCGCGATGACGTCGAAGGGGAGGAATGCGGTGAGAGTTGAAGCGACCTCGCGGATATCGGGCATGCACGCCCGGCACCGATTCGATCCTATCGGGTCGCATCGGCAGCACGCGTCACAACAATGAGCCTTCAAAACCGTACGGATGGGATGTCCTCCGCATCCCACAGCACACCCCCTCCCCGCGCCTGGGTCGTGCTCGGGATGTTGTGCTTCGTCTATGTGCTTAATTTTCTGGACCGTTCGCTGCTTTCGATCCTCGCCAAGCCGATCGAGGACAGCCTGCATATCACCGACGGACAAATCGGACTGATAAGCGGTCTTCTTTTCGCGCTCTTCTATTGCTTCATCTCGATTCCGGTGGGCTGGCTCGCGGACAGAACAGGCCGCGTGTGGGTGCTCACTGCGGCCTGCGCGATCTGGAGCGGCGCGACGATGGCGTGCGGCTTCGCGGCGAACTTCGCACAACTCGCCGTCGCCCGCATGACCGTGGGCTTCGGCGAGGCCGGCGGCGTGCCGCCGTCCTACGCCATCATCTCCGACTACTTCCCGTCGGGACGGCGCGGCACAGCACTCAGTATCTATAACCTTGGCCCACCGATCGGCGCGGCGCTCGGAACCGCGTTCGGCGCCTCTATCGCCGCGGCCTATAGCTGGCGCGCGGCCTTCGTCGTGTTGGGTTCGGTAGGCGTTCTAGCCGCCGTATTGCTGCGCTCTGTCGTTCGCGAACCGGTTCGCGGCGGGCTGGATCATCAACAAGACCAATCGGAAATATCGGGCTTCTGGCAGACGATCGCGATGTTCTTCTCGCGGCCGGCGCTCGTGCTCGCCGCGCTCGGCAGCGGCATCACACAGATCGTCACCTATGGCTCCGGCGGGTTCATCACGCTCTTCCTCATGCGTGAAAAGGGCATGACACTCCACGAAGTTGCGATCTGGTCCGCGCTCGTGGTCGCCGTGGGCATGAGCGCCGGCATTTTCATTTCCGGGCTGGTGATCGACCGGTTCACGCGCCGCTGGAAACAGGCCTACGCCCTGATCCCCGCGATATCGCTGATGATCGCGCTGCCTTTCTTCATCGGTTTTATCTGGGCACCGACATGGCAGCTCGCATTGATCTTTCTTCTCGGCCCGTATTGCTTCAACTTCTTCTACCTGTCGTCCTCGGTCACGCTGGTTCAAGAAGAGGTGCGCCCTGACCAGCGTGTCACGTCCGGCGCTCTGCTTCTGCTCATCATGAACTTCACCGGCATGGCAATCGGCCCGACATTCGTTGGCGCGGCGAGCGACTACTTCCATGCCAGCCATCCGCACAATTCGCTCCAGCTCGCCTTCTGGTTGCTCGTGCCATGTTACTTCGTGGCGATCGCGGTGTTCCTCTGGCTGGCGCGTATTCTCAAAAAAGAAGCCATCTCGCGCGGAGTGCAATAATGTTCCGTCATATCGTTCTTTGCCTCGCGGCCGTTGTCGGGTTCGTGACGCCCTCTTTTGCCGCTCCCATCGTAAAGGCGCTCGCCGGAACGGTTCAGGGCGTGACGGAAGGCACGTTGAACGTGTTCAAAGGCATTCCCTACGCAAAGCCGCCGGTCGGTGCATTGCGCTGGAAAGCGCCCGTGGCGTTGCCGAAATGGGCCGGTGTGAAAGCAGCAACCGCCTTCGGTCCAGCCTGCATCCAGCCGGAAAGCACGACCCCGAATATTTATTCGCCGCGCGCACCGATACCCATGAGCGAAGATTGCCTGACGCTGAACATCTGGGCGCCCGCGAAGGCACACAACGCCCCGGTGTTCTTCTGGATCTATGGCGGCGCGCTGTGGGGAGGCGCGAGCCGCGAAGATCTCTATGACGGCACGCGTCTGGCGCAGCGCGGCGTCATCGTCGTCTCGATCAACTATCGGCTCGGTGTTCTGGGATGGCTCGCCCATCCCGAGCTCAGCGCGGAATCGCCGCTGGGAATTTCCGGCAATTACGGCTTGCTGGACCAGATCGCGGCCTTGCGCTGGGTGAAGCAGAACATCGGCGCATTCGGCGGCGACGCATCCAACGTGACCATCGCGGGCGAATCCGCCGGCGGGCTCAGCGTCATGTACCTGATGGCGTCACCGGAAGCGCGCGGGTTGTTCGCCAAAGCCATCGCGGAAAGCGCTTACATGGTGTCCACGCCGGAACTGAAACACGCCAATCACGGCATGCCATCCGCGGAAGATAGCGGCGTGGCGCTCGCCAAGGCGCTCCGTGCGCCGAACATCGCAGCCTTGCGCGCGATGGACCCCAACAAGCTCACGGCCGGAGCAGCCGCCGCGATGTTCGCACCGTTCGGCGCCATCGATGGCCACGTCCTGCCTGCGCAGCTCGTCGATGTCTTCGACAAGGGCGAACAGGCCCATGTGCCGATGCTGGCCGGCTTCAACGCCGGGGAAATCCGTTCGCTGCGCATTCTCGCGCCGCCACCGCCCGCGAGCGCCGCCGACTACGAGAAGATCATCCGCGCACGCTATCTCAATCTGTCGGATGCTTTCCTGAAGCTTTATCCCGCCAGCGATCTGCAGGAGAGCGTGTGGGCGACGACGCGCGATGCTCTCTATGGCTGGACGGCGGAACGCCTCATCCGCAAGCAGACGACAATCGGCGAGCCCGCCTATCTCTATTTCTTCGATCACGGCTATCCGGCGGAAGACAGTGCCGGGTATCACGCCTTCCACGCCAGCGAATTGCCGTTCGTCTGGGGCACCCTCGACCGCACCGGCCCGCTCTGGCCAAAGATTCCGGACACGACGGAGGAACACGCACTCTCCGACGCGATGATCGACTATTGGACGAGCTTCGCGCGCACCGGCAAGCCGCAAGCCGCGAACCAGCCGGACTGGCCCGCCTTTGGATCGGCGGCGGCTTATATGGATTTCACGGACGCACCGCATCCGGCGGAGCATCTATTGCCGGGCATGTATGAGCTGCATGAAGACGCGGTCTGCCGCCGCAAAGCGAGCGGTAACCTTCCGTGGAACTGGAATGTCGGCGTCGTGTCGCCACCGCTCGCGCCCGAGCCGGGCTGCCATGACTGAGGAGGCCGCTCTATCGGCCAAAGAAAAAGGCGACCGGATTCCGGTCGCCTTTTTTGCTTCAAATATCTTCTTGCTTACCAGAACTTGAAGTTTGCTCTTGCGAGGAAGGCGTTGTCGGATCGGTCTGATGAGAAGCGTCCCTGGTAGTCGAGCAGGATGTCGACGGTGTCGGCGGCGTGCAGGGTGATGCCGCCGTCCAGATAGGC
>DATCRK010000024.1:0-26747 GCA_036569005.1 Rhizomicrobium sp. | reverse complement strand
CCGGAGGGGGACTGCCGCGCACTCACTCCCTCCGCCTCATGTCGCTTCGCTCGTTCGGCACCTCCCCCGTAATCGGGGAAGGAAATTCACGGCACCTTCACATCATTCGCCAGAATGATCCCGTCGCCGCTTTGCGAGGGGAACGCCGTCTTCGGGCGCGACGCTTTCATTTTGTCGGCCCACGCGGGCAAGCCATAGCGCTGCTCCGCGAAGTCGAACGTGAGCGGCGCGGTCGAGCCGAGCGTCAGCGTCAGTTCCATCTCGCGGCAATCCGGGCTTGAACACTCGACCATCGTATCGCCGGACCAGCCTGCGGGCGGATCGTAGTTCTGGCCGCGCATCGAGAAGCGCTTCAATGCAGCTTCCTTCGGAATGCGGAACAGCATCGCGCTCGTATCCGAGGAGCCATGCACGGCGATATGCACCACGCGCGTGCCGCCCTGCTTCGTGTCGCTCACCAGAGTCGCCGACGGCATTTGGAAGCTCGGCGTTCCATTGGCCGGCGCGACATAGGCGCTGCCCAAACCCAAACCGCCGTAAGCGTCCTCGCTATAGGCATAGCCGCTTGCCTTCATCATGGACTCCGGAATGGCTTCCGTGCCTTTCGCCTTCCATGCGGAGGCCGCGATCCAGTGCGGCGCAGCCTGTCCCTTCTCGAAATAGAGAATGTTCACCCGCTGCGGCGAGACCGCGCTGTAAGCTGGATGAAAGCCCATGATCACCGCGCAACCGAGCGAGACGACGATGAACACCGCCGTCATCACGTCCCAGCTTCCGCGTGGCATCGGGCGCGCGACCAGCAGCGGCACCACCGTCATCAATCCGAACGCGGCGGGCACCGTGAACAGCGGATGCAATGACAAGCCCATCAGCGTTTCGCCGCTGCATACCAGCGCTATCCACACGATCATCGCACCCAGCGCGCTGACGGCGATGGCGATCTGCCCCACCGTTCCGTTCCAGCCGCT
This sequence comes from Rhizomicrobium sp., assembly GCA_036569005.1. GTDB lineage: Bacteria > Pseudomonadota > Alphaproteobacteria > Micropepsales > Micropepsaceae > Rhizomicrobium. Next base: position 25,779 of record DATCRK010000024.1, on the reverse strand, counting down.
GCGCGTGCGCGATGTCGCCAGCAGCAGGATGGCGGCGATGAAAGCCGGGAATGTGAAGTACGGCGAAATGCCCGGCAGCAAAGCGCCAGTGACAATGCCGAAGCCCGCCAGCCACAACCACGCCGAACTTACCGCGCCGCGCAGAGTCACCATGCGCGACACCAGAAGCGCCATCCCGAACACGCCGAAGCCCAGCGCCAGCCGCATCGCAATCGGATAGGCATAAGTCGGATCGGGCTGGCCGGAGATAAGCTTGGCGATCTCCGCCGTGATGAAGCCCATCGCCACGCAGCCCGCGATCAGCGCCGGCGGCATGAGCGCGGCCAGGATCGTCGGCCGCCACGCGAAATTCCCGCGCCGCCGCGTCAGCCACACCGCCACCGCGATGCCGAGGAAAACCAGAATGGCAAAGGGCAGCGCCAGAGATTCCGGAATACGCGGCAGCATCATGCCGAGCACCGAGATGTAAACGTCGTTGCCGCCCTTGAGCGACGCATAGTCCGTCTGCTCCAGCGCACGCACCATGCCCAGCATGTTGTCGCCATGCATCTGCAACGTCGCGCGGCTGAGATTGGACCGCGTGTCCATCGGCGTGTGGTAGTAGCGGACGTTGTCGGCGAAGGCGAAGTTGAACGACGGGAAGCCTTGGCGGATGAACAGCGTCAGGTCCGTGTCGTTGGGCAGGAATTTGTAGATCTCGGCATAGAGCGAACTCGTCGCCATCACCGGAACGCTCTTCGCGTAAAGATCGATAAGCTTGCCGTCGCCGGGGCTGGTCTGGAACAGAAGGCTCTGTCCACGCGTGCCGCGCGCTTCCACATTCACGACAACGCCTACGCGCGCTTTAAATGCCGGATTTTGAAGAAACGAATTGGCGCCAAGAAGCCCTGCTTCCTCGCCATCGGTGATGACGGCGATCACCGGATGCTTGCTCGGCGCGTTCTTCGCCTTCAGCGCGCGCACGGTTTCCAGAACCGTCACCACGCCGGATTTGTCGTCAGACGCGCCGGGTCCCGCCGGCACGGAGTCGTAATGCGCCAGCATCACGATCGCCTTGCCCTCGCCCGGCACCACTTCGGCGATGATGTCCGTCACCGTCGCGCAGGCAATGAAGCTGAAGCCGCGCCAGGCATTGCAGGTGAACGCTTTATAGGTCGTCGTCTTCACGCCGATGGCGGCGAACTCTTTCTGGATGTTCGCGCGCACTTCCGCGTTGTGCGCGCTGCCGACGGGATCGGGAATTTCCTTCGGCCCCAGAATCCGGCCCAACGCCGCGTAAGCGCGGGTGGCGGAGAATTCCGTCGCGCTTTTGGCGGCATAGTTCTGCCAGTGCGGCTGGCTTTCATAATTGGAGAGAAACCACAGACCCAACGCCGCCAGCACCAGAACAATCGCGCGCAAAACCGAACCCATCGCCATCCCCGCCTTTTGCTGGCGCGCAGCTTTGGCAGGGAACCATGCGGTGTCCAGTGAAAGCTTGGCTTTTTCAGGCTCGTCGCGCCGCGGCATACCCGACCTTGACACTCAACAATTATTCCCTATGTTGCAGTGCATTAGAGAGTCGCTGGCCATCCGGGCTGGCTGACCCCGCGGGCGCCAAACCGTGCGCCCCTCACCAGGAGCGTACGATTACAAGTGTCACGACCGCCGGCGCGGAAGCCGGCTTTGAAGAAGCCACAAGCGCAACTTCTGTTTCCGAGCCTGTATCGCAAGAGACCAGCGCTCCCGCCCAGACGACCTTCAACGATCTCGGCCTTTCGCCGGAGATCCTGAAAGCCGTCGCCGAAAGCGGCTACACCACTCCCACCCCCATCCAGGCGCAGGGCATCCCGCATGTCCTGCAGCGCCGCGATGTGATCGGCATCGCGCAGACCGGAACCGGCAAGACCGCTTCCTTCACCCTGCCGATGATCGAGTTGCTCGCGCGCGGCCGCGCCAAGGCGCGCATGCCGCGCTCGCTCATTCTGGAGCCGACGCGCGAACTCGCCGCGCAAGTCGCCGAGAGCTTCGAGAAGTACGGCAAGTACAACAAGCTTTCGATGGCGCTGCTCATCGGCGGCACTTCGTTTGACGAGCAGGATCGCAAGCTCGACCGCGGCGTCGACGTTCTCATCGCCACACCGGGCCGCCTGCTGGATCACTTCCAGCGCGGCAAGCTGATGCTCAGCCAGGTCAACATCCTCGTCATCGACGAAGCCGACCGCATGCTCGACATGGGCTTCATTCCGGACGTGGAAGAAATCTGCAAGAAGCTGCCCTTCACGCGCCAGACACTGTTCTACTCCGCGACGATGCCGCCGGAGATCCAGAAGCTTGCGGACAAGTTCCTGCACAATCCGGCCCGCGTGGAAGTTTCGCGTCCGGCCACGACCGCGACCAATATCACACAGGTGTTGATCGACGTTCCGGCGAACGATTGGGCCAAACGCGAGGCGCTGCGCCGCCTGATGCGCGACGCGACCGAGATGAAGAACGCCATCGTGTTCTGCAATCGCAAGCGCGATGTCGATATTGTGGCGAAGTCGCTGAAGAAGCACGGCTTCAACGCGGCCCCGATCCATGGCGATCTCGATCAGTCGCTGCGCATGAAGACGCTGGACCAGTTCAAATCCGGCGAGCTGCAGATTCTCGTGGCGTCCGACGTCGCCGCACGCGGTCTCGATATTCCGGCGGTGAGCCACGTCTTCAACTACGACGTGCCGTTCCACGCCGACGATTACGTTCACCGCATCGGCCGCACCGGCCGCGCGGGCCGCAGCGGACATACGGACATGCTGGCTACCTCGCGCGACTTCAAGCAGGTCGATGCCATCGAAAAGTTGATCGGCAACAAGTTGGAGCGCCGCACACTGGAAGGTCTGGCGGAAGCGGTGCAGCAGCGCCCCGCCGGCGAGCATCGCGCAGGCCGCGGCGACCGTGACCGCAACCGCCGCGGCGGACGCGATCGCGACCGCAAGCACAACCGCCCCGTCGCCGATCATGGCCACCGCGCCAGCATGGAGCCGGCACAGGTTGTCGCCACACCGGTTTCGGAAGCGCCGCAACCGCGCGTCGAACAACAGCAGCCGGTTCAGCATCAACCGCAACAGCATCGCCCGCGGCAGGATCATCGCCAAAACCAGAACAAGCCGCAGCATCAGAAGCAGCAACATGCGCCGAAAGCGCAGAGCAACGAGCCGAAGAAGTCCGATGCGCATCAGCTTCCGGCGTTCCTGCTGCGCCCGGTGAAACTGCCGCCCGCGGAAAAGCCCGCGCGCCCGGCCAAGCCGAAACAGGAAGCTTAAGGTTCCCGGAACTTCGGTTCTTCCAGCGGGTTTTGCTATCGAGACCCGGTGGAGAAACACATGGAATCGAAGCCGAAACGTGACGCGGACGGGCAGACTCACAGCAAGCCCGGCTCCGTCGATCAGCAATCCGAAGATTCATTTCCCGCCAGCGACACGCCGTCGTTCTCGCCTGGCGCCGTTGGCGCGCCGGAAGAGCGCAAGACCAAGCGGCCGAGCGCGGAAGAAGTGGAGGCCGCCGAAAAGAAAGTGAAAAGCGGCGACGCGAAAACACCGCACACCTACTAACCCGTCATGGCCGGGCAGCGAGCGAAGCGAAGCGCGTCCCGGCCATCCATTTTCCAGAGACAGAAAACAAAAGAGCACGGTTTGTGCCGCGCTCTTTTTTGTACCGCTTCTGGAAAATGGATGGCCGCCACGAGGGCCGCCATGACGAGTTGGTTTTGAGCGAGTTCCCTCGTTCTACCGCTTGATCGCGCCCGCCAGCATCTTCTGGATCTTCTCGCCATAAGGCGGGCGGACCATCGCGGTGACGTCCATCTTCGCCTGCTTGAACACGGCCTTGGCGTGGCTGAACGTCTTGAAACCGTCATGGCCGTGATAGGCGCCCATGCCCGACGGACCGACGCCGCCGAACGGCAGGTCCTCCATCGAGACATGCATGATCGTGTCGTTCACCGACACGCCGCCTGAGGTGGTGCGCGTCAGCACCTTCTCCTGCTCCTTGTCGTCGCTGCCGAAGTAATAAAGACCCAGCGGACGCGGGTGATCGTTCACATAGCCGATCACCTCATCCACGCTGTCATAGGTTTTCACCGGCAGAAGCGGCCCGAAGATTTCGTCCTTCATGATCTTCATGTCGTCCGTGGGATTGAGCACGATGGTCGGCGGGATCTTGTGGAACGGCTGCTGCGAGAAATTCTCCTTCGCCGGGTTAAGTTCGATGATCTCCGCACCCTTGGAGCGCGCGTCATCGAGATAGCCCATCAGGCGATCGTAGTGCCGTTGGTTGATGACAGAGGTGTAGTCGGGATTGTCCTTCAGGGTCGGGAACATCGTCGCCACCGCGCCGGACGCTTCGTTGACGAAATCCTTCGCCTTGTCTTTCGGCACCATAACATAATCCGGCGCCAGGCAGATCTGACCGGCGTTCAGCGTCTTGCCCATCATCACGCGCTTGGCGGTGAGCGCCATGTCGGCCGTGTCGCCCACGATCACCGGCGACTTGCCGCCCAGCTCCAGCGTCAGCGGCACAAGATTCTCCGCCGCGGCGCGCATGACGTGATAGGCGATGGAGGTTGCGCCCGTGAACAGCAGGTGGTCGAACGCCAGCTTGGAGAACGCCGCGCCCACTTCGGCCCCGCCGTTGATCACCGCGACTTCGGTTTCGTCATAAGCCGACTTGAACATGCGCTCCATCAACTCGGATGAGCGCGGCGTGTACTCGCTCGGCTTGATCATCGCGCGATTGCCGGCGGCGAAGATGCCCGCCAGCGGCGTGAAGGTCAGGTTGAACGGGAAATTCCACGGGCTGATGACGCCCACCGTTCCCTTCGGCTGGTAATCGATCCACGCGCGCGCGCCGAAGAGGCCCAGCAAAGCAGGCTCAACCTTGCGCTTCTCGCGCTTCATCCAGGTCTTGAGATTGACCTTCGCGTGCTTCAGCGGCCCGATGGAGCCCGACACGTCGGTGAACAGCGAAGCATCAACCGAGCGGTGCCCGAAATCCTGGCGCAGCGCGTCCGCGATCTCATCCTTGTGTGCGACCAGCAATCCAATGGCGCGGTCGATCCATTCGATGCGCTTCTCCGCGCTGACCGGCCCTTCTTTTATGTGTGCCTGCTTCTGGCGCTGCAAAACCTGCTGCATGCGGGTTTCGGCGTCGTTGGACATCGGGCGGGCTTCGGCGGCGCTCATGGGCTGTCCTCTCTGACAAATCACAATTTTCTTGGTGACAATTTATCAAGTTAAGCAGGGTGTTAGCCAACCATCAATCCCGCGCTTAACCGTTTCTTACGGAGAGATAGGCAGACTGCCCTTGCGGAAGTGCGGCCGCGCCGGCCGCGCAGGGGTAGACGTTTGAGCGACAAGGACCAGACCAAGCAGGCCGCCCAATCCGCGTTCGCCATCATGGCCGAACGCGGCGTCGTACCCACGCCCGCGAATTACGAGATATTCTTCGCCTATGCCGCCGGCGAGAACGCCGCGATCACGCGCATTGTCAACGACCGCATCAAGGCGAAGATGCCGTTCACCCAATCCGTGCTGGACGATCTGCGCGAGCGCTTCTTCAGCTCCGCGCGCATGGAAAAGGCCGTCGAGAAAACCAGCTCCGACCTGACCGGCGCCGTGAATGCCGTGTTCGAGCGCTTGGAAACCCATGGCCGCGACGCGGAGGAATACAGCCGCACCCTGTCCGCCGCGAGCGGCGAGCTGGACGGCAAGCAATCGCCCGAAGCGATGCGCAAACTGGTGGACAATCTCGTCGCCGCCACGCATGCGATGGAAACCCGCACCAAGGATCTGGAAGCAGATCTGCAACGCTCCTCGCAAAGCGTCAGCGAGCTGAAGGCCAAGCTGGACGACGTGCGCAAGGAAACGCTGACGGACGTCCTCACGGGCATCCCCAACCGCAAAGCCTTCGATCTGGAACTGGACCGCGCGATCGAGATGGCACGTGAAGAGCAGACGCCGCTCTGCCTTTTCATGTGCGACATCGATCACTTCAAGCGCTTCAACGATACCTTCGGCCATCAGACCGGCGACCAGGTGCTGCGCCTCGTCGGCGGCTGCCTTGCCGAGAACGTGAAAGGCCGCGACACCGCCGCGCGCTATGGCGGCGAGGAGTTCGCGGTCGTCCTTCCGCACACCGCGCTGAGCGATGCCGTCTTCGTGGCCAACGTCATCCGCCGCGCTGTCGAAGCGAAGAAGCTGGTCAAGAAGGCGACCGGCGACATCCTCGGCTCGATCTCCATTTCCATCGGCGTTGCGGAATTGGGCCGCGACGACGACAAGGCCAGCTTCATCGCGCGCGCGGACAACTGCCTATACGGCGCCAAGCGCGCGGGCCGCAATCGCGTGGTCTGCGAAACCGATCCGGAAGCGGTCGAGCACGTTGACGCCGCGTAATTAAGCGCCCGCTTTTATCCGTTCACGCGCGCGCCTATGCTCATCCTCGGACAGAACGAGGACCGATCATGCGCAAGGATTTCGACCGCTGCTACGTCACGGCGCACGGCAATGTCGCCGTTCTCACCATGAATCATCCCGAAGTGCTGAACGCCGCTTCGGTGAAGATGGTCTACGGCATGATCGATGCGGTGGAGCACATCGAGAAATCCGGAAACTTCCGCGCGGTGGTTCTCACCGGTGAAGGCCGCGGCTTCTGCGCCGGCGCCAATCTCACCGAGGTACCGGAAGAAGGCGCGCAACGCGGCGGCGTCGGTTCGGCGCTCGAAGTGGCCTATCACCCCCTGCTCCGCCGCTTCCGCGATCTGAAGATGCCGCTCGTCACCGCCGTGAACGGCGCCGCTGCCGGTGTCGGCATGAGCTTCGCGCTGATGGGCGATCTTATCATCGCCGCGCAGTCGGCATATTTCCTTCAGGCCTTCGCGCGCATCGGTCTCGTTCCGGATGGCGGATCGACCTGGCTGCTGCCGCGCCTCGTCGGCCTCGCGCGCGCCAAGGAGCTTTCGCTGCTTGCCGAAAAGCTTCCGGCCGACAAAGCGCTGGATTGGGGCCTTATCAATCGCGTCAGCGACGACAGCGCACTGATGGACGACGCGCTCAAGTTGGCGGCGCGCCTGGCCGATGGCCCGACACAAACGCTCGCCCTGATCCGCAAGCTCTATTGGGACAGCCCGCACAACTCCTATGAAGTGCAGCTCGATCAGGAAAAGCAGTCCCAACAGAAGGCCGGCAAGACAAAGGACTTCGTGGAAGGCGTGCTGGCGTTCAGCCAGAAGCGGCCCGCGAAGTTCAAAGGCGAATAACGCTACTAGTGGGATTTCCCACTAGTCATCCACAGCCGACCTTACGGCGGCGCAACAAGCGTGCGTCACGGGGACGTGATGCGAAACATCGCAAAATCCCGTGAACGCGCGACTTGCGCCCACTGGCAAAAAGCGGCCCTAATCCCAATTAAAGAAGAAAGCCCGGCCGGATTCGGCCCGGGCGATGGGGTTTTTGGGCACTTAATCATCTGGGAGTTTGAATATGCGACGGAGCCTTATCGCGCTCACGGGCCTGGCATGCGCCGCCTGTGTGAGCGTCGCCGCGCTCGCGGCCACCGGTCATACACAATACGGCACATGGGGCGTCGACCTGTCCGCGATGGACAAGAGCGTAAAGCCCGGCGACGACTTTTTTATGTATGTGAACGGCAACTGGTACAAGAAAGCCGAAATCCCGGCCGACCGTTCCAGCATCGGCTCCTTCATCGCGCTGCGCATCTCCAGCGAAAAGCGCATGCAGGAGATTGCCGGCTCGCTCGACGCGAAGCCTTATGGCCAACTCTCGGACGAAGAGAAGAAGCTGCGCGATCTTTACGACGCATTCAACGACCAGAAACAGATCGATGCCGCGGGCCTGACGCCTGCGAAAGCCGATCTCGATTACATCGCCGGCCTGAAGACGCCGGACGACGTGGCGACGGCGATGGGCCGTCCCGATCTTGGCCTCGATGGCCCGTTCGGCGGTTATATCGGCGTCGATCCGAAGGATCCGATGAAATATCAGCTGGGCCTCGGTCAGTCGGGCCTCGGCATGCCTGATCGCGACTATTACCTGAAGACCGACGCGGAGATCGTGAAGACGCAGGATGCTTACAAGGCGCATCTGGTGAAGGTGTTCGCCATGGTGGGCCTCAGCGATCCCGACAAGCGCGCCGCCGCCGTCTATGACCTCGAGCACAAGCTCGCGGAAGTGATGTGGTCGCGCGAACAGGACCGCGATGTCGATGCCATCGTCAACCCGATGACGCCGACGCAGCTCAAGGCGCTGGCGCCGAAATTCCCGTGGGATGCCTATTTGAAGGCTTCCACGGTCCCGATGAGCAACGCGCAAGGCGAGCGCATCGTCAATGTCGGCGAGAAATCGGCGTTCCCGAAGATCGCCGACGTGTTCGCTGCCACGCCGGTGTCCGTGTGGCGCGACTATCTGACCGCCCATTACATCCACACCTATGCCGCCTATCTTCCGTCGTCTTTCGACCAGGAAGACTTCGCGTTCTACGGCACGGTGCTGCAGGGCAACACCCAGCAGCTTCCCCGCGCCACGCGCGGCACCCACCTACTCGACAACGCGATGGGCGAAGCGCTGGGCAAGCTCTATGTCGCCAAGTACTTCCCGCCGGAAGCCAAGGCGAAGGCCGTCGATCTGGTGAACAACCTGCTCAAGGCTTACGACGCTGACATCAAGACGCTGGCATGGATGACGCCGGCGACGCGGGAGAAGGCGCTCTACAAGCTGCACCACTACACGGTGAAGATCGGCTACCCCGACAAGTGGCGTGACTACTCCGCGCTGGTGATCAAGCGCGACGACCTGCTGGGCGACATCAAGCGCGCCAATCTGTTCGAGTTCAACCGCCAGCTCGTGCGCATCGACCAGCCGGTGGATAAGACCGAATGGGGCATGTCGCCGCCGACGGTGAATGCCTATTACAACCCGCAAGCCAACGAGATCGTGTTCCCGGCCGCCATCCTGCAGCCGCCGTTCTTTGATCCCAACGCGGACGATGCCGTGAACTATGGCGGCATCGGCGCGGTGATCGGCCACGAGATCAGCCACGGCTTCGACGATCAGGGCAGCAAATTCGATGCCGTGGGCGCCGTCGCCAACTGGTGGACGGACGCGGACCGCAAGGCGTTCGAAGAGCGGGTGAAGGCGCTGGGCGCGCAGTATGACTCGTACGAGCCCCTGCCCGGCCTGCACATCAAGGGCAACAACACGATGGGTGAGAACATCGCCGACAACGCCGGCATCACCATCGCGCTGAAGGCCTATCACATCTCGCTAAACGGCAAGAAGGCGAAGGTGATCGACGGCTACACCGGCGATCAGCGCTTCTATCTGTCCTACGGCCAGATCTGGCAGGGCAAGTATCGCGAAGGCGCGCTGCGGCAGCAGGTGCTTTCCAACGAGCACAGCCCGAACCAGTTCCGCGCCATCGGCGCCACGCGCAATCAGGACGAGTGGTACGCCGCGTTCCCGGACATCAAGCCCGGGCAGAAGTACTACCTTGCGCCCGACCAGCGCGTGCACTTCTGGTAAGCATCACGACAGCGCCGCGGAAGGGACTCCGCGGCGTTTTTCTTTTCTCCGGGAGATTTCGATGAAACGCCGACTGCTTCTCGCCGCCCTTCTCGTTTCCACCACCGCCGCCTTCGCTGCCGACGGCCCGCAAATCAAGCCGTGGGGCATCTATCTCAACTATGTGGACACGGCGCAGAAACCGGGCGACGACTTCTTCGTCTATGGCAACGGCAAATGGCTGAAGACGGCGACCATCCCTTCGGATCGGAGCTATGCCGGCGTCAATCTGGAGATCGACAAGCAGAATGAGGCGCGGCTGCGCGGCATCGTCGCCGATCTCACCACGCGCAAGGACCTCACGCCCGAACAGGTGAAGCTGCGCGACTTCTACAACGCCTTCGTGGACCAGAAGGCCATCGACGCCGCCGGCCTGACGCCGGCCCAAGCCGATCTCGCGCATATCGCCGCTCTGAAAACGCCGGAAGATGTCGCCCGCGCCATGGGCGATCCGGCGTTGGGGCTGGACGGGCCGTTCAGCATGTATATCGCGCCGAACGACAAGCATCCGACAGCCTATGCGATCGACATCTTCCAGTCCGGCCTGGGCCTTCCCGACCGCGACTATTATTTGCGCAACGACAAGGCGATTGCCGCCACGCGCGAGGCATACAAGAAGTATATCGCCCAGATGCTGGGCTTTGCCGGCGTGAAAGATGCGGGCGCGCGCGCCGCCGCCGTATTCAAGCTCGAAAACGACATGGCGGTCGCGCACTGGGCGGCCGAAGACCGCCGCGATCCCGACAAGACCTACAATCCCATGACGCTTGCGGATTTGCAGAAGTTCGCACCGCAATTCCCGTGGGCGGCTCATTTTGCGGCCGCCGGAATCTCGCCGAACACGCCAAAGGGACCACGCACATTCATCGTCGCCGAGAAATCCGCGTTCCCGAAACTGGCCGCCATCTTCGCCGCCACGCCGGTTTCGGTGTGGCGCGATTACCTGACGGTGCATTACCTCCACGAATTCGCGAGCTATCTGCCCAAGACCATCGACGATGCGAATTTCGCCATGTATGGCCAGGTGATCCGCGGCCAGAAAGCGCAGCTCGACCGCCAGACGCGTGGCATCCACCTGCTCGACGACAGCATGGGCGAAGCCCTGGGCAAGATGTACGCGGCGAAATACTTCCCGCCCGAAGCCAAGGCGAAAGCGAAGGAGTTGGTCGACAATCTGATGAAGGCCTATGAAGCCGACATCAAGACGCTGTCGTGGATGACGCCGGCGACGCGCGAGAAGGCGCTGAACAAGCTGCATCACTATCTGCTCAAGATCGGGTATCCGGACACGTGGCGCGATTATTCCGCGCTCGCCATCGAGCCCGGCCATGTCCTGCAGGATGCGAAGAACGCCACCGTGTTCGAATGGAACCGCGAGCTGAAGCGCATCGACAATCCGGTGGACCGTAACGAATGGGGCATGACGCCGCCGACCAACAACGCCTACTACAATCCCACCACCAACGAAATCTGCTTCCCGGCGGGCATTCTCCAGCCGCCTTACTTCGATGCGAAGGCGGATGATGCGGCGAACTATGGCGGCATCGGCGCCACCATCGGCCACGAGATCAGCCACGGCTTCGACGATCAGGGCGCCAAATATGACTACGACGGCACGCTGCGGGATTGGTGGACGGCGCAGGACAAGAAGAACTTCGAAGCCAAGACCAACGCCATCGCCGCGCAATACGACCAGTACGAGCCGCTGCCCGGCATCCACATCAAGGGCAAGCTCACAAACGGTGAGAACATCGCGGACATTGCCGGCCTCGTCATCGCCTACAAGGCCTATCACATCGCGCTTGGCGGCAAGCCCGCGCCGGTGCTGAACGGCATGACCGGCGACCAACGCTTCTATGTGGCCTACGCGCAAAGCTGGCGCGAGATCCGCAGCGAGGGCACCACGCGCGCGCAACTCCTCAGCAATCCGCACAGCCCGGCCGCCTATCGCGTGAATGGCGTCGTGCGCAATGACAATGGCTGGTACGCCGCATTCCCGGCCGTCAAGCCCGGCGATAAGTTCTATCTGCCGCCGGACAAGCGCGTGCCGGTGTGGTGAAGCAGAGTGTGGTGATTTCGTAGAGATATCCGGCTGAGCGGGGGAGCGAACGCGCAGCCGGATGTCATTCAACAAGGAGAAGAAAAATGAGACCTATCGCGTTCGCGGTCAGCGCATTGGCGTTGACGAGCCTGCTTGCCACGGCCGATGCCCAGCCGGCGGGAAAACCCACCTATGGCACCTGGGGCGTCGATCTCACCGGCATGGACAAGTCCGTGAAGCCGGGCGACGACTTCTTCGATTACGCCAACGGCACCTGGTTCAAGAACGCGGTGATCCCCGCGGACCGCACCTCAACCGGCTCCTTTCAGGACCTGCAGATCCTCAGCGAAAAGCGCATGAAGGACATCGTTGCCGAGCTGGAGGCGAAGCCTTATGACCAGCTCACCGACGAGCAGAAGAAAATCCGCGATCTTTATGACGCGTTCATGGACACCGCGCAGATCGAAAAGCGCGGCCTCGATCCCGCCAAAGCCGATCTCGCCAAATTCGCGGCGGTGAAGACGCCCGATGATGTCGCCCGCGCGATGGGCGACCCAGCCACGCCGGCGGACAGCCTGTTCGGCGGCTTCATCAATTCGGATGCGAAGAATCCGAACGACTATGTGCTGATCGTCACCCAGTCCGGCCTCGGCATGCCGAACCGCGACTACTATCTGAAAGACGATCCGGCTCTGGCGCAGACGCGCGATGCCTACAAGAAATATCTCGGCACCATGCTCGGCCTCGCCGGCGACAAGGATGCGCAGGCGCGCGGTGATGCCGTGTTCGCGCTGGAAACCGAGATCGCCAAGATCCACTGGACCGCCGTGCAGCGCCGCGACGCGGACAAGACCTACAACCCGATGACGGAAGCCGAACTCGCGGCCTATGCGCCGGGCTTCCCGTGGGCCACGTTCTTCGCCGCCGAAGGCCTTTCCGCGAAAGGCCCCAAAGGCGATCGCAAGATCATCGTGCGCGAGAACACGGCGTTCCCCGGCCTCGCCAAACTCTTCGCCGATACGCCGGTGCCGGTGTGGCGCGACTGGCTGACCGTGCATTACCTGCACAACATGTCCGCCTATCTGCCCAAGGCGTTCGACGATGCGGATTTCGATTTCTATGGCAAAGTCCTTGGCGGGCAGACGCAACAACTTCCGCGCGACACCCGCGCGGTGCGCCTGATCGACCAGCGCCTCGGCCATCCGCTGGGCAAGCTCTACGTCGCCAAATACTTCCCGCCGGAGTCAAAAGCGAAGGTGGAAGCGTTGGTGGCCAATCTGCTGAAGGCCTATGACGCCGACATCCGCAAGATCTCGTGGATGACGGACGCCACGAAGAAGAAGGCGCTGGAGAAGCTGCACGACTTCACGCCGCATGTGGGCTATCCCGACAAGTGGCGCGATTTCTCCGGCCTCGTCATCAAGCGCGACGACCTCGTCGGCGATATCGAGCGCAGCAACGATTTCGAGTGGCACTATCGCCTGGACCGCATCGACCAGCCGGTGGACCGCAACGAATGGGGCATGACGCCGCCCACCATCAATGCGTATTACACGCCCACGCTGAACTCGATCTTCTTCCCCGCCGCGATCCTGCAGGCGCCGTTCTTCGATCCCAACGCGGACGATGCGGTGAACTATGGCGGCATCGGCGCGGTGATGGGCCACGAGATCGGCCACGGCTTCGACGATCAGGGCAGCAAGTACACCGGCACCGGCGTGCTCCAGAGCTGGTGGACAGATGCGGATCGTGCGGCGTTCGAACAGCGCGTCTCCAACCTCGGCGCGCAATACGACTCCTATGAAGGCCTGCCCGGCCTGCATGTGCAGGGCAAGCTGACCATGGGCGAGAACATCGGCGACCTTTCCGGCCTCTCGATCTCGCTGCAGGCCTATCACTTCTCGCTGAACGGCAAGCCCGCGCCGGTGCTGGACGGGTACACCGGCGACCAGCGCTTCTTCCTCGGCTTCGCCCAGATCTGGCGCGGCAAGTATCGCGACGGTGCGATGCGCCAGCAGGTGCTGAGCAACCCGCACAGTCCGCCGCACTGGCGCGTTGTCGGCCCCACGCGCAACATCGACGCCTGGTACAAGGCGTTCGACGTGAAACCGGGCGACAAATACTACCTCGCCCCCGATCAGCGCGTGCATCTGTGGTGATGATTTTCCTCCCCCGTTTACGGGGGAGGAGGCGAACACAGTGAGCCGGAGGGGGCCTTCGCGCGAAAGCCCCCTCCACTTCGCTCGCAGTGCTCGCTCAGCACCTCCCCCGTAAACGGGGGAGGAAATTAGCGCTTCTTCTTTTTCTTCACCGGTCTCACAGCGGCAGCCTTCTTCGCCCGCTTCTTCTTCTCCGTCTCCGAATTGCGCATCGCCTCCAGCGCGATCCGCGCCCAGGCCGCGAGTTCTTCCGGATCGTCGTAGAGCCTGTCGGGCAGCGCGTACCAATGCGTCGCGATCATCTCGTTCTTGCTGCGCTTGAGGAACGTGAACGGCTTGCAGCCTTCCGCCAGAAACGCCGCGCGCGTCTGTTCGTTGGTGTGGAAATAGATGATGTCGTCGAACACCATCCCGATCATCACCTCATCGGCGACAATCCCCTCCCCGCCGAAGAACCGGCGGAGCTTGATGGGGCCGAATTCGGCAAAAAGATCGTCGAAGCGGTGCGCGTCCATCGTCCAGCCCGGCCAATTCCGGGCGTCACTCTAACCGGGAATCCCCGGAAAGCGACGCTGCGGCACACGCCATTGTCTTGCCAAGGGCGCTTTCATTCCCCTGCCGCTCTGGTGCAATCTCCAACCCGAAAAACCATAGGTGAGACGATGAACACAGCACCCCGCGCCAACACGATGTTCGGCTTCAACCCGGCGGACGATCTGAACGATCTGCGCATGAGCGAAAAGGCGATGCCGCTTCTGGCGCACGTCAAGAAGTTCATCGCCGAAACCGTCGTGCCGATGAGCGAGGAGTTCTATCGCCTCGGCGAAAACAAGAAGGACCGCTGGAGCTTCGCCCCCGGCCAGCTCGAAGTGCTGGAGAAAGCCAAGAACAAAGCCAAAGCAGAAGGCTTGTGGAATTTCTTTCTGCCGGATGCGGAAACCGGCGAAGGCCTGAGCAATCTCGATTACGCCTACATCGCCGTCGAACTCGGCAAGGCGCATCTGGCCTCCGAAGTGATGAACTGCGCCGCGCCGGACACCGGCAACATGGAAGTCCTGGAGCGCGTGGGCACGCCGGAGCAGAAAGAGCGCTGGCTGAAGCCGCTGCTGAACGGCGAAATCCGTTCCGCCTATGCGATGACGGAGCCGGATGTCGCCTCTTCCGACGCCAAGAACATCCGCACCCGCGCGGTGCGCGACGGCAAGGATTGGGTGATCAACGGCGAGAAGTATTACATCTCCGGCGCGGGCGATCCGCGCTGCAAGATCATGATCGTGATGGTGCAGACGAACCCGGACGGCCCCGCGCACCAGCAGCAATCGCAGATCCTCGTCCCCACCGACACGCCCGGCGTGAAGATCCTCGGCCCCATGGAAGTGTTCGGCCACGATCATGCGCCGCGCGGCCACATGCACATCAAGTTCGAGAATGTGCGCGTGCCGTACGAGAACATCCTGCTCGGCGAAGGCCGCGGCTTCGAAATCAGCCAGGTGCGCCTTGGCCCCGGCCGCATCCATCACTGCATGCGCACCATCGGCAAGGCCGAACAGGCGCTGGATCTGATGGTGTCGCGCGGCCTTTCGCGCGAAGCCTTCGGCAAGCCGCTCATCATGCTGGGCAAGAATCTCGAACTCGTATCGCGCGCGCGCATCGAGATCGAAGCCATGCGCCTGATGGTGCTGAAAGCGGCGAAGGCGATGGACGTGCTGGGCAACAAGCAGGCGCGCATCTGGGTCAGCATGGTCAAGGCGATGGTGCCGGAGAAAGCGTGCCAGATCATCGACCAGGCCATCCAGATCCACGGCGCCACCGGCATCTCGCAATGGACCCCGCTCGCCGAACTCTACACCGACGTCCGCCACCTGCGCTTCGCGGATGGGCCGGATGAAGTGCATCACATGGTGGTGGGAAGGAATGAGCTGCGGTGAATACACAGCGTGTCAGGGAAATGGCGCTCTAAATCAAATCGTCATGGCCGGGCTTGTCCCGGCCATCCATTTTCCAGAAGCAGAAGAGAATTGGGTATCCTGCCGCCGAATTTCGAGGGGAGAGGGTGATTGGCGCGACACGACTAGGCCGTCGGCGCCAGGCCGAAATGGAAATTCTCGTTGTTCGGCCTGCACCAAGAAGTCAACACGCTCACCGCGCGGCAGTGCTACTATCCAAACTCGCGCAAAATCGGCGTGAGTGACGAGCCTGTCGGTGGGAATTGGCTGTGGGGACTCCGTTTTGAAGAACGAGCGCCTAGTCGACGTGTTTCGACATTTCCGTCAGCTGAATCATCCACAGCTAATATGTCCGTATACGGATATTCTGTAGAAGCTTAAGTCGTTGATTTGAAACACGAACAAATTTCCGCGTGCGTTACATACGCTTGCTTGGCCAAACAATTAGTCGCAAAAGTGCACTTCCTTAACAGATTCTCCTTTTGTTCTATTGATTCGCCGAGTCCGAATCACCCTTATATATCCCTTAGGGACGTGATGTTTTCTTCAATGAAGGAGTACGTCATGTCCCTAGAAAAGCCGCCGCAATCTACATTTGAAAAGATGGTGCGTATCGCGAGCCTTCTGGCTGCGGGCTGCACAATATTGGGCTTCCTTATCCAGCACGTTACTCTGCATTGAAGACAGCCTTAATTGGCTAGTGCAAATACTGCGACTGTTCCGGGCCGGAGCAACATGACCGATCAAATCGATCTTATCGAACGCGGACTAAAAGTCCTTCGTTCATCGCCAGCAGGACAGGTGCTCGTAGAGGACGTGCCCGGTCTTCTCGAAATACTCTACGAGCTCAACGACTATCAGCGTGGCGCAACTCCAGAACTTGCGCGTATTCTTGGAACAAACCCATCACTGCTCAACAAAATCCTTAGAGGCGGTCATATCGATACTTCTATCGCTGTAGCCGTTGCCGATCGGATTCTTACCCATCTCAAAAGCCAGAGAGAATACACGGCTACTGTTGAAGGGTCTGACGATGACACAGATGTCATCATTCCCTCGCCTCCGCCAAAAGAATTCACGGTTCGTGCGGTAGAGTGGAAAGTTCTCGTTCAAACAGACGAGCTTGAGGACAATATCAACGACGTGGTGCGGCTTATCGGAGAAGTTATCGAGCACGCTAACACATCAAACCTGCCGCCCGATGAAAGGGCACTCACCGAAATCGAGCGAGCGCAGCTTATTGCAGTTCTTGAAACGGCGCTCGCGATACTCAAAACACCTATGATTGAGATTGGCCTATTGAAGAAGGCGGCAACGATGCTCAAGCGCGCGGCAGCAAAGGCAGTGGAAAAGCAAGTCGAAAACGCATTCGCCTTCACGGCTGGATTCGCCGCAGGCAAAATTTCAAACTTTCTTCCCCATCTGTGAGGTAAAAGCGGCGATCGTTCTTCGCCTCTTTCTAAGCCCGCTTCTCGATCTTCTTCTCCAGCGCGGCGATGAGTTTTGCGCGCTCCGCCCTGCCCATCGCGCTCCACCGCTTCACGGCGGAGGCGCTCATGCGGATAGAAACCACCTGCTTGGGATTTTCCAGCTTGGGGCGTCCGCGCAAGGCCTTGATTGCTGCGGCCATCCCGGGCGTCACCTCAGTCATCGGCCGCATCTGCGCAAACATCTCCGGCGTGATCTCCGGCGATTCATCGTCCACGATTACTTTCCGAGCCATGTCTTTGCTTCCTTTTCCGTCGCGAGCCTGAGGCTGATGATCCGCCACATCACATCGGTTCCCGAATAAACCAACGCCACCAATTTCCCGCGCATCAGTCCCAAAGACAGATAGCGCGGCTCCGGATAGGCGAACTTCGGATCGGTCAGCCCGCGTCTGTCTTCAAACGTCAGTGCGCTGGTTTCATCGAAGTCCACCACATGCGCGAAATCCAGGCCGTGCTTTTCCAGATTGGAGCGGCGCTTGGCTTCGTCCCAGGTGAGCCGCTTCATGGACGCACAATAAAAGTATTACGAAAAATCGAAGGTGTCAATAAGCGTAATACGGAAAATAGGCTTGGTCGCGCGGGCAACATCGGATTTCTCCTGCTATATCAGGTATATATCTATATTCCTAAAAACAACTTGTAATCCTAATATGTTCCCTATATGTTCTCACACTTCCCGAGGAGATTCAACCCATGCCGACCTAGATCCACCGCAAGAACAGACAGGTAAGGGAGCCAGCTTGCGGGCATCCCGCGCGGAAAGCGGAACGCCTGCCCCACTCGCGCCGGGGCAGCATTTCGAAGGACCGCATGGAAACCGGGGAGGTTGAAGCGAAGGTGCTTTGTGGTTGGCCTGAAAGACGGTCTTCGATGGGCCTGCCGTGTAGCGAGAATACTGTGAAGCCCCGCCGCCGATATCCGCCGGGGCTTTTCTTTTATTCCGCGCATCACCTCCCCCTTGTGGGGAGGTCGAAAAAGCAAAGCTTTTTCGGGTGGGGGGACGGTCCGCACAGCAGCCCCCCACCCGAAAAATTCTTCGCTGCGATGCGAATTTTGTCGGCCTCCCCACAAGGGGGAGGCGATTTCTCAATCCAGCTTCGCCGGCGTGATGGCGACGCTTTCGCCGCAGCCGCAGGCGGCCGTCTGGTTCGGGTTGTTGAACACGAAGCGCGCGCCGAACTTTTCGTGCACGAAATCCATCTCCGTGCCGATGAGGAACATGATCGCCTTGGGATCGATGAACACCTTCACGCCCTTGTCCTCGACCACTTCCTCGAAAGGCTGCGCGGTTTCGGCGTAATCCATCGTGTAGCTCATGCCCGCGCAGCCGCCGTTCTCAACGCCCACGCGAACGCCCTGATACTTGCCTTCCGCGTTCGCCATGATCTCGCGGATGCGCTCCGCCGCGGCATCCGAAAGCCGGATCGCCTTGGGCCGTTCGCGCTTGGGTCGTGTCGTGGTTTGCGTTTCCATGGTTCAGAACATGTTCAGTTCGAGTTTGGCCGCTTCGCTCATGCATTCCGGCGTCCAGGGCGGATCGAAGGTCATGTTCACCGTCACCTGCCCGATGCCTTCCACCTGCTCCAGTGCCGTCTTCACCATCACCGGCATCTCGCCGGCCACGGGACACGCCGGCGCCGTCAGCGTCATGTCCACGGTGACATCCTTGTTGTCGGAGACATCGACCTTATAGATTAGACCGAGTTCGTAGATGTCCACCGGGATCTCCGGATCGTAAACCGTCTTCAGCGCGGCCACGAGCTTGGCGGTGAAATCCTCCAGCTCTTCGGCGGAGAGCGCGGACGTCTCGATTTTCTGTGCTTCCGCGTTCATTCCGTCTTGGCGGCTTCGGTGCCGCCCTCCAATGCCGACTTCATCGTATGCCACGCCAGGGTGGCGCATTTCACGCGCATGGGAAATGCCGATACGCCGGCCATCACGTCAAGCTGCTCGCGGTCATCGCCGGTGAGATCCGCAGCGTCCTCGCCCTTCACCAGATGCAGGAAACCGCCCATCAGCTTCTCCGCCTCCGCAACCCTGCGGCCGGCGACCATGTCCGTCATCATCGAGGCGGAGGCCTGGCTGATCGCGCAGCCTTTGCCCTCGAACTTGATGTCCGCGATGCGGTCATCGGCATCGACGATGAGGTTGATCTTCACCCGGTCGCCGCAGAGCGGGTTGTGGCCTTCGGCGGTGTTGGTGGCGCCGTCCAGCGGCCCGAAGTGCCGCGGGTGCTTGGAGTGATCGAGGATCACGTCCTGATAAAGCTCGCGAAGACTGTCATCCATCATACTAACTCAAAATCTTCCGCGCCTTGGCGAGCGCTGCGATCAGCGCATCCACGTCGGCGCGTGTGTTGTACATCGCGAAAGAGGCGCGGCTGGTCGAGGCCACGCCGAAGCGCTCCATCAGCGGTTGCGCGCAATGATGCCCGGCGCGCACCGCGACGCCTTCCCTATCCAATATGGTGGCGACATCGTGCGCGTGCATCCCCTCAGTCTCGAAAGAGAGGATCGCGCCCTTGTCCGGCGCATCGCCGATCACGCGCAGCCAGTTGAACTCGCGCAACGCCTCGCGGGCATAGGTCAGCAGATCATGCTCATGCGCCCGCACGGCTTCGCGGTCGAAGGAATTCATGTAATCGATCGCCGCCGCCAGCCCCACGCTTTCGATGATCGGCGGCGTGCCCGCCTCGAACCGCGCCGGCGGATCGGCATAAGTGACGACGTCGCGGCTGACTTCGCGGATCATCTCGCCGCCGCCATTGAACGGCCGCATTGCCTTCAGATGCGCCCGCTTGCCATACAGCGCGCCAATGCCCGTCGGCCCATAAAGCTTGTGGCCGGTGATCGCATAGAAATCGATATCCAGCGCCTGCACATCCACGATCTCATGCACGGCACCCTGGCATCCATCGGCGAGCACCGGAACGCCTTTCGCATGCGCGCGCGCCACGATCTCTTTGAGCGGCGTCACCGTACCCAGCACGTTGGACATATGCGTGATGGCAACGAGCTTGGTCTTCGGCCCGATGGCGGCATCCAAGGCCTCGATGTCCAGCGAGCCGTCGTCGCGCACATCCACCCAGCGCAGCACCGCGCCCTGCCGCTCGCGCAGGAAATGCCACGGCACGATGTTGGAGTGATGCTCCATCACCGACAACACGATCTCGTCACCCGGCTGAATGCGCGGCGCGAGGAAGGAATAGGACACGAGGTTGATCGCCTCGGTGCCGCCTTTGGTGAAGACGATCTCGCCTTCATGCCTAGCGTTCAGGAATGTCTGCACCGTACGCCGAGAAGCTTCGTAAGCATCCGTCGCTTGTGCCGAAAGGTGATGCACCCCGCGATGCACATTCGCATAATCGGTCGCTGCGAACACGCGCATCGCATCCAGCACCTGCTTCGGCTTCTGCGCCGAGGCCGCGCTATCCAGATAGACCAGCGGCTTGCCGTAAACCGGCTTGGCGAGAATCTCGAAGTCCGCACGCACCGCCGCCACATCGAGCCCGGCGCTGATGATCTTCGGCTGCGCCGTCACGACATCGCCTCCAGCCCCTTATCGACCGCCTGCCAGACAGTGTCGCGCAAGGCCTCGCTTTCGATCTGGTCAACGGCGTCGCCGATGAAGGCGCGCATCAACAGCGTCCGCGCTTCGGCTTCCGGAATGCCGCGCGAGCGGAGGTAGAACAACGACTCCGCATCCAGATCGCCGACCGCCGCGCCATGCGCGCATTTCACATCGTCGGCGAGGATTTCCAGTTCCGGCTTCAGGTCGATTTCCGCACGATCTTCCAGCAACAGTCCTTTGGCCGATTGGCGGCTGTCCGATCCATTGGCCCCCTCCGCCACCGCAACCTTGCCCTGATAAATGCCGCGCCCCGCGCCACTGGCAACATATTTGAACAGCTGCGTGCTGCGCGTGTTGCCGACAGCGTGATTCATCTCGGTCGTCACGTCGGCATGAACACCATCCAGAATGCTCACGCCGGAGAGATGCGCTTCCGCGCCCTCGCCTTCCAGCACCATGTGCAATTCCGTGCGCGAGAGCTTGCCGCCAAAGTCGGCCAGATGCGCGCGGTATGTTCCACCCGCCGCGACAATGACGGCATAATCCGCCACGCGCACGGCATCACCACGCGGCACCAGACGCAAATGACTCACGCGCGCATTCTTACCGATCTCGATCTCGGCGGCGATGTTGATGAAGCCGTCCACGACCTGACGCTCGATCAGCGTCAGAGATGCCCCTTCTTCCACCACGATCAACACACGGCCGTTGCCGCTTTCCGTCAGATCGAGTTCCAGAGAAGCCTTCTCGCCTTTGCGAACGCGGATCGAAGGACCGGCTTTCGCCAGCGACGCGGCCAAGCCTGCCATCAGGCCATGCGGGCCGAACGGCACCTGTTTCGGCAGGTCATCGATATCCAGATCGCCTTGCGCGCGGGCAATCGCCCACGCGGCCGTCGGCGCGGAAGACACCGCCTCCGCATCAACCGCGTTGTGCAGATCGGTGTATTTCCATTCTTCGATGCGGCGGTTGGGAAGGACGAGTGCGTTCATGCCGCGTCCTTGATGATCTGTTCGTAGCCTTGGGCTTCCAGCTTGAGCGCAAGCTCTTTGCCGCCTTCGGCAACGATCCGGCCTTTCGCGAGAACATGCACGCGATCCGGCACGATGTAATTCAAGAGGCGCTGATAATGCGTGATGACCAGCATCGCGCGGTCCGGCGCGCGCAACGTGTTCACGCCCTCGGCCACCAGCTTCAGCGCATCGATGTCGAGACCGGAGTCGGTTTCATCGAGAATGGCGAGCGCAGGCTGGAACAGCGCCATCTGCAAGATCTCAAGCCGCTTCTTCTCGCCGCCGGAGAAGCCGACGTTGAGCGCACGCTTCAGCATCTCTTCGGACACCTTCATCGCCGCGGCTTTCTCGCGGACGAGGCGCAGCACGCCCACGGCATCAACTTCCTTCTCGCCGCGCGCTCGGCGCTGTGCGTTCAGCGCGGTCTTGAGAAAGGTGAGCGTGGTGACGCCCGGAATCTCCACCGGATATTGCATGGCGAGGAACACGCCCTTCGCGGCGCGTTCGTCCGGTGACATGGCAGCCAGGTCTTCACCCTTGTAGAGGATCGAACCGCTCGTGACATCGTAGCCGGCGCGGCCCGCCAGCACGTAAGACAGCGTGGACTTGCCCGAGCCGTTCGGCCCCATGATGGCATGCACCTCGCCCGCGCCCACGCTAAGCGTCAGCCCCTTGAGGATTTCCTTGCCATCGACAGCGGCGTGAAGGTTCTTGATCTCAAGCATGACTAAATTTCTTTTCGTGTTCGATCCGATCCTGCTCGGTATATCGGCCGATGACTTCAATCATGCCAACAATGGCGGCATTGAAAGTCTCAAGTTCCTCAGCAGGTATCCAGTATTCTTCGTGCTGCCGTCCGCCAACGACTTTGCGTTCATACTTCTCAAGATGAGCGGTCGTGACTGCAAATCGCGTCACAAAGCCGATTTGATCTCCATGCTTCGTGTTCCAATCACGCGCAATCTGCACGGCATATTCTTCATTGGTGACCGGATAGAAAATTGGCTGTTCAGGCAAGCGTGGTGGAAACGCGCGATGGCCGGACGCTTCGATAAGCGCCAATTCTTTCGTGCCAACCGGACGGAAAAGGATCGTGGTCGTCATCCCACACTCCCTTCCAACGAAATGCCGACGAGCTTTTGCGCTTCGACCGCGAATTCCATCGGGAGTTGCTGCAGCACTTCCTTGCAGAAGCCGTTGACGATGAGCGAAACCGCCTCGTCCTGCGGGATGCCGCGCTGCAGGCAATAAAAGAGCTGGTCTTCCGCAATCTTCGAGGTCGTCGCTTCGTGCTCGATGCGCGCGGACTTGTTGCGGCTTTCGATGTAGGGAACCGTGTGCGCGCCGCATTCGCCGCCGATCAGCAACGAGTCGCATTGCGTGTAGTTGCGCGCCTTCTCCGCGCGCGGATGCACGCTGACGAGGCCGCGATAGGTATTCTGCGCTTTACCCGCGCTGATGCCCTTGGAGATGATCCGGCTCTTCGTGTTCTTGCCCAGATGGATCATCTTGGTGCCGGTGTCGGCCTGCTGGAAATGGTTGGCGATGGCGATGGAATAGAACTCGCCCACGCTGTCGTCGCCGCGTAGGATGCAGCTTGGATACTTCCAGGTGATCGCAGACCCGGTCTCCACTTGCGTCCATGAGATCTTCGAGCGCGCGCCACGGCAATCGCCCCGCTTGGTCACGAAGTTATAGATGCCGCCCTTGCCGTTCTCGTCGCCGGGATACCAGTTCTGCACGGTGGAGTATTTGATCTCCGCGCCTTCCAGCGCGATCAGTTCGACCACGGCGGCGTGCAATTGGTTCTCGTCGCGCTTGGGCGCGGTGCAGCCTTCGAGATAGGAAACGTAAGAACCTTCGTCAGCGATAATGAGGGTGCGCTCGAACTGTCCCGTCTCGCTCGCGTTTATGCGGAAGTAGGTGGAAAGCTCCATCGGGCAGCGCACGCCCTTGGGGACATAGACAAACGTTCCGTCAGAGAACACCGCCGAATTCAGCGTCGCGAAGAAGTTGTCCGATACAGGAACGACCGAGCCGAGATATTTCTTCACCAGCTCGCCGTGATCGCGGATCGCTTCGGAGATCGGGCAGAAGATCACGCCCGCCTCGTTCAGCTTGTCCTTGAACGTCGTCGCAACCGATACGGAGTCGAACACCGCATCCACGGCCACGCCGGCCAGTGCCATCTGCTCGTGCAGCGGTATACCCAGCTTGTTGTAAGTCTCCAGCAGCTTGGGATCGACTTCGTCCAGCGACTGCTTCTTGGGCACTGCTTTTGGCGCGGCGTAGTAATAAGCGTTCTGGTAGTCGATCTTGGGATAATGCAGGCGCGCCCAATGCGGCTCGCGCATTTCCTTCCAGCGCGCAAAAGCCTTCAGGCGCCATTCCAGCATCCATTCCGGCTCGTTTTTCTTGGCAGAGATGAAGCGGACGGTATCCTCGTCCAGCCCCTTTTTCGCCCGCTCCATCTCGATGTCGGTAACGAAACCGTATTTGTACTTGTCGCCAAGCTCGGCGACTTTTTCCCGGGTCTCGATCGCGGCCATCAGGCGCCTCCCGCCGCGGCGAGCGCCAGCTTGCGGCCCATCAAGCGGTGCAAGGAATGGATCAACGCGTCGATCTCGGCCACGCCATGCTCCGGACCGAAGCTCGCGCGCAAGGCGCAACGCGCCAGGCTTTCGTCGACACCCATCGCCTCGAGCACATGGCTGGGTGAAACCTTTCCAGATGAGCAAGCCGCGCCGGAACTGACGCAAATGCCGTCCAGATCCAGCGCCATTAGCGTGTTCTCCGCCTGAAGCTGCGGAATGGCGAAACTGGACAAATTCTTTTGCCGAACCTCATGCGTGCCGAACACCACCGCATTCGGCTCCATGTGACGCAGACATTCCTCGAAATAAGTTCGCAAGGTGCCGACATGTTCGCTCTCGGCATCGAAATTCGCCTGCAGCGCGCGCGCGGCAGCGCCGAATCCCGCAATGCCGATAACATTCTGCGTCCCAGCGCGACGGCGCATTTCCTGCGAGCCGTTGAACAAAGGCGCCAGCGGCGCGCCTTCGCGCACGATCAGCGCACCAGTGCCTTGCGGCCCGCCGATCTTGTGCGACGCCAGCGAGAGATAATCCGCGCCCCAGGCGGAGAACCGCACCGGGCTATAGCCGCTCGACACCGCATCCACATGCAGCAACGAACCCGCGCCGCTTTCCCTGCGCAGGATTTCGGCAAGACCTGCAACATCTTCGATCACGCCGGTCTCGTTGTTCACGAAGATCAATGAAACGAGCACGCGGCCCTTGCCATTCATCAGCAGGGATCGGAACACCAGCGGATCGATGCGGCCGTGCTCGGTCACCGGCACCGTGGTGAGCACGAGGCCTGGTGTCTTCTCGGCTAGCTCGCGTGCGACCGACAGCGCACTATCATGCGCCGTTGCAGCCACGAACAACCGCGTGATGCGGTTCTCCGCGTCCAGCGCACCGGCCACGGCGCCACGCAGCGCCAACGCATTGGCTTCGGTGCCGCCGCTGGTGAAGATCACGTCGCCCGGCTTGGCGCCGGCGAACGCCGCCACCTGCTCGCGCGCGTCTTCCACCAGCTTGCGCGCGGCGCGGCCTGCGGCATGAACCGATGACGGATTCCCCGAAAGCTCCAGCGCGCGCAACATCGCGGCCTTCGCTTCCGGACGGAGGGGTGCCGTCGCATTGTGATCGAAATAAATCATCGCAACAAAACTCAGGCGGCCTGCGCCGGTGCGTCCGCCTTTTCGTCCTGCTTCAGTTCGCACGGCTTGGTGCGGCCGAGAATGCGCTTCTCCACCACATCGGCCAGCGTGACCGACGACAGGAAAACGTGGATCTGACGGCCGAGTTCTTCCCACAGATCGTGCGTCACGCAGCGTGTCGTCGTGCCGGTGCAACCTTTCGGACTGCCGGGACGGCAGCGCGTCGCCGTGATCGGCTCA
>DATCRK010000023.1:0-79121 GCA_036569005.1 Rhizomicrobium sp. | reverse complement strand
AATTCCGAACAACGCTAGCCCCCTTCGTATTACCGCGGCTGCTGGCACGAAGTTAGCCGGAGCTTCTTCTACGGGTACCGTCATTATCGTCCCCGTCGAAAGAGTTTTACAACCCGAAGGCCTTCATCACTCACGCGGCATCGCTGGATCAGGGTTTCCCCCATTGTCCAAGATTCCCCACTGCTGCCTCCCGTAGGAGTTTGGGCCGTGTCTCAGTCCCAACGTGGCTGGTCGTTCTCTCAAACCAGCTAAAGATCGTTGCCTTGGTGAGCCATTACCTCACCAACTAGCTAATCTTACGCGGGCCAATCTTTCGGCGATAAATCTTTCCCCTTACGGGCGCATCCGGAATTAGCTCAAGTTTCCCTGAGTTGTGCCGAACCGAAAGGCATGTTCCCACGTGTTACTCACTCGTCCGCCGCTCCCATTGCTGGGCGCTCGACTTGCATGTGTTAGGCGTGCCGCCAGCGTTCGTTCTGAGCCAGAATCAAACTCTCAAGTTATGATTCTGAGCAGACGAACACTCGTCGTTGTTCGCAAAACTGTTTGACATGACGGAGTTTGGAAACCGAAGCCGAAGCTCCGGGTACACAAACAACATGTCTTCTTGTCTTGCTAAGAAACGCGAGCGTTCGGAATGCTCGATTTGTTGTGCCCGTGAATTTGCATCCACGAGCTAGCGATCGAGCCGCCGCCCACGTCTCCCTTCCTGTGATCACAATGTCAAAGAGCCCCGTCTTTGGGACGAAAAACCATTATCTTACAGACGGAACGCCGTTCGCAAGGAACACCCGCAATCGGCGTGGGCGCGGTGTATAGGCGGGGCGTTTCCCCCCGTCAACCGAAAAAAACGCCCCGAAATCAGGATTTTTTGGGGCAGGTGCGGGTGGACTCTCGTCCGATTATTTGCTGGCGACGCCGAAAAAGGCGGAGTCGCTGCGAAAACCACTAGGTGTAGGTAGGAACAACGGTTCCGGACACAAGATCATCCACCGATGGACGCGTGTTTGCCGCACCAAGAAACCGCCGCGATGCTCCAAATGCGCCGAAGGCGAAGAAATCCAATATTTCCGGGCTTTTCCTGTCACAAAGCGGCTGTGATGGCCTCGATCAGAGACTGCCGCGCAGCGGCTTTTCCAAAGCCCATATCGGCGAATTCGCCATCCGCGATCGCATCGCACAGCCGTTCGAACAGGGGCAAAGACGCATAGATCTGCATATCGCTTCGCAGCACTTCGCAATTTCGCGGGCGAACGAAACGCATGCCATTCGCCAGCGAACTCGCGCTTGCATGCGCTCACCTTCATCGTGGCGATGTGGCCGCAAAAAAAGGACCGGCGTTTCCGCCGGCCCTTCGAGTAGGTACATCAGGGTTAGTGCGGTTGCTCCGGCGTGCTGTTGGGAGTCGACGTCGAGCTGTTATCGTTGGTCGCGTTCGGGTTGGTCGGCTGACCAGGCTGCGCCGCCGGATTGCTCGGCGTCGTCGGACCTGAACCTTGCGGCTGCGTTCCGGTACTTTGCGGACCGCTGTTCATCGAAGGCGAAGTGTTGGTGTTGGTGCCGTTCGACATGGTGCTGCCACCCGTCGTGCCACCGCTCGTCGCAGCACCACCAGACGCATCGTTCGACATCGAGCCACCGGTCGACATCGAACCATTTGTGCTCATCGAGCCGCTGCTCGACGCGCCCGCGCTCGTGCTGCCCGGATTGGAAAGCTGCTGCTGATTGAGCTGCGCCGTCGTCTGTTCTTCCGAAGAGTTCTCCGCAGACGAAGCCGAAGCCTTGTGCTTGCGGTGATGGACTTTGTGCTTGGGCTTGGCTGCCATTGTGTCGGTCGTCGCAGCGCCGGTGGTGTTGGTCTGCGCAGCAGGCGCGGACGATGTCGACGTGTTCGGCATTGTCGAGGTTGCCGGCGGTGTCGCGGGCGCGGTCGAGGTCTGGGCTATCGCGGGAACAGCGGCCAACAGTGCGGCAGCAGCCACGCCGCCAAGGATTTTTGCGTGCATGCTCATTCGAGAATTCCTTTCGCGTGACGACGCGCTAATTCGCGTGGTCGAGAGCCCCCGCTCGGAAAGAACGCACGAAGAAGTTGTATGGTTCCCCATGACGAAAGGCCGGCGTGCGAACACACCGGCCTTTCGCAACTGCAATACGGCAAGCTTAGCTGTATGTCGCGCCCGGCATGTTCCAAAGATCGGCGCGCGTCAGATTGGTGTAGAGAATCTTGTTCGCGGCGTCGAAACGCAGATCGCCCGGGCTCACCCACACCGAAACGCGATGATTGAGTGCAATCTCGATACGGCGCGGACGGCTGTCGAGACCGATCTCGACATTGCGCACGCGGCCGACCCAATTGCCGTCGGGACCTTCTACCGGTGCGTTCGCCAGCTGATGGGACGCTTCCGGCAGCATGTAAAGACGCACGAGATGCGCATCTTCATAGCGGTACGGATAGGCATGCGGATAGTCGGTGAAATAGTAGCGCGCTTCGTCATAGCGATGGATGTTGCGCTCGTAGTGACGGCGTTCCGCTTCGTAGCGGGCGCGATCCTGCGCGTACTGGTCCATCTGCTCCTGATACCGCGCTTGACGCGCCTGGTTCTCAGGCGAAGGGCCTGCGGTGCTGCCGCCCTGGCCGTTCAACGCCGCCGGCGACGCGGTCGTGCCGCCCTGCGCCTGCGCATTCAACTGCTGCGTCTGCGCCTTTTCTTCGGGTGTCGAATACTGCGGCGGATTTCCGGAATATTGTGCGAGGCTGGGCGCCGCGAAGCTCCCCGCCAGTGCCAGAACGGCGACGCCGCCCAGAATAAGATTTTTCGTTTTCATATCGCTCTCCTGCCAATTGCCGAGGGCTCCCCCATACGGCGGTCGGCAGGGAAACGCGCATTTTTAAAGCGAGTTCCGCAACGCGATAACCAAGAGTTATCGCATCACGACGGAACCTTTCGCGGACTCGCAACACACGCCGGAACGCCTATCCGGCGGCGATGTATTCGCGCAGGGACTGCGCTTCCTGAACGGTTTCGGCGATGCGCGTTTTCACCACATCGCCGATCGAAACGATGCCGGTGAGCCGATCGTCTTCCACCACCGGAATGTGCCGGAAGCGGCCGCGCGTCATCAGTTCCATCAGGTCATCGATGGAATCGGTTTCGCAGCAGGTCGCGACCGCGCGCGTCATGTAGCGCCCCACCGCCTGCGGCAACGCATTCACGCTGGCGCTGGCGAGCGCACGCACGATGTCGCGTTCGGAGAGAATGCCTGCGAGCGTTCCGTCGGCATCGCGCACGATAAGTGCGCCGATGCGCTTGCTCGCGAGCAAGCGCGCCGCTTCGGACAATGTCGCATCGCTGGTGATGGTGAAAACTTCGCGTCCCTTGTCGCGAAGGATGTGTCTGACCTGCATGTGCGCCTCCAAGCTGGAACGTCATTCCAGCGGCGCCACCGGCACACCGCGCATCCCCGAACTGCCGGACCCTGCTTTCCCCGCGGTCTCTTCTTGCAATTCTGCGGCAAACCTTGTCGGCACCGCGGACGTCCAAATGGTGCGCCCGCCCCATGACCTTTTCAAGAACCCGCACGATCACAGGCAACAGGATTTCAGAGTCATATTGTTGCGCCGGCCTATTGAAGCCCAGCTTTCCCGGCACAATTTCAGGAAACGGCGGAGTCGCGGTCCTCGCGGCTTTCTTGGAGGGCATCATGAATTTCACCGGAAGACTGACTTTGATCGCCGTCGCGGCGGGCGTGCTGTTTCTCTTGTTTGGAATCAACGGCACCTGGTTCACGGTCGATCAGGGCCAGCGCGCAGTTTTGTTGCGCTGGGGACAGGCCGTCGGCGTCGAGGGACCGGGCCTTCATTTCAAGCTGCCGTTCATCGAAGACGTCGTGAAGATGAGCGTGCGCGAGCAGAAGGAAGAATTCAAAACGCAGGCCTATTCGCAGGATCAGCAGCCGGCGACGGTTCTGGTGAGCGTCAACTATCGCCTGCCGGAGGCAAATGTGTTCGATGTTTATACGCGCTATGGCACGGACTATCCGGCCATCCTGATCGACACGCAGCTGCCGCAACGATTGAAGGAAGTGTTCGGCATCTTCACCGCGCAATCGATGATCCAGGACCGCACCAAGCTCGGTCTCGAGGTGCAGCGCTCGCTGGAGAAAGCACTGGACAATCGCGGCATCCAGATCGTGTCGGTGCAGGTCGAGGACGTGTCGTTCTCCGACGTCTATGAGACCGCCGTCGAGAACCGCATGAAATCCGTCGTGGCGCAGTATCAGGCGGAAGCGGAGAAGCAGCGGCGCATCACCAACGCCGATGCCGCTGCCTATGAAGTGAAGGCGCAGGCCGATGCGCAGGCCCATGCCATCGAAGTGAAGGGCCAGGCGGAGGCACAGGCGATCAAGGCACGGTCGGACGCGCTGCAGTCCAATCCCAATCTCGTGAACCTGACGGCGGCCGAGAAATGGAATGGCGTGCTGCCGACAACGATGGTGCCGGGCGGCTCGGTGCCGTTCGTGCCGATACCGAGATAAGAAGCACTCTCAACGAGTTAGGATTGGGAACTTTTACAACCCGCTGGCGTTTCCTCGCTGGCGGGCGTTCCACGCATGGCGAATGCCCAAACGCATTTCATCGCGAGGAGCATCCGACATGGCCGACAAGCCCGATCCCAGCAAGCCATTTCTGTCCGACGTGAAGACGCTGCGCGAGCGCGCGCGCAAGCATCTGGAGAAAGGCGCCGTCACGTCCACCTATGGCGGCGACGTCAACAAGACGATCGAAATCCTGCAGAGCGTGCTCGCGACCGAAATCGTCTGCACCCTGCGCTATCAGATGCATGCCGTCGCCGCCGCCGGCATTTCCAGCGATTCCGTGAAGGAAGAATTCGCCACCCACGCGAAGGAAGAATGGGAGCATGCCACCGAAGTGGCGGAGCGGATCAACCAGCTCGGCGGCAAGCCGAATTTCAGCCCCGAAGGCATTCTCTCCCGCTCCGCGTCCGAATACGGCAAGCAGGATCTCAACCTCGTCGAGATGATCAAGGAGAACCTGGTCGCCGAGCGCATCGCCGTGGATCATTATCGTGAACTGGTTCGCTATTTCGGGAATGACGACCCGACGACCGCACACATGATCAAGGGCATCCTCGCCGTCGAGGAAGAGCACGCCAACGACATGCACGATCTTCTGGTGGCCCATGAAGGCCGCCCGATGCTGAAGGAATAATCAGTCCAGCATTTTCTCGAGCGTGAAAAGCTCGTCCGCTTCGCGGGCGGGCTTGTCCCACCTTATGCGGCTGATGCGCGGAAAGCGCATCGCAACGCCGGATTTGTGGCGCGTCGAACGCTGCAGGCCTTCGAACGCCACTTCCAGCACCAGACCGAAATCCTTGTTCGCTTTCACCGAGCGCACCGGACCGAAGCGCTCGATGGTGTTGTCGCGCACGAATTTGTCGATCTGTTTCAGCTCTTCATCTGTAAAACCAAAATAAGCTTTTCCGACCGGTGTCAGCTGCCTGTCGCCATTCGCATCCTCGCGCCAGACGCCGAAGGTGTAATCCGAATAGAAGCCACTGCGCTTGCCGTGACCGCGCTGGGCATACATCAGCACGGCATCGATCAGATGCGGATCGCGCTTCCACTTGAACCACGGGCCCTTCGGGCGCCCGGCTTCGTAGGTGGAATCCCAGCGCTTGAGCATCAAGCCTTCGGAGATTTCCGGATCGCCTTTGGGCGGATGTGCGCGCAGCTTCGCCAGCTCATCCCAACTTTTGAACGGCTGCAGCGGCGACAAGTCGATGCGATCGGCTTTCTCGCGCGCGACGAATTTCTCCAATGCCGCGCGGCGCTCCTTGAACGAAAGCCCGCGCATGTCGCGCGCGCCATCCAGCAGAATGTCATAGGCGCGAATGCCGGCCGGATATTTCGCCATCAGCGCCAGATCGATCTTCTTGCGGTTCAGCCGCTGCTGCAGATCGCCGAAGGACGATACCTGCCCTTTCTTCATCACCAGCAATTCGCCGTCGATCACGCCTTCCTGGCTAAGTGCTTCCAGCACATCGGGAAAGCTGGCACCGATATCGTCGCCGGTGCGGCTGAAGAGGCGGCGTTGCCCGCGCTCGTTTACCGCCTGCACGCGGATGCCGTCCCATTTCCACTCGGCGGCATAGTCTTCCGCCGCGTAGTTCGCGAAATCCTTCTCCTCGTCGATGGCCTGCGCCAGCATGACCGGGCGGAAACGGCCCGGATGATCGGCGCTCGGTTTTTCGCTGCGTTTCTCCAGCCAGGCGAACAGATCTTCGTAAGGCGGCTCGAGCCCATGCCAGATCTCTTCAATCTCACTCACCTCAACGCCACCCATGTCGGCGCAGGCCTGCTTGGCGAGACGCGCGGACACGCCGACGCGCAAACCACCCGTGAGCAACTTCAACAACGCCCAGCGTCCATCGGCATCCAACGCATCGAGCCAGCCTTCGAGCAGCTTCTGGACTTCGCTGCGCGTGGCGCCCCGCAAGGCGTCGACAACCTCGCCCATCTCCGGCTCGCGATTGGCGCCGGGCTTCACCGGCCATACAAGTGAGACGGTTTCCGCGAGATCGCCGACATAGTCATAAGAGAGCGCGAACAATTGCGGATCGAGCCGCGCTTCGACGGCTTTGCGTATAAAGGCCGGTTTTGCTGCATCAAATGACAGCGCGCCGGTCAGCGATGCGAGCGCCCAGCCACGATCAGGATCCGGCTGCTCCCGCAGGAAATCGCGCACCAGCACGAGCTTGCCGTTGCGCTGCGGCGTGAAAGCGAGACGATCGAGGAGATGGGCGAAGGCTTTCATCCTTCGCCCTCGTCTTCGTCATATCCGACCAGCGACAAAGCCCGCGCCTTCTGGCCCTTCAATTCGCACCAGCGCAGCAGGGCTTCTTCGCCGCCATGCGTGATCCACACTTCGCCCGGCGCGACCTCGCCAATGGTGAGCGTGAGTTCGTTCCAGTCCGCGTGGTCGGAGATGACGAGCGGCAGTTCCACCTGCCGCTGGCGTGCGCGCGCCCGCACGCGCATCCATCCGCTGGCGAATGCCGGGAGCGGATCGGCGAAACGGCGCGACCACTTGTCGTCGATGGACGACGGCGGCGCTATCACGAGGGCGCCGGCGAAGTCCTTCTTGCTGCCCTTCTCCACCGTCGCGGGTTCGAGCGGACCAAGATCGATACCGAAGCGCTCATAGAGCGTGTTCATGCTCTGCATCGCGCCGTGCACGAACACCGGCTTGTCGTATCCCGCTTCACGCAGCAGGCGGATAATGCGCTGCGCTTTGCCCAGCGCATAAGCGCCGACAAGATGCGTGCGCTCGGGAAACTGCTTCACCGATTTCAGCAGCCGCGCCACTTCGTCCGAAGCGTCGGGAAAGTTGAACACGGGAATGCCGAACGTCGCTTCGGTGACGAAGACATCGCAGGCCACCGGCTCGAACGCCGGGCATGTCGGATCGCGGCGGCGCTTGTAATCGCCGGAGACAACGAAGGTAACCCCTTTCGCTTTGATCACCGCTTGCGCCGAACCCAGCACATGACCCGCGGGCACGAGCGATACTTCCACGCCATCGCGATCTATCTTCTGGCCGTAACGCAACGCGGTCGTTGAACCGGCGAAATTCTCGCCATAGCGCGCGGCCATGATGGCCAGCGTCTCCGGCGTCGCCAGTACCGTGCCGTGGCCGGAGCGCGCATGATCGGAATGGCCGTGTGTGATGACCGCGCGAGCCACCGGGCGAACCGGGTCGATATAGAAATCGCCCGGGGCGCAGTAGAGGCCCGCGGGCTTGGGGCAAAGGATGGTTTCGGGCTTGGGCATGGGCGTTTCAGATGATAACGCACCGGGGCGCCCACAAGTGGCAAGACCCAAGCCTTTGAAATAGAAGGATGATTTCGGCTGCGCCGGAGATGACCTGATCCTGTCGCGCGCTCTTTATATAAAGCGCGAACCTGCGCGCGAACGGCATATTGGACGAGAGGCCAATTGAGAATCCCCTCCGCAACATCTTCGCTTTCCAACCGGACATGTCGGGAGGAAACGATGGTGAAGACTATTTTTGCGGCAACGACAGGCGCGCTATGCCTGCTGGCGCTTGCCGGATCTGCAGCGGCACAGACGAAGGCCGATCAATGCGCGGCCTATGCCCGTAACGCCCGGGCGAACACACCGACATCGACCGGTGTGGTGCGGGGCGCCGCGCGCGGCACAGTGGTCGGCGCGATCGCGGGCAATGCCGGAACGGGTGCGGCTGTAGGCGCTGCCGTCGGCGGCACGCGCCGCGCAATCCAGAAGAACCGGTCGTACCAGTATTATTACGACAGCTGCATGAGCCGCTGACGGCATCGCAGCGTCAATTCGGGGCGCGGCGCGGTCGTCACCTGTCACAGATCGTTGGAATCCGGCGCGCCAAACTCCTTGATGTCCTTTTCCAGGAAGTAATTGAGGAATGTCCGGATGACCGCGATAGCAGCGAGCTGTCCGATATCGTTCCAGGTCGGCGAGATGACGCTGCGCACAATGTCCGCCGCCAGCGCAAATTCCAAGCCGAATATCAACCAGCGCCCGAAGCGTACGAACAGCTCCCGCCGCCAACTCAGACCGCGCCTGGCGATCCCCGAAACCTCACCGACGCCTAGAACCGTCGCTTCCAGCGCGCCGAATGCAATCACGAGAACCGCGACGGCCTCGACACCCATTGCCGTATAGGCGGCGAGCTGCTTCAAGGCATCTTCCAGCATCACTGCCCGTGTCCGCGCACCACGCAGCGGAATCCCAGATGGGAAGTTGCGGTATCGATCGGTTGCGCCATGCGCGCGGCGGGGCGATAGCGCCGGCAATAGTTCGGCGCGCAGAGATGCGATCCGCCCTTCATCACCTTTCGTGGAATCTGCATGGACGGCACGTTCGGATCGAAACTCTGCTCGCGCGGGCCGCCATGCGGATTGTGCGCGCCTTCGCAGCAGCTTGCCGCCGCCTCGTGCTTCGCCGCATACCAGTCGCTCGTCCATTCCCAGACATTGCCGATCATGTCGAGCAGGCCATAGCCGTTCGGCGGAAAGGCATAGACCGGCGAGGTGCGGTTGAAACCGTGCCGCTCCAGATTCTGGTACGGAAACTCACCGTGCCAGGTGTTCGCCATGATGCGGCCATCGGGTTCCAGTTCATCGCCCCACGCATATTCGGCGCCGTCGAGCCCACCCCGCGCGGCGAATTCCCATTCCGCTTCCGTCGGCAGATCCTTGCCGGCCCAGCTCGCATAGGCGGCCGCATCTTCATACGCGACATGCACCACAGGATGCTGCGCCTTGCCGCTCAGCGACGACCGCGGTCCCTGCGGATGCCGCCAGTCCGCGCCGGGCACATAGGTCCACCAATTGAGATGGTTGCGCATGTCCACGGCATGCTTCGGCGGTTCGAACACCACCGACGCCGGCACAAGCATCTCCGGCTTCGCATCGGGATAATCGGCGATGCTGGGTGCGCGTTCGGCAAGCGTCACATAACTCGTATCGCGGACGAAGAACGCAAACTCCTCGTTCGTCACCGGATGACGGTCGATCCAGAATCCGTCCACGCTCGCACGATGCGCCGGGGCTTCTTCCGGATAATGCTTGTCCGATCCCATCGTGAACGATCCGCCCTCGATCCAGACAAGATCGATGCTCGCTCCGTGATGCGCCGGATGGGGACGGCCCCGATGCCTGTGTTCGACCACTTGTGCCAGCGACATTTTGATCAGCCCTTTCGGCTTCCTGAAAATCTCTGGATGCGACGCCATTCCGCCCGCCCGAAATCGACCGGGCGTCGCCCCACCCGCGCTCGCTAAAACTCTAGGAATTCCGGCAAGTTCTTTCGATTGGACTTAGGTCCACTTGGCCCATTAACGCTCGCTTAGATTGTTCGCCGCGCCACGCCTCGCGAAATGCGCGCTTTCCTGTCCACAATTGCAACAACGCGTGATGACGCCTCCGCCACGGGAACGGTGCTATTGATTCAAATAAGAGCGAAGCATGGGAGAGTTCGCGTGTATCTCGACGAGCCCTATTTCTCGGGCGGCGGACATGGCCGCGTGTGCCGAAGCTGCAAGGAGCCGATCCTCCAGAACGAGCGCTTCATGCGCATTTCGTTCGTGACCGATCCCGACGGCACGAAGGGGCTGACCGGTGACTATCACGATGTCTGCAGCAAGCCGTTCGCGTCTCTCGCGGACGCCGTCGCCGCGCTCGGCCGCTTGTGGCGTTGACAAAATAAAGGCCCCTCACACGCGAGGTGTGAGGGGCAGTTGTTTCCGCAGCCGGCCGGAGAGTGCCGGCCACGGCCTTCCAATCGTTCAATCCACCGAGAATGCCGCGGCGGCGAGTTTTTCAAGATCGAGATATTGTCCTTTCTCGACCGTCACGCCCACGCCCAGAATTTTTCCGTTCTTGAAGGTGCCAGGCGATTTGTATTCCTCGCTGACGGAATCACCGCTGTCGCGTCCAATGCAGAGACCATCGCCCGACAAGGTGAACTTGCCGAACTGAGTTTTCATGTTGCCCTGGGCAGAGACTTCCTCATTCACATAGAGCGTCGCCTTGCCGAGCGACTCGCCATGCTCGCCGGCTTTCTCGCGGATGAACTCCATACCGAGCGTGTATTTGCCGGGCTTCAGCGTTTTGGAAGCGAACTTCTGCTCCGGCTTGATGCCGAGGAAGTTGTAGACGTAGTGCGCCTTCATATCCTTGATGAAGAGCGCATGGCCGCCGAAGCGCGAACCATGCGCGAAGATCACGCCTTCGCATTTGTCCTTGATCTCGACATCCGCGATGATCTTGTAGGAACGCCCGCGCACGTTTACTGCCACGCCTTCCGGCACGGGCGAGGTATCCGGATAGTAGATATAGCGTTCGCGCGGCGGCTCGGTGGTGGGCCGTTCGACGCCGAGCAGTTCCGCCGCACTGCGATCGTCGAGCGGCAGCACAAGGTTCTTCTCCGCTTCCTCGTTCCACGCCTTGATGAGCGCCTTCAACTTGTCGGGGTGCTCCTTCGCGACGTTCTTGGATTCCGATCGATCCTTGTCGACGTGGTAAAGCTCCCATTGATCCTTGTCGAAATGGCCTTTGCCCGTGAGCGGTGCATGAAGTGCCGCGGCTTTCCAGCCGTCTTCCCACATGCCGCGCGTGCCAAGCATCGCATAGTACTGGCGCTTCTTTTTTGTCGGCGCGTCCGGTTTGGCCTCGAAGCTGTAGCGCATGGACACGCCCGACAGCGGCCACTGCTCAACTCCACGGAACGTCTTGGGCATCTCAATGCCAATGCACTCGAGGATTGTCGGCACGATGTCGACCGAATGGTGGTACTGGTTGCGCACCTGGCCTTTCGCCTTGATGCCCTTGGGCCAGGAGATCACCATCGGGCAGCAGGTGCCGCCGCAATATTCCGAATAGCGCTTGAACATCTGGTACGGCGTGGAGAACGCGGCCGCCCAACCGGTGGGGTAATGATTGTAAGTTTCCGGGCCGCCGAGCACGTCCAGATATTTCAGATTTTCGGAGAGCTCGTCTGGATAGTTGTTGAAGAACTTGTTCTCGTTCACCGACCCGTTTGGGCTGCCTTCGCCGGAGGCACCGTTGTCGGAGCAATAGAACACGATGGTGTTCTCAAGCTGCTTGCTCTCTTCCAGATAATCGATCAGGCGGCCGATCTGCGTGTCAGTGTATTCGGAGAAGCCGGCATAGACTTCCGCCATGCGCGAGAAGAGCTTCTTTTCCTCGGGCTTTAGTTTGTCCCACTCGCGCACCATGTCGCCCGGATTGGCGACGTCTTGCGGCAGCGGATTGAACGGCGTGAGTTCGGTACCTTTGGGCAAGATGCCCTTCTCGATCATCCGCGGCAGCACCCATTTGCGATAGGCATCATAGCCTTCGTCGAACTTGCCTTTGTACTTGTCGATATATTCCTTCGGCGCGTGATGCGGTGCGTGATTGGCGCCAGGGCACAGCCACATGAACCAGGGCTTCGACGGGTTGGACGCCTTCTGGTCGCGGATCATATGCATCGCCTGATCGACGAGATCCTTCGACAGGTGATAGCCATCTTCCGGGCTGTAAGGCTGGTCGATGAACTTGTTGTCCTCGACCAGATCCGGATACCACTGGTTCGTCTCGCCGCCGATGAAACCGTAGAAACGCTCGAAACCCTTCTGCACCGGCCATTCCGATTTCGGTCCACCCGCGCAGATATCCTGCTCCGGCACGTTGTGTTCCTTGCCGAGCCAGAACGTGCTGTAGCCGTTTTCCTGCAGCATGTGTCCGATTGACATGCATTCTTCGGGAACGCGGCCGCTCCAGCCCGGAAAGCCGTTCGCACCTTCGGTGATGCACGACATGCCGTTCAGATGGTGATTGCGGCCCGTGAGGAACGTCGAGCGCGTCGGCGAACACAGCGCCGTCGTATGCCATTGCGAATAGGTAAGCCCGTTATCGGCCAGCTTCTGCAAGGTTGGCATGTTGATCTTGCCGCCATAAGGCGACCACGCGGCCTGGCCTGTGTCATCGTAAAGAATGATCAGGACGTTTGGCGCATTCTTCGGCGCCTTCGGCGGCATGAACGGTTCCCAATCCGGCTTCGAATCGCGGATATCGAGCTTGATGACGCCCTTGAACTTCTTCTTGTCGGCCATGACTGGGTCCTTCCGATGGGTTCCGCTCCGCGCGATATGTTTTCGCGCGGCAATCGCATCGGAAAGCTAGGTTTTTCAGGGCTTTCCCTCGATTGGACTTAGGTCCAACGCGAATTGCACACGGTGCGCTCAGAAGTGGAAGCGCACGCCCAGCGCGGGACCGTAAAAGCTCAGATTCTTGATGAACCGCCGCTCGCCCGGTTCGTAATGCAGGTAACGATAGGCGAGCTCGAAATCCGCGCAGCCCCATGAATAGCCGACAGCAGCCACGCCTTGATAGGTGAGATCGGTATCTCCGGTCCCGATATCGGCATAGTAGTCGATGAACCAGTGACTGCCCGAAAATCCAAAGCGCCCCTTGATACCGCCGATTGCGTCCCAGGCATTCGCCTTCTGCTCCAGCTTTCCGGATTGCGGAAAAAGCGCAAGCGGCCCGGAGAAATTCCACGTCAGGGACGACGTGACATCGAGATAGCGCGTTCCAAGAAAGACCGCGGACGATGATGCGCCGTTCGCATAGAACGCATAGCTCGGCGCCAGCGTCCACACCGTGGCCTTCAGCCCGGCCTCGGTTCCGAGGTTGACGGGAAACTCCACATCGCCGCCGGCGCCGGTGATGCTCTTCACGCGGGCTTTGTCGTTGTCGAAATTCACATAGACGATATCGGTGAAAAGTCCCCACCGGCCCTTGTTCACTTCGGCGGTCCCCATGAACGCGAAATTCAAAAGCTTGAACGCATCTATCGGTCCGACATTCACGTTGGGCGTGCCGGATGCGCCCGGCGGAATATTGTAGCGGAAATGCCCTTCATAACCCGGCGCCCAGAGATAAGGCATCACGGAGAAATGCCAGTGGCCGTCATACGCATCTTCTGCGCGCGCGCCTGTTGCCATCGCCGCCGCGGCGGCCAACGCAAGACCTGCGATCGACGCCTTACGCAGCAGGTGCATGCGCACCCCCGGCATCCACGTGCTGGCGCCGTCGCCAGATGCTGTAGGGAATGCACACGAGAATGCTCACAACCATATAGAGGCCGACCGCAGCAACCGCATCCTGCTTGCTGGAGAAATTGGCGCTGGCGATGGCCATGGCCAACGCCGGATGGCGCGCGCAGGTGGCGATGGCTAGCACGCTGCGATTCTCGGGCTCCGGACCACCGAGGAAATGCCCTGCCACAAGCCCCAGGATTGTGAACACGATGAAAGCGAGCACCGATCCGTCATGCGCGAGCGCGAATGACATCGGCAACGCCTTCCAGAGCACGGGAAGAACGGACACGATCAACAACACGAAGGCGAAGGTGCTGAGCGGACCGGATACGCGTTCGGCCAGGTCCGGCATAAGCCGGTGCCCGACAACGCCCGCGATCAATGGCGCAAGCACCGTCAACAGCATCAGCGAAGCCACCGTCGAAATCGGCGCGCGGGCGTATAATCCGAAGATGTCGCCGATGATCGCGATGATCAGCGGCACAAAGACGATGGCGATGAGCGCGGCGGTGAAAAGCAGCCCCACCGCATAATCGTCCGCGCCGCTCGCCTTGGACGCGCGCCGCGGCAGAAGCGGCGGCACGGGCCCCACCGACAATATCACCAGCGCGACTTTCACCGGCTGGGGCACGTTCGTGAACGCCGCAACGCACAGGGCGAACACCGGCATGATGACAAACATCGACAGCATCGACCGCGCCAGTTTCTCGCGATGGCGGAAAAGATAAGTCATGTCGGACGTGCTTGACCGCAGGCCGAGCGCAAACACCGTCAGCACGATGCTGATCTTGATCGTACGGATGATGAGGGCCTGCATCGTCATAAGGAACTCGCC
Source organism: Rhizomicrobium sp. (assembly GCA_036569005.1). Classification (GTDB taxonomy): domain Bacteria; phylum Pseudomonadota; class Alphaproteobacteria; order Micropepsales; family Micropepsaceae; genus Rhizomicrobium. Next base: position 64,602 of record DATCRK010000023.1, on the reverse strand, counting down.
TGCTTGATGGGTGCGGGCGGCGCGTTCCAAGCCGCGCCGCTGTCCGAGGAAGAATCAAGTCTTCGGCATCAAGGCTTCGACAACCTGGTCAACACTGAAGCTTGCCGATTTCTGGCGCGGGGGAAATTCCTTGAAGCTTTCCAGCCATTCCGCGACGATCGCCTGCGCGCCATACATCGCGAACAGGTGCTGCACCTGCCAGTCGGCATAGCGGAAGCTTTCGTTCCCGCGCTCGAACGGATCGGCGCGCAGGTCGTAGAGTTGCGGCACGCGCAGCGGCGATAACGGCTCCTTCCACACGTCGAAGCCCTTAGCGCGCTGCTCGGCGAAGTTAATCTTGTACTGATCGACGCGCAGCGCCATCAGGTCGCCGTCGTCACTCCAGTATAGAAAGCCTCGGCGTGGCGACGATTTTTCCCTGCCGGAGAGAAACGGCCCGAGATTGTAGCCGTCGAGGTGAACTTTGAAATTTGTCTCGCCAACCTTGTAGCCCTTCTTCACTTTCTCCACGAGATCAGGTTCGCCGGCAGCGGCGGCGAAGGTCGGGATGAAATCCTGAAGCGAGCAGATGTCGTTGATGACACGGCCGGGCTCGATCACGCCGGGCCAGCGCATGACACAAGGCACGCGCCAGCCGCCTTCCCAGTTCGTGTCCTTCTCGCCGCGGAACGGCGTCGAGCCGCCATCCGGCCATGACATCACTTCCGCGCCGTTGTCCGTGGTGAAGACGACAATCGTGTTGTCGGCAACCTTCAACTCTTCCAGCTTGTCGAGAAGCCGGCCGACATAACCGTCCAGCTCCACCATGCCGTCGGGATAGAGGCCGTGACCGCTCTTGCCGACCGATTCCGGCTTCAGATGGGTGAAGATGTGCATGCGCGTGGTGTTCATATAGCAGAACCAGGGGCCGCCCTCTTTCGTCTTGCGCTCCATGAAGTCGAGCGCCGCGGCGAGGAATTCTTCGTCTACCGTTTCCATGCGCTTGCGATTCAAGGGCCCGGTGTTCTCGATGATTTGCTTGCCGACGCGGCCATATTTCGGATCGACGGTGGCGTCGTCCTTTTCGGCGGCCTTGCATTTCAGCACGCCGCGTGGGCGGAACTTGTCGTTGAACTCCTTGCTTTTGGGCCAGTCCGGATATTCCGGTTCTTCCTCGGCATTGAGATGATAGAGATTGCCGAAGAATTCATCGAAGCCATGCACTGTCGGCAAAAATTCGTTGCGGTCGCCCAGATGGTTCTTGCCGAACTGCCCGGTAGCGTAGCCGAGGTTCTTCAGGAATTGCGCCACTGTGGGATCTTCTGGACGAAGCCCAAGGCCTGCGCCAGGCATGCCGACCTTGGTTAGACCCGTGCGGATGGGCGACTGCCCGGTGATAAAGGCCGCGCGCCCCGCGGTGCAGCTCTGCTGTCCGTAGAAATCGGTGAAGTTCGCGCCTTCTTTTGCGATGCGGTCGATGTTAGGCGTTCGATAACCCATAATACCGTTATTGTTGCAGCTGATGTTAAACCAGCCGATGTCGTCGGACATGATGAAGAGGATGTTGGGTTTTTCCTTTTCGGCCATCGGAATCTCCGCGAGCGTGGCTTTGCCACGCGCACTCTAGAAACCCTTCCTGTCGCCAACGATTGGACTTAGGTCCAACCGTGGGCGTCACGCGTCCGACGCGTAAACCACATCCCAGTCGTTTTTCATGCTGACCACGCGAAAGCCGTAGTCGTCCGCGCGGTCCAGCGCTTCTGCCAGGGGACTGAGCCGGAACTCGCGGTCATAGGCCGCTTCGCGTTTCGCATCGTCGTGGTGCAGCAGCAGCGCCATGCGCTTGCCGGGGCCGGAGAGCGTGTAGCGCATCATCGCCATATCGCCGTCGGAGTTACCGAACGCGAAGATCGGCCGACGCCCGATATGCAGCCCGACGTTCTGCGCTTTCACTTCATGGTCGTCGAAGCTGCCGAGCTCTGCCAGCTTCATAAGCTCGCATTTGCCGTTCTGGGCTTCGAAGCGCGTCTTGACACTGCTGCCGATGACCTGCTCCGGCGGAATGCCGTAGAACTCCTGCGCGAACACGCGCATGAAATCCACGCCCCCGCCGGACACGATGAACGTGCGAAACCCCATGGCGCGCAGGAAGCGCAGCAGCTCCAGCTGGGGCTGATAGACCATCTCCGCGAAATGGCGGTTGGTCGTGGGGTGCAGGGTGAAGTCGATCCATTTCTTCACGATCCGCGCGAAGTCGTCCACCGCCACGCCGGCATGGATGGCGAAAGCGAATTCGAGCGCGGCCTGCTTTCCCATCGCGTGGATGGCTTCCATGTCGTGTTCCAGAAACGCCTTGAACGGCTGGCGTTCCTTCAGCGAAGGATCGGCTTCCGCCATGCGCTGCGCCCGTGACAGCGCGAACAACACCTGCACCTGCGCCGGCTGCTCGCACCACAACGTGCCGTCATTGTCGAACACGGCAATGCGTTCGGTCATCGGCAGGTAGTCGCTGCTGCTTTGCGTCGTCACCCGGCCCACAAAGTCCAGGATGGCGCGCTTGACGGGCCCGTTCGTCCAGGAAGGCAATGGATCGTGCATGCGTTATCTCTGGAGAACATGCGGTGCAGGCGCGATTGGACCTAAGTCCAATCGCATGGGCGCGAATCATACACGCGACTCAATTCACCGCTTGCGCCTCCGGGAATTTCCATTTGCCGCTGAGGATTTCCGCGCGCGGGCGATAGAGGCGGACGGTGTAGTTCCAGCCCGGCGTGATCGGGATACAATTGGGCACCTTGCCGTCGCAGCCGCCGAACTGAATGGTCACCGAGCCGTCGGCATCCTTCTTCGCCGTGATATTGTTCACTGAATAGGCGCTCTGCGCGTTCTTCTCGAAATGGCCGTCTGCGTTGTAGACGCTGACCGACCAGAAGCCGTCCACAGGCACATCTTTCACTGTGAGGCGATAAATCGTCTTACCGTCGTTCACTGCCGGCGTGCAGCCCAGATAGCTGGCGTCCTTGTCGGGATTGCCGCCCCATCCTGCCGCGGTGCCGAGCAAGTGCCGGATCGGATCGACGTCGTCCCGGGTGCCAAACGCATGCTGGAAGCCGGTCGTCGTCGCGCTGAGCACCAGCAACGCTTCGCGGATTTTGTCTTGACTCGCATGGTCCCAGTTGGGGATCTCAAAACTGCCATGCGCTTTCTGAGCGACTTTGAGCGCGTCCTGCAGTGCGTGAACCTTCTTGACGTCGCCCGGATCGGCAGGATCGACAAGCGTACGCACCCCGACGACCGCATAACGCGTACCTGCCGTCGATTTATCGAGTGTCGTCGTGCCCGCGCCATAGACGACCGAAACAACGTAGTGATCCTCGTTGATGATCTGCTGCGACATGAAGCGCTTGCCGGAATCGGGACGCGTGATCGTGACAGGCCCGGCATCGAGATCGACCAACGCAAAAGAATAAAGCGTGTCGCGATTAAGACGAATGACATCCTGATGTTCGATATCCGCCGGCTCGCGGCGGTGAATGAATTTTCCCAGCGATCCATCCCTCGCCATGTTGCTCATATAGAGATCGGATTCGGCACGCGCGAAATTGTCGACCGTAACGGGAATGGCTTGAGCTGCGGATGACATGACGTGTCTCCTTCATTTGATCTTTTCGACGTCCGGCAGCACCCAGCTCTTGTCGAAGAGCGGCTTGTCGGGACCGTAGAAGCGGAACATCAGTTCGAATTTTCCGTCGGCGCTGGTGGGCACCCAGTTCGCGTCCTTGCCCGGCGGCGGCGCGGGACCGAAGTACACATCGGTCGAACCGTTGGCGTTCTTCACGACGCCGGGTGTCGTCGATGCCAGACTGAAGCGTTTCATGTCACGCAGCATCGCGTGCGTCGCGCGGTCATACACGGTGACGGACCAGTAGAGTTTCACCGGCGGATTGGGCGGCACGGTGAGGCGATACTGCGCGGCGCCGTCCAGCGCATCGCCGTCCTTGTCCCTCAACGTCATCAGATAGAACTGCCCCTGTCCGATATGCTTGGCGCTGAAATAGGCCATGGAATAGGCCACGCCGCGTCCGTCGATGGGATAGCTGTCGGGATTGCCGAAATCCGTCTGAAGTCCGGCAGCAACTTCCTGATTTACGGGAAACGCCCACCGGCTGTGCGGCGCGTAAGCCGTGTCGAACACCTTTTCGTACTGCAGATCCATCCACGCATGGGCCTCCGCCGCGGCCATATTGAGGATGTCCTGCATCTCAGGATCGGGATGGAAGGTCTTGCCCTTTTCGATGCCGATGCTCTTGAGCATGTCGATCATCGCTTTATCGCGCGTGATCCAGGGATTGTGTTGCACGAAACGATCGAGCAGGGAGAAGAAGCGTAGGTCGTAAGGGATCGTGTTGTCGTACACGGTGCCCAGTGCATCGACGAATTTCGTGCCGGGTGGATCGGCCGCCTGCGACAGCGGATAGACTTTCACTCGCTTGCCATAGGTCACGGCCTTGGCGACGTCGGCATCGCTGCCGCTGGAAAGATTGGAGCGCAGGATCGCGTAGCTGCGATAGGTTTCGCACGGCAGCGCGATATATCCGCTCGGAACTTTCTCTTTATAGCCCGGCGGCAGGATCATATATTTTCCGCCTTTGCCCTTGTCCGCGCCGGCAGGCCCGACATCTTCGAGCGCCGTCTGCCATCCGTCGTCGATGCTGCCGGTGATGGAGCCGCCTTCCGCCGGCGGAATCTCCAGCACCATCGGTCCGGCATGTTTGGTGTCCAGGAACGGATAGAGATAGATCACGTCGGGATTGGGCGTGAGCGTCTGCAGTTTCCAATCCGGCAGCTTCGACCAATAGACGACCTGGTTCATCGCGCCGCCCACCGCGAAGGTCGCGTCGCAAAGAAGCTGATAGTTCACTGCCGGCATGCCCCACACCGCCGCCTCAAAGGCGCGATGCTCGATCACGCTGCGTGTCAGTTGCTCGGCGGAAAGATCGTTGAGCTTGGCGAGCGACACTTTCGCGTCGTCCGTCGATCGCGTTTTCGGAACAGCGGGCATGCGGCGCTCCCAGCAGGATATGCACAAAATGGCCTGCCGACCGCGACTGTACGATTGGACTTAGGTCCAAGCGGCTATCCGGGAAACAGGAACACCACCGCGAACCGTGCGCCCCACCGCGAGCCATCCGAAACCGTGGACGCGTAGTAGCGCGCACCGAGTTGGAAGCTGATCGGCTGGCTGCCGAATTTGTAGATATGGCTCACCACCAGATTGAGCGGCACCGTCCATTGCTCGCTTTCCCAATTGTAGGTGCTTTCGGTGTTGAAGGTGATCCCGGTTGTGTCCGGCCAGGTGTAACCGACGAAAGGCTGCAGGAACGTGTTGCTGATGTTGGGCCGGTCGCGCTGGCCGCCATAAGACCAGATGTGGTTCGCCAGGATGCCGTAGGTCCAGCCGTGACTTTGCTTCAATGCAACGAGCGTGGGTCCAAGCCCCCATTTGCCGCTGCCTACCGTGCTGTCCGTGCCTGTCGGCCACAGGAACGCAGGGCCGACGCCCCAGATGATCCCGCCCGGCGCGGGATTGGGCGAGAAGAAGAAGCTCTGCGTCGTATCGCCAAGGCCGAAATGATCGCCCTGACCTGCAAACGTCTCTTGCTGATCGATCACCGGCAAGATGGTGCGCACGATCAGATTCCAGTCATTGCTGATATGAAACGGCACGACGGGTTGGATGTTCAGCGTGATGCGATCACCATCCTTCGGCCCCGCGCAGCAGTCATAGTTGAACTGAAGCGGAACGCTGATGAGATCCGACACCGGATTGGACAGCTTGTTGGCGAGATCGCTTTCGTTCTGCGCCTGCGCGTTTGCCGATGGCGAGGCGAAAACGAGGAAAGCGAAAACCAAAAACGAAGCGGACCGGCGCATGAATTGCTCCCTGCTTGTCGCAAGCGACCTTGGCTTTTGTTTTGACGGCGCGACATTGGACGAAGGTCCAGCGCGAAAAGCGGAACGGCGGTGGCGACCCATGCTCGCCACCGCCGTCCATCCCACCCGTTTAGTATGGCGACATGCCAAACAGGACGAGACACAGAGAACCTGCAAAGAGAGCAGCGAAGAACCCAGTATCGGACATCGCCCTGTGGCGCATGGCGCTCGTCTTCCACAACACGGGCCCAGTCTGGCAAATGCACGCGGAACGCGAAATTGGACTTTGGTCCAAGCTCAGTCGAACGGACCCACCCTGAAAGTCACGCTTGCGATGGCCACAAGGCCGATCAGCAGCAGCAAGATCGCAACGACCAGCGTAAAGGACACCGGAAAACGGCTTCGCCCGTGAACCAGCCCCTCGCGAACCATGTCCTTCCGCTCCTCACGCAACCCCAGCATGAACTGGACATGATAGACGATGCCGATCGCCACCATGCCGACGCCCAGATAAACCAGCGTCGCGCCGAAATTGCGCGCAGCATGGGGGTTGCCGCCGACCATGCCTTTCGTCTGCAAATTCTGGAAGAACTGGAAGATCGTGAATCCGAAACCTATCAGCGACAACGAGGTGCGTATCACGCTCATCAACGTGCGGTCGGCGCTCATTCGTGTGCGCTGGAACGACATGCCGGTGCGCGAGCTCGACATCTCCGAGCGTTGCGTGGACAGATCGGTCCGGTGTTCCGACAGCGCGGTACGGTGCGTGGACAGCTTCGTCCGATGCTGGGAATACGCGACGGACGCGTTGTCCGCGTTCGACGTGTCGATGTCCGGAATGGAAGGAAGACCCGGATTTTTTGCGACGTCGGTAGCGACGATTTCATCGATGGACGGCCGTATCGTCATGGCAAAACCTCACAAGAAACGGAAGAACACGGACACGAATGCCGCAACGCCGATCAGCAGCAGCACCATCGCGGAGATGAAGGCCGGGGTCCGGTGCGGCTTTTCGCTGACGCCGGCGATGGAGCGGAATTGATCGGACCACATGTAGCGGAGCTGACCGCGGTACTGGATCGACGAGATGATGAGCGCGAGCACGCCGGCAGCAATGAGCGCCAGCCCCAGATTGCGCGGCATCTCTTCCGCCATCGTGCGGCCATTTCTAGCCGTCATGCCCTGCATCTTCTGGAAGAACTGAACGATCGTGAAACCGAAGCCGATGAGCGACACGCCAGTGCGGATCCAGGCGAGATAGGTGCGTTCGATACCTAGCCGCGTCCGCATCCAGGAGAAATGATTGCTCACGCTCGCCTGAACGTCGAAACGCTGCGCGGCCTGGAAGTCGCTCACAACACCAGCCCCGTCAGTTTCTGGAAGAGGACGTCCGGCGAGACAGACATCAGGACGATCGGAACGAACGGCAAGATGGTCGCCGTTATCAGCATGACCAGATTGGCGATGCTCACCGGAAGCACCGTCATGCCGTAGGCGTTCGCGACGATGGAATAAAGATCGGTCGTCGCGGAGAAATCGGGCGCACCCAGCGCCTCCGCATCGGCAGCGCGGCCGATCCACTTTTTCTCCATCTGCCGGCCGACATGCGAGGCGAGCGCGCCATATTCGAAAATGCCCGCACGCCAGACCACCATCAGCCGGGACACGAACACGAACAGCGGCGCAAGAAAAAGCGCGGCAATGACCGCGCCCGTGCTGAGCACCACGTAGCGGAACGAAAGTATCGATGCGTTGTCATGCATAACCCGATTGGCGACGGTACCGGCCACGATTGCCGCCATCGCGAAGGCCACGACCGAGAATCCTTGCAGTGAAAGACCGACGAATTTCAGACCGCCCGCACGATCGGGGTGCGCGGAGACGAGACGCAGCCGCAGCCGGGACACCAGAAACAGAAAGCGCGTCCATACCGCCAGCCGCGCGCTGGGTCGATCAGAACGGTAACCTCAAGGGCAAGGATCTCGACAACGCGCTGGCCAAACAAAATTGGGACGACAGCATCAAGTCGCTGGCCCACACGCCAACCGTCCTCAAGATGATGAACGACAAGGTCGACTGGACGCAGAAGATGGGCGACGCATTCCTGGCGCAGCAGGACGACGTCATGGCCTCTGTGCAGCGCCTGCGCGCGAAGGCGCAAAGCGCCGGCAGCCTCAAATCCACCAGCCAGCAGAAAGTGGAAGTCCACGATCAGACGATCGTCATCGAGCCGGTGCAGCCCGATGTCGTCTACGTGCCCTACTACAATCCTCAGGTCGTCTACGGTGCGTGGGCATATCCGTCCTACCCGCCCTATTACTGGCCGCCACCGCCGGGATACGCCTATGGCTCTGGGATCGCGGCAGGCATCGGCTTCGCCACCGGCGTCGCCATCACCGCAGCCTTCTGGAACAACGCGTTCGATTGGCACGGCGGAAACGTCTATGTGAACCGCAATGTGAATTTCAACAACTTCAACCACTACAATAACTTCAACAACATCAACCGCAACAACATCAATCGCGCCAACGTCAACAACTGGAAGCACGATCCGTCGCATCGCCGCGGCGTGAACTACTCCAACAATCAGCTCCGCCAGCAATATGGAAAGGGCAAGCTTCCGGGCGCCGATGCGCGGCGCGATTTCCGCGGCTTCGGCAACCAGAATGGCGTCAATCGCAACAATCTGAACGCCAACCGCAATGGCGCGCTTGCCAACCGCAACACCGGCGCCAGCCGCTCGAATTTCGATCGCGGCAATGTTGGACAGGGCAATCGGAGCGGATCGTTTGCACAAAACAATCGCGGCGGGTCTTTCGCGCAGAACAATCGCGGCTCCTTTGGGCAGGGTGGGCGCGGCGGCGCATTCGACGGCGTCGGCAATGGCCGCCAGACGCGTCAATTCAGCCAGCGCGGCCATGCTTCGATGAGCGGCGGATTCCGCGGCGGCCGTGCCGGCGGTGGACGCCGGCGCTAGGAGGACAGACATGAACACCAAGGGCAAAACCGCAGCCATCGCCGCCACCGCCGCGTTGTGGCTGTTCCTGGCGGATCGCGCATTCGCGGCGGACGCGCAGCGCAGCTTCGCCACCCCTCAGCAAGCGGCGGATGCAGCAGCCGAAGCGATCCGGAACAACGACAATGCGGCCCTTGCCGCGATCCTCGGTCCGGGAAGCGATGCCATCGTCCAATCCGGAGATCCCACCGCGGATCAGGAGGAGCGGCACGCCTTTCTGGATGCGTATGCGGAATCCGCCGAGTTGGTTCATCAGAGCGCCACGCACGTCACCCTCACAGTGGGGGAAGACGAATGGCCGATGCCCATCCCGATCGTGAAGAGGGGCTCCCGCTGGGTATTCGATACCGCGGCAGGCAAACAGGAACTGCTGGCACGCCGCATCGGCCGCAATGAACTGTTCACGATCGAATCCTGCCTCGCTTATGTCGACGCACAGCGCGAATACGCATCCGAAAATCGCGGCGATGGCGTTTTGGATTACGCGCAGAAATTCGTCAGCTCGCCGGGCAAAGAAGATGGTCTCTACTGGCCGGAGAAAGCCGGCGTTCCGGAAAGTCCGCTGGGTCCACTGTTCGCGGATGCGCAAGCCGAAGGTTACGCGCTCAGTGCGCGAACGGGCGCGGCGCGGCAGCCTTATCACGGCTACTACTATAAAATCCTCACGGCACAGGGGCCGGGCGCTTCGGGCGGCGCTTATGATTACATCGTGAAGGGCCACATGATAGGCGGCTTCGCGCTTGTCGCCTGGCCGGCGACCTATGGCGTCACGGGTAACACGACCTTCCTCGTCAATCAGGACGGTGCAGTCTTCGAGAAGGATCTTGGCCCACGCACCTCCGACATCGCCGCCGCGATGACGCGCTTCGATCCGGTGAACTGGTCTCGGACGCGAGGAACGATTGCGGAGAAATAGCGATCAATGTCCGCTCGGCCGCCGCGCGGTGATCGACCTGGGAGGCACGGGAAGCTGACAGGAGGCAACGATGAACATCCAGATCAGCCGCTTCGACCTGTTGATCGCTTTCGCATTGGGTGCGGTCATCGCCATTGCCGGCGGGCACTTGTCCCCCGCTGCGGCGCCAATTCAGACAGAACGCGATATCGCACTCGTCATCCCCTCGGCGAAAGCTTCGCTGTCGCATGATCCCGACGCAGGCGCGATGGATGCGACACCGGACAGCAACAACTGGGACCCGCGCGACGGCGAAACCCACTACGGCCAAAAAAGGGCTCCGGACGACGATCAGGACGATGATGACGACGACCTCGACAGCAGCTACGATCTGCCTGATCCGTCTGACGTCACACCCATCTGAATTTCAAAAAAAACGCTGCGAAAAAAAGCGAGGCATGATGGCTCATGCCTCGCTCTGGCAGACACGTTCGAAGCCTGTTCAGCCGCGCTGTCCCCGGTGCCTGCTGTGGACTTCCTGGCTCAACGCGTTGACAGCGCTGTTGGCCTGATCGGCGCTCTGCTGCGCGGCTTGCGCGGCCTGCTGCGCGCTGGTTGCAGTCTGCTGCGCGGATTGCGCAGTGGATAGCGCCTGATCAGCGGTCGATTGCGCCTTGTGGACTTCGTCTTCCGTTGCGCAACCGCTAAGCATCAGCGCGGCTGTCGCTGCCGCCAAAAACGCCCCCCTGCTGAATATCCTATGCATGAGACAACTCCTTTCCAGATGCATGCGGCCGGAGCCGCCTACTCGCATACGTATCCAAGCCATCATGTCGGCAACCGCCAATTGGACCATGGTCTAACCATACGGAACACACGCCGCGTCCTACTCTTCAGTCGATCGAGCGAGGCCCGCTGTGTGGCAGCCGACGAACCGGACCGTGATGCGATTGCTGTGGGCGATGATTGTCGCTTGCGTGATGGCGCTTGCCGGAATCGCGGGCAGCATTCCCGCCAAGGCATCGGACGGCTTCGCAGGCAACGATAACGCGGTGGATGCGACGCAAGCCGCGATCCGCGAAGCGTTGGCGACGCCGGATGAATCGGATTCCGATCTTCAAGCACTCGCCACGTTCTACCAGGCGCGTGACTTCAAGCCGGTGTGGAGCGGAAGCGAAGAAGCGCAGTCCCGCGCCGATCTCGTGCAGGAAACGCTCGAGCATGCGTATGAACAAGGCTTGCGCGCGCGTGATTATACGAGCCCCCTGTCTCAATGGGCCGGCAGCCCGGAAACCGGCGCCGACGCCGCGGATTTCGATATCGCGATGACGAGATCGCTGTTCCGCTACGCCCACGATGTGCAGCTGGGCCGCGTCGCGCCGAACGACGTTTACAAGGATGTGAGCTTGCCACCGGAACGGTTGGATGCCGCGGCGGCGCTTGCAAGCGCGTTGGCCAACGACGCAATGAAAAAATTCGTCACGGAGCTGCCGCCACAGCATCCCGGCTACCGTGGGCTCGTGAAGGCACTGGCGATTTATCGGGATATCGCCGAACAAGGCGGTTGGCCGAAAGTACCGGGAGGCATCGCGCTCGACGGAAAAGACCGCCGTCAGGCGCTGCTGGCCGCCCGCCTCTCCTTCGAAGATCCAGATCTGGCGGAAGCCATCGATCCTTCCGCGGCCGATCTGCGCATCGCTTTGCTGCGCTTCCAGAGACGAATGGGGCTGGACGACAACGGCCGGCTCGATACCGATACGCTTGCCGCATTGAATGTCTCCGCAGCCTATCGCGTGAAGGAGATCGCGGCGAACATGGAGCGTTGGCGCTGGGTGCCGCGCGGTTTCGAGCACGACTACATCTATGTCAACGTGGCCGATGAGAGCCTGGACTATGTGAGCAACCGCACATCGCTGCTCCACTCGCGCGTCATCATCGGCATGAAGGCCAGCCCGACACCCATCATGCGGACGGCGGTGGAAGCCGTTGTCGTCAATCCGCCCTGGGATATTCCCGACGATATCGCGGCGAAAAAGCTGCTTCCCAAACTCCGGCAAGATGCGAGCTATCTGGCGTCACGCGACATGGTGCTGGCCGATGGCCCGAGCGACGATCCCCATGGAACGAAGATCGACTGGCATCACGTAACGGAAGACAACATCCCATACCAGATCCAGCAGAATCCGGGATCAGACAACGCACTCGGCATGTTGATGCTGGATTCGCCGAACGCGTTCGGCGTCTATCTTCACGATACGCCGCATAAGGAGCTGTTCCGCCTGGCCGTGCGGGAAAAGAGCAATGGTTGTGTGCGTGTTGAAGAAAGCCGCGCCCTGGCATCACTCGCACTGCAAAACGAGTCCGAAGACGAGGATCTCGATGCGATGATCGCAAGCGGCAAAACCGAGCGTGTGCCTCTGTCGGCACCGCTGCCCATCTACATGCTTTACTGGACCGCCATCGCCGATGTGAATGGCGGCATGCAGTTCCGTCCCGACCGGTATGATCGCGATCCGCCCTTGATCGCACGGTTGAGTGGCGACCCGCTTCCAAAGGAAACCCGCCCGCAAAAAGATTCCCCTGCGCCCGGCGGCAAGCTGGTGGCCCGGTCGGCGCATTGACCACTCCGGATCGGATAGAGCGCGGGACCGCCTTTGGCTTGTGTAACGATCGCAAATGCCGCTATATGACGGCCTCAAAATTAGATAAGTCCTTGATTCTAATAAGAGTAGCCGATAGAACGCCCGCGCGAATGGCAGTTTGAAAGCCGGTGCGTTCTCCAGCGGAGCTGTGGCCGAGAGGCTGAAGGCGGCGGTTTGCTAAACCGTTATACGGTTGAAAAGCCGTATCGAGGGTTCGAATCCCTCCGGCTCCGCCAGTTCTTTTGCGCGTTCAAAGAACCTGGGAGAGCGCCGCGGTGCGGCGCGAGGCCCCACCTGCACGAAGAGCCTGCACACCGCCTTGCGCGGCATGATGTTCGCGATACCACTCCACGAAATTCCGTAGCCCTGCTTCAATCGACGTCCTGGGCTCGAAGCCCAGATCGCGGCGGCTGGCCTCGATGTCCGCGAAGGTGGACGGCACGTCGCCGGGCTGCATCGGCGCAAGGATGATCTCCGCCTTGCGGCCGATGTTCTTTTCCAGCACGGCGACGAAGTCCGTCAGCTTCTGCGGCTTGTTGTTGCCGAGGTTGTAGAGGGCATGCGGCGGCGTTCCGCTCGTCGGGCGATCCAAAGCGCGAAGCACGCCCTGCACGATGTCATCTATATAGGTGAAGTCGCGCCACATCTCGCCGCGGTTGAAGATGCGGATTGGGTCCCCCTGCAGGATCGCGCGCGTGAAAGCGTAATACGCCATGTCGGGGCGCCCCCACGGGCCATAAACCGTGAAGAAGCGCAGGCCGGTGCAGGGAATCGCGTAGAGATGCGCATAGGTGGACGCGATCAGTTCATCCGACCGCTTGGTCGCCGCATAGAGCGATTGCGGCGCGCTGACATCGTCTTCAATGGCAAATGGCACTTTCGTGTTCGCGCCATAGACCGAAGACGAGCTGGCATAGACAAAGTGCTTGAGCGATTTCAGGCGGCGCGCGAACTCCAGCATCGTCACCTGCCCCATCACATTCGCCTGCACATAGGCGAAAGGATTTTCGAGCGAATAGCGCACCCCCGCCTGCGCCGCGAGGTGCACGACACCGGTGATGTCCCGCCATTCATCGGCCAGCGGCAGAATTGCATCGGGCCGCGCGATATCCAGATGCCGGAAGAGGAACGCGTCGTGCCGGATCAATTGATCGAGCCGCGCACCTTTCAGCGCCGGATCGTAATAGTCATTGAGATTGTCGATGCCGATAACGTCTTCGCCGCGCGCGAGCAATGCCTTCGCGACGTGAAAGCCGATGAAGCCGGCCGCGCCTGTAATGAGGATCATTCGGCCGCAACCGGAATGGCGGCGCTCGCCGGCGAGCCGGCCGGCCTGCGACCGATGCTGACATAAGTGAAGCCATAGGCCGCCATCTGCGACGGCTCGTAGATGTTGCGCAGATCGACGATCAGCTTGCGCTTGAGAAGCTCGCCCACGCGCACCAGGTTGAGCGCGCGGAACTCGTTCCATTCCGTGAGCAGCACCAGGCCGTCGGCATTGGTCATGGTCTCGTATGCATCGGCGCATGTCTCCACATTCATCAACTGCCGTGCCTGCTCCATGCCTTCCGGATCGAACGCGCGAACGCGCGCGCCCATCGCCTGCAAGGCCGGCACGATAGCGAGCGCCGGCGCTTCGCGCATGTCGTCGGTGTTCGGCTTGAACGTCAGCCCGAGCAGCGCAACCGTCTTTCCGCGCACGTCGCCGAACGCCGCGGCGATCTTGTCGGCCATGGCGCGTTTGCGCGCATCATTCACCGCGACAACGGCTTCCACGATGCGGCTCGGTGCGTCGTGATCCTGCGAGGTTTTGAGCAGCGCCAGCGTGTCCTTCGGGAAGCAGGATCCGCCGAAGCCGGGACCGGCATGCAGGAATTTCGGACCGATGCGCTTGTCGAGGCCGATGCCCCGCGCCACGTCCTTCACATCGGCGCCGACCTTCTCGCACAGATCGGCCATCTCGTTGATGAAGGTGATCTTGGTCGCCAGCAATGCGTTGGAGGCGTATTTGATCAGCTCGGCGCTTTCGCGGCTGGTGAACAGCATCGGCGTCTCGCTGATGTAAAGCGGGCGATACACCTCGCGCATCACATCGCGCGCGCGTTCGCTGTCGCAACCGACGACGACGCGATCCGGCCGCTGGAAATCCTCGATGGCGGAGCCTTCGCGCAGGAATTCCGGATTGGACGCGACATCGAAATCCGCGTCCGGCCGCGCGCCACGGATGAAAGCACGTACCTCGCCGCCCGTGCCAACCGGCACCGTGGATTTGTTCACAACCACCGTATAGCCGTCGAGGTGCGTGGCAATTTCGCTCGCTGCTTCGAACACATAAGTGAGATCGGCGTGGCCGTCGCCGCGGCGCGTCGGCGTTCCCACCGCGATGAACACGGCATCCGCGCGGCGCACCGCGCTGCTCATGTCTGTGCCGAACGACAAACGCTTCGCGCGCATGTTGTTGGCGACGATCTCGTCGAGGCCCGGTTCGTAAATAGGAATGATGCCGGCTTCCAGCGCACGAACGCGGCTTGCGTCCTTGTCGATGCAGATCACTTCGTGACCGAATTGTGAAAGGCATGCCCCCGAAACCAAGCCAACATACCCCGCCCCGATCATTACGATGCGCATATTCCGTCCCTATTTCAGGTTGATGCCGCGAACACTAAACGGACAGCACGGAACCTGTTGTGATTGTGCTGTGATAAAGGCGTGACATGTCCCGTATCGCGCGCGGAAAGTCTGGCATCGACGAGTCACGATGATAGAGGTGTCTCAGCGAGATCAAATGTAAGCTTGGTATCAGTCGTATGCGTATGAAGCATCTGGACACGCTTCGCGCTTTTGCGCTGTTGCTTGTCATGGTGGAACACTATGGTGGCAAGGCGCTCAACGAGCACATCCCGATCGGCGCGGGTTCCGTCGGCGTCGGCTGCTTCTTCACCCTGAGTGGATTCCTCATCAGCGGCATCCTGCTGGAAAGTTTCGACGCGCATGTGGAGAGCAAGCGCGCGGTGTGGCTCGACTTCTATGCGCGCCGCCTGCTGCGCCTGATGCCGGCCTTCTACGCCGTGATCCTTGCGCTGGTGCTCATGGGCATCGAGCCCATCGCCAGCTCATGGCCCTGGCATGCCGCCTATCTCACCAATGTATGGATCGCGCTGGGCCATCCCGACAATGTGTTCTGGAGTCTCTCGGTCGAGGAACAGTTCTATCTCTTTTGGCCGTTTGTGATCGCCTTCGCGCCGCGGCGCTATCTGCTGCATGCCATCGGGGCGCTCGTGATCTTCTCGCTTCTGTTCAAGACCGGCGTCTGGCTGGCGGGCTTCAACACGCGCGACGTGAACCGGCTCCTGTTCGGCAATCTGGTGCTTCTTGGTGCAGGATGCGCGCTGGCGGTCGTCAGTTATCGAAACGGGCGCGCGAACTGGTTCGGCTGGTACTCGCGCCGCGTCGCGCTGTGGTTCAAGTCTGCCGCGTGGCTCTGTCTCGCCGGCGCCGTGCTGTCTTGGTGGTTCTTCCCGAAGGATGGCGGGCTGGTGCGCTATTTCACCAACGATCTTTTGATGGGTACCTTCTATGCGTGGGTCGTGCTGCAGGCGGCGCTCGGCGTGGACGGCATGCTCAAGGCGGTCTTCGACAACAATGTCCTGCAATATATCGGCAGGATCAGCTATGGGCTTTATCTCGTGCACAACTGGATGCCCGACATCGTTCAGAAATATTTCGGGACGATGCCCAAATATGAGGCGGGACCGATCGTTGTGGTGCTGACCTTCGCCACCTGCATCCTGTCCTGGCACTTCTTTGAAAAGCCTGTCCTGAGCCTGAAGCGCTACTTCTGGAACGCGCCCTTGCCGCGGCCCCGGGAACCTGACGATAGCGCCCATCGTTGGGAGAAAGGTTCGCAACCAGAGCGCGCGTTCTGAGCCGTTTTCGGGTATCATCCGGCGATGAGCGTTTCGCGCTTACGGCGCCTCGCAAAGGGGATTTCAACTTGTCCAATTTTTCGAAAATGTCGTTCTCGACGGCAATCCTGTGCGGTGCGTGTGCCTTGGCGATGCCTGCATGGGCGCAAAGCTCGGTCAGTCCTTATGCGGCGGCGCAGGTGCCCAAGCCCAACCCGCTCACAGAGCAAGCCGAAAGCGGCGCGCTGCCCGAAGGCATGGGCGTGATGGATCGCACGCGGCCGGAATACAACGCCACCGGCATTCCGGTTGGCAGTTTCCGGCTCTATCCGACATTGGCCGCCGGCATTTCCGCCGACGACAACATCTTCCGCGCCACCGATGCGACCAGCGATACGTTCTGGACGCTTTCGCCGCGGCTGGATCTACGCTCGGATTGGATGAACGACTCACTGCAGCTCTACACACAGCTCGATCATTACGCCTATGACGACCACGACACGGAAAGCCACACCAACTGGATCGTGGGCGGAGCGGGCAAGGTGGGTGTGGCGCAAGGCGATTATCTCAGCGCCGATGCATTTTATTACGACACGCACGAGTCGCGGATTTCGCCCGATCTTTCGGAAGCGGCGTTGAGCCCTACCCGCTATCGCCAGGGCCATGTGGACACAACGGGCCTCGTGACGTTCAACCGCCTCGCGCTTTCCGCGACCTTCGATTACGACCGTTACGATTACGACGACACCAAACTCGTCGGCGGCGGCCTCATCGACAATGGCGACCGCGACCGCAACGTCTACGAAGCCACCGGCAAGGCGTCCTACGAGTTCGCGCCCAACCAGGCCTTCTTCGCGCAGTTCACCTATGACAAGCGCGATTTCGACCAGCTTCTGGATCGCAACGGCGAAGACCGCAGTTCCGACGGTTACCGCATCGACGCCGGCGCCGCGATGATGGTGACGCCGCTGGTGCAGGCCACCGCTTATGTCGGCTATCTCAAGCAGAACTATGCCGCGCCGCTGAAGGATGCGAGCGGCCTGGACTTCAACGCCAAGATCGACTGGTTCGCCACCCAGCTTCTGACCTTGCATCTGGAAGCCTCACGCACGATTGAGGACACGACCATCGCGGGTGCGTCCAGCGTGGATGTGCGCGCCGTCAGCGCCTCCGCGGATTATGAGTTGCTTCGCAACCTGATCCTGCAGCCGCATGTCGAATATTCGGACAACAAGTTCGACGGCATCTCGCGCGACGACAAGATCACCTCAGCCGGGCTCGAAGGCCGCTACCTGATGAACGAATATCTCAGCGCCTATGCCGGGTATGATTATCAGCACCGCGCGTCGGATGCGGTGGGCCGCAAGTTCAGCGACAATCTCTTCACCATCGGCATCCGCGGCCAGTATTGATTGCCGGCATCTGAACTCAGTGCGGCGCACTGCGGGAATTGCGCGCCATCTCCATCGCCGCCGTCACATTCGTGGTGGCATAGCGCCAGCCGAGACGCTGCGGCTCCAGCGCCATGCGATAAGCCCACTCCATGCCCATTGCCTGCACGGCCTTCGGCGCGCGTGACCGCATGCCGGATAGAAAATCGAACAACCCGCCGCAGGTTCGCACCCATGTGAGACCGGGGATCAGCGCCTTGAAGCGGTGCGCCAGAAGAAGCTGCTCGGGATTGCCCACACCGATCCACAGCACGTCCGGCTTCGTCGCGGCGATTTCCGCGGCCACCTGCTCGATCCGGTCGCGCCTGAAATAACCGTCGCGTGCGCCGGCGATCTGCAGGAACGGATAAAGCTTGCGGATGCGGCGCACGGCGCGCTTGTTCATCTCCCTGGTGGCGCCAAGCAGGAAGAAGCGCATGCCGTGGCGCGACGCCGTCTTCGCCGCGGCATGAAACCAGTCGGTCGTGGCCACGCGCTCCGGCAGCGGCGTTTCGGTGGCAAGGCGCGATGCGAACACCACTGACATGCCGTCGGCAGCAATATGATCGGTCTGCAGCAACGCGTCGTGATAGACGGGGTCTTGCGCGAACATCGACACCACCTGCCCGTTCACCGTGGTGACGACTTTGGGCGGCGTATCGCCCTGCTGCTTGCGGTGCCAATCACCGATCATCAGCTCGCACCATTGGTGCGCGGTGAAGCGGCTCACCGGGATACCACCGATCCAGACGCAATCATCAAGATAGGTCATGTCTATCTCCTTTCCGAGAATTGGGTGCGAAGCGATTTCCTGTAGGCATCGACCGGTAGCGCGCATTCGGGGGTCGCGGGCCCGCCGACTTCCAGATGGCGTTCGCAAAGCCAGGCTTCCACGCGCAACAGGCCGGCGATGCGCGACGGCGCGAAGGGCTGGTCGAGCACCTCGGCCGCCGCTTTCACTTCCGGCGTTTCCGCGAGACCACCGACATCGGAGGGATTGTCGATGATGCGGCTGGTGCCGTTGATCACGCCGTAGAGGATGCGCTTGTCCTGCGCGTCGCGCTGCCCGGGCCGCGAACCAGCATAACGCAAGGCATAAGCCCGCACGTCGTCCGGCGGCGTCAACGGCTCTGCGAGCGCGACAGGCGGTGTGCGCGCGAGCGTGAAGTTGCCGCGATTGGTCAACGGGCCGGCAGGGGCATCGTTGTCCTTGAGATAGATCTGCGCGTCCGGCACCGCCGTCTCCATGTCATCGGGAATCTGCACCGCGGTCACGCGCTCCGACGTATCGGTCCCTGCCTGCACGACATTGCCGATCACCGTCGCACGCAGCGGCGTGGGCGCGCCGACATCGTAGAAATGAATCGCGTTCCGCCCCGGATTGACGATGTGGTTGTAGCCCACAAAAGCAGAAGCGCCGCGCGCGATCACCGGATTGCGGAACATGTTGCTGACGAAGAGATCGCCGGTGACGGCGACGCCCTGATTGTCCTTGTTGATCAGGAAACCCATCGAATGATGGCCTTTGGGATGGCCGGCATTGCTCAGCGCCTCGGCAATGAGGCAGTTGCGGACGGTGACGTTCTTCGTGCCGCCCGCGACGTCGATGTTCTCGTCCACCGACCAGCTCACGCTGACATTCTCGACGCGGATGTCGTGCAGTTCGTGCGTGCCGCCGCCGATGGTGATCGAATCCCGGTTGCCGTTGATCTTCGGCGTGGGGCCCGGGCCGGGGCGGACCGCAATGTGCTGCAGGACGAGGTTGTTCGCGCGCAGCAGCAGCGTGCCGCCCGCAAGCGTGATGCCGGGCGCTGGCGCGGTCTGCCCCGCGATCGTGACGTCGGGCACCGAGATCTTCAGATCGGACGCGAGATGAATCACGCCCGCGACATCGAACACGATCACCCGCGGGCCGCGTGCGCGCGTCGCGTCCCGCAACGAGCCCGGCCCGGAATCCGCGAGCGTGGTGACGTGAATGATCTGCCCGCCCGCCACCGCACCGCCATGGGTGAGCGTGCCCGCCTCGATCGGATCGGCGTGAGCCAACGACGCCGCGGCGAGAGCGACGAGCGTCAGAGATGCGCTCCAATACGCGCTATGTCTTGCCATGCGCTTTCTCTTTCTTCAGTTCGAGCAGACGCTCGAAAACTTTGGGATCGTTTGTGCTCGCATAAGTCGGCCCGCCCTGCAGGCAATAGGGCACTGCCACGCCCAGCCGCCGCACCAGCCGCGCGGGCCAGCCATAGCGAAGATCGGAGAGCTTCAGATTGTGCTGAAAGCGCTGCGACAGGAATTGGCGGTAGCCGGCATCGCTGAAGCGCCGGAAGTGCGGATCGTCCCATTCGTCCGCGCCCTTGTGGAACTGCACCGTTCCGCTCCTGCTCAGCATCACGCGAACGACATGCGACAGGCGATATTCATTCGGCACATGACTGAACAAGATTCCGCTGCCGCCCAACACCGATGCGATCCGCTCCAGCGCCACCGCCGGATTGATAAGATGCTCGAACACATCCGAGCAGATGGCGACATCGGCGGGTCCCAGATCGTCGAGCGAATCCTGCTCCAGATCCCGGCAAGCGAAGGCGATGCCCCGCTTGCGGAACGCTTCCGCATAGCGCCGGCCGATATCCACCGCGGTGCGCCGCTCCGCATCGATGCTGGCAAGGAAGTCGGGCGCGCCTGCGCCGAGTTCGATCACCGAATAGGGCGCGAGATCCTCGATGAACGAGAGATAGAGCTTGCGCCACCCGCCCACGCCCTTGGCCTCGAAACTGCGGTCGAGATAACCGGCGGCATTGTAGAGAACCGCTTCAGCCATAACTCTCTCCTGTGGGAATGGGGGCGAAGTTTTCGTTTGCATGCTTCAGCGGCCCGAGCGCGCGGTCGTAACGCATCGCCGACCAGATGCCGACGCCGACGATGATCAGGTGATAGAGAACGCTGAGCCCGCAGAACGCCGATACTGCGGCCAGCGCGCCGACATGGTGATGCGCAAGGAACGGGATGATGACGACGCGCAGTGAGAAGAACGCGTCGACATAGAAGCTCAGCTTCTGCACGCGCAGGACCGTGGTGAGCGTCGCCATCGGCAATGAGGTCAATCGGACCGCGGCCCACCAGGCGAGGATCACCGAATAATCCGCCGCGTCCTCCCAGCGCACGCCGAACACGATGCGGAACAGGGGATGGGCGATCAGGGCCAGCAGCACCACACCGCCGATCACCGGCGCGCCCATGACAGCGGTGTACGCCAGCGCCATGCGCGTGAGCTTCTTGCGTTCCTGTACCCGCGCCGCGAACTGGCGCATCGGCACGCGCGTAAGGGAATCGCCCAGCAACATGCCCGGCCGCTCAATCAGGCGCGCAGCGAAGAAGTAGAGTCCGGCCGCCGTAGCGCCGTAAGATCCGAGGATAAGAGCTGCGGGCAGCATGGTCGAGCCGCGCACCAGCAACTGGCGCGGTACCTGGAGCAGGAAATCACGATAGCTGCGCCCGGCGACGAACAGCGGCGCCAAAGGCTGATGCACGATATCGCGCATCCGGAAACCCAGCGGCAGTTTGTGGCAGAGCCACAAGATGCTGCCGCCCATGCCGAGAACGCGACCAAGCAGCAATCCCTCGCTACCCATGCCGACATAGGCGAGCGCAATCTGCGCAATGGCCGGGAAGATGGTCTGGGAGAATTTGGAAACGGAAACGGCGGTGTATTGCATCGCGCGCGAGTGCGCGTAGGAAAGAACATTAACGAGCGTCGTCAGCGTCGTTCCCGCGAAGCAATAATAATAGAAATCCGCGGGCAACAGTCTCCCGAGGATGTGCGGAAAAACATGCTGCACCAGCGCGACGGCGCCGATGATCACGGCGGGTGTGAAAAAGCTGAGATAGAAGGCCAGCCAATAGAGCGCCGTGGCCACGCGGCGGCTGCGCGGCAGCACAACCGCCACCTCGTAGCAAAGCCCGCCGATGGCGCCGCCGATGGTGCTGATCGTCAGCATCAGCGAGAAAACGCCGAACGCCGCCGGCGAAAACAGGCGCGACAGAAGCGGCGCGGTCACGACGAGCGCCACCTGCGCAGCAATGCTGCCCGACGTCAGAATGCCCACGTGGCGGGCTTCAGGACGCCGCGAGAGCTTCAACAGTCTCTGCCGGATTCCCGCCATAGATCACGCCTTTGAGATAGGATGCGTTCGGCTTGCGCCAGCCGAGCAATCGCGCCGGCACGCCGCCATAGATGCCGCAGGATTCGAGCTCGCCGCGTACAACAGCGCCCGCCGCCACCACGCAGCCATCGCCGATCACCGCGCCGTCGAGCACGCGCACGCCGGCGCCCAGCCACACGTCATTGCCGATGCGGATACCGCGTTTGCTGAGCGGCTGGCTTGCGATCGGTCCGCCGTCCAGCGCCGTGCCGTGATTGGCCGGAATGACCACGCAATGCGCCGCAATGCGGACATTCTCGCCGATCATCAGTCCACCGTGCCCATACAGGACACTGTAGGGATTGACGCTGCAATTGATGCCAAGGCGAATGAATCCGCCGTAGGACATAAGCATTGCACCCGGATGGATGGTCGAACGCGCGCCGATCCGGATGCTGCCGCCCAGTTCGCGGCTGACCTTCGCACCTGGCATAATGATCGTGCCGTGCCCCACGGTGACGCCGGTGAGCGCCGCGTAGGTCAGCGTGTAAAGTCTGCGTGCTCGACGCCGCGCGACTCGCCAATGGGAATCCACTCTGTCGTCTCCTGACCAAGGATGATCGTCTCGAAACCGTCGATCATGCGGTTGAGGGTGAAACGGCGGGACACCAGCGCGCGGGCGCGAACGCCCAACTCCGTGGTGAAACCGTCATCGTCGCGAAGCCGCAGGAACGCGCTCCGCCAGTTCTCGAAATTCTCCAGCGGCACCAGCATGGCGGCCGGCTCGCCGTTCTCTTCGCACAGCGTCTCGCGCTGCATGGGGATATCGCTACAGATAATGGGTAGCCCCTCGTGCATCGCTTCGAGAATGGAGTTGCTTTGCCCTTCGAACAGCGAGGTCTGCACGAAACCATCTGCCGCGCGCAGGAAATCCTTGATGCGGGCATGCGGAAGATTGCCGAGGAAATGGATGCGGTCGCCAGCGTCAAGATCGTTCGCGAGCGCTTCGGCAATCGGACGCAGCCGGCCGTCGCCAGCGATGGCCAGTCGCATGCGCGGCGTGGTCGCCAGCACGCGCACCATCAGGTCATAGTTCTTCTGCGGCTCGAAACGCCCGCTGGCGACCAGCAGGGGATAAGCGTCCGGTATCCCGAAACTGGCGCGCGCCTCGGCTTTCCCCATCGCCGAAGACGTCCACTCGATACCGTTGTTCACCACCGACAACCGATCGCAATAGGCGCGCGGATAGCCGGCGAAGGAGTCTTTGACCGATTGCGAAACGCAGATGATAGGCCCGTAAACGCCGTGCGATCCAAGGAATTCGTCCAGCACGCGCATGGCGCGGCCGAACGTTGGGCCGGGCGAGCGTTGCGAGGCGATGCGCAGCCTTGTGCCGGCCGCAGCGGCCGCCGAAAGCCCGAGAATGTTGGCGAGCGGGAGAAATCCCACCACGGCATCCGGCCGCGTCGCGCGCAACATCTCCGTCAGCCGCAAAAACAACACGGGAATGTCGAGCGGCGACAATCGTGCCTTGTCCAGAATGACGCGCACGCCCTGCTCGCCGCGATAACACGGCGTCTTCTCGTAAAGAAACCAGACCTCCGTGTCGTGCCCGCGCAGCCGCAATTGCCGCATCAGCCGCATCAACGCCTCCTGCGCGCCCGCGGCGTTCATGAACGAAACGATCCCAATGATTTTCTTCGACATATCACCCTCTTCTCAAATCCAATGCGCTTCCTTGGCGATATCGACCGGCGCGATGGCGAGTCCCGGCACGTCCTCCAGGTCCGCCGTCATCGCGCTTTCGTGCAGCGCCGCCAGCCCGCCCGGCAGCTTGTGCAGCGCGTAGTCGCTATCGAGGTTGTTGGCGTAGAACTCGCTCAGGTCCCACGCATAATCCGCCGCGCGTTCCTGCAATTCGCCGCTGCGCGCGTCGTTGCGCGGGATCGCCGTGCGTGCGATCTGCACGATGTCGAAGTCGAGGCAATAAGGCTGCGTCTCCATGAAGGGCCGCCGTTGCAGGAGCTGCCAGGTGCGTTCGAACAGCGCGTCATTGGCGATGTAAGGAACGCGCCCCGCCGCGTAGTTGCCCCAATGCAGATGCGCGATACCGCCGATCGCGCCCGCATCGGGATCGTGACGGAACCGATAGAGCGCACGGAATCCGAGTTGCAGAAAATGCCAGCGATAAGGGCGCAGGAGTCCCGTGTCCCGGTCGATCAGCGCATCGCTGCGCGCCAGCACCGCTTTCGGTCGTGGCAGGCGGTTCTTCTCGGCGAGATCCGGACACAACCGCCAGAGCGACAGGATGATCGACGGGATACCGCCGATCCAATGGCCGATGCGCCAGGCGTGATGGGCGAAATACCACGGCCAGCGCGGCCGTCCGGTGCGATCGTCCAGCAATTCGTGTTTTCGCCAGCCGCAGGCGCGCAGCACTTCGCGATGGCAAGGCGTGCCATGGATTTGCAACAGATTCAGAACGCCCAGAACATAGGCCGTCTGATGCACGTTCAGCGGCGGCCCTTTGCCGATGCCGATCTTTCCGGCAAGGCTGTGACGCGACAACAGGCGGACGAACCTCTCATTGGCGTCGCTCGCGAGAAGATCCATGCGACCGATCAATTTGAGGGCGTAAAGCGCGTCGCACACCGACACGACATCGATATCGCCGTCGGATACGCGATCCTCGACCCAAAATGCGAGCGCCTGCGGCGCATGCCGTTCCATATAAGTGATGACATTCTGCTGCAGCATGCTCATGCGGCTTTCCGGGTGTTGGTTCGATCAAAGAGGCCGCGATAGATCGCGGTGATGCGTTGGGCGTGCAGCGCGGGCGCCAAGCCTGCCACGGTCGCACGGCCGTTTTGCGCAAGCCGGTTCGCAAGATCGCGATCCTCGAGCAGCAGCCGGGTCGCGCGCTCCCAGCCGGCCGCATCGTAGGGATCGCAAAGCAACCCGTTTTCGCCGTGATGGACCAATTCCTTCAGGCCGCCGTCGGTAGAGACAGCCACAGGCACGCCCAGAGCTTGCGCCTCCAGAACATTGCGCGCCAGCGGCTCATCAACGGCCGGCGCAAGAACGACATCGCAAGCCACCATCCAGTTCTTCACCGGTCGCACGAAGCCGGGACGAAAGAGGCGCTGCTGCAGGTCGAACCGTCCGATCTTCGTGTCCAGTTCCTCGTCGTAAGGCTCGGCATGCGCGCCGCAGGCGACGCCATACACCGGACGGCCGTCCGCTGTGTGCCGAATAGCGTGGAGAATATCGGCAAGCACATGCGTGCGCTTGCGCTTGATATGATTGCCGAAGACGCCGATGAGCGCCGCATTGGAGGGAAGACCCAGGGATGCGCGGATCTGCGCACGGGCGCTGCGCGCCTCTTCCGGCGAAATCTGCAGATCGAAAGCGTTGTATTCGACCACGCTCTTGGCCTGCACCCATGCGGGAAGCTTGTCGAAGCTGTATTGCGACACCGCGATCACCGCGCGGGCAATACGCAACGAGGTCTTGACCGACCAGCTGTCGCGGAAATTGGAGCGCCAATGCGCCACCAGCGCCGTCGACGTGGCGAAGCACGGCATGGACCAGCCGCGCAGCATGGCGATGTCGTTGGTATGCACGATATCGAGGCCAAGCCGGTTGATCGCAGCGCAACTCGCGGGAAAGGCGCGCATCTGCTCGATGCGGAAACGATCCGGCCGCGCATAACCCGGAAGGCCGGTCAACGCGGGCAGATGGGTGACCGCCAATCCCAGCTCTGCCGCTTCATCCGCAACACGCCCTTCCCGGCCGTGCACCAGCACGTGGATGCGATGTCCCGCGTCCTGAAGCGCGCGTGCCAGCACGAGAGACGACGCATTGCTGCCGCCGAAGCGATCCGCCGCATAGGGAAACCCGATGGTGAAAGGTTGCGTCATTCGGATATCCTCATGCGCTCAACCGTACGGACGCAGCGGCGTCCGCTTTGCGGATCAATCCGGAATAGGCGCGATGGCGGCGCACGACGATCAGCGGCGCACCGACGCTCTCGCAGAATTCGGCCCAGATTTCGTTGTCGCCGACATCGTCGGAGATCAGCACGCCGCCGGGACGCAACGCGCGCCACAGCCGCGGATAAGCCCAGCGCCGGCCTTCCTGCGTCTTGTCGGAATCGTAGTGAATCAGGTCGTAGCCATCGGAGAGATGCAGCGCCTTGGGGATGCCGCGCCGGTCGGAATGGCGCAGCAATGTCCAGCGCGCGCGCATGTCGTCCGGCACGGCGGCGCCAACCCAGGAATGACCGATCAAAAACGGATAAGGCAGATCCACGCTGACCAATCGCCCCTGCGTACGCTCGGTGGCCTTCAGGAATGCAAGCGACGACCAGCCCAACGCGACGCCGGTCTCCAGAATGTCGCGCGCGCCGACGCCCACCGCCGCCGAATAGGCGAGACGCAGATCGGACGATCCGGCCAATCCAAGCTGATGGAACGGAACCGCCAGCCGGTCGATGCGCTGCCGCCCGCGTTCGAACAGCGACGGATGCACCGCGCGCGGATCGTGGATGAGCGTGTTCACGCCGATGGCGCGCAATGCCGTCACAAGATCGTGCGCATGCGCACCATAAACCGCTTCCGTCTCCTCATGCGTGAAGAACCGCAGCTTGCGGCCGGTGATCCTGCGGCCGATGCGGTCCGCATAGTATGGCCACACGTCCGGATCGGCGGCGTGCGACGCCACCGCGATCATCTTGTAAGGCAGTGTTCTATAGAGGCGCGCGCGCATGAGCATTCCATCCAACAGTTTGAGGTCCAAAGGTCGGTTCGACTCGTGGAAACCGGACGCGGGCCGTGATCGGAAACCGCGCGGCGACGCAGCCATGCGTGTAGAGGCACGCGAGCACCGCGAAGATCCAGGCGATGTCGGTGTGCTTGAACGCCACCGTCACCGAGAAATTGTTCAGCAGGAAGACGAAGAAGAAGATGCTGAATGCCGCCCAGGCAGGTTCGCCGGGCTCGCGCAGCACGCGCGATGCGAGCCGGACAATCGTGACCATCACAAAAACAGCGAACAGCAGGACGCCAGGCACGCCGAGATCGAGCCACACATCGAGATAACCGTTGTGGCCGTGCGCCGGCAGTCGCGCCCAATCGAGCACATATTCGCGCACACCGCCCGCGCCCGCATCCGTCCAGAATGCGCGATAACCCGCGCCGAGGATGGGATGGCTCGCCTTGGCGACGGCGATAGCGCCCGTCCAGAGCGTCGTGCGGCCGGAGAACGTATCGTCGCGTCCCAGCTGGGCGATGATGAAATCGAAAGACAGCGCCGCTGCCGCAAGCACGGAGAATCCCAGCGTCAGCGCGATGGCGAGTTTGACGCCGCTCGACAGGCGCTTGTTGCGCAGGATCGCGATCAGGAACATGAATGCGAAGCCGCCCATCATCATCAGCCAGCTCGCGCGCGATTGCGACTTGATGCTGAGGAAAAGGAAGATCGCGATGGTGGCCCAGCGCATCGGCCGCTCCCAGCGATGGCGCGGCCGCACATAGACGGAGACCGTGACCGCGATCGCCGCGATGCGGCCCAGGATCGCCTTGTGTCCGTAAACACCCTTCCACGAACCGGTGTTGATCATCGAATGTTCGATGGCCTGCTGCGGATCGGCGAGGGTGTAAAGGATGCTCAGCACGCCGCCGACGAACAGCGCGAACAAAAGCCGACGCACGAAATCTTCCGGAGAAAGACGCTGGGCGATGTAGATGCAGAACACACCCGTCATCAGCAGCGCCGCCGCGCGGCGGAAGGTCGTGCCCGGATCGACGCTCCAGGCGACCGACAGCACCGGCAGCGCGAAAACCGCCACGAGCAAAAGATTGCTCCGGACGGTGTCGAGCACCCGCCTGGGATGGCGCAGCAGGATCACCAGCGCCACGACATAGATCGCAAGCGCCGACAAAAGCGAAGCGGGATTAGAATCGCTCAACGCATCGTCGCTGCCCGACGAACCGATCAGCAGCAGCGGCTCCAGCGCCTGCGTCACCAGCAAGAGCGCGACGAATATGTAAGCGCTCTCTAGCCGCCCCGGCGGCGGTGGTACGCCTTGCACTGGGAGAAGCCGCGCTTGCATGTCAGCCTTCCAGCACGTCGAGATATTGCGTGGCGGCGGCTGCGACGCTGAAGCTTTGCGCGCGCGTCTCCGAAATCTGCGTATCCGGCCGCGATGTGAGTGTTGCGACGAGCGCGCGGCCCAGCGCCTGCGCATTTTCAGGCGGAACGAGCGTTCCATAGCGCCCGCCGCCCAGGATTTCGCGCGGCCCGCTGGGACAATCGGTTGCAATCACCGGCGCGCCGCACGCCATCGCTTCAACAAGGGCGTTCGGGAAACCTTCCCAGCGCGACGACAGCACGAACGCGCCCGCGCGCCGCATGAGCGGAAACGGATTCTCCGCAAAGCCCGGCATGTCGATGTCATAGGCAAGGCCAAGACGCTCCGCAGTCGCCAGCAGCGCGGCGCGTTCCGGGCCTTCGCCCAGAATGACGAGGCGGCAATCCACCTCCGCCCGCGCCAGGGCGAAAGCTTCCAGCAGGATGTCGAATCCTTTCTGGCGATGCAGCCGCCCCGCGGCGACGATGATGGGCGGCCCTTTCCGCTCGAACCAGGGATGCGCCACCGGTGCCTGCGCGCGGATTTCGACATCGACATCGAACACCGGGTTGTGGATGACGCTGATCTTCTTTTCGGAAAGGCGGCCGAAGGTCGCCAGATCCGCGGCGACACCACCCGACACCGCAACGATCGCATCCGCCGCGCGATAGACACGCGGCACGGCGCGATAGAGCCACTTCTGCCACGTGCCGGCCGCTTCGCGCGCCTTGGATGAGATCTGGTTGCGCTCCGACAACACAAGACGCATCGGAACACGCGACAGGCGCGCCGCGGCCACGGTGGCCAGATTCATGTGCGTGAGCGCGGAGAGGACGGCGCGCGGGCGCGTGCGCCGGAAATGCATCGCAAGCTTGCCAATCGCCTGCGAAACGCGCGGCTTATCGAGCACCTTCAGCCGGATGCCCGGTGGTATCTCGCCAAGGTAGGCACCTTCACCGCGCACGAGAATGAGTTCGACATCGCGTCCCGCCGCCGCCATGCCGCGCGCCAGCCGGAGCACGGCGCGCTCCGCGCCGCCGCCGCGAAGGTCGTGCAGCACGATGGCGATATGCCCGGTGGCAACGGATGCCTTGCCGACACCCTGCGCCAGCCGAAGACCGGCGATCCGGATGTCATCGGCACCGGATTGCAGGGAAACAGGTGTGGCCGACATCAGAGCCCCGTGCCATGGCCGAGCTCGCGCCGCAGCGTTTTGAGGATGATCCCGATATCGAGCGCGAGGCTGTTGTGCCGGCAATAGGCGAGATCGAGCCGCACGCGCATCCGCGCATGCAAAGGATCGACGGTGGGCCCTCTATAGCCTTGCACCTGCGCCAGTCCCGTGATGCCGGGCCGCACGCGGTGACGCCGGAAGTAGAACGGCACCAGATCTTCATACAGCGCGCCGCCCGCCAGCATGCCCACCGCATGTGGCCTCGGCCCCACGAGTGACATGTCGCCTTTGATGACGTTCAGAAGCTGCGGCAGCTCGTCGATGTTTGTGCGCCGCAGGAAACGGCCCAAAGGCGTGATGCGCGGATCGTCTTCCTGCGTCTGGCTGACGCCACGCGCATCGCCCAGATGCGTCCACATCGTGCGGAATTTGTAGATGCGGAACGGCCGGTTGTCCCAACCATAGCGCGTCTGTGTGAACAGAACCGGCCCTTTGCTCTCCAGCCTGATCGCAATCGCCGCCAGAAGCAGAAGCGGCGACAGCAGCAGAAGCGCTGCGCTCGCTGCGACAACGTCGAACAACAGTTTCGGCGTCAGATGAAGACGCGAAACACGAACCGGTTGATACGATCGGGTCTGGTACCAGGGGGTTGTCAGCATGCTCATTGTTCAACTCCGATAACGAACGATCCCCTTGCCCTCCCCTGTGCATTTCCTCAGCTTATGTAATAATTGGCATAACTCGCGCGCTGGCCGTGCGATCGCGCGGCATATCCGAACGAGTCCATCAACTTCATGTCGGCATAGGTCAGCGCCATGCCCGTGACGGGCACGTCGAGCGTGCGGATCAGGCGCGCGGCTTCCTGCATCACGCTGCGCGGCGTCTCGTGCCAGCGCGTCAGCATCACGATGGAGTCGGCATGGCTTGCCACCACACGCGGCTCCGCCAGCGGCAGAAGCGGCGCGGTGTCGACCAGCACGATGTCGAACCGCTTGCGCAATTGATCGAACACGCGGCCCAGATCGTGGCTGAAGAAAATGTCGCGTCCCGCCATGTCGCCGTTGGCGATCGGCAGGATCATCGCGTTGGAGAGCGGGTCGTGATAGAGGCAGCTTTCCAGCGGCGCCGAACCGTCCAGCAGCTCCACCAGTCCATCGCGGATGGGTTGGCGCACATAAGACGACATCGCGCGCTTGCGCATATCCGCGTCGATGATGACCACGCGCGCACCGGACTCAGCGGCTTGCCGTCCCAGCGCCAGTGTCGTCGTCGTCTTGCCTTCGTTCGGCAGCGCGGACATCAGCGCCACGACTTTCGGCGGCGTGCCCGTGCGCGACAGGAACAGCGAGGTC
Organism: Rhizomicrobium sp.; assembly: GCA_036569005.1. Lineage (GTDB taxonomy): Bacteria > Pseudomonadota > Alphaproteobacteria > Micropepsales > Micropepsaceae > Rhizomicrobium. The sequence goes on along the minus strand of DATCRK010000023.1, from coordinate 34,003 downwards.
CGCAGATTGCGGATCGCTTCGGCGAAATCCGACATCGGTCGTTTGACCACATAGGACACCGGATCGGCCTTGGCGATGCGCGGAACGATCGCGATCACCGGCATGCCCACAGCGGCTTCCGCTTCATCCGGCGAGCGCACGCCGCGGTCCATGAACTCCTTGAGCAGGATCGCGCTGGCGCTGGCGAACGCCGCGGCGAGCAGCGCCGCCGCAGCCGCCAGCATCCATGACGGACGCGAAGGCTTCAGCGGAATGGTCGCCGGCGAAATGACGTTCGCATCCGCATCCTGGATGTCCGCCTGCGCGTCGGTCTGCTTGAGCCGGGTCAGGAACGACTCATAGACGCCGCGCACCGCGTCGGCATCGCGTTGCAACTCGGCAAGCCGCACGCCGGCCGTGTTGTTGAGCGCAAGCGTGTTGCGGTCGCGGTTGACGCTGGCGGCGAGCGACGCTGCGCGCTGCTGCGCGGCCGATGTCATGGCCTTCTGCTGACTGATGATGCGCGTGACTTCCGCCGAAATGGCACCGTTGATCGCGGCAAGCTGATTGTGGACCTTGATCAGCTCGGGATGCTTGGGGCCATAACGCTTCGACAGGTCCGCGTATTGCTGCAGCAAAGTGGCCTGCTGCCCGCGCAGTTCGCGCACGGTATCCGACATCGCGGCTTGTCCCACGCCGCCCGTGCCACCGCTGTGAAGTTGCTGCAGATCCGCAGCAAGCTTGCCCTCTTCTTCCGCCTGCTGCGCCTGCGCCGACGCGAGCTGGGTGTTGAGCGCGGTAATTTCCTGCTCGGTCAGCGGCGCGCCGACCGCGTTCAGCAGCCCGTGCTTGCTCTTGTAGTCCGCGACCGCCTGCTCGGCGTCATGCACCTGCTTTTTCAGCTGATCCACATGCTTGGCGATCAGGACGTTGGCCTGGCGCGTGGCGGCGGCCTTCATGTCCTTCTGCTGCTCGATATAGGTCTGCGCCACGGCGTTGGCGATACGAACCGCTTTGGCGGCGTCTTCCGACCAGAAGCCCACCGTGATGACATAGGTCAGCCCTTGCCGCGTCACCGTGAGATTCTTCTCGAACGCCTCCGTCACGCTTTCCAGGGTGCGATCCGCGCTGGCGACATCGGTCGCCGGTTCGACACCGAGATAGACCAGAACGTCGCGAATGCCCGTTTTCACGGCGCTCATCGCCCAGCTGATGGGATTCTGCGGGCGCAGCGCGGCGTTGAATTCGGGATCGTTCTCCAGATGCAGCTTGGCGATCACCCGATGGGCAAGCGCCGGCGATTGCAGCACCTCCACTTCCGAATCCACCACGAAAGTGTCGGATGGCAGGTTGGAAAGAACGGCTTGCAGGTCGACCACCTGCTGGTGCCGCGTGTCTAGCATCACTGTCGCGGTGCTCTGATACATCGGCGTCAGGAAGAAGGTGAAGACAAGCACCGCCACAGCCGCAGCGCTGCCCACGAACAGCGCGAGCCTGCGGTTGCGATGGATCGCCGCCAGGATATCGATCAGGAATATCTTGGCGTTGTCTTCACCCTGCGGATGAATCTGCGACGGATCGATATAGTGATCCGGCAGTCCGGAAGCAGCGCTGGGAACCAGGTTCATTGGGCATCCTTTGTGTGCGAGCTCAGAAGTAGCGTTCGCTGATGCGGATGGTGTCCCCCGGCTGGACCGCAAGCGTAGATGTCAGGTCGTATTGTTTTTCAGACGCATCGCGCGCGTGGCGGATGTAGACGTCCGACTGATCGGCGCGATAGGTGAATCCTTGCGCCGTCGCGACCGCGGCCATGACTGTCAGGTTCGGCTCGAAGGAATAGCGCCCCGGCTTGTTCACTTCGCCCAGGATATAAAACGGCCTCAGATCGAGGCTGGAGATCGTGACATTCGGGTTCTGCACATAGCCGTGCGACAGTGTCGTCACCACCGATTGCCGCAATTGCGGGATCGTCAGGCCCGCAGCGGCGACCTGCCCCGCAAGCGGCAATGTGATCTTCCCGTCCGGCCCCACGACATAATCGCCGCTCAGATTGCCTTCACCGAAGACATCGATGTGCACCTTGTCGCCGCTGGCGAGCTGGTAATCCTGCGCTGCGGTGTCCGCTTGCTGCAACGCGTCGGCCGAGCCGGCTACGGGTCCATTGGCGCAGGCCGATACCGATAGCATCAGCGAGCACAAAGCTGCCGCATATAGCGGTTTGCGAGAAATCGCCATGACAAATCTCCAACTGTTATTCAATCGGCGCTCGGCGGGACGCGCGCGTAGATTCGCGATGGTTCCTTATCGACGTGAGCGAACACCGCGGGCATCCCGCCAATCAGGCAGCGTCAGATCTCCATTGCTGTGCTGCACAATGGGATGCTAGCGAACGAAGTTCACCGAATAGTGTGATAAAGATGGGACAAAGGCTGCGCGTTTTTGCGACGCTCAGCTTGCGAGTTGAAGTCGCACGATAACTTCAAGTCCGTGGTCCGGACGATTGTGCGCAACAACGGTTCCACCGAGCGCTTCGATGTTGCGCTTGACGATCCAAAGTCCGAGACCCTGATGCACGGTCGTGGAATCCGGCGCGTCGCGGAAACTCGTGGAACGATCGAAGATGCGCCGCAGAAGTTCAGGCGCGACGCCCGGCCCGCGATCCATAACGCTGAAGCACGCTTTGCCGTCCTGCGGCGCGAGGCGCACTTCGATGACGCCGTTTTCCGGCGTGAAGCTCGCCGCGTTCTCGAGAAGATTCTCGATCACCGGCTCCATCAGCTCATCACTCGCAAGGGCGATGACATCGTCATCCACGGCCATCACCAGGCGCTTGCCCTGTGCGGCGAGGATGTTCTCATAAGCCGGCAGGCTGGTGCGCAGCAACGCGGAGAGATCGGTCGGGCTTCGTGCCGGGAAGATGAGATCGGCGGCCGCATTCTCCAGATCGCGATAAGCGTTCACCATCGCGTCCAGCCGCATCACCGCGCGCTCGATGAGCGTGATGCTGCGGTTGGCAATCGCGTCTGAAGGCGGCACCGCGCGCTTCAGCGGCTCCACCGATTGCGCGATGACCGCGATCGGTGTCTTCAGCGCATGGCTGTTCTCTTCTGCGGCTTCGCGGATCCGGTTCTGCGAGGCGATCAGCGTATCGACGAGGGAATCGAAATCTTCCGTCACCCGCGTCAGCTCGGGGATGGTGTTCAGTTGCCGGAACGAGACCAGCGCGTTCTCGTGCAGGCGAATGCGGCGCGCGGCGAGCCGGAACCGCTCCACGTTCCGCCACATGTGGAAGAACAGCCAGATGAGAAGGATCGTGCTGAGAAGGTAGATACTTGCCGCGATCCGCAGCACCGGCGTTTTCCAGAATGTCGATCCCACCGGCCATTGCGTGAGGCTTGCCGCGTTCTCCGAGCTGATGACCACCCAGCAATTTCCGTTGACGTGTACCGGCGTCATCGCCGTGAGCACTTCCTGTCCGCCCTCGGGGTTCACGAAGCGCTTGCCCAGGTTGGTGGTGCCATCGCAGGTGGGTGCGAGAAGCTTGAAGATGCCGGAACGGATCAGTTGGGTGCGCTCGCGCTCCAGGTAGTCCTTCGGAAAAACGGGCGTTGACGCCACATAAATAAAACCATCGGGCGGCGAACCTGCCAGCCGCATAAGCACCTTGATATGCGTGTGTCCGCCGGCGGCCTGTGCCATTGCATTCTGCAACAGATGCGCAGGCTCGACCGAGAAGCGCTCGAAGCGCGGTGTGAGCAAGACGGCCGTGACGCGGTTGGTCTGGTCCACGGCGTTGGAGAGCAGCCGCTCCTGCTCCTGCTCTGCGCGGCCGAATTGCCAATAGAGAATGAGCGGCACCGACAAAAGGATCAGCGCCAGGAGAAGCAGCTTTACCGAAAAGGAATGAACGAGATTCGACAGCGCGCGTCTATTGCTCGCTTCCATCCCGCCACCTGTAGCCGAAGCCCGGATAGTTGTTGATGCTGGAGAAATGCGAATCCACGTCGCGGAATTTCTGCCGGATGCGCTTGATGAAAGCGCGCACATTAGTGCGGAAACCGATCTCGCCGTCGCCAGCCATGAAGCCTTCGCCATGCACGATGTCGTAGATCTCGCGATAACTCACGTCGCGGGCGGCGTTCTCCGCGAGATAAGCCACGATATTGAACTCGGTGAGTGTGAGATTCACGTTGGTCTGCCGCCAAAGCGCGCGGCGGGAGTCGTAGCGCAAGGTAAGGCCGCCGGTGGTGAGCGTGTCCGGCGCGCCGGCGGCGCTGTCCGCGCTGCTACGGCTTTTCTCGCCGGAGAGAATGAGTTCGATACGGCGCAGGAGGATCGCGAAGCTGCGGGATTTTTCGATGAAATCCACCGCGCCGCCCAGAAGTCCCGCTTCCTCGTAAATCTGATCACTCAGCATGGTGAGGAAGATGATCGGGATGTCGATGTTCTCCGCGCGCAGACGTTGCATCACCTCGATGCCGGTGATGCCGGGCATCTTCCAGTCGAGCAGCAGCAGATCGGCGTCGCGGTTCTCCGAAAGGTAACCGACGGCTTCTTCGCCACCGAGGAAGGGATTGGCGCGATAGCCGGCATTGGAAAGATTCGTGCTCACCGACTCCAGGAACAGGGCGTCGTCGTCCACAACCATCACATGGCCGCGCGCAGGGGAGAGATCAGTCTGCATTGTTCCTCGCTGTCAGGATCTTGCGCACGCAGGCATCGGAACTATCGAGCGATTCGCCGTTGTTCTTCGTGCTTCCGTATTTCAGAGCGCGAAAAGATGTCGAATTCACGTTCGGGTAGAAGAAGATGCGGAACGAGCAGCCCGAAACGGAATAGACCCACTCGTGCGAAAGGGCGTTGTTTTCCATCCGCGCGGGTGGACCCAGCCGTTTCTCGACACTGTCGGGATCGAGACCAAGAAGACTCTTCGGATCGATGGAGGCGGTTCTGAGCACCGGCGGCGGGGATGTGTCCACATCCGATGGACGCAGATCGTGCGGCATCTTCTTCGCCTTGATGGCAGCAGTGCGCGGCGCCGGTACCGGACGCACAGACGGCGCGGACGCAACCGGCGGCGGCGCGACCTCAGGCGGATGTTTCATGCCCGTGCAACCGCTGAGCGCTGCCGGCGCCAACACGACAAGGACGGTCAGGTCGAGTGACCGGAGTTTGCGAAGCGTCATCAAGCCAGATGTTCGTTTGCACATGTGCGTCGCTCCACTCGGACATCGAATGCTTCCTCCTGGAGGCGATGCATTCACCGGCTGGGCTGCGTCGCGTTTTTTATCCGCACGATATTACAGGGCTGAAAAACCCGTAATCATTGTTCGAGAAATGCCACAGCCAAATGTTTGTTCCAAGCCCTCCCGAAACCGGGCTCGGACGCGAATATGTGAAGCATGCGCCGTCGCCGTAGGATAGCGCCGCTATCACGGCGGAACCCTGTGACAAAAATAGGACCTGCCCCCGCGCCCTTTTGGGACATCGGCGGTTTTCCCACACAGCGCGCCCCCGCCCGGCCTGCCCGCGATTTCCCACGCGCACTATCGGTGACGGGCAAGTCAGGTTTGGGAAAACAGCGTATAATAATGAATCGCAATTCCGGGGCAATCCGCGGTTGACGGCGCATACCGCCGCTTCCTATCGCTCAAGAGGCTTACGCGCCTGTGGCCAAGAGGATTTGATTTGAAGCGATGCCGAGACCGGCGCGGCATCCTGTTGTGCCTGTTGATTCTGGCCAGCGGGACGTCCGCACGCGCCGCCGATCCACAGCCTTATCAGGTGACAATTGCGTCCACCGGCATCGGCGATCTGGATGCGACGCTGAACGGCAGCGCGCAGCTCGTCACGCTTCACGGCAAGGTCCCGGTTCCGCCCTTCGCGCTGGTGGAGCGCGCGCGCAGCGACATCCAGCGCCTGCAAACCGTGCTCGACAGTTTCGGCTATTACGATGCGAAGATCGCGATCACCGTCGGTGGGCATGGCGTGAACGATCCCGATCTGCCCGCTTATCTGGACGGTGTGCCGGACGGCACATCCGTCGATGTGAAAGTCGCAGTCGACAAGGGCCCGCTCTTCCGGCTGGGCGACATCACTATAGATGGCGCGTTGCCGGACCGGGACAGAGGCGCGCTCGGCCTTAACTCCGGCGACCCTGCCGTTGCGAGCAATGTGCTCGACGGGCAATCGCGACTCCTGAACGCCCTTCTCGAAGACGGCTATGCATTGGCCAAAGTGGATGCGCCTGTCGCCTATCTCGACGAGAGCGCTCACAAGCTCGATCTCACATTCCATGTCGATGCCGGCCCGCAAGTCGACATCGGCGAAATCAGCTTCAAGGGCCTGAAGGACGTCAACGAGGACTTCGCACGCCGCGCGCTCACGGTTCATCCCGGCGACCGCTACCGGCCGAGCAAGATTGAAGACGCGCGCCAGGCGCTGACGAAGCTCGGTGTGTTCTCCGGCGTCAGCGTGCGCGCAGCAGATCATTTGTCACCGGATGGCCGCATCGCGCTGGTGTTCGATGTGCAGGAGCGCAAGCAGCACGCCGTGGCGCTCACGGGCACTTACTCAACCGATCTGGGCATCAGTCTTTCGGCGACCTGGTCGCACCGCAATCTCTTCGGCAATGCCGAGCAACTCAATCTCACCGTGGCGGGCACCGGCCTCGGCAACGCGACGTCGGGATTGGGCTACACGCTCTCCGCGCAGTTCATCAAGCCGCTGTTCCTGCGCCCGGACCAGACGCTGGAGTTCGACGTCTCCGGCATCAAGCAGCAGCTCGACGCCTACGATCAGAAAGTGGAAACCGTCGCAGGCTTCCTGCGCCGCAAATTCACGCCGGAATGGACCGGCAGTGTCGGTCTTTCCTATGCGCATGACGACGTCACGCAGGGAGGCACAAGCACAACTTACGAGCTCGTCGCCCTGCCGCTGACGGTCAGCTACGACACGACCGGCATCACCGATGTCCTGCGCGATCCCACCAGCGGATTGCGCGCGTCCGCCGCGCTGACGCCGACGCAGTCGTTCGGCGGCAGCAACCTCACTTTCTTCGTGGCGCAGGCATCCGCATCCACCTATTTCGATTTCGGCAGCGAAGGCCGCTCGGTTCTCGCGTTGCGCGGATTGGCCGGCAGCATTCTCGGCGGCTCCAATCTTTCCGTGCCGCCGGACCAACGGCTCTATGCCGGCGGCAGCGCAACGGTGCGCGGCTTCGCCTATCAGTCCATCGGCCCGCAATTCCCCGATGGCAATCCGGTGGGCGCGAAATCCGTGGACGCGGCGAGCATCGAATTCCGCCAGCGTATCGGCGAAGACTGGGGCGGCGCGGCTTTTGTCGATGCCGGCCAGGCGAGCACGGGCGCGCCCTTCACGGGCGATGTGCGCGTGGGTGCCGGCATCGGCGCGCGTTATTATACGCCTATCGGTGCGGTGCGCGTGGATTTCGCGGTGCCGCTCAATCCGGTGCCGAAGGGCGACAAGTTCGAAATCTATATCGGACTGGGACAGGCGTTCTGATGCCGATAGGGATGAACAGGGCGATGACGGGGTTGCGGTGGTTTCTCACCGCGCTGGTCGGCATCGCGCTTGTGCTTCTGGCGCTGCTGAACACAGGGCCGGGACATTCCACGCTGGAAGCGCTCGTCACGCCGCTTTCCGGCCAGACCGTCAACGTGAAAGGATTGCGCGGCGAATTGCCGGACAAACTACAAGCCGATCTGGTCGAAATCAGCGATACGAAAGGCGTTTGGCTGCGCATCGAAGGTCTGTCCCTCGACTGGTCCGCGCTTTCAGCCATCAACAATCACATCGCGGTCCACGATGTTCGCGCCGCCAAGGTCGCGCTGTTGCGCATGCCCATCTCCGAAGAAAGCAGCGAAGGGACCGCGCCCATCATCGACATCGGCCGGCTCGCCGTGGCACGGATCGAGATCGCCAAGCCTGCCATCGGCCATGCCGCGCTGCTTACGGCGAACGGATCGCTACACTACGAGTCGATCCACCAGCTAAGTGCCGATCTGACCATGACACGGCTGGACGGCCCGGACCGCTACCGCGTGAACGGCCATATCGAGCAGGACGTCGCGAACGGCGCCGTCAGTATCCACGAAAACACGGGCGGCATTCTCGCCGCGCTCGCGGGATTGCCGGGCCTCGGTCCCATCAATGTGGAAGCGGTCGCCGGCGGCGATCGCGCGCAGAACACCCTCACCCTCGATCTTTCGGCAGGTGCACTGCGCGCATCGGGGCGCGGCACCATCGCACTGGCGAGCCGCACCGCGGCAATCGACTTTTTCGCGCACGCACCGGCCATGCAGCCACGCGCCGACATCGCATGGCAATCGCTGCTGCTGAACGGTCATATCCACGGATCGTTCGATGAACCGAATATCGATGCGAAATTGCGCCTGGAAAATGTGCGGGCGGCGGGCGCGTCTTCGGCACAGATTTCCGCCGACGTCACCGGCAATAGCGGCGTGGCCGATCTGACGGCAACCGCCACCGCGCTGCGCCTTCCGGGCTCCAGCCCCGATCTGCTCGCGAGCGTGCCCGTCGTCCTGAAAGCACATGCCGATCTCAATGCTCCCGCGCGCCCCATCGCTTTCGCATTGATGCATCCGGTTCTGAACATCACCGGCAACGCGCGCACTGCCGGGAGCCAGAGCCTTGCGGCGGCCGTCATCATTCCGTCGCTCGCGCCGTTCTCGCAATTGGCGGGGACCGAACTCGGCGGCGCAGCGCGCATCAATGTCCACGCACAGCAGAACGCCGGGCTCACCGCCGTCACGCTGGACGGCAATCTGCACATGGCGGGCGCGGGACTTGTCGCCCGGCTGCTCGGCGGCAACGCGACCCTGGCGCTGCGCGCGAACATCGCCGGCTCGGATATTTCCTATTCGACATTGGCTTTGCGCGGCGCAGGCTTCACGAGCGACATCAAAGGCACGTTGCGCAGCGATACGCTGAACTACACCATCGTGCTCGGCCTGCCGGATATCGCGCGGCTGGCACCGACGCTCAATGGCGACCTGTCACTGAATGCAACGCTGACCGGTCCCACGACATCGGCGACGATCAAGGCGAACGGCAGCGCAAACATCGCCAGCAATGGCTTTGCGCGGCAGCGCATCGGCTTCAGTCTCGGCATCGACGGCCTGCCCAATCCCTCCACCGCGCAAATCCGCGCCGGCGGTGCACTGGATGGCGCGCCGCTTTCGCTCGATGGCGCGCTTGCGACAACCGGCAAGATCCGGAACGCCAAGCTCGCGGCGGACTGGAAATCTCTGCACGCGCACGCCGATCTCAAGCTGCCGCCGAACGGCGATGTGACGGGCCGCGTCGATATCGCGCTGAAGCGGCTTTCCGATCTGACCAACTTCATCGGCACCCGGCTCGAAGGCAGCCTCACTGCGACGGTGGATGCCGATACGCGCGGCGGAAAATCCCTTGCGGCCATTCATATGAAAGCCGCCGGCCTGCGCAGTGGCGATATGAAAGCCGATGCGCTGACGATGGAAGGCACCGTCGCGAATCCGTTCGGCAGGCCCTCATTCGACTTGAAACTTGATGCCCGGAAGATCGCCGCATCTGGAGCGACCGGCAGCGGGACGGCAACACTGAAAGGCCCTCTCGACAGGCTCGCCGTGGCGCTCAAATCCGATATGCGCGACAGCGCGGGCAATCCGGCGCATGCCGTCGCAACGGCGGTGGTCGACACGGGGAAGAACAAGCTGTCGCTGCAATCCTTCTCCGGGCGCTGGCAGGACGAAGAACTGACATTGAAAGCGCCCGCCACGGTCGATTTCGCCAAGGGGCTCGCGGTGGACAAGCTCGCGGCGAAACTGGCGGGCGGCGATCTCGCCATATCCGGGCGCTTCACGCCCAAGCTCGATGCGTCCGTGGTTTTGAACGACGTGCCGATGAAAGCGCTGACGCGGTTCGTGCCGCAACTGGCGCCCGAAGGAACGCTGTCGGCGAACGCACAACTCACCGGAACGCTCGACGCACCGCAGGGCAAGATCGCACTGCAAGGCCGCGGATTGCGCGCGGTCGGCATGTCCAGGGCGACAGGATCCGCAGATCTCGATGCCCATGCCACACTGCATGGCAAGAGCGCGACGGTGAACGCAACGCTGGCAGCCGGAAACGCCGCGCATCTCACGCTCGCCGGCGAAGCACCGCTCGACACCGCCAAGCCGATGGCGCTGCGCGTGGCCGGCAATGCCGATCTTGCGCTTCTCAATCCCATTCTCACCGCGAGCGGGCGGCAAGCGAAGGGCACGCTCACGCTGGATATGCACCTGACAGGGACCTATGCCGCACCGCGCGCGACCGGCGGCGGCAATCTGGCGAACGGCGAGTTGCAGGATTTCACGCAAGGCATCCGCGTGCGCGCGATCACGGCGGCGTTCCAGGCACAGGGCGACATGATCCGCATCACCCAGCTCTCCGCGCGCGCCGGCAGCGGCAGCATCACCGGCAGCGGATCGATCGATCTGGCTTCGCCGGGCATGCCGGTCGATATTTCGATCGAGGCGAAGAATGCGCGTCCGGTCGCGAGCGACATGCTGACGGCCACGCTCTCCGGCAATGCGAAGCTCACCGGCAAGCTGAAAGGCGATCTCAATCTCTCCGGCCGTATCCGCGTGCTCGAAGGCGAGATCAACCTGCCGGACAAATTCCCCCCGCAGGTCGCGGTGCTGGATGTGCGCCGCCGCGGACAGGCGCCGCCGCCGCCACCGCAACCGGCCAGCCGTATCGCGCTCGACATGACGGTGTCGGCACCGGAACAGATCTTCGTGCGCGGACATGGTATCGACGCGGAAGTGTCCGGCCGCATTCATCTCACCGGCACCACCGCGACACCTTTCGCCAGCGGACATTTCGACATGCGGCGCGGCACCTTCAGCATCGCGGGGCAGACGCTCAATTTCACCTCCGGCAAGATCGGCTTCAACGGCACCGGCGTGCGCAACAAGCTCGATCCGACGCTGGACTTCGTCGCGTCCACGACATCGGGCGGCGTCACCGCGACACTCACCGTGGGCGGTTATGCCTCCGCGCCGACGATCGCGCTTTCCAGCTCGCCGCAACTGCCGCAGGACGAGGTGCTCGCGCATCTTCTCTTCCAGCAAAGCGTCAAACAGCTTTCGCCGTTGCAGCTCGCCGAGATTGCCCAGGCGCTGGCCTCGCTGGGCGGCATCGGCAACGGATTCAGCCCGATGAGCGCGATCCGCAAGGGTTTGGGACTGGACAGATTGTCCGTAGGCGGAGCATCTGGCAACAGCGGAGAAACCTCCGTGGAGGCCGGAAAATATGTCGCCCGAAACGTCTATGTCGGGGCGCGACAGAATCTGTCGGGCGGAACCCAGGTGCAGGTCCAGGTGGACATCACCCGCCGCCTGAAGGCCCAGGCAACCCTCAGCACCGTCACAAATGCGACGGTTACCAAGGGTAATGCTGCCCAGGACAACGGCAGTAGCGTGGGCCTCAGTTACCAATTCGAATATTAGATGGCTGTCCCGCCAGACTGTCGCATAGCCCGACCGTCCGCCTACGGATAAAGTCGGAAAACCGCTTGTTTCAAGGCTTTTTCGTCAAGGCGACACCCATGGCTCTGCGTCTCACACCGGAAATCATAGAAGGCGCCTATGAATTTCTGCGCACCACGCCGCCCTTCCGCGGCTGGAATCTTCCGCATGCGGACGAAGTGACGTTCGTGGTGTCGCGGCACAAATTGCATGTGGGTTACCATCGCGGCTCGCGCCGCAAGATCTACTCGCACGAGATCGGCATTTCGTCGGCCTGCGTGGGGCACACCAACACGCTTTTGCGCACCATGGCCCATGAAATGATCCATCAGCATCAGCAGCGCCAGCGCACCGACACGCCCAATGCCGAGCACAACGCCGAGTTCATGCGCCTGGCGCGCGTCGTCTGCCGCCATCACGGCTGGGACGAGAAAGAGTTCTAGACCTCGGGTGCGATGCCCAGCATGGTTTTCGCCGCGTGCGAAAGCTGGATGACGTTGAACGGCTTCTGCAGCGTCTTGATCGCGCGGGCGCGCACGAAATCCGGCGGAGACTCCGTCGAATAGCCGGTCATGAACAGGACTTTCAGGTCCGGACGCAGGTCCAGCGCGTTCTTCGCCAGATCGTAACCGCCCAGCCGCGGCATCTTGATGTCGGAAATCAGCAATTTGATCTCGGGGTGATTGCGAAGCTCCTCCAGCGCGCTCACGCCGTCGCCCGCCTCGAACACGGTGAAGCCCTCGTCTTTGAGCGTTTCCACGGCGACGATGCGCAGCATCGCCTCGTCTTCCGCGATCAGGACCGCATGGTTCTCATTGTCTGTCGCATTCATGCTTGCATGCCTTCGTCTTCTGCCGTGCGCGGCAACAGGATCGTGATCGTGGTGCCCGCGCCAGGCGCGCTTTCAATGCCGAGATAACCGCCCGATTGGCGTACGAAACCGAACGCCGTGGAGAGGCCAAGGCCAGTGCCCTGTCCCATGGGCTTTGTGGTGAAGAACGGATCGATCGCCTGCCGCCGCGTCTCCTCATCCATGCCCGCGCCGTTGTCCTGCACGCGCAACTCCACATAATCGCCGGCGACGAAATTTCCGTCCGGCAGCGGCGGCGCCATCCCGGCGATATCCTTCGTCTCGATCAGCAGCGTCCCGCCGTCCGGCATGGCGTCGCGCGCGTTGATGGCGAGATTGAGGATCACGTTTTCCATCTGATTCACGTCACAGAGCGTGAGCCAGCCCGCCTCGAGTTTCAACGACAGCTCGACCTGCGCACCAGCGGATTGGTGAATCAGTTCGCGCATGCCATCGATCAGCGCGCTGAGGCTCACCGGCTTCGGCGTCAAAGGCTGGCGGCGCGCGAACGCCAGAAGACGCTGGGTGAGACTGGCGGCGCGGCGCAAGCCTTCCTCGGCGGACTCGATATAACGCGCCAGCGGCTTCGCCTCTTCGCCAAGGCGCTTCTGCAGAAGCTGAAGATTGCCCATCGCGATCATGAGAAGATTGTTGAAATCGTGGGCGATGCCGCCGGAGAGCTGGCCGATGGCTTCCATCTTCTGGCTCTGACGCAATGCTTCTTCGGTCTTGCGGCGTTCTTCCATCTCGCGCTGAAGCTGCGCGTTGAGCGTGGCGAGATTCTCGGCGCGCAATTCCAGCTCCGCATTGGCCTGCGCCAGCGCCCGCTGCGAAACGCTGAGGATCACGAGCACCAGCGCGCCCATCACCACCAGCAAGGCGATGCCGAGATAGCGCGCGATGCGGCGCTGCTGCGTTTCCTCGGTGGCCCAGATATAGACCGTGCCGATCTTCTCCTTTTCCTGCACGATCGGCACCGAGATTGCCAGCAATCCCGGCTTGGAGAATGCCGGCACACGATCCAGTGCATAGGGCAACGGACCGATGCGCGACGTCTGCGCTATCAACTGGCCGGCCCTGCTATAGACCGCGACCGCCTGCAGCTCAGGGTTCACCTTCATCGCATCGACATATTCCTGCGCCGATTTGCGATCGTCGAAGATCACCGCCGCCGTCTCGTTGGCGGCGAGAATGGAAGCCTGCTCGGTGAAATCCTTCACCTGCTGCGCGCGGTAGATGCTTTCCTCGTAGAGTGCGATGGCGACGCCGGAAAAGATCAGGAAGGCCGCCGCGATCAGCGCCAGCAACACCGGTATCCGCCATTGGGCCGCGCTGTAGGACTTGCTCATGGCGCAGCCTTTCGCGGCTTCACCTTGCGGGCGAGGTCGAGCAGCTTGGAACTGATGGAAAGGCCGTCCTTCGCCGCCATCGCGTCGTCGATGTCGAAGCGCACATGGTTCTGCTCGACAACGAACGCAACAACGCCATGCGCGGACGCGCCGGAGTCGGTTACCGTGAGCACGGGCCTTCCGTCGAATGCCGGCATCGCGCTCGCATCGTCGGTGTCGACGAACACGACCTGGCAGGACGTATCGCCCGGCGCGATATCGCGGCGGATAACGACCGGATGGGCACCGACATGCTGGTCAGCAACCGCTTTGTCGAGCGCCGGACCGAAAGGATCGCGACCCAGGATACAGATCGTGACCGGGCTGTTCGGCGTCGGAAACACGTTCTGCGGCCAATCCACAAAGGGCAGCATCTTGTAGAGATAGGCGCCCTTCACGGCATATTCGAGCGAGCCGTCCGCGCTGGCCTGCGGTGCCGCAACGGCGCAGGGCAGCAGCGCCAGCGCAACTGCCTGGAAACCTTTGCGGATGTGCGCCAGGCCCATGCCTAGAATTTCCACCGCGTGTCGACGAAGAAGCTGCGCTTGATTTCGTCGCCCGGCAGGAACTCCTCGTGATGATCGTGCAGAAGATTGAAGCCGGAAAGAGACAGTTCGATGCGGTCGGTGACCATCCACGCCAGCCGCGCGTTGAGCTCGACGTAAGACGCCACATGCGGATCGGGAAGCTGCCCGACATAACGGAAATCCGCATCGAAGGTCAGATCGTCCGTCAGGTTCATCGACGAACGCAGCGACGCCTGATGATGCGGATCGTTGCCCTGTTGTGAAAGTCCCAAAAGCCCGCTTGCCCCGGACTTGAAGCGTAAGCTTTCGCTCTGGATGTTCAGCCCGGCGGAAAGCTTCCACCAGTCCGCCGCTTCATACGTGCCCCACGCTTCCACGCCATAGACATGACCTTTCATGCCATTGCCCCAGTGAAGCGGGAAGACGGTGGCGCTGTCGAACTCGATGCTCTTCAGATCGTCGTAGTCGTCGTAGAAGCCGGAAAGCGAGATCGATGCGTTGTCCGAGAGCTGCCCGCGATAACCAAGCTCATAGGCTCTGAGTTTTTCCGACAGGAAATCGGGACTGCCGTTCAGGAAACGCGTCGGACCGAGATTCTCGCCAACATGGGTATCGAAAGGCGTCGGCGAGCGGATGGCGTAGGAGATCGCTGCCCACAGCGCATTGTCGTCGTCCACGCGCCAGGATGCGCGCACGCTCGGCATTGGCGTGATGCCCGAATAAGGATCGTTTTCGAGCTTCAGCCCCAGAGTCAGATCGAAATCGTCCGACAACGACATCTGATCCTGGATAAACAAATCCGACAGGTTGAGATCGCCCTTGTTGGGAATGAACAGCAGAGAGGTCACCGGACCGATCTGGTTGGTGATGGCGTAGCGGCTCAGGCGCTGGCCCGCGCCGACCACGATATTGTTCCAGTCGTCCAGCATGAAGTTGTATTGGGCATCGATGTTGTAAGTGTCGATCGTGAAACCCGCGCTTCCGCCCGTCGTGGTGCGCTCCACATTGTCGTAATAAGCCAGCACCTGCAGCGCGCTGCCGTCAGCGAAATCATGGCTCCAGTTCGCGGTAACATTGCCGCCGGAAATCAGGCCGTCGGCGGAGATTCCGTTGTTCTCGCGGCCGTCATAGATATCGCCCTGCACCGTCAGCGTGTCGCTGCCCGGCGTCCAGTCCAGGCGGAAGCCGCCTTGCGGCTTGTACCAGCCGTCGTGATCTGCCGCCTCGAAAGACTTGTCGCGGAACGTCTTGATATAGGCACGATAGGTCAGGTCGTCGCTCAACGCGCCGCCATATTGCAGGCTCGCGCTTTGGTAGAGATTCCCCGCGCCGACCTCCAGCACGCCGCCTTGCGTGTCGGACGATTTGCGCGTGACGATGTTGATGACGCCGTTGACGGCATTGGCGCCCCACAGCGTCGCGCCCGGCCCACTGATGACTTCGATGCGCTCCACGTTCTCCGGCAACACGTCCTGCATGTCCCAATACATGCCGGAGAACAGCGGATTGTAGACACTGCGCCCGTCGATCAGCACCAGAAGCTTGTCGGAGAAATTCTGTGCTGCTGAATTTCCGCTGAAGCCGCGCGCGGTGATGATGTAGTTGCTGGGGCTTGTTTGCGCGACGAACAGGTTGGGCGCCAGCCGCAGCATCTCCGGAATGGTCATCGCGCCGGAACGCACGATGTCGTCATGGGTGATGACATAGATCGCGGCCGGAGCATCGCTCAGCGGCTGCGCGCGTTTGGAGACGGACGTGATCTCCACATTGCCCAGCTGCTCGATGGAAAGCTTGTTGATGTCCGCGCTGGCGACCTGCTGCTGGGCGACAGCAGGCGCTGCCGCGGTGCTGGCCACAGCCAACGCGACCAAAAGGCCTCGCCCCCTCTCTCTGCGCATAGTTCCCCCCGACTGACCTTACAACCACCGGCTGTTGCAAAACGCCGAACACAGAGAAAAGTTCCCGACGAGCTTCGGGATTTTGCAGGGCTTTCCAGCCTTTCCCAATCCGGAGAAAATGACCCACCGTGTCCGCCTCACCTCCCTCCAGTTCGACGACACCTTGGGCACCCGCCCTGCTGGTGCTTCGCGACTGCTGGGAAGCGCTGCTCGGGCTTGCGGCGGTGGCCGCGATCGTCGCGATCGCCGTTGTCACACCGCACAAACGGCCGGAGCACGTCGCGGCCACGCATGCCAGGCCGGTGAAAGTCGCCGCGGCCAAGCCAAAGCCGCCTGTCCGGAAACTCGCCCTTCCCAAACCATCCGCCTTCGCGCTTGAGCAACAGATGAGCTTCAGTCAGCTCATGAAGCGCTGGGACCCGACCATCGCGGAGGCCGCAAAGAAATATGGCGTGCCGCAACCCTGGATCCGCGCCGTCATGCAGATCGAAAGCGGCGGGCGCACGATGCTCGGCGAGAACCAGCCGATCAAATCGAACATGGGCGCGATGGGCCTGATGCAGCTCATGCCCGAAACCTATAACGACATGCGTGTTCAATACAGCTTGGGCAAAGATCCTTACGATCCGCATGACAACATCATGGCGGGCGCTGCCTATCTGAAATTCCTGCGCGCGCGTTACGGCTATCCGCAGATGTTCGCGGCCTACAATGACGGCCCCGGCAATCTCGAAGCGCGGATGATGGGGCGCGGATTGCTGCCGCTCGAAACGCAGAACTACATGGTCAACATCGCCACCGCGATGGCGAAAGGCATGCCCGGCGGCGCGAAGGTGAAGCTGACGCGGCCCAATGGCGAGCCGGCGCTGATCAACGCCGCCGCCGTGGTTTCCATCCGCGCCGCGTTTCCCGGCGAATACGCGCCCGGTGTCCAGACGGTCGTGACGGTGGGCCGCTTGCATCAGGGCGTGCGCGAAAGTCTCGTGCAAGCCCGCGCGCTCATTCGCGCGCATGGCGGCGGTGTCTAGGCGCGCGCGCCTTTGCTGAGCCGCACCGCGATATCCGCGCCCTTGCCTTCCGCCATGACGGACACTTCGCCGTCCTGATTGCGGATGAGGATGTCCGTGGTCACATCGGCGATTGCAAGATTGCGGATGCGCAGCTCTTCCACAAAGGCGGGCAGGTGCGGATTGCGGAAATGGATTTCGCGGTTCTGATAATCGCAATGCAGCCCCAGGCACGCTTCGAGGAATGCGTAAGGCGCCGCGCTCGCCCAGGCTTGCGGCATGCAGGCCACGGGATAAAGCGTCGGCGCGCCCAGCCTGCGCCGTGCGAAGCCGCAGAACAGTTCCGGCAGGCGCATCAGGTCGAGATGGCACGCGGCATCGAACATGCCGCGGAAGATCAACGCGGCTTCCCGGCGAAATCCATAACGCCCAAGTCCCAGCGCGATGATGGCGTTGTCGTGGGGCCACACCGAACCGTTGTGATAGGAGATGGGATTGTAGCGCGGCGCGCCGACCGAAAGCGTGCGGATGCCCCAGCCTGTGAAGCACTCCGGCATGAGCAGCTTCTGTGCCACGCGTTTCGCCCGCTCGGGGCTCGCAATGCCGGAGACCAGCACCTGACCGGCATTGGACGAACTGACAAGGCACGGCTTCTTCTCGCCGTCGAGCGCGAGCGCATAGGTGCCGAGATCCTCGGACCAGAACTTGTCCTCGAAGTTACGGCGCAGCGTCTCCGCTTCGCCTTCCAGCCGCTCCGCACGCGCCTGATCGCCAAGCCGGCGCGCGATATCGGCGATGCCGCGCTTGGCGGCATAGACATAGCCCTGCACTTCGCACAGTGCGATCGCTCCGCGCGCGAGCGAGCCGTCGGCGTGCATGATGGAATCGCTGGAATCCTTCCAGCCCTGATTGACGAGGCCATCCTTGCCTTCGCGGTAATACTCCACAAAACCGTCGCCATCACGGTCGCCATAACGGTCGATCCAGTCGAGTGCCGCCTCGATGTTGGGCCATAACGTGCGCATCGTTTCGAGGTCGCCGGTGCGCTGGAAATAATAGGCTGCAAGCAGCACGAAGAGCGGCGTGGAATCTGCGCTCCCGTAATATTTCCCGAACGGCACCTCCTTCAGCACCGCCATCTCGCTGTGTCGGATCTCATGCAGGATCTTGCCGGGCTGCGCATCCACCGATGGATCGTCTTCCGTCGCCTGCGTGGCGGCCAGAAAACCCAGAACACCTTTGGCGAAAACCGGCGACGCCCACAGTGTTTCCAGCGCAGTGATCAGCCCGTCGCGGCCGAACGGCGTGCTGAACCATGGCGTGCCGGCGCAGGGATAAGGACCTTGCGGGGTCATCGTGGTGAGCATCTGCAGATCGGATTTCGCGCGCTTGAACAGATGCGTCACCAGCCGGTGCGAGCTTTCGATGACGACGCCGCCTTCATGCGCCTTGCGCGCATCGCGCCGCGCCGCGCGATAAGGGATCGAATACGGCTCGTCCGGCATCGTGTCCGAAGAGCCGCAATGCATCGTCAGGATGATGGAAAGCTCTTCGTCCGGCGCCAGCTCGACGTCGTAAAATGCGACGCCATCCTCCAGCGTCCGCGGAGCGGGATCGAAGCGCAGGCACATGGAGCGCTTCTTGTCGTCGAGCCCCGCGTAATTGTAGTGGATGCTGCGCTCGTCCGGCAGCTTCGTCTCGACCTTTCCGCGCCGGGGCCGCTGCGCGCCGCGCACCTCGAAGATGTCCGCGAAATCGGTGCCGGTGCGGATCTCCATCAGGCATCGCTGCTTCTGCGCGTTGAAATTGCGCACGGCTACGCGCTCATAGACCGTGTTGTGCCAGATGAAGCGCGAACGGCGGATATGCAGCGTCTCGCGCGGCAGGATGATGCCGCCATCCTTGTGATAGATATCCGGATTGGAGAGGTCGACGGTGAAAACGACATTGTCGTCGTCGATCGCAGAGCTCAGCAGCAGCGGGCGCTGGCCGAACAGAAGAAGCTCCAGCTCCGACAGATAGCGCATGTCGTCATGGAAAATGCCACCAGGCGTGAGCCCCGGATCGGTGACGTCGCCGAGCTGGTCGAACAGCCCGAACGTGTCGCCGTGCTTCAGCGTGCGGGGCCAGCGTTCCTGAATGGAGGCCGTCGCCTGGATGTAGAACGACGGCGTTCCGCTCTTGTCGCCCGCGTGAACGTTCATCGCCGCGCCTCGTCAAAGAGTCGGAAACACACTATCAGGCGGCCACGCGGGCCGTCACCGGATTTTGCGACAGCAGATCGTTGTAAATCTCCACATATCGCGTCGCCA
Source organism: Rhizomicrobium sp. (assembly GCA_036569005.1). GTDB lineage: Bacteria > Pseudomonadota > Alphaproteobacteria > Micropepsales > Micropepsaceae > Rhizomicrobium. Next base: position 14,505 of record DATCRK010000023.1, on the reverse strand, counting down.
TCACCGTGGCGGAATAGCGCAGATCGAAACACGCCCGCACCTTCTTGCGCGAAAGCGCATCGATCCGTTCCAAAGCCGCAACCGCCTGGTCGACATTCTCGACGATGAAGCCGCTGGTGCCGTCGTCGATCACTTCGGGAACCGAGCCGCGGTTGAACGCGATCACCGGCGTGCCGCAGGCCATGGCCTCGATCATCACAAGCCCGAAAGGTTCCGGCCAGTCGATGGGGAACACCAACGCGCGCGCATTGCCGAGGAAGATCTGCTTCTGCGCTTCGTTGATCTCGCCGATATATTCGACGTGCGGGCTGCGCGCGATCACCGGCGCCACCACCGTCTCGTAATATTCACGGTCCACCGCGTCGATCTTGGCCGCGATCTTGAGCGGCAGGCCGACACGCTCGGCGATCTCGATGGCGGCGATCGGATTCTTCTCCGGCGAAATCCGCCCGAGGAACGCGAGATAGTCCTTCGGCTTCTCGACCATGTGGAACTGGTCCGACGGCAGCCCGTGATAAACGGTGCCGCGCCAGTTCACCGGCGGCATCGGCCCCCGCTGGCTGTTGGAGATGGATACCAGCGGCGCCCAGTTGAACACGCGATAGAGGGGCTGGATCTCGGGCAGGTCCAGGCGGCCGTGCAGCGTCGTCAGCGTGCGGTTGGCGATGTCCCGGAAAACAGGAAACTGAAAGAAGTCGATATGGAAATGCAGCATGTCGAATTCGCTCGCACGCTGCGCCACGCGCTCCAGCATCAGCAGATTGTACCAGACCGAATTGTGCATCTGCCCGTCCAGGCGCAACGCCCGCGGCACGACCGGATCGAGCTCGGCATTGGTGATGGAATCGCCGCTCGCGAACAGCGTCACATCATGCCCTTGCCGAACAAGCTCTTCCGTCAGCCAGGAAACCACACGCTCGGTGCCGCCATAGAGTTTCGGCGGAACGCTTTCCACCAGAGGAGCAATTTGCGCGATTTTCATGATCGGGAGCCTGCAGCCGTTGCATTGCACAACGGGCCCAAATGAGGCCGGTTCCGGGCTTACTTGCGTGCGATATCGCACATTCGCGGACACCTTCTGCAAGTTGCAATGAAACGGTAACCACCCGCCCCGCTGGACAGGACGCAGGGAAAAACGGAGACTATGTTCCAAGTGCTGGGGCGCGGTTGGCGCCATGACGGGTGTGTCTCGTTTTAACGCGCGCGATTGCGCCACAGCCCTCAAAGGGACAGGGCTGCTTGAGTTCGACACTGTTTTCCGAAGGCCAGTTGGCCGCGAAGATCATGCGCGCCGGCGATGACCCGCTGGACGCCGGACTTGCGCGCCGTATCCTCGAGGCTGCGCCGACCATCATCTACGTCTACGACATCCAAAGCGGACAGAGCATTTTCCAGAACCGCCGCTTCGGCGAGCTTCTCGGCCATTCCGGTCCGATATCCCCCGAAGGCGACTGGAAGCGCTTCATCCATCCCGACGACGCGCTCCGCTTTCGCGACCATCGTGACGGCCTGAAGAAGATCGGCGCTGGCGAAACGCTGTCGTGGGAATTCCGCATGCGCGATGCGGCCGGGCAATGGCGCTGGTTTTTGAGCCGGGACGTGATGCTGCAGGCCGATGCCGCCGGGAGGCCGCATCTGATCGTCGGCAACGCCTCGGACATCACCGAACAGAAGAGCGCCGAAGAGCACAAAGAAATCCTATTCGGCGAGATGCGCCATCGCGCCAAGAACCTGATCGCGATGGTGGAAGCGATCGGCCGGCTGTCGCGCCCGCGCAATCGGCCCGACATCGATGTCTTCATCGAAGCCTATATGGGACGGCTGAAGGCGCTTTTGCGCACGGGCGATATCGTGTTGTCGTCCGACGCGCGCACCGCCGATCTGCAGGCCGTGATCGAGACCGCGCTCACGCCGTTCCAGAGCGAAGCCGGTTCGGCGCGGATATCACTCGGCGGTCCGGCCGTCGCGTTGTCGGAGCGCACCGCCGGCGGCATCGCGCTGGCGATTCACGAGCTCGCCACGAACGCCATGAAATATGGCGCGCTTTCGGTGCGGACAGGCGCCGTATCCGTCACGTGGACGCTGACCGGCGACGAAACCACCGAGCATTTCATCATGGAATGGAAGGAGCACGGCGGGCCGCCCGTCGTGCCGCCGCAGGCGGAAGGCTTCGGCGGAAAGGTTATCCGTCACAGCGTAGCGCACGAACCGAACGGGCGGATTACGCTGGACTATTTGCCGGACGGATTGTGCTGCGCGTTCGCCTTCGACATTTCGAATTCACGATCGTGAGCTAATGCACGGTTTCTGCCGGCGCCACGCTCGCGGGCCGGTCCTGTTGCGGCGCGCGGATGGCAGGACCTTGCGTTCCCGAGTGAATCGGAAGCCGCAGGGACAGGCGCGATTTTCCTTCCGGCGTCTTCTCGATCCAGTATTCGGCTTTCAACTGCTCTGCGAGCGCGGCGAAGATGCGCTGCGGCGAAGGCCGTCCGGCGCCGAGCGATGCAGAAGCGAACACGCCGTCCTCGATCCAGAGGAGGAGATGGCCGGGACCGTCGCCGCCGAAAAAGACATCGACATTGCGGATCACTTCATCTTTCTGGGGCACGAAAAGCTCGAACGACAAAGCTTCCACCGCAAAAAATGCCACCGGCGTCGCCATGTCGGGCGGCAAGAGCCAATCCTCGGCCTCGACCGTGAGGCGGTAGCGGATACCGCTTTCCACCGCCACGGTCCGCATCTGTTCGGCAAGCTCCGTGAACAGCCGCCGCATGTCCAGGATCGGCGTGGTGTCGTTCATCTCCATGAGACGCTGGATCAATGTCAGCGCACCGACACGCGCAAGGATCTGCGAGAATGCCAATTGGCTGGAGCGATCCGCGATGTTCTGCGAATAGAGGCTGATGAGGCTGGCCACGATCTGCAGGTTGTTCTTGATGCGGTGATGGATCTCCCGCGCCATCGCCGATTTCTGCGCCAGTGCCGAACTCAGCGTGCGGTCGCGGTCGCGGATCGACGTCGCCATGTTCTTCATTTCGCTGCCCAGCACCTGGAATTCCTCCGGCGCTTCCTCCAGCTCCGTCAGCTCCAGCGCGAAATGGTTCTGGCCATAGGCGGCGGAAACGCGCTTGAGGTACGTCGTCCAGCGGATGACGAAGCGCTCAGTGCCCAGCCACATGGCGATCGAAGCCAGGATCACCATCAATATCGGAAGCAGGATGTTGCCCAGCAGATAGACCTGCGAGACGCCGAACGGCATCGGCTCTTCCATGGCGAACGCGATCAGGCGCCGGCTGTTTTCGATGCGCTCCGCCGTCCAGCGCCAGCGCGTGCCGTTTTCGTCTTGCGTGCGGAATGTGTGCTGCTGCTGATCCGCGCCGATCTTCGACACCGCGGCGTCCAGTCCCGGCGGGACATTACGGTTCGAGGCCAGCACGTGGCCGGTACGGTCCACGATCAGCATCAGCGCGTAAGGCGGCAATCGGCCATAGGGACTCGTTTGGCTCACCCAGCGCAGATCGAGCGCCGCCACCAGTGCGCCGGTGAACGCGCCGGATGAATCGTGCAGCGGCAGAAGATAGGGAAGAACCTTCTGGCGGGCGGCGCCGCTATAGAGCACCGGCGGAATGCCCGCCGTCTTGCGTTGCGATACGCGCTTCCACCATTCCAGTTTCGAATAGTCCGCCGTGTCGAAGCGTCCGGTGACGGAGCATACGGGCTTTCCGTTCGGATCGACGTAGGTGATGTTGAGAACGCTCGGCAAACCAAGCACCGCAGTCTTCAACATCGCGCTGCACGCCTCGTCGCCGGCGCGCAATTCCGGGCGCTGCGAAAGCCCCTGCAGAAGATGCGCCGTGCCCGCGAAGATGTTCTGCTCGTTATGCGTCGCGTAGGTCGCGGTTTGCCGCAGCACGTCGTCGATCGCGCTCTGGCGCGCTCGGACATGCAGGACGCCTTGCGCAATGCTGGCAATGGCGAGCGGCGCCAACGCCAGCACAACGATCAGCATCAATTGCGCGCGAAGAGATTTCGCCTTTAGCACACGCCAGCGCCCCCCGCATGGCTCAGGTCCTTAGCCGGGCGCTTTTTCCGTGACGGACCGGCCGAATTGGAAGAATGCATCGGTAGGGTTTTCCGGCTGTTCCGACCGGCTCGGTAATACGCCATCTTTTCCTTCAACAAGACTTTCGAGCCGCTTGCGCGCGCGCGATACGCGGCTCTTGATCGTGCCGACCGCGCAGCCGCAGATTGCGGCGGCTTCATCGTAGCTGAACTCCCCGGCGGTCAGAATGAGCGCTTCCTTCTGCTCGAACGGCAACTGATTGAACGCGCGCATGAGATCGGAGAGATCGAGCGAAGCGTGCTGCTCCGGCTCCATGCTTTCCGAATGCATGCCCTCGGCAGCGGCATAGTTGGCCACCGTCTTGGCACGGCGATGATTGGAATAGAACTCGTTGCGCAAGATCACGAACAACCACGCCTTCAGGTTCGTGCCCGGACGGAATTTGTCGCGCGCCTGCAGCGCCTTGGCGAGCGTCTCCTGCGCGAGGTCGTCGGCCAGATCGCGCTTGCCGCACAGCGAACGCGCAAAGGCACGCAACACCGGCACCATCTCGACGAGCCCCTGGCGAAATTCCTTTTCCTCTTCCCGGGTCATGGGACGGGGAGCTTCGTGATGTTCGTGCGCGGGGAGTGGCCGGTTCATGCGTCCGACTCCTTCTTGCCGTCGATTTTCTGCAGCAGCGCCATGAACTCGTCCGGAACGGGTTCGGACGCCACGGAATCGAAGAATTTGCGCAGGCCCTGAGTGATGGCCTTTTGCTGGGCCCGGTGGGTCTGGGGCCGGGGCGTGCGGCTGCCCGGCCGGCCGGATGTTACGGTCGGGTCGCCGGCGGTCATGACACCGCCCTCGCGAATTTTGTCGGCCATGTGTTACTCCAGAACGGAATCATGCATAAATTCAATCGGTTAGAGGTTCGCCGCTGTCGCGGCCTCGGCACCTTCACGAGGATAACCCAAGGGCCGGTTTTTTGTTCCCTCGAAGGAACTTTGTTTTTGCCCATCGCGTTATGACCCCATAACGACACCGAAAAGATCAAAAGAAGGCCGCGCCTTATGAGCATGACCGCCACCCTCGGACCGCATCTCCCATATCTTCGCCGCTATGCTCGTGCCCTGACGGGTTCTCAAACCAGCGGCGATGCCTATGTCCGGGCTTCGCTCGAAGCTCTTCTGGAGGGGAACGCCGAACTGGCGAAGGATGTTCCCCCGCGTATCGCCCTCTACCGGCTGTTCCACGTGCTGTGGTCGTCTTCAGGAAAATATGAGCCTGCGGTAAGCACGCGTGGCGGTGTCGAAGGCCGCCTGCAGTCGCTGCTGCCGACCAACCGCGAAGCGCTGCTGTTGACGGCGGTCGAAGGCTTCACCGTTCCGGAAGTCGCCAAGATCCTCGACTGGAGCGAAAATGACGTCGAGCAGGCTATCGCCGCCGCGTTGAAATCCATCGACCGCGATCTGGAATCGCGCGTTCTCATCATCGAGGACGAGACGATCATCGCGCTCGACATTGAGAACCTCGTCACCGAGATGGGTCATAAGGTCACCGGCATCGCCACCACCCGCGACGACGCCATCCGCATGGCCAAAGAGCAGAAGCCGGACATCATCCTCACCGACATCCAGCTGGCCGACGGCAGCTCGGGCATCGATGCGGCGGTGGCGATCCTCAAGGACTTCGACATTCCGGTGATCTTCATCACCGCTTACCCCGAGCGCCTGCTCACCGGCGAGCGCCCGGAGCCGACCTATCTCATCACCAAGCCGTTCAGCCGCGACACCGTGCGCGCCACGCTTGGCCAGGCGCTGTTCTTCCATCGCTCGATGGCGACGGCGTAAGCCCTGCCGTTCAAGCATGCGTGAAGGGCGGCATGTGCATGCCGCCCTTTCTGCTTTTGCGCGGCTTTCGGAATTGTCATTTAAAATTCGTCACTGGAGGCTCCCGAAGCGACGGCGCATGGTCACGGTGTGCCAGTGGGAGCGCTGTGCGCCGGAACGATGCGTGCTTTTCTATTCACCGAGGGTGTGGCCGGCGTTATCGCCGCGGTCGCGTCCTACATTTGGGGCTATCTCGACGGACGCGCGGAAATCCGCGCCTGCTGGGAAAAAACGCTGCGCGAGTTGCGCGACTTCGACTGATCAGCGCCGCCGCCCCTGCTCTGTCGCCAGCAGCATTCCGAACGGCCGCATCGACGGCACATGCATGGCCACGGTGTGCAGCAGGATCAACGCCGGGATCGCGGTGATCGCCGCATAGGCGCCCCACATCCACACCAGCGTCGCCACCACCACGAAGATCGCTACCGGGCTCACCACGATGCGGCGCGAGAGCAACCAGGGCTGCACGAAATACGCCTCGATGGTGTCGATGCCTAGCAGCAACACCGGCGGCAACAGCATCTGCCAGATAGTATGACCGTTGATGAGCCCGTAGATCGCCGATGCAATGATGATCGTGGTGGGTCCGATAATCGGCACGAAATTCAAAAGGCCATAGGTCACGCCCCACAGAAGCCCGTGCGGAATGTCCGCGATGCGGAATGCCACCGTCGTGACGATCACGAGCCCGACATTGATCATCGCAAGCGTGAAGAGATAGCCGGACACGCGCGATTTCACGTCCCGGCAGATGCGCGCCATGCGCAATCGCCCCGCCGCGGTGCGCGGCAGAAGGATGAGCTGCGTGGTGTAATGGCGCCGCGTCGAGAGCAGAAAGATCGTGAGCACGGTGACATAGACGATCTTGGCGAGAATGCCCGGCGCGGTGCTCGCCAGCGAGTAGAGCACGCCGCTGCTTTCCACGACGGGCACGACCTTGCCGCCCTGTGCAGTCTGGGCGCCATGCGAAATCTGCTGCGATGCGCTTTCAACGGCGGCAAGCTGTTTGCGGATCGGACTGAGCTTCATCTCCACGGAGTGCATGATCGACGGTCCGCGCTTCACAACATCCGTGACGGAGGGCGCGAACTTCAATCCGGCGAATACAAGCACCGATACCGTCGCCACCACCACGATGATCGCCGCAAGGCCGGGCGGCAGCCGCAGACGCTCCAGCGCCGCACTGGCGGGTGCCAGGACCAGCGCCAGGACGATCGCGACAGCGGTAGGGGCAAGAATGTCTGCCGCCGCCACGCCGATGGTGAGCATGGCCACGGTCGCCAGCAGGATCATACAGATCCGGATCACTTGCAGGTCGCGGCGCATGGAGAACGGGCCGCCCACGTCCTCCAGCACCGAACTCATGGCGGCCAGTCTGTCCAGCGGGTTCATCGGTCAAGCCCGTGCGCGGGACCGAGGTCCCTGGAAATGCTTTTGTTTTGAGGAAGTGAGAGGACACCCGATGCGGGGTGTCGAAGGGGCTGGGGCGTACCGGATCGGACGTCCTCTCGCCTTAACAATGTGCGTCCCCCAAATCCGTTCCAAAGATTTTCATCAGACCGGCGGACGGCCGCGGACGGCATTCGAGATCCCCGCCACGATCAGCAGGATCACGAAAACCACCAGCAAAACCTTGGCGATTGTAGCCGCCAACCCGGCCAACCCGAAGAAACCGAGATAGGCCGCCAGCAGAGCCAGCAGAAAAAAGATCAGCGCCCAACCGAGCATGGAGAAGTTCCTTCGTTCAATCGAAGGAACAACCGGCGAGTGCGTGGAAAAGTTCCCGGTTGACGCGTTGTCAGTCGCGGCGGCGCTTCTTGCGGAGGAAGGCTTCCACGAGACCCAGGGCACCCGCGCCGAACAGCGCGGCAAGCGGGCTGGAGCCGGAGGTGAGAAGCGTCACGAACGGCGACTCGCGCGGACGGCGCACGGCGAACACCAGAAGCGCGATCACCGGACCGGCAAGCAGCAGGATCGCCGTGATGGCGGCGGCGCCGGCAACACCGGCGACACCGGTGAAGGCCTGATCGATCGCGAATGCGGCGCACACCACGCCGATGAAAATCAGCGATGCCAGAAACAAAAGCCCCAGGAGAGCCGCCGCCACCTTCGCGACCATTGGGGATTACCGCCGGAGCAGGATGACGCCGAGCAGGGCGCCAATGCCCATCGCCACGGCGCAGGCCACGAGCGGCTGCTCGCGCACGGTTTCGCGAAGCTGCTCCGCGTTGTCGTTCGTCCAGTCCTCGACCTGCGCGGTGATCTGGTCGGCCATGTCTTCGGTGTTGCGCAGCATCTCGTTGAGACGCGCTTGCGCCGCATCGCCGACGCCGCCGGCAAGGCCTTTCATGTCCGACTGGAGCGCTTCCAGATCGTCGCGGAGCGCTTCGAGGCGGCCCTCAAGCGTGGTCGATTTCTTGCGCACGGCCATGGCAAATTCCTTCGATTTTTCAGGCTGTCCCATGGATAATGCCCCATGGAACAGCGGGTTGCATAGGCTAGGACCGGTTAAGAAACAACCAGAACGATAGCGCCGCCCCAGTTCTTGAGGGTGCAGGCCACCGTCTGCCCTAGGAATAGGTGGTCCCCCACCCGCCGGTTGGCGCCGATGACGATCAGATTGGCGCCCACCGTTTCAGCCTCGCTCACGATAGCCTCTTCCGGAGCCACATCAGTATGCACCGCCGTCTTGATGCGGTCGTAGCCGTAACGCTTGGCGAGCTTCGCCGCATCCTCGAGCACCGCTTTCTGGTTTCGCTTCTGCCCACCCCGCCCTGCTCGCTTGCGTTTTGCGCCATTGCTCGCGGCACGCTCGCCGACATGCAGTGCCGTCACCTTGCTCTCCTTCGAAGGCGATAGCGCGAAGGCGACCTCCGCGCCGTTGCGCGAAGCCTCCGTGCCGTTGACGGGCACAAGAATGTTATAGCCCTTCGCTTCAAGAAGCTTCTTGTCTCTGCCGGCGATCACGAGCGCCAGCGAGCCGTCGAAATCCTTCACCGCCTTGTCCACTGCCGCGCTGAAGCCGCCATCCTTCTCGTGCATATGTCCAAGACCGAGGAAGAGCATGTCGTAACCCTTGTCGCCTTCCTTCTGCACCGCCTCGGAAGGTCTGGTTTCCACACGCGCGGATACTTCCACCTTTTCCGGCTTGTCCTCGCCCTGCTCTTCCTTTGCCGCGCGATGGCCTTCCTTTGCGCTGTCGGTGGCGACCGCTTTGAGCGGCGCTTCGACTTTCTCTTCCGCCTCTTTCGACTTGGGCTTTTTCTTTTCGAGCTGAACCACCGTCACCGGCATGCCGCGTTGCCCGGCGATGAAACCCGCGAGCTTGGTGGCGAGTTTTCCGCTTTCGCTTTCGTCCGCCGTCACCAGCAGGCGCTCGAACTGGCTGACGAAGCCTTTGGCGTCGAGCTCTTCTTTCTCCAGCCGCTCCTTCTCCTCCTTGCGCATCGGCAGGCGGCGCAAGCCCCAGCGCAACATCGGCGGCATCGCCATGGTCGTCAGAACCGCCATGGTCACGATCATGGTGTAGAGGTTTTGCGTCAGCGCGCCCATGGTGAGGCCGATCGAGGCGATGATGACTTCGGTCGAGCCCCGCGCATTCATGCCGCAGCCCAGCGCCACCGATTCCGGAAGCGTCAGCCGGCTGGCGACGCCACCCAGAAAAGCACCCGCGAATTTTCCGACGCTGGCGATGGCGATCAACGCCAGCGTGAGTATCAGCAGAGTCGGATCCTTGAGCACCGTCATATCGGCGCTGAGGCCCGATATGCCGAAGAAGATCGGCATCATGAAAGCGGTGATGAAGCCACGGATCTGATCCTCGATATGCTGCGAGAGAATGGGCGACTCGCCCACCAGCACACCGGCCACGAATGCGCCCAGCACGGTGTTCACGCCGATCGCCTGGGTGATGAGCGCCATACCCAGCATCACGATCAGAATGGCCGTGACGACGGCGTATTCGCTGACGAAAGTGTCGTTCACCCAGCGGATAAGCCAGAACACCAGCCGGCGGCCTATGGTGTAGCTCAAGGCCAGAAACAGCACCGTGCCGATGACCGTCTTGGCGAGCGGTCCGAGCGCCACGCCGCCCGCCGCCGCGATGCCGACCGTGATGGCGATGATGATCCAGCCGATCGTGTCCTGCATGATCGCCGAGGCGATGATGATCTGGCCGATATTGCGGCGCATGAAATCCATCTCGCGCACCACCATCGCCACGATCTTGATCGACGAGATCGAAAGCGCTGTGCCGAGAAAGAGCGACGTCACCAAGCGCGTGCTGCCCGTCGGCAGGACCGATTGCGGAATGAAGAACGCCGCGGCCACGCCGCAGGCGAACGGCACGCCCACGCCCAGAATCGTGACGAGCACCGCGGGCGTGCCGACCTTGCGCACGAGCTTCAAGTCGGTCTCCATGCCGGTCAGAAGCAGCAGCATCATCACGCCCATATCCGAAAGGCCGGCGAGCAGGTTCTTGATCTTCGGATCGCCCGGGAAAATCAGATCGTGCGCCTGCGGCCAGATCCAGCCGAACAATGACGGGCCAAGGATCAGGCCTGCCAGCAGATTGCCAATCACCGCCGGTTGCCCGAAGCGCTGCATGATCTCGCCCAGGCCACGTCCCACCAGCAGCAACAGCACGACCTGCACGGTGAGGATCACCTCATCACTGCCGCCAAGGCCGTTTCCCGCGCCGCCCGCATGTTTCTGCGCGGCGGCGAGGGCCCCACTGGCAAGCAGACAGGCGCCGGTGCCGAGCACGACGGCGAGGGTGCTTCTCTTTTTCACGAAAGTCCTAAAGACAATGGCCGATCAGCCGCACAACGCCGCAGAGTTCCGCGAAGTTCCCCGCCCACAGGGCGTTCAAAAACGACCGTCTTCCACAAATCCGCACCCGTCCGGAGGACGTATCAGTACGAAACCCGGGAGACCATCATGCCGTATGCGATCGCTTACCTCACAACGCTGGTGGTCTATGCAGGGCTGGACGCCGTCTGGCTGAGCGTGATGGGCAAACTGCTCTATCGTCCCAAGCTGGGGGACATGCTGCTGCCGACGTTGAATGTGCCTCCTGCCATTGCCTTCTATCTCGTCTATCCCGCAGGCCTTGCCGTCTTCGCCGTCGCGCCTGCCTTGCGCGGCGGCGCGTTTGCGACGAGCGCCCTCTACGCGGTGCTGTTCGGCGCGATCGCTTACGCTACCTACGATCTCACCAATTATGCGACGCTGAAGAACTGGACGTTGCAGATCACGCTGGCCGACATTGCCTGGGGTGCCTTCGCGAGCTTCCTCGCCAGCAGTGTCGCCATTTTCGTGGTCCGCCATTTCAACTGAGGGGTTTCAGCCGATAGTGGGTCACGCCCCAAACCGCGCCCTTGCCGTAGCCGAACATGCCCGCCGTGGCCAGGAAGAACAGCCGCCAGCGGCGGCGCCAAATCTGCCAGTCCGCGCCATAAGTCTGCCGCAGGATCGGCGCGATCGCTTTGTGGTTCCGGTCGTAGTTTTCCAGCCAGTCCATCGCCGTGCGCCGATAATGCACGCCGCCCCACTGGCGCTCCGCTTCGATCTGGAAGCAATCGGCAAACGCGCCGATCAGCGCGCGGCTCGGCATGATGCCTCCGGTAAAGAAATAATTGGCGATCCAGTCCGACTTGTCCGCGTGATCGAAGCGATAGGGCGTCCGGGCGTGGGTGAAGACGTGCACGAACATACGCCCTTCCGGCGCCAGCCAGACGCGCGCTCTTTGCAGAAGCGCATGCCAATTGGCCATATGCTCAAACATCTCGACCGAAACGATACGGTCGAATTGCCCTGACGGCGCGAAAACATTCATATCCGCGGTAACGACCGAAACATTCGCAAGCCTCAATCGGCGCGCTTGCTCCTCAATGTAGGCGCGCTGCGATGCGGAGTTCGACACCGCGGTGATCCTTGCACGCGGATAGTGCTGCGCCATCCACAGCGTCAGCGATCCCCAGCCGCAGCCTAGCTCCAGGATCTCTTGGCCATCCGCGAGTTGCGCGAATTCGCAACTTTGCAAAAGCGCGGCCTCTTCCGCCTGCGCCAGGCTTTCGCCGCCCGTCGCGTAGAAGCAGCTCGAATATTTTCGCCGCGGTCCCAGAATCTGCGCGAAGAGATCGGCGGGCACTTCGTAATGCTGCGCATTGGCGTCGGCGGTGTGCATGGCGATCGGAAACCCATCCATCGCGCGCGCGAAAGCGGCGGTGGCATCCGGCGGAGCGGCTGAAAGATTCCTTGCCGAGCGCAGGCAAAGATAGTGGATGCCGAACTTCGTCAGCACATCGGGAAGATCGACGGTGTCGCCGATCCGAACAGCGCGTTCCGCGAGCGTCATGCTGAAAAGGCCGGAAGCGGAAAGAAAATGCTCGTGCGCGCCGCATAAGCCTGCCATGCCGCGCCGCGCGTTTTTTCCATGTGCTCTTCCAACGGCGGCACGCCCGAGACGAACCGCAGCAGGATGAACATCACCACCGGCGCCGACGGCGACAACCACGCCCATTCGTACTTGCCGAAGATCTCGATGGCGATCAGCGGATACGCCAGCCAGCCGAGCCATTCGAAGAAATAATTGGGATGGCGCGACCAGCGCCAGAGCCCCGCATCGCAGATGCGCCCCCTGTTCTGCGGATTTCTCTGAAAGGCCCGCAGCTGCATGTCCGCGGTGGTCTCGCCCGCAACCGAGACAAGCATGACGATGAGACCGGCAATATCCTGCCAGCGCATCTGCACGTCCGGATTGTGCGCGGCCAGATAGATGGCAAGCACCAGCGGGATCGAAACGAGCGCCTGCTTCTCGACAAGCCAGAACATCTTGCGGCGCGCGTCGGCGCCGTATTCCGCGCGAATCTGGGCATAGCGAGGATCATCGGCGGTGCGCAGGTTGCGGCGCAGGATATGCACGCCCAGCCGCACGCTCCATATCAGCGCCAGCACCGCGACCAGAAGGTTGCGATGCGGTGGCGCGAAATCGGGCGGCGTCATTGCGGCGGCCATGCCAACAAGCCCAACTCCGAACGTCCAGAACACATCGATCCAGCCGGCGTGGCCCGTCCGGTCCTGCACGATCCACGAAACAGCCATGATCGCGAAGAGAGCCAGTGCCATCGCAACCGTGACGATGAGCAGGTCCAAGCCTGTCATGCGCGCCTCCATGACTGTTACGCGCGGGAGGAGCCTGCGGTTCACCTCTCGACTGGATTTTGCCCTTCACTAAGATGCGCAGCTCATAGGGAGAACGGCATGAAACTCGCGACCTTCAGCCTGAACGCCGGTGCGGACGAACTGGGCGTCGTCGAAGGCGAACGCATCATCTCGCTGTCCCGCGCCGCGCCGATGCTTCCGGCAACCATGATCGGCCTGATCGCCCGCTGGGCGGAGTTGGAGCGCGATGTACGCAGCATCGTCCGCGAACGGCAATTCGCGCATGATCTGCGTGCCGTGCATCTGAAGGCGCCGATCCCGCGTCCCGGAAAGATCATGGCCATCGGCCTCAACTATGCCGACCATGTGAAGGAGACCGGCGCGGAAACGCCGAAGGACCAGGTGTGGTTCTGCAAGCAGGCAACGGCGGTGAACGGCCCGTTTGATCCCATCCAGATTCCGAAGGCTTCGCAGCAGGTGGACTGGGAAGCGGAAATGGTCGTCGTCATCGGCAAGGGCGGCCGGCACATCGGCAAGGACCGCGCGCGCGAACATGTGTTCGGCTATTGCTGCGGCAACGATGTGAGCGTGCGAGACTGGCAGAAGCGCACCTCCCAATGGATCATCGGCAAGGGCTTCGACACGCATGCGCCGTTCGGCCCTTGGATCACGACGGCGGATGAAGTCGGCGACCCGCACACCCTCGGCATCACGTGTGTCGTGAACAGCGAGACGCGGCAAAGCTCCAACACCTGCAATCTCGTCTTCAAGGTGGAAGATCAGCTTGCCCTGCTTTCGCAGGCGATGACGCTGGAGCCCGGCGATCTCATCTACACCGGCACGCCCGGCGGCGTCGGCATGGCGATGAACCCGCAAGTGTGGCTAAAGCCCGGCGACACATGCCGCGTGGAGATCGAAAAGCTGGGCGCGATCGAAGCCGTGTGCGAAGCGGAAAAATAATTTTGCCAGGGGCGGTTCGCTTTTTTTCGCGCGGCATCCCGCAAAGTCGCCGAAAGAAAGCGGATTCAAGCATTTAGAACATATTCTTGAATATAGGATAATTTATTTGACACCGTAACGGTACCCCCGTACACTTCTCCCAACTCTCGAACTGCGCCCGAACCGTAGCCACTGCCGAAAGGCGGTGGTTTTTCTGCTTTTCCTCCCCCGTTTACGGGGGAGGTGGATCGGCGCGTTAGCGCCGAGACGGAGGGGGTGGCTGCGACGGTGATTATTCCGCGCCGCTGCTGCCGCCCCCTCCGCTTCCCCCGCAACAAGTGCGGGGTCAACACCTCCCCCGCACCGGCGGGGGAGGAAAAGGAATGAACATGCACAAGCTCTAACGCCGCCCTCGCCCTGACCGGGCGTGGCGACAGGGAGAGACTCTTCTGGAGAAGCCGAGATCGC
>DATCRK010000022.1:0-8831 GCA_036569005.1 Rhizomicrobium sp. | reverse complement strand
TGCGTGCTTTGTGCCGTGCCGGTGAGGCCAGAGCCGGAGAACGTATATTCGAAATGCGCCGTGCCGCTCGCGGGAAGAGTGCCGGTGGCGGCGCGGTTCGCTTTCAGGACATCGTCAACCGGATCGGCGGCGTGTGCCGCGAAAGACAGAAACGGCAAAACAGCGACCGACACACGCAACAAATTTCGCACGATGGATTCCCTCTCCGGTTGAGCACCCCGCAACATTTTTGCAGCTAGGTGCCGCACCGGAGGATTACAAGCGTCCATCGCGCATGGCGGCCACGATCACGCGGCCTTCGCCGCCGGAATCGGCATGCGCATGCTGATGGCGAGGCGGTTCCAGAGATTGATCGTTCCGATCAGCAGCGTGAGGTTTGCGATCTCCGCATCGCTGAACTGCGCGTTGACCTGCGCATAGACGTCATCCGGTGCGTGCGTCTGTGAGATCAGCGTCAGCGCTTCGGTCCACGCCAGTGCCGCGCGTTCGCGATCGGAAAACAGTTCCGTCTCATGCCATGCATCGAGGACGTAGAGACGCTGTTCGGTTTCGCCGTTCTTGCGCGCATCGCGCGAATGCATGTCCAGGCAATAGGAGCAGCCGTTGATCTGCGAGGCGCGCATCTTCACCAGAAGCAGAAGCGACTCTTCCAGGCCGCATTCGTGGAGATACTTCTCCATGTCCAGCATCGGCTTGATGCCGCCGGGTGCCGCTTTGTAGGGATTGAGACGTTCGCTCATATCGGGTTCCTTTCGTGGTTCGCGATAAAGACGTTTCGTGCCGGCGTGTTGTGACCGGGAAAGCGCAAAGCTTCGCCCTTCCCATCTTTCGGATTTTCGCGCGAATTATACGCCTGCTCTGAGAAAATTGAGGGCGGTGCGGGACGCCTTTGAAGGCGCGTGCACAAGAGAGAGGCTCTTCTTTCGAAGAGCGGATTGGTTGGGAAGCCTTGTTGGGCATCCCGCACCCGGCGCTTTGTGTCCGCGGCTCCGATTGCCACTTCGCTACTCTCACATCGCTCGACAGGTCGCTTGCCATCGCGATTATCCGGTTCTCACCGGGCCTGTGGTCTTGGCGAGGATTTCGCGCTGCAGGGCTGCCCCCTGCGGCTGCCTTTCCCGGTGATCCCTGTCGGGCACGGGGCGGCAGCGGTATCGGATCGCGACCTCCGCACCCAAAGCCCTCGTTACGAGCTTCTTCGGCGGACGCCGATCCCACCCGGCGATCAGGACGGTCCGGACCGCCCCCTCATGGGTAAGACATCGCCAAAATAGAACATAAGAGGAACAAGTCAAGCGGTTTTGTGAAAGTTATCCACAAATCCGGACCGGCACTGGAAAAACCCGCTGAATCAAAATATTTTCAACTTCGCTACAGGTCACCCTTGCATAGTACGAACTTAGTGCTAGATAGAACTTCGTAATAGCAAGGGAGGCGGAAACAGGCGCGTCGTGACTGAAGAGACCCAATACACGCGCAAATTCCGTAAAGAACTCATGGCCGGGCTTTCATCGCTCGTCCTGCTGGCAGTGCTCGCCCGCGCGGGACGTGAAATGTACGGGTACGAAATCGCCAAAGCCGTGAAGGCGGAAGGCGAAGGCGGACTGATCTTCAAGCAGGGCGCGATCTATCCCGTCCTGCGTTCTCTGAACTCGCTGGGTTTGCTCGAAAGCCGCGTCGAAGCGTCGGCATTCGGCCCTCCGCGCCGCTACTACAACATCACCGGCGAAGGGCTGAAGGCGCTGAACGACTGGCAGGGCGCCTGGCACGACATGCGCGAATTCGTGGACGACGCATTGAAGGCCGGCGGGAGCCAGCATGCCTATCAGCCAACAGCCTGAGACGGTCAGAGACTATCTGAACGCGCTTACACAAGCGCTGCGGGCCGAGAAGTGCCCGCCGGGTCTGATCGTCGATGCGCTGAACGATTGTGAGGAACATCTGCGCAATGAGATCGCGCAGAATCCAGGCGTACCCGAAGCGGATGTGCTGGCGTCCGTCGTCGAGACCTACGGAACGCCAGCGGAAATCGCGGAGGAGTATAAATCCATGGAAGCGACGCTTTCCAATGCGGGGCCCTTCCCCAAGTCCGAACAGCCGCAGGACGAGCGGCCCTACGGCTTCTTCAATGTTCTTTCGGACCCGCGCACCTATGGCGCGCTCGTCTACATGCTGCTGTCGCTGGCGACCGGCATCTTCTATTTCACCTGGACGGTCGTTGGCATCTCGCTGACCGTCGGATTTGCGATCCTCATCATCGGCATTCCCTTCGCCCTGCTCTTCATCGGTTCCGTGCGCGTGATCGCGCATATCGAAGGCCGCATTGTCGAAGCATTGCTAGGCGTGCGCATGCCGCGCCGGTTGCCGGTGACCACGCAAGCTGAGGAAACCATCTGGGCCCGCATCAGGGATGCGCTGTCCGATGTCCGCACCTGGTCGTCGATGCTTTATCTGCTGCTGATGCTGCCGCTGGGCGTCGCGTACTTCGTCATCGCCGTGGTCGGCCTTGCTTGTTCCATCGGCATCACCGGCGGTGCACTGGCAGGCCTCATCACCGGCCACGTGAACATCCAGATGGACGACAACCCGTTCATCCAGCATTTCCTGCAGACAGCGCCCGGCCTTGTGGTCGCCGCCGTTGTCGGCCTGCTGCTGTTCTTCGTGGTGCTGCACATCGCCCGCGGCATCGGCGCGCTGCATGCGCGAATCGCTGAGCATCTTCTCGTCCGGTTGTAACCCCCCCTTCAACCGAGACGAATCATGCGCGTCGTGGACAACCTCCGCGGCGCGCTTTTTTTTATCTCTTAACGGCACGGCCCGATTGGCCCGGCGCTTGCGGTGGAAGCCTTAACAACGCGGCGCGCAAAGACTCTGTCCCAGGATGAAGTTAACGCGCCTGTAACGGTTGACGGCGCTAACTATGGTCAGGCTATATGTAACCCCTTGCTTCGGCAGGGCTAACAGAGGGGCTGGGGGCGTAATTCTCAGACCAGTAAAACGAAGAGGAGATGACGTGGAGCCTCGCCACGCCACCGCGCCCTTGGCGAACCTTGTGTCGCAATGGCGCAATTCCACGCGTGCCGCCGCCGCAGTGCTCTCGTCGCAGGACGGACGCTGGGCTCTGGTTTCGACGTCCGTCACCGCCCTGATCGCAGGTTCCATCGCATGGCTCGCCGTCGGCACCGTTCCGATGGACGGCATCGGCCGCCCGTCGCGTGACCGCACGCTGATGCCGTACGAGCTCTTCATGCGCCTCGCACGCCAGACCGGCGCCAACGCAAGCTACGCGTCCTTCACGCCGATGGGATCTTCGCAACAGGTTTCGCCGGTCTCGCATCCGGGCGCGAGTGCGCTGGATTACTCGCTGGCCACCGAGCGTTCTGGCGCCACAGAAGAAGCCGGGGTCGAGACGCGCACCATCACCATGGATCCGGGCGATACGCTTGTCGGCGCGCTTACCGATGCGGGTGTTTCGGCGGATGACGCCAACGCCGCTGTCGTCGCGCTCACCAAAGCGTATGACGTTCGCAGCCTTCGCGCGGGGCAATCCTTCGACCTGACATTCCAGGCGACGCCGCATGAGCTGCTCGCGCAGCCCACGCCGCCGCACAATCACGTCGCGCAGATCACCTACGCGCCGCCGCCGGGCGCCGACGATGCCGACAGCGATTTCTCCGAAGACGATGTCGTCGAGACCGCGCCTGCACCCGCCGGCAAGCTGATCTCGGTCGCGTTTTCGCCCTCTGTCGAGCACGAAGTGACGATCGCACGCGCGGCGAACGGCACGTTCACGGCGCAGGACCAGGTCAAGGAACTGAAGGAGAAGATCCACCGCGCCGGCGCGACGATCGACTCTTCGCTTTATCTCGCCGCGATGCAGGCCGGCATTCCCGCCGACGTCGTCGTGCAGATGATCAAGATGTTCTCCTACGAGGTCGACTTCCAGCGCGACCTGAAGCCGGGGAACTCCTTCGAGGTTCTCTACTCCTACTACTACACGCCGGACGGTCAGGCCGCGAAACAGGGCGACATCAAATACGCCGCCATGAAGATCGGCGGGCGCACCATCGCGCTCTATCGCTTCGATCCCAAGGGACCGGACGGCCCCGATTACTTCGACGCCAACGGCCAAAGCTCCAAAGGCATGCTGATGAAGACGCCGGTGGATGGGGCGCGCATCACATCCGGCTTCGGCATGCGTTTCCATCCGGTGCTGGGCTACAGCCGCATGCACAAGGGCATCGACTTCGGCGTGCCGGTGGGAACGCCGGTGATGGCGGCCGGCAGCGGCACGGTCGTCACCGAGGGCTGGGGCAACGGCTACGGCAACTTCCTCAAGATCGATCACGGCAACGGTTACGCCACGGGCTACGGCCACCTCTCCCGCTTCGCGCCGGGTCTTCACAAGGGCTCGCATGTGCGCCAAGGCCAGATCGTTGCCTATAGCGGCAACACCGGCCTGACGACGGGCCCGCATCTACACTACGAAATCTTCGTGGGCGGCACGCAGGTGAATCCGACGAAGGTGAAAGTGGCCAAAGGCATTCGCCTCACCGGCAAGGAACTCGTTGCGTTTAAAGCGCAACGCGCGAACATCCTGACCGAGATGGCGGCGATGCCACTGGAAACGAAAGTCGCGGAAAGCAGCTCCAGCGATCTGCGCGCGGCGAAGGATTGAATTCGGTTTCATCGAAAATCCAAAAGGCCGGAAGCGAACCTTCCGGCCTTTCTGTTGTGCGGGGCTCATATACCCCTGTAGGGTATATCGATGTGGAAGATTCTCGCAGCGTTTGCCCTGCTCGCGCCCGCAGTGGCGCAAGCGCAGTCCGATATGAACGGAATGGATATGTCCGGCATGGACATGAGCCATCCCGATAGGACGCATGCCGACATGATGTCGAGCGGCGTGTCGGGCAGCTATCCCATGACGCGGGATGCTTCCGGCACGAGCTGGCAGCCGGACGCCGCGCAACATCAGATGCTGATGACGACCGCCGGCGACTGGATGCTGATGGGGCACATGATGCTCTGGGGCATTTATGACTCGCAAAGTGGGCCGCGCGGCGACGACAAGACGTTCCTCGCCGGCATGCTGATGGGCATGGCGCGGCGCGATTTCGGCGCGGGCGACACCCTGCAATTCCGCGCGATGCTCTCGCCCGATCCGCTGATGGGCAAGAGCGGCTATCCGCTGCTGTTCGCGACCGGCGAAACGGCCAACGGCACGACGCCCCTGATCGACCGGCAACATCCGCACGATCTGTTCATGGAATTGTCCGGCACCTACGCGCACAAATTTGGGAACGACGAGAGCGTGTTTCTTTATGCCGGCTACCCCGGGGAGCCGGCGCTGGGGCCGACGGCGTTCATGCATCGCGCGAGCGGCATGGACATTCCGGACGCGCCGATCACGCACCACTGGCTGGATTCCACACACATCACCTTCGGCGTGCTAACAGCGGGTTTCGTCAGCGGCGCCTGGAAGATCGAGGCTTCACAATTCACCGGCCGCGAGCCGGATCAGGATCGCTATGATTTCGACACGCCGAAATTCGATTCCACGGCGGTGCGGTTATCGTGGAATCCGAATGAGAACTGGTCGCTGCAGGCATCGTGGGGCTATCTGAAAAGCCCGGAGCAGCTGGAGCCGGATCTGAACGAGAACCGCTTCACCACCAGCGCGACTTACGTGAAGCCGCTGGGCGAAAGCAGTTCCTTCGCGGCGACCATTGCCTGGGGCTTGAAAAAGGAGAGCGACGGCACCGATCTCAACGGCCTGATCGCCGAAGCCGAATACAAGCCCGCCGATCTATGGACGATCTTCGCACGCGCGGAGTGGGAACAGAACAACGAATTTTCCGCGACCGGCGACATCGAAGACGCGAGCGCTGTCACCATCGGCGGCATCAGGGACTTCCGCGTGGCCGAGCATTGGAAGGTCGGCCTTGGCGCGCTTTACGCTTTCGATTTCGCACCGCATGCGGTGCCCAACTATGGGGGAAACCCGCACGGGACGATGGCGTTCGTGCGCGTGATGGCCGACTAAGCGGCGGGCAGCATTTCGCGCGATGGCGCGACGATCGCAGCGCGCAGATCGTCGAGGCGGCGCGTGGTGGTTTCGATATCGAAGGGAAATTCCGCCCGTGCACGTGTCTGCAGGGCGAGCCTGAAGGCCTCGTCGCCGATCAGGCGATCCAGCGCCGCGGCCAACGTGTCTGCCGTAATTTCGGAAAGCATGACGGCGCGCTCGCGCCCGATTTCCGGCAAGCCGCCGCGATCGCTGCAGACAAGCGCGCATCCTTGCGACAGCGCCTCGACGGCCGTGCGTGGGAATGGATCGTCCCACACGGAAGGCACAACCGCGATGCTCGCGCGGCGAAGATGCGTCATGACCAGATCATTGGGGAGAAAGCCGTGCACATCGATGCGGTCGCAGGATTGCACCGCCGCGCGCACGCCCCGCTCGTAGCTGCTGAGCCTGCGCGACGCGCCGAAATGTTGTGCGCCGATCAAGTCTGCGCGCCAGCCCGGATGCCGCGGCAGGACACGCGCCAAGGCCTGCGCCAATTCCAGCACGCCTTTGACCGGCAGCATCCGGCCAACGAAAACGATGCGCTTTTCCTTTGGTGCGGGCCGCAGAGGCAAGATCGCGCCGGTGTGCGCAATCTCGATCTTGCTTTCGAGCGTTGCTGGAAGCCCCTCCATGTAACAACGCCGGATGAAATCGCTTACGACATAAACGCGCGCGCAACGCTCCGCGAGGCTGATGCGTTCTCCTGCCGACATCGCGCCACGCATGGTGCGGGGATCGTTGCCAAGATAAACGGTGACCGGAACGTCCGGCAGGCGTTGTGCAATCCTGAGCGCCATGGCGGGCCGGTTGAAGGTCTCGATCAGGCAAGGCGGTTTGCCGCGAACGCATGCCGCGTAGCGCTCGGCAAGCCCGATGTTGCGGCCTTGGAGCCAGGGCCTTGCCGGCCTGATCGGCTGAAATGCGATGCCCGCAAACGGCGCCGACACGGGTGTTCCGAACACAGTGATCGCGTCGCGCCAGCGGCTGTAGCGCGTCGATTGCGCGACATTGAGTGCGAATGCGCCGGCCCCTTCGGCGCAGAACTTCTCCTTGGGCGGCAACAGAAGATGGATTTCCGACATCACGACAGCGCTCGCCAAAACGCTTGCTTATCGCGCCCGAGATTTCAGCGCCTTGTCCGCGCCGTGAAAAAAATGTCGTGACAATTGCGCAATGCGGCCGACAAAAAGGCCGGAGATTTCTCTCCGGCCTTGTGCGTCAGTGAATCGCGTGGCTTGGCGGTTCGGGGGCGAACACGTCTTCGCCGACGTCGAAGCTTTGCCCGTCGATGGTGAGGCCAGTTTTGCCGGCGCTCACCTTGACCTCCTGCCCGTCGCTGATGCGGCCT
Source organism: Rhizomicrobium sp. (assembly GCA_036569005.1). GTDB lineage: Bacteria > Pseudomonadota > Alphaproteobacteria > Micropepsales > Micropepsaceae > Rhizomicrobium. Next base: position 1,410 of record DATCRK010000022.1, on the reverse strand, counting down.
TCCAGCAGCAACTGCGCCAGCGGATCCTGCAAGCGGCGCTGGATCACGCGCTTCAAAGGACGCGCGCCATAGACCGGGTCGTAACCGGCATCCGCCAACCAATCGCGCGCCTTCTTGTCGAGCGCGATGGTGATCTTGCGATCAGCGAGCAACTTGCCGAGGCGCGCGATCTGGATGTCCACGATCTTGTCCATGTTCGCCCGCGTGAGGCGATGGAAGATGATGATCTCGTCCAGGCGGTTCAGGAATTCGGGGCGGAAATGCCCACGCACGACCTCCATCACCTTGGCCCGCGCCGCCTTGTTGTCGTCGCCGGTCATGAACTCGGTGCCGAGGTTCGAGGTGAGGATGATCACCGTGTTCTTGAAGTCCACGGTGCGGCCCTGCCCGTCGGTTAGACGGCCATCGTCCAGCACCTGCAGCAGCACGTTGAACACATCGGTGTGCGCCTTCTCGACTTCGTCGAACAGGATCACCTGATAAGGACGGCGCCGCACCGCTTCGGTGAGCACGCCACCTTCTTCATAGCCGACATAGCCCGGCGGCGCGCCGATGAGACGGGCCACGGAGTGCTTCTCCATGAACTCGCTCATATCGATGCGCACCAGCGCGGTGTCATCGTCGAACAGGAACGCAGCCAGCGCTTTCGTCAGTTCGGTCTTGCCGACGCCGGTAGGGCCGAGGAACAGGAACGAACCGATGGGACGGTTCGGGTCCTGCAATCCGGCGCGCGCGCGGCGCACGGCGTTGGAGATCGCTTTCACCGCTTCGTCCTGACCGACGACACGGTTCTCCAGCGAGGACTCCATGTGGAGCAGCTTCTCGCGCTCGCCTTCCAGCATCTTGTCCACCGGGATGCCGGTCCAGCGGGAGACAACCTGCGCGATGTTCTCCGGCGTCACCGCTTCGTTGACGAGCGCCGCCTGGTTCTTGGAGTCGATCTCCGCGATCTTCTTTTCAAGCTGCGGGATAACGCCATAGGTGAGCTCGCCCGCCTTGGCGAAATCGCCCTTGCGCTGCGCCACTTCCACCTCCGCGCGGGCGCGGTCGAGCTGCTCTTTCGCCGACTGCACGTCGGAGACGGATTTCTTCTCTTCCTGCCACTTCGCGGTGAGCGCGTCGGACTTTTCCTCAAGCTCCGCCAAATCGTGCTCCAGAGTCTGGAGGCGATCCTTGGACGCCTTGTCGTTCTCTTTCTTCAGCGCCTCACGCTCGATCTTCATCTGCACGATGCGGCGGTCGAGCTCGTCCAGCTCTTCCGGCTTGGAGTCGACCTGCATGCGCAGGCGCGATCCGGCTTCGTCCATCAGGTCGATGGCCTTGTCCGGCAGAAAGCGATCGGTGATGTAGCGGTTCGACAGCGTGACGGCCGCGACCAGTGCCGAGTCCTGAATGCGGACGCCGTGATGC
>DATCRK010000021.1:0-28648 GCA_036569005.1 Rhizomicrobium sp. | reverse complement strand
CGGGCGCGCTGTGCGCGTCGATGCGGCGCTCGATCCAGGTCTCCACGTCGCCGTCGATGCGGAAGCGGTCGCGGCGCACGGCCGCCGTGATCACGTCGCGGAACTGGCGCCCCATCATGTCTTCGGGGCCGTGGAAGCCGTGCAGCTCGGCGAAGAGGCCGCTGCACAGGATGAGCCGATCGGCGGAATCCCAGAAGGCGAAGGCATCGGCGGAGAGATCGACCGCGGTTTCCAGCCGGCGCAGCAGATGGCGCGCGTGGGTCGCGTCGCTCCACAACACGATCCAGCCGCCTTTGTCCGCCTGACGCGCTTTCACTTCGATGATGCGGCCATCGGCGAGTTCGATGTCGCGCGGCGCATACTCGCCGGCGCGCAGTTGCGCGCGGCGGTGTGCGACATAGCTCTCCGCGTCCTGACCACCGTCTACGGCGATCTCGCCGCAGGCCAGTTCCAAACGAATCAGATCTTCGTAGGTTAGGCCGACAAGCGATTCGCGATCGGGCAGGGCGCGGAAGATGTAGTTGAAGTGCTGGCTGCAATAGGTGAGGCGCTCATCGGCGTCGAACAGCGTGATCGCCACGCGCAGACAGTCCAGCGCCGGAAGGATTTCCGGCGATACATCGGAATTCACCTGGACCGCGCGTTGCGCGCGTGCCGCCAAACTCACCCCAGAACCCCACGTTTTGTTGGGGGAAGTCTGGCAAAGCGGGCTTGCCGAAACCTTGCGCCAATAGGAGAGCGGCCGGAATCACGCCATCATCCTTAACAAGAGATAAACGGTTCCGCTCGCGATGGTTGAGAAAGAGCGAACGCCGTTTGCGGCGTTCAAACTTCGTTAAGTTTGACAATCCAGATTATGCGCGGGGATTCGCATAGCGTGAGAAGAGCCCGAGATTAATGTCCGCATACGAAACGATCGGAACGATGGACGGCGTTGAGCTTGCCGCACAGCGCCGCCGGTTCATGGTCGTGCAAGCGGCAAAGGCCGGCGTCGGTGCGATGCTGGCGGCGGGCTTCGTGGCCATCATCGGAACGCCCGGCGCGGTCGAATGGATCGCCATCGGCGGCCTGATGTTTCCCGCTGTGCTCGCCCTGCTGGGCTACACCCGATTGAGTCTGGATTCGCTGGAGTCGCTGGCCTTCGCCAGCTTCGCGGCGCTTGTCGGTTACCTCGTCGCCATCACCGGCGGCATGGCGTCGCCCTTGCTGGTGTGGTTCGCGCTGGTGCCGGCGGAGGCCGCGCTGGCCGGCGGCCGCCAAACCGTGTGGCGCGCGGGCGCCGCCACAGCGATTGCGCTGTTGATGGTCGCTTTGCTGCAGGCGCTGGGCGAATTGCCGGAGTCGCGGCTGATCGGCCCGAGCTGGGCGTTCTACGCGATCTCCGTTCTGGTGGCGGTGATGCAGTCGGCGCTGGTGGCGATCGCCACGCAGGATCGCCAGCGCGCCGCCGATCATGCCGCCGCCGAAGGCGCTGCCATGTACCGCTTCCTCGCGGACAACGCGATGGACCTGATCACGCGCCATTCCGCCGACGGGCGCATCCGCTTCGCGAGCCCGGCGGCGCAGACGATTCTCGGCCGCACGCCGGAATCGCTGATGGGACTCGCGCCCGCCGCGCTGGTGCATCCGCAGGATCTCGGGGCGATTCAGACGGCGCTTGTGGAAGCAAGCTATTTCGGCCGCTCGGCCATCGCCGAACTGCGCATGAAGAAAGCCGACGGCAATTATATATGGGTCGAGATGCGCTGCCGCCCCGCCATGCTGGTGAATGGCAACGCCGCGGATATGGTGGCCGTCACGCGCGATATCTCCGAGCGCAAGGCGCATGAGCGCGAACTGATTGACGCGCGCGATCAGGCGGAAGAGGCCAATCGCGCCAAATCCCGTTTCCTCGCCAATATGAGCCATGAGCTGCGCACGCCGCTCAATGCCGTGATCGGGTTCTCCGAAGTGATGACGCATGAGATGTTCGGGCCGGTGGGCAGTCCGCGTTATCTGGAATATGCGCGCCTCATCAACGAGAGCGGCAGCCACCTTTTGGGCCTGATCAACGGCATTCTGGATATGTCCAAGATCGAGGCGGGCAAGTTCGATCTCACCGAAGAAGCGTTCGATCTGGAAGACGTGGCCGAGCAGGCGGGGCAGTTCGTGAAGATGCAGGCCGACCGCAAGGGCGTGGTGCTCAAACTCGGCATTGCGCCGGAAGCGCATGCGATCTACGCCGACAAGCGCGCGGTCAAGCAGGTGATCATGAATCTGCTCTCCAACGGCGTGAAATTCACGCCCCGCGGCGGCGAAGTGCGGGTGATCGCTTCGCGCCGCGCCAACGGTATCGAGATCGCCGTCAGCGACACCGGCATGGGCATCCCGCCGGAAGACGTAAAGCGTCTGGGCCAGCCTTTCGAGCAGGTGGAAGGCGCGCACAACCGCACACAGGAAGGCACGGGCCTCGGCCTCGCGCTGGTGAAGGCCATCGCGCAGATGCATGGCGGCGAAGCGAAGCTGGAATCGCGGCTCGGCGAAGGCACGACCGTGCGCGTGTTCCTGCCCTATGCGGCGCTCAGCGCGACGGGCGAACGCGTCGCCACCGCGCCTGTGCGCCTTGACGCCGAAGCCGCCGCTCGCAACGCTGCGGCGTGACCGCTCCTCGACTGAAAGCCGGCTTGTTCGTTCGCGCCCTGATCCGCCGCGCGGAAGTGGCGGGCGCGTCCGCCTATGTGCTGCGCAAGGGCGTGGAGGAATCCGGCGCGATCGTCCTGAAACTCCTGCGTCCGGACGGCACCTCGCTGGTTCTGTCGCAGGCGCGGCGTGGCGCGGAAGGTGAACTCGTCTGGGTGAAGCCGCTGGGCGATGCCGTGGACGATGAAAAGGCCGGCGCCTGGTTCGACAAGCAGACGAGATTTGATCCAGATCTCTGGATCGTGGAGATCGAAGACCGGGACGGGCGGACTTTCGTGGACGAGCCGGTGGTATAATGAATTATTGTGTTGCAATAATTTATTGTTGCAGTACAACGCCTTGCTTGAACCGGACTTCTCCCATGACCCGCCTCCTTTGCTTGTCGTTTGCGTTGTTCAGCCTGCTGGCCGCACCTGCTTTCGCAGCATCGCCCGACTTCTTCGCACCGCGTGCGGGCATGGATGCCGATACCGCACTTTATCTCGATGCGTGGTCGGGCAGAGCGGATGTGGTCGAGAGATTGCGCGCGCGTTTGAACGAAACGCCAGCGCCGGCGAATGCCGCGGATGGCTGGTCGTTTCTCTGCAACTTCGAATATCACAGCGCGCTTTACACGAAGGCGATTCCGGATTGCGAGAAAGCCATCGCGCTCGATCCCAATGGCGGCGATGCGAACACGCTGGCCATCGTGAAGCTGGTCGCCGATCAACCGTCGCCGCGCGCTTACGGTTCTGCGCGTGTGCCGGTGACGAGCAGCGTGCATGTGCCGGTGAAAGCCGGTGGTTATGATGGCACGGCGATCGCCGACACCGGCGCGCAGATCTCGGTGATGATGCAAAGCGTGGCGGCAGCCGCGCATGTGAAGATGATGGGCGCCTCGCGCAACGTCGGCAGCACGACGGCGGCGGTTTCCGGTCAGATCGGTCTCATTCCCGAGGTGAGGCTGGGCGACGCGGTGGTGATGAACATTCCGGTGCTGGTGTTGCCCGACGCGCAACTCACGATCAGCGACGGCAAGAAGAGCGTATCGCTGCCGTTTATCCTGAGCCTCTATGCGCTGGCGGATTTCGGCCGCATCGCTTGGCTCGATCACGACAAGTGGCTCGCACTCGGCAGTGCTGCCCCTGCATCGTTTCCCGGCGCTGTACCTATGATCTGGCATCCCGTCGGCATCGCCGTGCCGCTCGAAGGCCCGGGCGGGCGGCGCACGGCGCAGTTCGATAGCGGTGCGGATTCCAGCTATCTCTATGAAAGCGGTGTGCCGCTTCTCTCCGACGCCGCGCGCGCGACGATCATCAAGACCAAGCGCAAGATCGGCGGCGTCGGCGGCGTGGTGGAAGAGGATATCCGGCGCGTTCCCCAAGCCGACCTGGCGCTCGCAGGCCAGCCGCTGGTTCTGAGGAATCTGGATATCGCCAAACAGCCCGATACCGGCGAAGCCGCGCGGCTGGGTGAGGACGTTCTACAGGCCTATTCCGCCGTGGTTTTCGACTTCGGCGCGATGACCTTCTCGGTTTCGCCCTAGGAGATGACAGCGGCGGCGGGGTCGTGTATCCCCCCGCCATGTCCCAGACCCCCGCCACGGAAGCCGCGAAACGGCGGACATTCGCGATCATTTCGCACCCCGACGCCGGCAAGACGACGCTGACGGAGCACCTGCTGCTTCTCGGCGGCGCGATCCGCGCGGCCGGCGCGGTGAAGGCGCGCGGCGAGGCGCGGCGCGCCAAATCGGACTGGATGAAGATCGAGCAGGAGCGCGGCATCTCCGTCACCAGCGCGGTGATGACGTTCGAATATGGCGGCGCGGTGTTCAACCTGCTCGACACGCCGGGCCACGAGGACTTCTCGGAAGATACCTATCGCACGCTCACTGCCGCCGACAGCGCGGTGATGGTGATCGACGCGGCGAAGGGCATCGAAGCGCAAACGCGCAAGCTGTTTGAAGTGTGCCGCCTGCGCGACATCCCGATCATGACCTTCATCAACAAGATGGACCGCGAAGCGCGCGATCCCATCGAGTTGCTGGACGAGATTGCCGATCAGCTTCAGCTGGAATGCGCGCCGATCAACTGGCCGGCGGGCATGGGCCTGAATTTCAAAGGCACCTACGATTTCTATTCCGACGACTTTTCGGTGTTCGGCAAGGACGAGCGCATCGGCGCCAATGCGATGATGGCGCTGATACCGGATGAATTCCGGGCCAAGTTCGAGGAAGAGGTGGAGCTGGCGCGCGCGGGATTGCCGCGCTTCGACGCGCGCACCTATCACGAGGGCCATCTCACGCCGGTCTATTTCGGATCGGCGCTGAAGAATTTCGGCGTGAAGGATCTCATCAAGGGCCTCGCGGAGAACGCGCCGCCGCCGCGCCCGCAGACCGCGAAGGGCAAGGAGGTGAAGCCCGGCGACAACGAGGTCACCGGCTTCGTGTTCAAGGTGCAGGCGAACATGGATCCGAACCACCGCGACCGCGTGGCGTTCCTGCGTCTGGCGAGCGGCAAATTCCGCCGCGGCATGAAGCTGAAGCAGTCCGGCACCGGCAAAGCCATCGGCATCCACAACCCGATCCTGTTCTTCGCGCAGGAGCGCGAGACGGTCGACGAAGCGTGGCCCGGCGACATCATCGGCATTCCGAACCACGGCGTGCTGCGTGTGGGCGACACGCTGAGCGAAAGCGGCGATGTGCTCTTCACCGGCATCCCGAATTTCGCGCCGGAAATCCTGCGCCGCGTGCGGCTGGGCGATCCGATGAAGCAGAAGCACCTGACGCGTGCGCTGGAAAGCCTGGCGGAAGAAGGCGTGACGCAGGTGTTCAAGCCGATGCTGGGCGCGCAATGGATCATCGGCGTGGTCGGGCAGTTGCAGCTGGAAGTTCTTAAGTCGCGTCTCGCCGCCGAATACGATCTCGACGTCGATCTGGAGGCATCGCCTTACGACACCGCACGCTGGGTGACGGGCGACGAAGCGGAACTGGAAAAGCTCATCGCCACTTACCGCAACCAAATGGCTACGGACCGCGACGGCGCACCGGTCTTTCTCGCGAAAAGCGCGTGGGAATTGGGCTATGTGTCCGACAAGCTGACCAAGCTCAAATTCGCCAAGACCCGGGAGCGCAGCGAAGTCCACGCGGAAAGCTGACACATGACGGAAATGGCGCGGAGCTCGACGGGACGCAAGATCTTCGTCTGGCTTCTGTCCATAACAACGCTCTTTTCGCTGGCGCCTGTCATCAGCGTCGTCGTTGCCGGATTGCTCGCCGATCATTTCGGCTGCCATGTGGACGAAGGCAGCGTGCATCCATGCTCCGCCTTCGGAACCGATATCGGCGATATGCTCTATTTCCAGGGCGTGATGGGCTGGCTGATGCTGCTCACCATCCCTGTTTTCATCTTCGCGATGATCGGCTGGATCGCCCTGTTCGTCTCGCGTTTCTGGCGCTAGCTGCCGCTATTGATGCGTAACCGGCGGCGGGAGGATCATGCCTTCGTAGAGATAGAGCGACGGCCGTCCCGCCGAGCCCGCCTTGATGCGCGTCAGGCTTTGCGGCGATAGCGAGACCTTCTTGGGCGGCGCAAAGCGGGTGTTGGGGATCGCCGCGATGGCCTCCGCGAAAGGCCGCCCGTTCTCTTCGATCAAACGCGCGGTTGCGTAGGTGACGCCGCCATGCAGTGTGGGCAACGGAATGACCACCAGGTCTTCATCTTCGGACATGATCGGCTCTTGTGCTTTACGGCTCTGCCGAGCCTAGCACATTCATGCCGCGCGCTTGGTGCGCCAGTAATCCAGAAGCCGCTCCGCCGCCGTCAGCGGCACGGTGTCGAAGCTGGAAAGCCGCTCGCGGGTGTCCGCCGCGCCATTGCCGCTTTCGGTGAGAAGCGCCAGCGCGGAGAATGTCGCGCGGCCCAGATGCGCGCCCTTGCAGACAATGGCGAGTGCTCTCGCGGAATGATCGTGAAGGATGCGTTCGGCGGTTGCCGGTGCGATGCCCAGCATCTTTGCGAAGGACGCGGTGAATTCGCCATTCGCCGTGTTGCGAGCCGCGGAAAGGATGGCTCCTTCATCTGCGTTCGGCAGTTCGGGCTGCGTGCCGTCTTCCAGCAGTGCGTTGCGCAGCACGATGGCGTCGCGCGTTTCGGACGGCGCGTCGAAATAGAATTCGTTGAGCAGGGGCAGCGGCGTCTCTTCGCGCGCGCCCAGCTTCTCGGCCAGTGCGCGGCGCGTGTCGGCGTCGATCATGCGCACGATCTTTTCCAGAAGTGCCTCGAACGGCTCGCGCATGGCGGCGGGATAGTGCGACGGCCAGTCCAGCAGCAGATCGCACAGCTCCACCGCGAGCGTGCGCCGGTTTTCCGGCGCGTTGGTCGTCGCCAGTTCGATCAGATGCGTGAGGCGCTGCCTGGCGTCCGTCATGGGCGGATTCAACGCCCAAGCCGTTAAGGTTTCGTTGGGAAACCCAAGACGGAACGATGTCAGTTCCCGGCGATCGCCCAGTTATCGGGGAAAAAGCCGTTGAAATTGGTGCGCACGGCCACCGAATAGGCGCCGATGGACTCGAACACGATGAAGTCGCCAGGCGCGATGTTGTCCGGCAATGCCAACGGACGCGGCAGAACGTCGAGGCTGTCGCAGGTCGGGCCATAGACGCGGAATGCCTTGTGGCCTTGCGGCTTTTCCGAAACCTTGCCCTTGGCATCGAGCGTGAAGGTGCGGTGGAAGTAGTCAGCGTTCCAGCCGGGCAAAGTCAGTTCGTCGAAGCTGCCATACACGCCGTCGTTCAGATAAAGCGAGTCGCCCTTGCGCAGGATCACCTGCGTGACGAGCGACAGGCCTTCGGCGATCAGCGCGCGGCCCGGCTCGCAGATCACCGGGATCGGCTTGGGCAATGTCGCGAGCGCTTCCTTGATGGAATCGAAATACCAGTGATAGGGCGGCACGTCGTTGTTGTTGTACGGACCGGGAAAACCGCCGCCAACATCCAGCGCCGCGATCTCCACGCCCGCTTTCTCCGCCGTGCGCCGCGCCATCTCGACGGCTTGCGCATAGGAGAACGGCGACAGGCACTGCGAGCCGACATGGAAGGTGATGCAGGGTTGCGCGCCGGCGTCCTTCACGCGCTTCAGCAGACGCCCGGCTTCTTCCGGCGTGCAGCCGAACTTGCTGGAGAGTTCCAGCAGCGCGCCGCCCAGCGGCGTGGCGATGCGCACGAAGATGCGAAGCTTCTTGGCGTTCTTGGTTTCCGCCAGAAGCTTGTCCAACTCGTAGTCGCAATCGACCACATAGTCGGTCACGCCATATTTCTCGAACGCGATCCTGGCGGTACCCGGCGCGCGCACCGGCGCCATGAAGTGGCAGACGGCCTCCGGGAAGCGGCCCTTCACCAGCTCGATCTCCGGCAGCGAGGCCGTGTCGAAATGACGGATACCACTCGCCCACACCTGGTCCAGCACGTTCACATGCGGATTGGCCTTGATCGCGTAAAGCGTATCGCCGGGAAAATGGTCGATGAAACGCTTGGCCGCTTCGCCGAATTTCGACGGATGAAGCACGTAAGTCGGCTCCGCCGGCTTCAGCTTCTCGATCGCCTGTTCGATATTCGCAAAGCGGGGAATTTCCCCGGAACGCACGTTCATATGAGCGCGCCTCAAAGCAGCGATGCGCTCTTAGGGCCGCTAAGGGTGGGGGTCAAGTGCGCTGCGTCGCGCGCAGATCACGGATGGTTTTCTTGCCGTCGGTGCTCGGCTGGTAGACGTTTGTTATCTCGCCGAGCGCGCGCTGGAACTGTTCCGGCGAGATGCCATCCGGCAACTCCCATGCATCGAAACCGACGCGCCTGGTGAGCGCGATCTGGTCGTAGAGGAAGTGGCCGCGCGCGCGGATTTCGCCTGCGTACTTCAGCCGCTCGCGCAGCATTCGCGCCCAGGAGAAGTGTCGCCCGTCACGGAACACAGGAAATTCCAGAACGATGACGGAAAAGCGCTGCACGTCCTCGCCCAGGCTTTCCGGCGATTCCGCGGGTTTGAGCACGATCCCGAGCGTCGCGTTGCGAGCCAGAATCGTCTCGCGTTCCTTCTGAAAGCGCGCCAGGGAAACGATGGTGGCTCCCTCCGGCAGCACCGCATCGTCGGCCACCGTCACAAAACTGTCGGAAGCGGGTGCGCCGTTCTTAATGAGCGGCATACATCTGCTCCCCATAAGCCACGTTCTTGAACGGCTCCATCCCGACGCGGCGATAGGTGTCGAGGAAGCGTTCCTTGCCGTCGCGCAGCTTGAGATAGGCATCGATCACGCGTTCGATAGCCGGGCCGATGTCCTGCGCCGTGAAGCCGGGGCCCATGATGTCGCCGATGCTGGCGTCTTCCGCGCCGGAACCGCCAAGCTGAAGCTGGTAGTATTCGACGCCTTTCTTGTCGACGCCGAGAATGCCGATGTGGCCGGCGTGATGGTGGCCGCAGGCATTGATGCAGCCGCTGATCTTGATCTTGAGCTCGCCGATGTCGTGCTGGCGGTCGAGATTCTCGAAGCGCTGCGCGATGTCCTGCGCAATGGGGATCGAGCGCGCATTGGCGAGATCGCAATAATCGAGGCCCGGGCAGGCGATGATGTCGGTGATGAGACCGGCGTTCGGCGTCGCCAGATGCAGTGCCTTCAGCTTCTTGTAGATCGCGGGCAGATCCTTCTTGCGCACATGCGGCAGAACGAGATTCTGCTCGTGGCTGACACGGATTTCCGCGATGCCGAATTCGTCCATCAGGTCGGCGATGCCGTCCATCTGGCCGTGCTCCGCGTCGCCCGGCACGCCGCCGATGGGCTTGAGCGAAATCGTGGCGATGGCATAGCCAGGCTGGCGATGTTCGCTGACGTTTTGCGCGAGCCAGTTCTTGAACGTCGGATCGAGCGAGGTGGGTTCATCGTCCGGCAGCCTTTCAAACGCCGGCGGCGCGAAGTAGGCGGTGATGCGGTCGATCTCGTCCTGCGGAAGCTGCAACGTTCCAGCCGCTTTGATCTCCGCGAATTCGCGCTGCACCTGTTTCTTCATCTCCTCGATGCCGAGCGCGTTGACGAGGATCTTGATGCGGGCCTTGTAGATGTTGTCGCGCCGGCCGGACTGGTTGTAGACGCGCATGACGGCTTCGAGGAATGCAAGCAGATCCTCTTTCGCCACGAACTCGCCGACAACATGGCCGACATAAGGCGTGCGGCCCATGCCGCCGCCGGCATAGATGCGATAGCCGGTTTCGCCGGCATCGCTCTTCACAACCTCGACGGCCATGTCGTGATATTTCAGTGCCGCGCGATCATGTGCGGCGCCCGACACGGCGATCTTGAACTTGCGCGGCAGATAAGTGAATTCGGGGTGGATGCTCGACCATTGGCGGATGATCTCCGCGATGGGCCGTGGATCCTCGATCTCATCGGCCGCGGCACCGGCGAAATGATCGGCGGTAACATTGCGGATGCAGTTGCCGCTGGTCTGCAGCGCGTGCATTTCGACGCTCGCCAGATCGGCGAGAATGGCCGGCACATCGACCAACTTGATCCAGTTGAACTGGATGTTCTGGCGCGTGGTGAAATGGCCGTAGCCCTTGTCATATTTGCGGGCGATATGCGCCTGCATGCGCAGCTGCCTGGCGCTGAGCGTTCCATAAGGAATGGCGATGCGCAGCATGTAGGCGTGAAGCTGCAGATAGAGCCCGTTCATCAGCCGCAGCGGCTTGAACTCGTCCTCGGTCAACTCGCCGGCGAGGCGGCGCTCCACCTGATAGCGGAACTGGGCGACGCGCTCGCGCACGAACGTCGCGTCGAATTCGTCATATCGATACATCGAAGGAATCCATGGCTTGCTTGCCGAGGTCGCGGCGCACGCTGGGCCCCTCGCTGCGGATGATCTCGCGTTCTTCCACCGCGCGGATGCGGCCTGCGTCGTCGCGTACGGCGAAAAGATAGGGGTTGACCACCACGCGGCCCTTCACGAAGGCCTGCGCAGCTTCGAGCGCGGCATCGGCAGACGGCTTGTCCTTGAAGACATTGGCGTCGGCGAAATGGTCCGCCCATTCGCCGTTCTGCCAATAGACGACATCGCCGTCGCGCAAACGGTTGGCGGTCAGGACCTGGAGGGCGGGGACAGTGGCCATGGGGAGAAAATCGCAAGTCCGACGGCGCAATTCAATAGATCACATGCCGGATGTGTAAATATGTCATAATCACAATCCAGCGACGTGAAATCAGTCTTGCCGGGAAATCGCGCTTTCGTGCCAGCGGTGGAGCAGGGCCCATTCCAGCGCCGAGAGCAGAAAGAAGATCGCCACGCCCAGCACCGACAGGATCGCCAGCGCCGCGAACATCGTCTCGATGTGCAGCCGGTTGCCGGCTTCGGTGATGGTCCAGCCGAGGCCGGTGGCCGTGCCGGTGCCCGCCGCGAACTCCGCCACCACCGCGCCGATGAGCGCGAGGCCGCCGGAGATTTTCATCGCGCCCAGCAGATAGGGCAGCGCACCGGGAAGCTGCAGCTTCCACAAGATCTGCCAGCGCGACGCGCCATAGAGACGGAAGAGGTCGATCAGATTGCGGTCGGCGGAGCGCAGGCCGAGCGTGGTGTTCGCGAGGATCGGGAAGAACGCGACGATCCAGGCGAGAATGAGCAGCGCTTTGTCGATGTGCTCGTATCCGACCCAGATGATGATGAGCGGCGCCAGCGCCACGATGGGCGTCACCTGCAGGATCACCGCGTAAGGATAAAGCGCCAGCTCCACCACGCGGCTTTGCGCGAAGAGGATTGCGAGCGCCACGCCGGTGACGAGCGCGAGCACGAACGCCTCGATCACGATGCGGAATGTGGTCCATGTCGCGGCCGCGAGTTGCGCGCGGTCATCCACAAAGGATCGCGCGATGGCGGAGGGCGCGGGCAGCACGAAGCGCGGCACGTTCCACTGCGCGACGGCCCATTCCCAGAACAGCAGCACTGCGATCCCCAACGCGACCGGCACGATGTAAATGAGTCCGCGCTTCATGCTGCGTGGCTCATGGCATGGCCAAGCGCGGCGGAGATTTTTCCGGCGGCCTCGGTGAATTGCGGTGTCAGGCGATAGGCGGCATTTCGTTCGGCGGGCTGCGCAATGGCGATGTCCGCCGTCACGCGGCCGGGACGCGGCGTCATCACCACCACACGGTCGGAGAGATAGGCGCTCTCATAGACCGAATGGGTGACGAAGATCACCGTGATGCCGTCTTCGCGCGCGAGCTTGAGCAGATCGTCGTTCAACGATTGCCGGGTCAACTCATCGAGTGCCGCGAAGGGCTCGTCCATCAGCAGCAGCTTCGGCTCCGCCGCAATGGCGCGCGCGATGGACACGCGCATCTTCATGCCGCCGGACAGTTCGCGCGGATAGGCTTTCTCAAATTCGCCGAGCCCCACGCGCGCCAGCGCCTGCCGGCTCCGCGCCTCTGCGTCTCCGCGTGCGACACCTTTCAATTCCAGCGGCAGCCGCGTGTTGTCGAGCGCGCTGCGCCACGGCATCAGCGTCGGCTCCTGAAAGACGAAGCCGTTTTCCGGCTTGCCGTTGCGCCACGCCACGCTGCCGGTGGTCGGTGCAATCAAATCCGCGATGATGCGCAGCGCCGTGGACTTGCCGCACCCGCTCGGCCCCACCAGCGACAGAAACTCACCCGCGCGCACGTCCAGATCCAACGCCGCAATCGCCTGCGTGCCGGAATCGAAAGTCTTGGAAATGTTGTGGAGGGAAACGAGAGACGTCATTTCTTCTCGGTTGCTGGGTAAACCCGCTTTGTGACCTTTACCCAATCGGGAATATTTTTCACAAACCGCAGATCATAGGCCTTCCTATATGGAAGATTTTTTGGATATAGACCTTCCGAACTCATTGTGTCGAAAAACGTTTTCCAACGCTCGTCAGTCATAAGTCCGAGCGGAATTGCCAGCTTGTATTGATTCATCTTCTGAATAGCTTGTGCAATCAACGCATCGGTCATTTCCGGATTATCTCGCTTTATCAGTCTGTTTGCTGGTCCAGGGTCACCGCTAAGATAGTTGGCCCAACCTTCTGCCGTTGCGTTCACGAACGCCTGCACCGCTTTCGGATTCGCGTCGATCCATTTCTGCGGCACCAGCACCATGTTGGCGTAGCCGGGATAGCCGTTGTCGGCGAGCAGGAAGACCTGCGGTTTGAATCCGCCTTCCTTTTCCACCGTGTAAGGCTCGCTCGTCAGATAGCCTTCCTGGATCGCCTTCGGATCGACGAGGAAGGGTGCGAGGTTGAAGGTGTATTTGCGGATCTGGCTGTCGCTGAAACCGTATTTCGCTTTCAACCACGGCCAGAAAGCGACCGTTGAAGCGTCGGCGATCATGATCGGCTTGCCCTTCATCTGCGCCAGCGATTTCACGTCATTGCGCGGATGGGTGATGAGCACCTGCGGGTCTTTCTGGAACACCGCCATCACCGCGCGCACCGGCACGCCTTCGCGCACCATGTTCAGCGGAATGAATCCGTTCGAGCCCATTCCGAAATCCGCCGCGCCGCCGGCCAGAAGTTGCGGCACGTTCACGGAAGGCCCGCCTTCCATGATCTTCACGTCGAGTCCGGCCTTCGCATAAAGCCCGATGGCGAGGGCTTCGTAGAAGCCGCCATGCTCGGCCTGCGCCTTCCAGTCGGTGACGAAAGTGATGTGCGTGGGCGCTGCTTGCGCCGCATTTCCAAGCGCCAATGCAACCGCGGCGACAGCCCCGAAAATCCGCCTTTTCATTGCCCCAAGCCCTTTGCTTCTGTTCCACTTAACCGATGAGTAACCAATTTCTTCACTCTGCCGGAACGTGCGACAATTGGCTACCATTTGAGTCATATGATCGACCTCGCGCCACGCCCGCGTGCGCTCCGCATTCTTTGTGTCGAGGAAGATGTGTTGGAGCGCCGATTGCTGCAAGCCTGCATGGATGTCATCCAGGCCGAGGCGATCTTTGCGCGCGCCGCCGCCGAGGCGGTGACCTATTTCCGCGAACACCCGGTGGACATGGTGCTCATCGACATCGATCGCCACGCCGCGGGCGAACTGGGCGGCTTCCGCCGCATGCGCGCGACGCCCATCCGCGGCAAGAAAATCCCGATCCTCGCCGTGACCGACAATGATTGCCGCTGGAGCGAGAGCGATTATCGGGCGGCGGGTTTCGCCGGATTGTTCGTGAAGCCCATCGAGCCGTCACGCCTGTTCAGGAAGATCGACGACGTTCTTTTTGAGTATCGTCAGCCGCCCTTATTGGCGTCGGCGCGGCCGGCGCCCCATGTTCCGCACGTGGCCTGACGGCGCACGGCATCGATATTCGTGAAGTCGGCGTTGCTGTTCACAAGCGTGCGGATGAGGACGAGCCCGCGCGTGGTCGGCGCGTGGATCACAAGCCGGCCCGCAATGTGCGGCGGCTCGTTGTTTTGGCCCGGCGGCAGGATGATCAGCTCCAGCGGTTGGCCCCCGACGGTGCGGTCGTTGATCGCGAAGAAGTTGTTCGTGTCGGCATCGAATGCCGATGTGGACCAATAGGTACCGGGCGGCACGGGCGCCTTCACTTCCAGCGCCCCATTGCTCAGATCGAAGCGGCAGGCGGAATAGAGCAGGTCGGGACTGGGCCGCACGATGCCGCGCGTATGCTCGTCCGGCCGCTTCTGGTGATGCATCACGTTCGCCGCGCCCATGCGGCTGAACACGATGTCCATGATCGCATGCGGCGTGTACCACACGCTGGCGATATGCACCGCGACGGCCACGGCCAGCGTGGCGACGGCCCAGCCTGTCCATGCCCGCGCGCTCATGAGCAGGACACCTTCTTGATGGTGGGCAGCGCCACATGCGCGGGATCGGCGGCAACGCTCGCGGCGGGATTGTAAAGCCGCAAGGTCAGAAGGAAGGGCGCGTTGGCGACGGGAATCCAGTTGCGGTCGAAATGCTTCGGCGAGATCGTCGCCACGAATTCGCCCGCCGCGTTGCGCGTCACCGAATTCTTCGAGACCGAGTAACGATGCGCGGGGTTCGGGATGAGATAATCGTCCATCGCATAGGCGGTGATGGCCCACCAGCGCGCGGGCGGATCGCGACCCGCGATAAGATAGGTGCACCGGCCGTCGAACTTGTTGCCGTCGCTGTCTTCATGCGCTGCGTAATAGATGGTCTCGCCGCGATTGAGCGCGAGAAGCCCATGCACCGCCACGGCCGCGCGCGTGTAGATGTCCGTGCCGCTGCTGCCGACTGTGAGATTGGTGGACCAAGGACCGTCGTGAACGGCGCCTTGCGGGCTGCCCCGGAAGACGGTGAACCATGTCGCCGCAAGACCGAGCAGCGTGCCCAGCACCAACACGGCCAATACTTTAAGCGCTGTCTTCATGGCGTTCCCCCACCACCACGCCATCCTTCATGACCAGTTTCACCCTGGCAATCGCCGATATGTTACGATGTGTATCGCCCTCGACAGCCACCAGATCGGCCAGCGCGCCTTCGCGGATATGGCCCAGATCGTCGCGTCGGATGATCTTCGCGGCGACAGACGTGGCCGCTTCCAATGCCTCGCGCGGGCTCATGCCCAGCTTCACCATCCATTCCAGTTCGCGATAGCTCTCGCCATGCGGGAAGGGGCCGACATCGCTGCCGCAGCCGATGATCACGCCTTCCTCGCGCGCGAGGCGAAAGGCGTTGGCGGCATCCTCCATGCGCGGCGTCGGCTTTCCGCCGCGCGTGTGGCCGTGGAAATATTCGCTGATCGCTTCGGCAACGGTGAGCGTCGGAAGGAACGCGATGCCTTTCTCCGCCATGCGACGGAACGTTTCGCGGGTGCCGGAATAGCCATGCTCGATGGTGTCGACACGCGCGTCGATGCAGCGGCGCATGGCTTCATCGTTCATCGTGTGCGCGGCGACCGGCCGTCCCAGATCGCGTGCGGTATCGACAATGGCTTTCAGTTCTTCGAGCGAGAAGGTCGGCACCGTCTCGCCATTCGGCCCCACGCGGTAGTCGGCATACAGCTTGATCCAGTCCGCGCCATGCGCCGCCTGATGGCGCACCGCGCGCACGCATTCATCGATGCCGCTCACTTCTTCCGCGCCCGCATGCAGGCAGCAATCGGGGCGGTAGTTCTTGCGCATCGGTGCATAGCCGCCGCTCGCCACGATAGCGCGCGTCGTCACGATCAGGCGCGGGCCGGGAACAATGCCGCTGTCGATGGCGCGCTTGAGCGATGCATCCGCATAACCCGCGCCTTCGGTGCCCAGATCGCGCAGCAGCGTGAAGCCGGACTCGAGCGTATCCTTCGCATGCTTCACCGCGCGCACGGTGCGGAAGGCTTCGCTCTCTTTCAGAACCTGATCGTCCCAGCTTGTGATGTTGTAGGGGTGCAGGAAGAGATGGGAGTGCAGATCCATCAATCCCGGCAGCAGTGTGGTGCCGGGAAGATCGATGGTGCGGGCATCCTTTTGCGGCTCTTCCGCCTTGACGATCCCGGCGATGCGGTTGCCGCGCACCAGAACCGCAAGCCCCTCGCGCGGCGCATCGAAGCCGGCGGTCCATAGGCGAGCGGGCTTCAGAAGGATCGCACTCATTCCGCCAGTCCGAGTTTGCGCGCCACGAAAGGCGTGAGCGGCGGCGCGACGACCAGCGTCATCAGGATCACCCACATGCCGATCTCAACGAGGCCGGGTATGGGCGTGGTGATCTGCGATACGACCGTCACCAGAAGCACGGCCGGGATAGCGCCCGTCTCGCGCACAAAGGAGATGAACAGAAGCTCTTTGCCGCTGAGACGGCCTCGGCCGGAGAAGCGCGTGAAGATGCCGAGCATCAGGAATACCATCGCCGGACGCAGCACGAACATGAAGATCAGCGCGATCGCGATGCCCGCCGGCGCATACTGGATCAGCGCATGCACATCGACCAGCGCGCCGACGAGCAGGAAGACAATCGGCTTCGCGACCCCGTCCATCACCTGATAGAAGAAATGCTCGACATGCTGCATGTGCTCTTCGGCATGGAAGAGAAGCCCGGCGATGAAGGCGGCCAGAAAGCCGCTGCCTTCGAAGGCCGCCGCCCCGGTAAAGGCGATGATCGGCGTTGCGACGAAATAGATCTGATCGGCGCCGTAAGCCTTGGGATTGCGCCTTTTGATCCGGCTCAGAAAGGCGAGCAGCAAGAATCCCACGAGCCCGAACAAGACACCGAAGCCGGTCTGCTTGGCGAGGAAGCCGTAAGTTTCCGGTGTCGCCAGCGCCGCATAGGCGGCCGCGATCGTCATGCCCAGAAGCGGCAGCTTGAGGAACACGGACACCAGCAGCGTGCCCACCACGTCGTTGAGCGCGCTCTCCGCGATGACGATATCCTTCGCATCCGCGCGCTTGAATTTCACACCCTGCAACACCGGAATGATCGCTGCCGGATCGGTGGAGGCGAGGATGCCGCCCAGCAAGATCGCAACCATCGCCGTGATCGGAAAACCCACGGCAGCGCTGGTGAAGAGCGCCACCTGCGAAAAAGCGAAGCCGGTCAACAACACCCCGGGAACGGCGAGTAGGACAATCTTGACCAGCAGCCGCAGGAAATCCTTGAGCGGCATCTCAAGCCCGCCGCTGAAAAGAATGACAGCTGCGGCGCCCGTTACGAAAGCCGCCAGCACGGTGGGATTCTTCACAATCGGCTCGAAGAAGGTGTGCCCGGCGATGCCCAAGGCGATGGCCACCACAAAGGAGGGGATGGGAGTTCCTTTCGTCGCATAAAAGCTGAGAAAGCTGCACATCGCGAACAACGCCACCGGCGCAAGCAACGGTTCCGTCGGCGCATCTTCCAGATGGCCGACCCGGTGCATGATCTGATCGCCAAAGACATTCGCGACAATCGCAAGCGTGGCGACCGCCAGAATCAGAATGACGTAAGGCAAGAGCGATGCGCGAACGCTCTGTTTCGATTCCATCACAATATCTACCCCCGATTGTTCCCCAGCGGCCCTGCGGGCGCGGAAACTTTAGGCAAAAAAAATCACGATGTCACAGCAAACCGGACGCGATGGATATCGTGCGTCCCTTTCGGCGATCATTGGCAAAAAGAAAAAGGGCGCCGCAAAAAAAACGGCGCCCTCTCGTTAACATTCGTTGTTGCTGCTACGCGGCTTTCGGCGCGAAGCCGAGCACGGCCTTCACTTCGAGGAATTCTTCGAAGCCGAACTCGCCCCACTCGCGGCCCGTGCCGGACTGCTTGTAGCCGCCGAACGGCGCGTTCATTTCGCCGCCCGCGCCGTTGATGTGCACGTTGCCGGCGCGGATCTGCGACGCCACCTTGCGGGCGTGGTCGATATCGCCCGACTGCACATAACCGGAGAGACCATACGGCGTGTCGTTCGCCATCTTGATTGCCTCGGCTTCGCTTTCATACGGCAGTATCGTGAGCACCGGCCCGAATATCTCTTCGCGCGCGATGGTCATGTCGTTGGTGACGTTCGCGAAGATCGTCGGGCGAACGTAATAGCCGCGGTTCAATCCTTCCGGACGACCGACGCCGCCGGTCACAAGCGTGGCGCCTTCGTCGATGCCTTTCTGAATGAGGCCCTGAATCTTGTTGAACTGGGTTTCGCTCACCACCGGGCCCATCGTCGTGCCTTCGGCGAAAGGATCGCCGACCTTCACGCTTTCGGCAGCGGACTTGGCGAACTGCGCGGCCTGATCGTGCTTGGCCTTCGGCACGAACATGCGCGACGGCGCGTTACAGGACTGCCCGGTGTTCTGCATCATGTGCATCACGCCGCGCACGACGGCCTTCTGCAGGTCGGCATCGTCGAGGATGATGTTCGGCGACTTGCCGCCCAGCTCCTGCGCCACGCGCTTGACGGTATCGGCGGAAGCCTTCGCCACCGCGATGCCGGCGCGCGTCGAGCCGGTGAACGACATCATGTCGATGCCCGGATGCGACGACATCGCTTCGCCGACGGTCGGGCCGTCGCCGTTGATGAGATTGAAGACGCCCGGCGGAACGCCCGCTTCGTCCAACACTTCGGCCCAGAGGATCGCGTTCATCGGCGCGATTTCGGAAGGCTTGAGGATCATCGTGCAGCCAGCAGCAAGCGCGGGCACGACCTTGCAGGCGATCTGGTTGATCGGCCAGTTCCACGGCGTGATCATGCCGACGACGCCGATCGGCTCGCGGCGAATGGCGTAAGAGCCTTTCACCTGCTCGAACTCATACTCCTTCAGGATCTTGATGCCCTGGGTGAGATGGCCGAGGCCGATGGCGGCCTGCGCATTCTGGGAAAGCGAGAGCGGCGCACCCATCTCCATCGAGATGGCTTTGACGATGTCGCCATACCGCTTCTGATAAACCGCGACGATCTTCTCCAGCAGCGCAACGCGCTCTTCGCGGCTCGTTTGCGAGAAGGTGTCGAAGGCCTTGCGCGCGGCGGCCACCGCCTTGTCGACATCGGCCTTGGAGCCCATGCTGATCTTCGCGAAGGGTTCTTCCGTCGCGGGATTGATGACGTCGAGCGTCTTCGGCGTGACGGGATCGACCCATTTGCCGTCGATGTAGAATTTGAGTTTCTCTTCCATAGGTTTTCTCCCGTTCGGCTTTGTGGAAATATCGCGGCGGGGAGTATAGCCGCACCCCTACGCAGGCGCGCAAGCGCCAGAAAAGGACAAAGAACCCATGTCGCTCGCAGGGAAAGCATGCATCGTCACGGGCGGCGCGGGCGCTTTGGGTTCTGCCGTCTGCATGGCGCTTTCCGGTGCAGGTGCGAAGGTCATGGCCATCGACAATGGCGTCCTTCCCGCCGAGCAGCCGGGGATCGGTAATGTCGATCTTTCCGATGCCGGGAAGGCAAAAGCCGCCATCGATAAGGCGGTGTCGGAGATGGGCGGGCTCTACGCTCTCATCAACATCGCCGGTGGTTTCCGTTGGGAAAAGCTGGCTGGCGGAAAGATCGGCACCTGGGATTTCCTCTACACGGTCAATGTAAAAACCGCGGTGAACGCCTGCCAGGCGGTGCTGCCGCATCTGCTGAAAGCGAAGACCGGGCGCATCGTGAATATCGGCGCCGCCGCCGCAGCGAAGCCGGCCGCTGCGGGCATGGGCGCCTACACCGCCGCGAAAGCCGGTGTGCTGAAGCTGACCGAAGCTTTGGCCGATGAAGTGAAGAACGACGGCATCACCGTCAACGCCATTCTTCCCACCACCATCGATACCGCCGCCAACCGCAAGGATATGGCGGACGCCGACTTCTCCAAATGGGTGAAACCGGAAGAGATCGCGGCGCTGATCGAATATCTGTTGTCGCCGGCCGCTTCCGCCGTCACGGGCGCGAACATTCCCATCGCGGGGCGCGTGTAGCGATGACCGACATGGACATGCTCGATGTCTTCCTGCGCCTCGGCGCGGCGACGCTGTGCGGCATGGTACTGGGCCTCAACCGCGATCTGCACGGCAAGCCCACCGGAATCCGGACGCTAGGATTGGTTTCGCTGGGCGTCGCCATCGTGACCGTGTCGGTGTTGAGGACATCGCAAGCGGTTGGGGACATTGCTGCTTATAGCCGCGTGCTGCAGGGCGTTGTTCAGGGCGTGCTGACCGGCATCGGCTTTCTTGGCGGCGGCGTCATTCTGCGCGATCCGCAGCACAACATGGTGCGCAATCTCACCACCGCGGCGACGGTGTGGGTGACGGCCGCGCTGGGATTGGCATGCGCCATCGCCGATTGGCGGGTGATCGGTCTGGGACTGTTGTTCGCGATCGTCCTGCTGGTGACGGAAGACCGTCTCGACAAATGGATAGCCAGGAAGTTCGGTGAAAAAGAAACGGACCGCTCACAAACGTGAAGCGGCCCGTCCCTGCGTGATCACGCTGCTGACTTTATATCCTGCCGAGCAGCACCAAAATCAGAACGATAACCAGGATCAGTCCGAGGCCGCCCGAAGGGTAATAGCCCCAACCGGTGCTGTATGGCCATGAGGGCAGGGCGCCCAGAAGAAGCAGAACAAGAATGACAATAAGAATGGTCCCGAGCACGAGGCCCTCCCGTTTTCTATCTATGCAGGGAAGTAACTCCCGCACCGGTGGCAGAGTTCCCGTCCCGCGCCGGGATTCGTGTCAGTCGATCGGCCGCCAGGCGTGGCCGTCTTCCCGCAAAAGCGCATCGGCGGCTTTGGGGCCAGCGCTTCCGGCCTTGTAGTTGGGGAAATCCTGGGGCTTTTCCTCTGCCCAGGCTTTCAGGATCGGCTCGACGGCCGCCCACGCCGCTTCCACCTGATCGGCCCGCTGGAAGAGCGTGCCGTCGCCGGTGAAGACATCGTAGAGCAGCGTTTCATAGCCCACGGCCGGCGCGGCTTTGAACCAGTCCCTGTAATTGAAGTTCAGCGCCACGCTTTCCAGCACCATCTCCGTGCCGGGCTCCTTGGCGTTGAAATGCAGGCAGATGCCTTCATCGGGCTGTATGCGCAGCACCAGCCAGTCCGATTTCATTTCTTCCGTTTCGGTTTCGCGGAACAGCGCATAAGGCGCACGCTTGAAACGGATGGCGATCTCCGTGCTGCGCTTGGTCATGCGCTTGCCCGTGCGGATGTAGAACGGCACGCCCGCCCAGCGCCAATTGTCGATCCCGATCTTCATCGCGACATAGGTTTCGGTTGCGGAGTTCTTCGCGACGCCGTCTTCGCTGCGATAGGCCTGAACCTTCTTGCTGTCGATCTTCCCGGCGTCGTATTGACCGCGCACGACATCGGCGGGCGTGATCGGATGCATCGCCTTGAACACATCCGCTTTTCGTGCGCGTACCACGTCGGCATCGAAAGACGAGGGCGGCTCCATCGCCGTCATGGCGACAAGCTGGAAGACGTGGTTCGGCACCATGTCGCGCAGCGCGCCGGTGGCTTCGTAGAAACCGGCGCGTTCCTCCACGCCGACGGTCTCCGAAACCGTGATCTGGACCTGGTCGATGCGGTCGCGATTCCAGATCGGCTCAAACAACCCATTGGCGAAGCGCAGCGCCAGGATGTTCTGCACCGTCTCTTTGCCAAGGAAATGATCGATGCGGAAGATTTGGTGCTCTTCCAGCGATTTGCGGATGCGCGCATTGAGCTCTTTCGCGGATTTCAAATCGTGGCCGAACGGCTTTTCGATGACGACCCGCCGCCAGCTCTTGCCTTGCTTCACCAGGCCGGCTTTGCCCAGCGCATCCACCACCGGGCCGAAGAAGCGGTCCGCCACCGCGAGATAGAAAAGGGCGTTGCCGTCCGTTTTCTTTTCAAGCTTCGCGAGCTTATCTTTGATGTCGGTGTAGGTCTTGTCCTTGGTGAAATCGCCGACGATGTAGTCCATCGTCGCGGCCAACTTCTTCCAGACCTTCTCGTCGATCTTGTTTTCCTTCGCCTCGCCTTTGCCTTTGGTGAGGCTTTCGAGGAAATCATGCAGCTGCTTGCGCCATTGTGCGGCGGTGCAATCGTTGTGATCGACGCCGATCAGCGCGAAATTTTTCGGCAGCTGGTTTTGCCGCGCGAGATTATAAAGCGCCGGCACAACGAGGCGCTTGGTCAGATCGCCATGCGCGCCGAACAGCACCATGGCGCAATTTGGCGGGGTCTTGACCGTCATGTCTTCGGCTTTTCCGCAAGCCCGTGGCTTTCCAGCGCGCCTTCGACATGGCCGCCGAATTGCGCGCGCATCGCGGAAAGCAGCTTCTCGCCGAAATTGTGCTCCACGCGGCTGCGGAAGCGGGCATACAGCGCGGCGGAAAGCACATTGGCCGACACCGCTTCCTCGATGGCGGCATTGATCGTCCAGCGGCCTTCG
Organism: Rhizomicrobium sp.; assembly: GCA_036569005.1. Lineage (GTDB taxonomy): Bacteria > Pseudomonadota > Alphaproteobacteria > Micropepsales > Micropepsaceae > Rhizomicrobium. The sequence continues at coordinate 6,166 of DATCRK010000021.1, read as the reverse complement.
CCGGAATCGTCCACGTCGCCCTTGAAGGCGCTCAACTCCGGGTCTTTCGCCAAAGCAATGGAGGACAGATCCAGCAGCCATGACGCGATCACGCTGCCGCGCCGCCACACCTCGGCGATGTCGGGCAGATTGAGATCGAAGCGTTCGCCTTCCGGCAGGCTCTCATGCGCGCGGCCCTGCAATATGTCGAAGCCTTCGGCATAGGCCTGCATCAATCCGTATTCGATGCCGTTGTGGACCATCTTCACGAAATGGCCCGCGCCGTTGGGCCCGGCATGGATATAGCCATGCTCGGCGCGCGGATCGCCGTTGAAGCCCGCGGTGCGATCGATAGTGCCAAGCCCTGGCGCCAGCGCCTTGAAGATGGGGTCGAGACGATCCACCGCCGCCTTTTCGCCGCCGATCATCATGCAATAGCCGCGCTCCGGCCCCCAGATGCCGCCGGAGGTGCCGCAATCGACATAGTGAATGCCTTTGGTCTTCAGCAGCTTGGCGCGGCGGATATCATCCTTCCAGAACGAATTGCCGCCGTCGATGATGGTGTCGCCTTCGGAGAGAACTTCACTTAGTGCCAGCACCGTCTCTTCCGTGGCGTGCCCGGCAGGCAGCATGACCCACACCGCGCGCGGCGCGTCCAGCTTTTTGGCGAAGTCTTCCAGCGACGCGGCCGGTGTCGCTTTCTCTTTTGTCAGATCGTCGATGGCCTTTTGGTTGCGGTCAAAGACGACGACCTCGTGGCCATGCGCGATGAGCCGCCGGGAGATATTGCCGCCCATGCGGCCCAGTCCAACCATTCCGAGTTGCATCAGGAAAGTGCCTCTTCGAATGCTTTGCTCAGAGATGCGAGACCCGCATCTGCGTCTTTCACGTGCAGGCGTATCGCGCGGCGCTTGCGTTCCTGCAGCACGGCGAAATCGCCCAGGGCTTGCGCCTTCTCCACCACGCCGAAGGTCGCCTTGCGACCGGGGATGGCGAGGTCTTCCTTGTGGTCGGTGGTGAGCGTCAGGAACACACCGCTATTGGGTCCGCCCTTGTAGGCTTGTCCCGTCGAATGCAGGAAGCGTGGGCCGAACTCGAAGCATGTCGCGTTCTTGAACTTCGCGCGCACCTTGCGGCGGATCTTCTGAAGCGCCGAATCATGTCCTTCGTTCAGCGCGATATAGGCGAGCAGGGCGAAATAGTCGCCGTCCTTCAATTGCGCGAGATGGTCCTTCAGGATCTCGCCCAGCGATTTTCCGTGACCTTCGCCGTAAGCAGCAATGCTGTCGCCGCTCCAGAACGGCTCGCCCTCATCCAGCTTGCCGCTCTTCTCATAGGCATCCGTGAGCTTGCGTGCGGCAACCTTCGCCGCTTCCACGTCGGGCTGATCGAACGGATTGATCTTCAGCACCATGCCCGCGAAGGCGATGGCCATCTCGCACAGATAGAAGATTTGCCCGATCTGGTAGCTATCCTCGATGGTGATGCGCACCGTCGGATGACCGGCCGCCTCCAACGCGGCGACGGCATCGGTGTGATCTTCGTCGCCCGCGACGCGCAGGTTCACGAACACGCGGTCGTCGCCGTAAGACGAGGGTGCACCGACCGGCTCGCGATCCACCGGGATAAGGCCCTTGCCCTGCTTGCCGGTGGATTCGGCGATGAGTTGCTCCAGCCATGTGCCCACGGTGGACAGCGCGTTGGAGGCGAGGATCGTCACCTTGTCGCGTTTGTATTTGTTCGCCAGCACACCGAGCGCGATACCCAGCCGTGCGCCGGGATTGGCGGAGGCGGGCACGAGCTTGCCGCAGGAATGCTCGAACTTCTGCGTTTCCTTCACCAGCCGCTCGACGTCCAGCCCCATCGCAGCCGCCGGCACGAGGCCAAATTTCGAGAGCACCGAATAACGCCCGCCGATTTCTTTCTCACCATAGAAGATGTGCCCGAAGCCATGCTCTCTCGCGTTCTTCTCCATAGAAGAGCCGGCGTCCGTGATCGCGATGAACTGCTTCCCGTTCTTGCCGGCCTCCGCGAAGAAGTAATCGAACAGGATATTCGGCTCGAGGGTCGATCCGGATTTCGACGAGACGATGAAGCGCGTGCTCTCGATCTTGATCTCTGCGCGTACCGCCGCGATCTGTTCGGGATCGGTGGAGTCCAGCACATGCAGGTTCGGCCAGCCGTTGCGATGACCGAACGTCTCGCGCAACACTTCCGCGCCAAGGCTCGATCCGCCCATGCCCAGCAGGACGATATCGGTGGTTTTGACCTTCTCGATTTCGTTCGCGAACGCCTGAAGATTGGCGACGTCCTTCACCTCGCGCTCGACCACATCGATCCAGCCGAGCCATTTGTTTTCATCCGCGCCCGTCCACGCGGAATTGGCCTTGTCCCAAACTTTGCGCGTGTCGCCGCGCGCGTTGCTGGCGGAAATCTCCTTGTCGATGTCCTTTTGCGCTTCGCCGAAGCTTTCCTTCACGTGCGGTACCGCGCCGCCCAGATATTTGGTGCGCTTCTCGGCCAGCGCGCCGTAGAGTTTGTCCGCTGCTTCCGCGAATTTGGCCACGCCATCGACGACGAGATCATCGGTGATCTTGTCCAGCGAGATGCCGCCTTTCTTCAAGGTGTCCAGAACCTTGTGCGCGCCGTCCACGTCCTGCTCGATGGTGCCCGCTTTCGGGTTGCCGTGATCGCGGAACGCGTCCATCGTCTCCGGCGGCATGGTGTTCACCGTCATCGGGCCGATGAGTGTGTCGACGTAGAGCGTGTCGGGATAGTCCTTGTTCTTGGTGCCGGTGGAGGCCCAGAGCAATCGTTGTGGGCGTGCGCCGCGTTTGGCGAGTTTCTCCCAGCGCGGGCCGGAGAACGTCTTCTTGTACATCTGATAAGCGATGCGCGCGCTGGCGATGGCAGTCTTGCCGCGAATATCGGCGAGCGCCGCATTCTTCTTCGGGTCTTCCTGCAGCTTTTTATTGATGAGATCGTCCGCCATCGTATCGATCCGGCTGAGGAAGAACGACGCGACGCTGGAGATTTTCGAAAGATCGTCGTTCGCAGGACGTTTTTCCAAACCTTCGATATAGGCGTCGGCCACGGCCTGATAGGCATCGAGCGCGAAGAGCAGGGTGACGTTGATGTTGATGCCCGCCGCCGTCAGGTCGCGGATCGCCGGAACGCCTTCCTTCGTGCCCGGCACCTTCACCATCAGGTTCGGGCGGTCGATGTCCTTCCACAGCGCCTTGGCTTCCTCGATCGTCGAGTCCGTGTCGTGCGCGATATAGGGCGAGACTTCGATGGAGATGAATCCGTCCGCGCTTTTGGTGCGGTCGTACACCGGGCGGAACGCGTCCGCGGAATCCTGAATGTCCTTGATCGAGAGGTTTCGGAAGATGGCGCCGACGTCGAGGCCTTCGCCGACATATCTCTTGATGTCGTCGTCATAGGCCGAACCTTCGGCAAGCGATTTCTGGAAGATCGCGGGATTGGAGGTCTGTCCGCCGATGCCGTCTTTTTCGATGGCTTCCTTCGTGCCGCCCTTGCGGATCATTTCGCGGCTCAAAAAGTCGAGCCATACCGATTGTCCGAGTTGTTCGAGCTGTTTCAGGCGGTTCATGTCATGCCCCATAATGTAAAGAAGCGGTGATGTAAGCGGACGCTGCGGAAAGCGAGCTATACTGCATCTTTGTGCGATGCTCTGCGAGTTGACCAATTCTGCGAAAAAGGATGGGCTTGCGCCACGGTGTGGAAACGCAAAAATCCCCTGTTTGTTCCTGTCCTGTGCAAAGTGACGAAACGATCATGAAAATCGATCTCCTCTCGCCAGAATCGTTCGCCGCCGGTCATCCGCTCGCGCAATATCGCTGGCTCCGCGACAATGCGCCCGTGTTCTGGCACGAAGAGCCGAACGGTCCCGGCTTCTGGGCGGTGACACGCTACAAGGACGTATGGACGGTCGATCGCGATTTCCAGAACTTCTCGTCCGAACCCACCATCATGATCCAGGACCCCGCCGCCGAGCAGGCGATGGGCTTCGGTGGCTACAAGATGATGCTGATGATGGACCCGCCGCAGCACACGGCCTATCGCAAGCTCATCCGCAACGAGTTCACGCAACCGATCTCTGCGGATCGCACCCCCCGCATGAACCAGCTCGCGCGCCAGATCGTGGACGAAGTGATCGAGCGCGGCGAATGCGATTTCGTTTCGCATATCGCCGGCGAGATGCCGTCTTACGTCATCGCCGAACTGCTCGGCATTCCGCTGAACGACGGGCGCGAACTCTATAAGCTCACCGAAGCGATCCACACCGCGCCGGAAGCGCAAGAGCCCGGTGCCGGCGGTATGGCCGTGATGAAGATGTTCGAATATGGCCGCGGCGTGATCGAAGAAAAGCGCGCCCGTCCGAAAGACGATCTCGCCACCAAGCTCCTGCACGCCGAAGTGGACGGCAAGAAGCTGGACGATATCGAATTCCTGCTCTTCTTCCTCCTGCTGGTAGATGCGGGCGGTGACACCACGCGCAACCTTCTCTCGTCCGGCCTGATCGCGCTGTTCGAGAACCCCGAGCAGATGGCGTGGCTGAAAGCCGATCTCGACGCGCGCCTGCCGTCCGCGCGTGAGGAATTGCTGCGTTACACCACGCCCGTCATCTATATGCGCCGCACCGCGAAGCACGATGTCGTGCTCGGCGGCGAGCAGGTCAGGCAAGGCCAGAAGGTCGTGATGTATTTCGGCTCGGCCAACCGCGATCCGGAGAAGTTCGATGCGCCGGATGCGCTCAACCTCGCGCGCAATCCCAACGAGCACATCGCCTTCGGCACCGGCCCGCATGGCTGCCTCGGCCAGCACATCGCGCGCATCGAGGTCGACGCGATCCTGCGCGAAGTGCTCACACGGCTGGAGGGCTTGAAGATCGGAACGCCGGACTGGTTGCCATCGAATTTCATCTCCGGCCCGAAGCACCTGCCGGTTACGTTCAAACCGGCGGAGCGCGCGGCTTAGAACTTCTGCGAAACCGAAACGCTCACCAGCGGGCTTGAATCGCTCGTTCGGTTCATCGTTTCGATATTGCCGGTGCGGCTACCGATATAGAACGTGTCCGTCTGGCTGCGCGCCCCGCCCACCAGTCCGGTCGCGTTCAGCGACACTATGTATTTGCCCGGATCGTAGGTGACGAACGCGCCAACGCCGCTGCCTGTGCGCAGCGACGTCACCTGCGCGGGTTGATAGAAGCTTTGCTCCGTCGCGAGGCTTCCCGTCACGCCCCATTCCAGATGATGTCGGTCGTCCTTGTGCGCGACCTTCACGCTTGCCTCGCGTGGCACCTCGCCGGAGAGCCGGCGCGTCTGGCCGGTGATGGGATCGCGCACCTGCGAGCGGCGCACTGTGGCTTGCGAGGAGATCGTCGTATCGGCGAGGCCAATTCCGCCCAGCGGCATCGACAGATTGGCGTCGAGCTGCTGCCGGTTGCCGCCGGAAATGCTGATCGGCGCCGTGGCGCCTGTCGGGGTCACTGACAATTCGGTCGCGCTTTCGATGCGCGCCTGCGTGACGGTGGCTGAAAGCGTCCCGCCATTGTCGAAATTCTGCGAGACGGTCGCCTGATTGCGCCATTCCCGATTGGGCTCGACGCGCAGATCCGTATCGGGTCCGGCTGCCTGTGCCAGCGCAGCGAAGTCGTAAGGATTCACCGGCGACACGGCATCTTCGGTGCTGAATTTCACGCCGGCGCCGTCCCACAATTTCGCATCGAGCGAAGCCTGCGGCTCGGTGTAGCGATATTCGTCGCTGGCGTCGTCCGTGCCGTGGGAGGAGACGCGCATGGTCTCGGCGGTGGCGCCCGCCTTCGCCTGCAGAAAGGGCAGCGGCGACCAGTCGGCCGTGGCGAAGACCTTCCGGTCGTCGCTGGAAACCGCATTGCTCTGCGCGGCGCCGCCGACCGGGACATTGTCCTGCGTCGTCACCGCGCGGCTTTGGGTGACGCCGGTCGTGAGGCCCACAGCCGCAAGCGGATGGGTGGTTGCCGTCGCGGTGGCACTGTCTGTCTTCGTCGTTGCGGTGGTGCTGGAAAGGCCTGCCGGAACCAGTGTGCCGTTCTGGCGAACATCGTGGACTTCGCTACTGGCTTGCACCGAAACGTCCACGCCCGCCGGGCCGTTCAGCCTGGAATCGAGATTGAGTGTTCGGT
>DATCRK010000020.1:0-25348 GCA_036569005.1 Rhizomicrobium sp. | reverse complement strand
TTGCCGATCTGCGCAAGGCGGTCTTCTCCAATGTGATAGGCCTGTCGCCCGTGTTCTTCGAGGTGACGCGCACCGGCGAAGTCCTCTCGCGTCTGACCGCCGACACGACATTGATCCAGACCGTGGTGGGTTCTTCCGCTTCTGTCGCTGCACGCAATTTCGTCATGTTCGTCGGCGGCCTGATCCTGATGTTCGTCACGTCGTTGAAACTGACGGCACTGGTTACCGGCGCGGTGGTGCTGGTGATGATCCCGCTGATGCTGTTCGGCCGCTGGGTGCGGACGCTTAGCCGCAAAAGCCAGGATCGCATAGCCGATACTTCCGCGCATGCCGGCGAAACGATCAATGCCGTCCAGACCGTTCAGGCTTTTACCCACGAAAACATCGAGCGCGCACAATATGGCCATGCGGTCGAGCAAAGCTTTGACGTGGCTGTTCTGCGCACGCGCGCGCGCGCTGCAATGACTGCCGTGGTGATCTTTGCCGTGTTCGGCTCTATCGCGGCTGTGGGCTGGGTCGGTGCGCAGGATGTCGTCAGTCACGTCATGACGGCAGGCCAATTGGTACAGTTCATCTTCTACGCCGGCATCGTGGCCGGCGGCGTGGGCGCGTTATCGGAGACATATGGCGATTTGCAGCGCGCTGCCGGTGCGTCCGAACGATTGAGCGAGCTCTTGACCGTCGAGCCGGAAGTAAAGGCGCCGCTTCATCCCGTCGCGATTCCGTTGCCAGCAAAAGGCGCGGTTCGTTTCGAAAATGTGACTTTCCGTTATCCCGCGCGTCCCGAGCACAAAGCCCTCAACGGCTTTTCGCTCGATATCAAGCCGGGCGAAGCCGTGGCGCTGGTGGGGCCGAGCGGCGCCGGAAAATCGACGGTATTCCAGCTTCTGCTGCGCTTTTTCGCACCGCAAGACGGCGCAATCCTGTTCGACGGGATTGATACGGCGGACCTCGATCCCATCGATTTGCGCCACAACGTCGCCCTGGTGGCACAAGACCCAGTGATCTTCTCCGGCACCATCGCGGATAATATTCGCTACGGCCGTCCCGACGCGAGCGACGAAGACGTCCGCAAAGCGGCAGAAGCTGCTGTCGCCAGCGAGTTCATTGACCGCTTGCCGGATACCTATCAGACGCGTGTGGGCGAACGCGGCATGACGCTATCCGGCGGTCAGCGTCAACGCCTCGCCATTGCCCGCGCCATTTTGCGGGATGCGCCGTTGCTTCTGCTCGATGAAGCGACAAGCGCACTGGATTCCGAGAATGAACGGCTGGTGCAGCAAGGATTGGCGAACCTGATGGCGGGCCGCACCACCATCGTGATTGCACACCGTCTCTCCACCATCCAGAAGCTCAAGCGCATTGTGGTGATGGATCAGGGCCGCATCGTGGGCGAGGGCAGTCACGCCGAGCTTGTTGCCGGCGGCGGGCTCTACAAGCGCCTCGCCGAACTGCAATTTGCCAGCGGCATGGCGCTGGCCGGCTAAAAGCCGATCACGCCGGTTTTGAGATATCGGGCCGCCATCAACGTGACGAGGTAGAGCGTTCCGATCGGCGCGAAGAAAATGAAGGTCAGCGGCCAAAGATTGGATTCTTGCGACAGCGCGAAGAGACTCCAGACGATGGCTGGCGCCGCGCCAATCAGCGGCACCATTGCAGCCGTACGCCAGCCACCCTTGAAGCGGATCAGCGTCAGCGGCTGCAGCACAAAATAGGCCGGCACGCCGCCCATGAAGGCAAAGCCGACGAACAGATCTGCGAGATCGCCCATTTTCTGTTGTCCTGAAAGAAAAAGGGCGCCGAAGCGGCGCCCTTTTTGGATTCGATGGATGGCTTACGCGGCGACGATCTCGCCGCCATCCGGATCGCGCAGCACGTAACCGCGGCCCCAGACGGTTTCGATGTAGTTGTCGCCATTCGTGGCAGCCGCGAGCTTCTTGCGCAGCTTGCAGATGAAGACGTCGATGATCTTCAGTTCCGGCTCGTCCATGCCGCCATAAAGATGATTGAGGAACATCTCTTTCGTGAGCGTGGTGCCTTTGCGGAGCGAAAGCAGCTCCAGCATCTGATATTCTTTTCCGGTCAGGTGAACGCGGCTGCCGTCCACTTCGACGGTTTTCGCATCCAGATTGACCGTGAGCTTGCCGGTGGTGATGACCGACTGGCTATGCCCCTTGGAGCGGCGAACGACGGCGGCGATGCGCGCGACCAGTTCGTCCTTGTGGAAGGGCTTGGTCATATAGTCGTCGGCGCCGAAACCGAGCGCCTTAACCTTCGCTTCGACGATGGCGTTGCCCGAGAGAATTAGGACGGGCGTCTGCACTTTCGCGAGGCGCAGGCTCTTGAGCACTTCGAAGCCGCTCATGTCCGGCAGCTGAAGATCGAGAACGATGATGTCGTAGTCATAGAGCTTGCCGAGGTCGATGCCCTCTTCGCCCAGATCTGTCGTATAGACGTTGAAGCCCTCGCTCCGCAGCATCAGCTCGATGCTGCGCGCCATGGCGCTATCGTCTTCGATCAATAGAACGCGCATCTTAATAACCCCTCTGCGGCCCTGCCGTGGTTAACGGATGACGGGAAGGTAAGCGGAATTGGTTAACAACCGCTTTAACCATGTCCCGGGATTCACATCCGACAAAGGCGGCCTAACCGATTTTCACCATAGGGGAGCCATCCCCTTGATTCGATTTGTTAAGTTTACCGCGACTTAAATCCTTTCCCGCAAGATGTCAGCAGGAGCCCGGAATTTTCATCCGGCCGCAAGGATTCGATGCACGCGCTTTTGAAGGAAATCGAGGCCGTTCCGGTACTTACCCGCTTCGGCAAGGTCAGCCGGATCGAGGGGTTGCTGGTTGAGGTGACGGGTGCGGCCGGCGCCATCAGCCTGGGCGGTCAGGTGTATCTAAGTGCCTCAAATGGCAAGAAAATCCCCTGCGAAGTGGTCGGCTTCCGCGATGGCCGTGCGCTCGTCATGCCGCTGGGCGTGCTGGAAGGCGTGAGCCTCGGCGCCCGAGCCGATTTCTTCGACAAGCCGGCTCAGATTTTCCCCTGCCGCGAGTGGCTTGGCCGTGTGGTCGATGCCTTCGGCCGTCCGACCGACGGCAAGGGCCCATTGGTCAAAGGCAATATCGGTTATCCGCTGCGCGCCTCACCGCCATCCGCGCACACCCGCGCGCGCGTTGGCGGCAAGCTCGATCTGGGCGTTCGGGCGCTGAACGCGTTCGCGACCTGCTGCAAGGGTCAGCGCATGGGCATCTTCGCAGGCTCGGGCGTCGGCAAGTCTACGTTGATGGCCATGCTGGCACGCAATACCGATGCAGACGCCATTGTTATCGGTCTCGTCGGTGAGCGGGGCCGCGAACTCAAGGAATTCATCGAAGACGATCTCGGCGAGGAAGGTCTCGCGCGCAGCATCGTCGTCGCCGCCACGTCGGATGAGCCGGCGCTGGTCCGCCGCCAGTCCGCATTCACCGCCATGGCCATTGCGGAACAACTTCGGGACCAGGGCTTGCATGTGCTGCTGCTGATGGACTCGGTGACCCGTTTCGCTATGGCACAACGTGAAGTCGGCCTCTCCGCGGGAGAGCCCCCCGCCAGTAAAGGTTACACGCCGACGGTGTTCGCCGAACTCCCGCGCTTGCTGGAGCGCGCCGGTCCCGGCGCCGAAGGCACCACAGGTTCCATCACGGGCCTCTTCACCGTTCTCGTCGAAGGCGACGATCACAATGAACCGGTGGCCGATGCCGTGCGTGGCATTCTTGACGGTCATATCGTTCTGGAGCGTGCCATTGCGGAACGCGGAAGATATCCAGCGATCAATGTTCTTAAATCGGTTTCGCGCGTCATGCCGTCCTGCAATAGTCAGGAAGAACAGTCGATCGTGATGCGCGCGCGCGCACCGCTCGCAACTTACGAAGACATGGCGGAACTTGTGCGTCTCGGCGCCTACAAGCACGGCACGAATGCCGAAGTGGACAACGCGATCAGACTTCAACCCGCGCTCGAAGCCTTCCTGTCCCAGAAGAAGGATGAGTGCTCGACATTGGCAGACGGGTATGCCGCCCTCGACGCGATCGTCGGTGACGGAATGGGGAAAGGTAACGCGACATGAAACGCACCGATTCACTGATGCGCCTGAAGCGCTTCCGCGTCGATGATCTGAAGCGCCGGATGGGCACGCTTGACGGCATGAAGAGCGATCTGGAGCGCAAGCTCACGGATCTGGAAGACAATGTCGCCCGCGAAAAGCAGCGCGCCAATGATTCCGACATCGGCCGTCTCGCCTTTCCGTCCTTCCTGAAATCCATCGAGAGCCGTCGCGAGAACCTTCGCGCGACACTCAAGGAGATCGAGCGCGAACGGGCGCAATGCCAGGACGAGCTCAATGCCGCCTTCCAGGATCTGAAGAGCCTGGAGCTGGCCGTCGATCAGCAGGTCAAACGTGCCGCCGAGATTGAGGCGCGCCGCAGCCAGTCGCGCATAGACGAGATGGCCATCGTCCGTCACCTGCGCAAGCACGCGATGCGCGGCGCCTGAATTTCCACTCCAGAGTGTGCGACGACAGGGGCCGCAAGGTCCCTGTTTCGTTATGGGACGGTTCTCCGCTAGATTCCGCGCCGCTTCGCGGGGGCGTGCGCCATGTCTTTTTCCGAACTGATCTCACCCTTGGTGGGCCGGCTGGTGCTGGCCTGGTTCTTCCTCACCTCGTCCTTCACCTATGGCGCGCAGTGGCACGCGACCATCACGCTGATGTCGCTGAAGGACATGCCGTCGCCGGCGCTTCTGCTGTTCGGCGCCATCCTGTTGATGATTGTCGGCGGCGTGTCGCTGGTGTTCGGATTCTATGCGCGTGCGGGCGCGCTGATGCTCTTTGCATTCACGGTCTGTGCATCGGTCTTGATGCATGACTACTGGAAGATTTCCGATGCCGCGGCACGGGCCGCCGATTACGACATCTTCGCGCGCAATATGGCGATAGCTGGCGGATTGCTGCTGATCGTGGGAATGGGTGCCGGACCGTTCTCGATCGATAACCGGATGGGTGGCGGGCGCGACTGACCTTGGCCAGCGCGCCCGCTCCTAAAGACTTGCGGTGATTGAGCGGACGATCAGCCCAGAACCAGACCGCGAACAGTGCTGACAATGGCGATTACCACGCCGAACAATATGGCGTAGGACAGGATCACAAGGCCGGTCATCACTTCGAACGCTTTCCAGTCCGCGGTCAGCAACCCGGTGATGTCGGCGTGCTGCAGCACGATGGCGCGCAAGAAGTTCAGGATCGCATAAGCGATGAGAGCGATAACGGTCGTCGAAACGACCGACCCCAGTTCCATCATCATGAAGCCCGCGCCGAGAGCCACCACCGCCATCAGCACAAGCTGAATGGTGTCGGCCGAATGCACGATGCTTTGAATCGTATTCCAGATATCCGTAAGCGCGAACATGGGTCCCCCTTGAACTCCCAAAACACGCGGAAGCGCGCGCCTTTGCCCAAGGCGTCGATCCACCTCTGTATCAAGATGATACACGAAGCCGTGGAAGACGGGAACTTGTCGGACGCAACCGCCGGTAGTTCCGGCTCCGCGGAAGTCCTAAAGAAGTGTGGTTAACGCATGCTCGCGCGCAACACCGGCGAAGGTTTTTGCGGCATCTGATCGTGGAGCGAACGCGCCACCGCCTCTATGGCACGTGAAGCGGCCGCCTGCGGATAGAGCGTCAGCAGATGGCACTGGCGGCGCACAGCCTCATTGGCTCTGGAGTCGTGCGGGATGCCGCCCAGATAGGTTAGTTCGCATTTCAGGAAGGCGCGCGCTGTCGCAGCCAGCGCATCGAAACTCCTCTGCGCCTCGGTTGCGTTGAGCGCGACGTTCACAAGCACCAACGGCAGGCGCGAATTGTCCGCGCGATGCATCAGCTTCGTGAATGCGTAAGCATCCGTCAGGGCGGAAGGATCGGGCGTCATCACAAGGATCGCCTCGTCGGCGGCTGCCGCGAACATCATGGTCGTCCCATCGACGCCCGCCCCAAGATCGAGCAGGACGCGGTCATACGCATCCGCCGCGCTGAGCGCGATGAGAAGGCGGCGGGCATCGTCCTGGCTAGAATTTGCCAGCGCGCCGGATCCTGCCGGCGCGGAGAGAAGATCGAAGCCGCCGCGTTTTGCAGCGCCACCCAGAACCGGAACGATGGCATCCGCCACTGCGCACTCGCCGCGCATGACGCTCGGCAGATTGCCGCCATCATCGAGGCCGAGATGAACGGCTGCGTTGGAAAGCCCCAGATCGGCGTCGCACAGCAGTACGCGTTCGCCTTCATGCGCCAGCGCGTGGGCCAGCGAAACGGCGATGAGCGTCTTGCCTGTGCCACCTTTGCCCGAACCGATGGCGGTGATGCGCGGCGTGTTCATTGGGTGCTTCCCTGGTCGGCATTGCGCGCTGCCCCTTCCAGGAGCATGCGCGCAAGCGAGAGCGGCGTGAGCGTTTCAAGGCCACCCGCGACGAAAGGCGAGCGGGTGACATGCGCAAGGCCAAGACCGCTGCACGATGCGGCGGCGAGGGCGCCGAAGCGGCGCGCCATATCCATCTGTGTGACGACAAGGCGTTGCGCACCCAGCATTTGAATGGCGGAGACGATCTCGGCGGTTTCTTCGGCGTCGCCCAGCGCAGAGACCACACCCAGCGCTTCCATGCCTTCGATCATGGCGAGCGCCGAGAAGGCGGTGCGGGCTTTAGGATTGCGCGGATCAAAGCCCGCCGTGTCGATGATGGCGAGTGCGTTGTCTTCGCGGCATTGTGCAACGAACTTGGCGAGCGCTTCCGCCGTTTCGGCGATCTCGAGCTTGATCTTGAGATGACCGGCGAAGGCTTCAAGCCGCGCCAGCGCGCCGGCGCCTTCGACGTCGGTGGCGATGAGCAGCACGTGACGATGCGAAAGCCGTGCGTGGGCCGCGATCTTTGCGGCGATGGCCGTCTTGCCCGCGCCGTTGGGCCCGACAAGCAACAACGCGGCAGTTTTGGAGATATCGAGTGGCTGCGTCTTCATGCGGCGGTCGAGCGCGCAGGCGAGCGCCAGCGTCATATCCTTCAGGCCGCTGTTCTCAGCCGTCTTGGCGAAATCATGGGCCAAGGAATCGGGCAGGCGATGACCGCGCAGGATGGCGAGCAGTTCCGCGCGGCTGAAGGGCGCCGATGCCTTGGATGTTTGCGGCGCGCCGCGCAAACGCTTCATCAGATCGCCGCGGAAATGATCTTCGAGGCTCGGTGGCGCCGCTTCGACCGCCTTTTCGATCTCGGTGACCGGCTCATCCGGTATCAGCGCACGCTCTACGGCTTCCGCTTCTTCCACTGCGGCGCGCACCATGATGCCGCCGCCTTTCGCCTTTTCGCTGGCGATAATAACGGCGTCGTCGCCCATCTCGCTGCGCACCTGGCCGAGCGCGTCGCGCATGTCTTTGGCGAGGAAGGTACGCAGCCGCATGGCTTACACCTGTCCCAGCGTGCGCAGGCGCACGCTTGCATGGATTTCGTTCTGCGACATGACCACGGTTTGCGGACGGAAGCGCTCGACGATGGAGCGCACGAACGGACGCACCATGGGGCTGGTCAGCAGGACAGGAATGTCGCCGCTCTGTCCGGCTTCATCGAAACGCGTGCGCACGGCCTGGATGAACTGCTGCAGCTGGCTCGGCGCCATCGCAAGCTGCTTGTCCTCACCCTGACCGATGATGGATTCCGCGAACGCCTGCTCCCACGCGGGCGACAGCGCGATGAGCGGCAGATAACCGCCCGGCGCGGTGTTGGCGTGGCAAAGCTGGCGGGCGAGACGAGCGCGCACATGCTCGGTGATGTAGAGCGGGTTCTTGGTGTGGCCGACGGCTTCGGCGATGCCTTCGAGGATCGCCGGCAGGTCGCGGATCGAAACGCGTTCGCCCAGCAGCGTCTGCAGCACACGTTGCACGCTGGTGACGGAGATCTGCGACGGCATGAGCTCGTCCACGAGCTTCTTATGCTCGGCCGGCAACTCGTCGAGCAGCTTCTTCGTCTCCGCATAGGATAGAAGCTCCGCCATATGTGACTTCAGCACTTCGGTGAGATGCGTGGTCAGCACCGTACCCGGATCGACAACGGTGAAGCCGCGGAAATTCGCTTCCTCGCGCAAATTCGCCGAAACCCATGTCGCAGGCAGGCCGAACGCCGGCTCGGTGGTGTGCGTGCCGGGCAGGTCGACCGGCGCGCCTTTGGGATCCATGACCAGCAGCGAGCCGGGGAAGAGTTCGCCGCGTCCCGAATCCACCTCCTTGACGCTGATGCGATATTCGTTCGCGCCAAGCTGCATGTTGTCGAGGATGCGCACGCTGGGCATGACGAAGCCCATTTCCGTCGCGAGCTGGCGGCGCAGCGCCTTGATCTGGTCGGTGATGCGATGGCCCTGCACGTCGTTGATGAGCGGCAACAGGCCGTAACCGAGTTCGACACGCAGCAGATCCAGCGCCAGCGCGGATGCGATCGGCTCTTCTTTCGGCGCGGCTTCGGCTTTGGCTTTCTCTTCCTGCTTCACTTCCTCGACGCGCACTTCTTCCTTGCGCTTGTAGGCGTACCAGGCGGTGGCGCCGATGGCGGCAGAGAGCAGCGCAAACACGAAAGTCGGCATGCCGGGCAGAAGTCCGACAATGCCCATCACCGCCGACGCCATGCCCAGCGCCTGCGGGTAGAACGAGAGCTGTCCCATCAGCGCCTTGTCGGTCGCGCCTTCAACGCCGGCCTTGGAAACCATGAGGCCCGCGGCGGTAGAGATGATGAGCGCCGGCATCTGGCTCACAAGGCCGTCGCCCACGCTCAGCAGCGTGAAGGTCTGCGTCGCATCGCCGAAGCTCATGTTCTTCTGAACAACGGCGATGATGATGCCGCCGACAATGTTAATGCCGACGATGAGAAGGCCCGCGATCGCGTCGCCGCGGACGAATTTAGAAGCACCGTCCATCGCGCCGAAGAAATTGGATTCGCCTTCCAGTTCCTTGCGGCGGCGGCGGGCTTCGGCTTCATCGATGAGGCCGGCGGAGAGATCGGCATCGACCGCCATCTGCTTGCCGGGCATCGCGTCCAACGTGAAACGGGCCGCGACTTCCGCGATACGGCCCGAACCTTTGGTGATGACCACGAAGTTCACGATCACCAGGATCGCGAACACGATGATGCCGATCACGAAATTGCCGCCCATGATGAGGTGGCCGAAGGCCTGGATCACATAGCCGGCCGCTTCGGTGCCCGT
This sequence comes from Rhizomicrobium sp., assembly GCA_036569005.1. Lineage (GTDB taxonomy): Bacteria > Pseudomonadota > Alphaproteobacteria > Micropepsales > Micropepsaceae > Rhizomicrobium. The sequence continues at coordinate 16,078 of DATCRK010000020.1, read as the reverse complement.
GGCGCCGTTCTCCAGAATGAGGCGCGTGGAGGCCAGGTTCAGCGCAAGGCGCATCATGGTGCTGATGAGCAGCACGGCGGGAAACGAACTGAATTCCAGCGGTTTGCGGATGAACACGCACGTCATAAGGATCAGGATCGCAAACGACAGCGAGAAGGCGAGGCTGATGTCAAGCAGCCATGTCGGCAGCGGCAGGATCAGGACGATCAAGATCGCCATAATGCCGACCGCGAGACCGAGGTCGCTGCGCTTGAGGAGCGATTGCGCCGTCGCGAGGTTCAGTCCGAACCCGGGAGTTGCCGCCGCTGTGGATGCATCAGCCATGGGTGCTTATCAGCCTGCCGCGCGCGCTTCGCCGTGATTGGGGATCGCCAAGCCTGCGGAAGAATATTCGCGCAGCTTGTTGCGCAGCGTGCGGATCGAGATGCCAAGAATGTTTGCCGCATGCGTGCGGTTGCCGAGGCAGTGGTCCAGCGTGTCGAGGATCAAGTCACGCTCCACATCGGCGACGGTGCGGCCGACCAGACCGCGCGTGGCGACAACGCTTGCCGCCTGAACGGCTGCGGAAACCGAATTCGGCAGATTGTTCTGCGGGCCGACCTGCGTGCCGTCGGGCAAGCGGATCGCTTCCGGTGTGATTTCGTTGCCCTGCGCCAACAACACCGCGCGATGGATGGTGTTTTCCAGTTCGCGGACGTTGCCTTTCCATCCATGCGAGATCAGCAAACGCTCGGTCGCGCTGCCGATCGGGCGGAACGGAACACCGTTGGCTTCGGCATATTTGTGCGCGAAATGACGCGCCAGCGCGAGAATGTCTTTCGGACGTTCGCGCAGTGCCGGCAGGCGCAGGTTCACGACGTTCAAGCGATAGAGCAGGTCTTCGCGGAAAGTGCCGTGCTTCACGGCTTCCGCGAGATCGCGGTTGGACGTCGCGATGATGCGGATATCCACCTTCACCGGCTTGGTGCCGCCGACGCGGTCGATCTCGCGCTCCTGAATGGCGCGGAGCAATTTCGCCTGCAGGCGCGCATCCATTTCGCTGATTTCGTCCAGCAGCAATGTGCCGCCGTTTGCTTCTTCGAACTTGCCGACGCGGCGGGCGATGGCACCCGTGAACGCGCCTTTCTCATGGCCGAACAGTTCGGATTCCAGGAGGTTCTCCGGGATCGCAGCGCAGTTCACCGAGATGAACGGCTTTTCCGCGCGCTGCGACTTGCGATGGATATACCGCGCCATCACTTCCTTACCCGTGCCGCTTTCGCCGGTGATAAGGATGGAGGCTTCGCTGCCGGCGACTTGGTCGGCCAGCGCCAGCACCGCTGTCATCGCTTCATCTTCATGGATGAGCTGATGCGATTCATCGGCGACGGCGGCGAGGATCGCGGCGATCATCTCCGCATCAGCGGGCAAGGGCAGATATTCTTTGGCGCCGGCGCGGATCGAATCCACGGCCTTGCGCGCGTCGGTGCCGATGCCGCAGGCCACGACCGGCGTGCAGATACGCTCGGCGGCCAGCTGGCGCACCAGCGTTCCGATATCGTAGCCGACATCGCAGAACACGAGGTCCGCGCCCACGCCGCCGCGCAGGCTCGCCATCGCCTGTTCGATGTCGCTGGCGTGGGTGACTTTCGCACCGCGATCCATCGCGATCTTGGTGGCTGCTCCGATCTGACCTTGCAGCGATCCGACGATGAGTAGACGCATGGCTTTCTTCCTTCAAAAGTCCGTTAGGCCTGACCGGCCTTGATGATTTCCGTCATGGTCACGCCGAGGCGGTCTTCCACGAGCACCACTTCGCCGCGCGCGACGAGACGGTTGTTCACATAGATGTCGATGGCTTCGCCGACCTTGCGGTCCAGCTCCACGATCGTGCCCTTGCCGAGCTTCAGAAGCTGGCTGACTTCCATGCCGGACTTGCCAAGCACCGCGGACACCGTGACCGGCACATCGAACACCGCTTCCAGATCGGTGGCCGTGCGCTTGACGTCGGCATCGGCCGGCGCATCGCCCTGCAGCAGGGCAGGCGCATTCGCAGCCTGGTCCTCATTGGCGAGATCGGGCAGTTCGACGTCGTCGTTGCCGCTCATTTATTCCTCCGTCACGTTGCGCGCATTTTCAGCGAAATGACGCGCGATAAGTTCCTGCAAAGCGTTCTCGATGGTCTGTTCGCTGCGTTCGGCCCCACCGCCGCGCCATTCGATGCGGCAATCGGTGCCTTTGAGCGTGGGATCGCCGACGATCTGCACGCGGCCGTCGAAGCCTTCGTCATGGGCGATCTCGGCAAGCCGCGCTGACATGGCATCGGCCACGCCCTGCGCGGTGCGCAGCAAAATGCGCGGTTCGCCCAGAGCCTGATGCATCGCCTCGCGTAGCGCGACTTCGATCTCCGCCTGCGGCAACGAAGAGAGAGCGGCCTTGGCGAGCTTCTTTGCGGCGACCAACGCAATGCCCGCGGCCTCGGCACGCACCTGCTCGACGTCTTTCGCCGTGCGCGCAAGAACGTCTTTGAGGACTGCGGCGGCGTCGCGCGCCCCGGCGGCGATGGCTTCCTGCGCGCGCACCTGGCCGGCTTTCATACCCTGCTCGCGGGCGCGGGCGCAGAGCTGATCGATCTCGTCATGGGTGTAAGCCTTCTTCTGCCGCGCACGCGCGGCATTGGAGATCAGATCGCCTTCCGGGCGGAACTCCACATCGAAGGTATATTTGTTCGCGCTCGTCATCAGTAGATCAGCTCGTCTTCGCCGGCCTTGTTCGCGATCATGATCTCGCCCTTGTTGGCGAGGTCTTTCGCGACATTGACCATGCGCATCTGCGCTTCATCGACATCCTTGAGGCGCACGGGACCCATCGCTTCCATGTCTTCGCGCAGAATCTTGCCGGCGCGCTCGCTCATGTTGGAGAAGAAGGTATCGCGCAGCGTGTCGGTGGCACCTTTCAGCGCGAGGCCGAGCTTGTCCTTCTCGACATGGCGCAACAGAGTCTGAATAGAACCCGGATCGAGTTTGCCCAGATCCTCGAAGGTGAACATGAGTGCCTTGATGCGCTCGGCGCTGTCTCTGGAGCGCTCTTCAAGGGCCACGATGAAGCGGCTTTCCGTCTGGCGGTCGAAATTGTTGAAGATTTCGGCCATATGCTCGTGGCTGTCGCGTTTCGCGGTGCGGGCGAGGTTGGACATGAATTCCACGCGCAAGGTCTTCTCTACCTTGTCGAGGATGTCCTTCTGTACGCTTTCCATGCGCAGCATGCGTTGGACCACTTCCAGCGCGAATTCCTCCGGCAGCGCGCCCAGCACGCGGGCGGCATGTTCCGGCTTGATCTTGGAGAGCACGACCGAAACGGTCTGCGGATATTCGTTCTTCAGATAGTTCGCCAGAACCGTCTCGTTCACATTGGCGAGCTTGTCCCACATCGTGCGGCCGGCGGGACCACGGATTTCCTCCATGATCTGGCCGACTTTTTCTTCCGGCATGAACTTGGCGATCAGCCGCTCGGTCGCCTCGTAGGAGCCGAGCAACGAGCCAGTGCCTGACATCTGCGAGACGAAATCGACGAGCAGCTTGTCGACGAGCGTGGAGGAAATCGAGCCCAGCGTGGACATCACCTGGGAGATCTCCTTGACCTCGTCTTCGTCCATCATCTGCCAGAGCCGGGCGGAATGTTCCTCGCCCAGCGCGAGCATCACGATCGCCGAGCGCTCGGCGCCCGAAAGCTGGCGGATATCTTCTTTGGCTGCGGTGGGTTTTGCGCGTGACATGTTTCTTTACGCCGGTTCGTGAAGCCAGGTGCGGATAATCGCGAGCGCTTCTTCCGGATGCGTGCTCACGACTTCCCCGACTTTCTTTATGGAGGAGTCGCGCACCTGTCCTTCAATGCGCTGGATATCGATCATGCTTTCTTTGGGCGCGGGGAGTGCCGCTTGCGCGCCGCCGGCCGCAATCGCCTGCGCATCGCCCGGCGCTGCCAACTGGCCGGCGACGGGCTGCGCGAACAATGCGGGCGCCGAGCCGGCCTGTTGCGGGCCGAACATGCGGCCGATCAGCGGACGCACAACGAACAAGCCGATCAGGAGCGCAGTAAGCGAAAGAATGCCGGCCTCGATGATCTTGAACCAATAAGCGCTGTCGAGGCCGAGCAGCGGCTTCGGCGCTGGTGTGGCGTCGACGACATCGAGATGCGCGAAGGGCATATTCACAACCTTCACGTCGTCGCCACGGGTCTTGTCGTAACCGATCGCCGACTTCACCAGGGATTCGATCTGGCTCATCTCCTGCGGCGTGCGTGCGGTGTAGCTGTCCTTGCCGGCGGCGTCTGTTTTCGTCGTGCCGTCCACGGCGACGGCGACCGAAAGGCGCTTCACCGTACCGGCATCAACCACGCTGGTTTTGGTCGTCTTGGAGATTTCGTAGTTCGTGGTCTCTTCGGTGCGCCCGCTGGTCGACTTGGTGTTGTCGCCGCCGTTCTGCCGCGCATTGGGAAGCGCATTGGCAACGGACACCGCACCGCCGTTCTGAGCGTTCGTGTCGCTCGCGTTCTGCTCGACGGTTTGCGTGGAGCGAATGACCTTGGAATCCGGATCGAAGGTTTCGCTGGTGGTGCTGGTGTGGTCGTAGTTCATGTCGGCGGCGACCTGCACGCGGACATGACCGGGCCCGACGACGCTGGCGACGATGCCTTCGACGCGCTGGCGGAGCCGGTCTTCGAGATCGGTCGTATGCTGTTCCTGGTTCTCTGCCGTTGCATCGGCACCGGTCTTGTCGTCACCACCCGCGAGCAGCGTGCCATGGTCGTCCACGATGGCGACGCGGTTGGGCATCAAACCCGCGACCGCGGCGGCGACAAGATGCTGAATGGCGGCGACTTGGCCGCGATCCATCGTACCTTGTGTGCGTAGCACGACGGAGGCGCTCGGGGTCTGGTCTTCGCGGCTGAAGATCTGCCGTTCCGGAATCACCAGATGCACGCGCACGGAGTCGATGCCGTCGATGGTCTCGATGGAACGGGCGAGTTCGCCTTCGAGTGCGCGCAGGCGGTTGATGTTCTGGACGAAAGCGGTGGTACCGAACGAGTCCGACTTGTCGAAGATCTCGTAACCGGTGCCGGCGGCGGGCAGGTTCTCCGACGCAAGTTCCATGCGCAGCTTCACGACCTGGTCGGCCGGCACGAGGATAGTGCCGCCATCGCCCTTGGCGTCGTATTTCACGTTCATGGCGTCGAGCTTCGCCGTCACCTGGGCGGCGGCGCGCGGATCGAGGCCGGAATAGAGGATCGTCTTCGGCGGCTCGGAGATCACGCCGGCGACATACAAGAAGAATGCGGTAAGAACGGCGGCGACGCCGGCCATGACGCCGAACCGCGCTGGTCCGTTACCTTTGAGAAATTCCGGCAATGCACGCCCCTCCGCTCGGAGCGCGCAAACAAAGCGCGCGCTCTGGTAGGCAAACATTGCCGCGCGCTTGGTAAAGTTCGGCTTAACGCTGACTGTTCATGCGAACGCGAGCGGAAATTTTTTCCCGCTCGCGTTCGCCGAGGAATTTACACTTCGCTAACTAGTTGCGGTACTGCTGCACGCGCGTGGCGCGCAACCCTGCCAAACCGTGGCGGTCGATCGCGCGCTGCCAGGCGAGGAATTCCTCGACCGTCAGCGTATAGCGGCGGCACGCATCATCAAGGCTCAGCAATCCACCGCGCACGGCGGCGACGACCTCGGCCTTGCGGCGGATCACCCAACGCTTCGTACCTGGAGGCGGAAGGTCGGCGAGAGTCAGCGGGCTGCCGTCCGGCCCGATGACGTAGCTCACACGTCCCTTGCGGTCATCTCCCATCGTCATCTCGTTCCTAACTCCATCACCCATGCGCAAAGTAACCGTTCCGCCTTTAACAAACGGCCAAAACACAGGGTTAAAAGACTCTGTACTTTCAGCATTACATTGTCGCTTTTCGGGAAGGCCGATGCTGCGTTTGCCCGCAACACCGGCCTTATCCGTTAATGCGACATCTGCAGGAGCTGATCGAGCATGTCCGAAGCGGTTGTCACGATTCGGGTCGATGCCTGATAAGCGCGCTGCGTGGTGATGAGGTTCGTGAATTCCGTCGCTAGATCGACAGTGGAACCTTCCAGCGACTGACTCTGGATCGCGCCGGCGCCGCCGGTAGTCGCTTCGTTGATCGTCGCGGTGCCGGAGCTGTTCGACGACTGATACGCGTTTCCGTTGACGGCGGTGAGGCCGTTCGGATTTGCGAACGTCGCGACCGGCAGCTTGTAGATCTTCTGCGACAGGCCGTTGGAGAAGTTCGCCGTGACGAAGCCGTCGGGGTCGATCGAAACACCCGAAAGGCTACCGAACAGCGAACCGTCCACCTGCGACGACGGCATCGCCGAGTCGCTGTCGAACTGCGTGATGCCATTCGACGTGCCGAGCGTGCCAAGATTCAGCGAGATCGTCTGCGGCTGCAGTCCCGAGCTCGAGTCCCACGGGATGTTGATGTCGACCTTGCCATCCGGCGATGCCGTCGACGTGCCGCCCGTGGTGTCGGTCACCGTATCCAACGTGCCGTCAGAGTTGAAGGTGATGTCGCCGGTCGCGATTGGGTTGTTGGTCGCGCCGCCGATATTGGCCGCGTCGCCCTGATAGGACACTTCGTACGACCAGGTATTCGCGGCCGTCTTCACATAGGAGATCTGGAGCGGCTGCGATCCACCTTGGCTGTCGTACACATTGATCGTGCGCTGGAAGGACGGCGTGACGGTGCCGCTATCCATGTCGCCTGCTGTGTAGGAACCAACCGCGGCCGTGCTGGCCTGCAAATTGGCCTGGATGGTCATGGTGGTGGTGGCTTCGGCTTTGCCCGACAGCGTGTTGATGTTCACCGCGGTCATGTCGGTGCGGTTGGTGGGCACGTTGCCGTTGGAGTCGAGCGGCCAGCCCATCAGGTAGTAGCCGGCCGAGTTCACGAGATTGCCGCTTGCATCCGGGCTGAAATCGCCCGCGCGCGTGTAGTACTGCGAGTTAGCAGAACCGGCAGCGGCCGGCGATTTGGTGACAACGAAGAAGCCGTTGCCGGAGATCGCCATGTTGGTCGGCAACGAGGCGGCGACCGGCGTGCCCTGCACGGTCACGTTCTGCGAGGCTTTCGCCGTGACCGCCGAGTTGGACACGTCGCCCGAACCCAAGGCGGAGGCCAGAAGCGTCGAGAAGTTGGCGCTCGACGCCTTGTAGCCCACGGTGTTGACGTTCGCGATGTTGGAGGAGGCGATCGAAAGAGCCTGGCTGTTCGCGTCCAGACCCGAGACGCCAATCATGAGTGCGCCATAGAGTGACATTGTCTTGCTTCCTTTTCGATCCGGTTTCCCGCGGCTTCGCCTGCGCGACCGGTCTGTTTCTAGAGCGCCGTTTCTCGGCCCCCGGTTGTTCTTCAGTTCACAGAGTCAACGGCGGAAACCGCGCTGACGGGGACAGCCATGCTGCCGATCATCAGGTAAGGTTCCGAGCCGGTGAAATTCACTTCGGTCACGACGCCTTTGCTCGCAACCGCGCTGTCGATGGAGGATCCGTCCGACGCCAGGGCCGACACGGAGACCTTGTAGGTGCCGTCGTCGAGCTGGTTGCCGCTGTTGTCCTTGCCGTCCCAATCGAAATCGTGTTGGCCCGAGCCGGTCTCACCTTTGCCGGTGTAGACGACCTTGCCGTTGGAGTCGGTGACGGTGATCGTCGTCGAAGCGGCGGCGCTTCCAAGCGCGTAGCTCCAGTGCGCCTCGCCGTCGGAAAGCTGGCCACTGCCGTCGGTCACCGTGATGCTCTTGCCCAGATAGTTGATCGCATTGTTGGACGCGCTGCCCTGCTGCAACGAGATCAGCGTCTTGAGATTGTCGTTCGTATTGATCTGCTGCTCGACGCCGGAGAACTGCACGAGCTCCTGCGTGAACTGGTCGGAATCCATCGGGTTCATGGGATCCTGGTTCTGCAGCTGCGTGGTGAGCAGCGTCAGGAAGGTGTCGAAATTGCCCGACAGATCGGTGAGCGCGCTGTTCTGGCTGCTCGTACCAGTGCTGTTCGTGCCGGTGGTCGCGGGAGGAACCGTGGTCATGACTTACCTCAAACCCGGATATCGAGGCGCGAGTCGCCGGGTGCGATGTTCGCGCTGGAATTGGTGGAGATGACGTCAGGCGTCTGCACCGCGGTAATCGAAAGCGCGCGGCTGCGGGCATTGAAGGTCGGCGTCGACGGCTGCTGCTCGCCCTTGAGCGAGAAGTTCAGGCCGCTGTTCGCGAGATTGAGTCCCGCGTCGCGCAGGTTCTGCGCGAGCGTGCTCTGATCCTGCTTGAGAAGCTGCAATGTCTGCGGATGCTCGGCGGTCAGGTGCGCCTGCGCCTGGCCGTCGGGACCCACCGAGATGCGGACGTCGATTTTGCCGAGATCGGCCGGATGCATGTTGATGTCGAACTGCTTCTCGCCATCCTTCGAGCGCGCGGCAATGGCGATGCCCAGATCGGCAAGTGTCGTCTGATCCGGCGCGGCACTGTGTTGCGGCTGCTGCGAGACCTGCAGGGTTGTCGCCACATGGGCCGTGCTGATGGGCGCCGGGATCGCCGCGTTCGCATCCGTCGCCGTGGTTGTGCTGGCGGTTGTCGTGTTCGCGTGCGCCGGTGTTGAAGGCTGTGCCGAAGCGAAGTTGGTGTCGGGCGTATTTGCCTGTTGCGGCGCCTCGCCGGCCGTGCGCGCACTACCGGTCTGCGCCTGGCTCTTGCCGTCTGCGCCGCTCTGCGTTCCGTTACCATCGCTCTTCGCATCCGAAGGCTGTGCGTCGAATTGTACCGGCAAAGCCTGCGCCTCGATCTTGGCTTGTGGCGTTGGCGCGTGCGTTGCTGTCTGTGTCGCGTTGGTGATCGCAGCGGTTTCGATTTTCGTCACCGTCGGCGCGGCTTGCGTCTTCCGGGACGCGACTTCGGCGACGGCAACGCCCTTGGCTGCGGTCTGCGCGGTATCGGCGGCGTTTGTCGCGCCGGCCGTCGCGGCGATTTTCGCGGCCAGCGCCTGAACGGTCTCGCCATCCGCGGCCGGAGTCGAATTTGCGGCCGCTTTTTGCGTGGGTGCATGCGGGTGCGCGATTTTCGCGTTGGGCACCTTGCTGCCGTCCGCGGCGCCATCCTTGAGCACCGGCGCTTGCGCGGTCTTGGCCAGCGCAGCAACGAGTTTCTTCTGCGTCGCGGCGTGCGCGGCGCCTTTGGAAGGATCGACGTTCGGCGCGGCGGCCTGCGCTTGCGGCACGGTGGCCGTGGTTGCCTCAGCGACGTTTGCGGTCGCATCCTGTGGATTTGCCGCGGCATTCACCGCGGCGTCGAAGGCGGTCGGATCAGACGGCGCATTCGCCTGTGAGATCTTTCCGTTCAGGGGATTGAGTGCCGGCAGAATGTGCTGTTGCCCGGCAATATGGTTGCCTTTGCCCATCGCGCCGCGAAGCGCCGGGATATCTATGCCGGTGTTGTTCGCGCTCAGCTTCTTGATGAAAGCTTGCTGCTGCTGAAGCTGCTGCGGCGTAAGCGCGGCGGCAGCGGCGAGATCGCCATTCTTCAGCTTGTTCTTCAACTTCGCGAGGGCGTGATGCCCGAACGGCGTGTTTGCTGTGCCATTGTCGTTGCCGGCGCCCTGTTTGCCATCGGCGGACTGTGGTGTGAGCACAGCTTCGAGGTTGTCGGTGAACGTGCCGCCATTTCCATTGCCGGAACCGGCAATGGATGTGTTCCCCCTGACGGTGTTGTCCACCGCGGGCGTCGGCGAAACTGCATTGGCCGCACTGAGAGCCATGATCGATCCGCAATAATCCGGATGAACAAAAGCAAGGGGCGGACCAGTTTGTTTGCCCGCGCAAATCCTAGAAATTTGCCGCGAAATGCATTTGCACGGTTGCGCAGATGCCCGGGCATGAAGTGCCGTACTCGGCAAACTCTGCCGCGCATCGCGTCCATTTGAAGTGGAAATTTCCAAGCAGTGCGCGGCTTTCGCATGGCACGGCCCTTGCGACCTTGGCCACGGCACAAAAGCATTTGGAGCGGGGCACCCCGTGTCGATCAACAGTATTCTCGCCAGTGCGATGACGGCGTTACAGACGAATACGGCCGCGCTCAAGGTCGTTTCCGACAACGTCGCGAACATCAATACGCAAGGCTATGCGCGCCGCGTGGTGAACCAGACGACCATGGCGCCCGGCGGCACCTTGATGGGCGTGGATATCTCGAGCATCCAGCGCGTGGTCGACCAGTTCCTGCAAAGCGAAACGCTGTCGGCCAGCGCCGGCTCCGCGCAGTATGGCGCGCAGAGCGACATCTACGATCAGCTTAACGGAGTCCTCGGCCAGCCCGGCGACGGCAATTCGCTGACCGGAAAACTTGACGATGTCTTTTCGGCGCTCGCCACGGCGTCGCAGGCGCCGAGCTCCAGCACCAGTCAGCAAAGCGTGCTGACCGCGCTGCAGAGCCTGGCGACCACGATCTCGGGCATGTCCTCTTCGATCACCACGCTGCAGACTCAGGTGGATGGACAGATCAGCTCGTCAATCTCCAATGTGAACTCGCTGATCAAGAACATCTATGACCTCAATCAGCAGATCCAGACGGCGACGTTGGCCGGCGACAAGGCGTCTGGCCTTCTCGACCAGCGTGATCTGGCGGTACAGAATCTCTCGTCGCTCATCGGCGTTCGTGTCAGCGAGCAGCCGAACGGCCAGCTCATCGTCGCCACGCAGGACGGGGTGAACCTGGTCGGCGACAGCTATGCGCAGCTTTCGTATTCGGGCGGCAATGCGACCGGCGCTTACGGCCAGATCATGATGACCACCATCAATGGCACGAGCGGCAAGCAGATCGGCCAGGCGCAGGCCATCGATCCGCATCTCGGTTCCGGCTCCATCGAGGGGCTGATCGATATGCGCGACAACCAGTTGCCCGCGCTGCAGCAGGAATTGGGCAATTTTGCCCGCCAGACCGCGCTCGCGTTCAATGCGCAGGCGAATGCCAATTCCGCGGCGCCTCCGCCGACTTCGCTGGACGGCCGCAACACGGGGCTTCTCGCGACGGATGCGCTCAATTTCACCGGCAAAACCACCATCGGAATCGCGGATGCCAACGGCAATCTCGTCAGCCGCGTCGACGTGGATTTCGATGCTGGAACCTTGTCGGTCGATGGGGGCGCGGCGGTCAGTATCGGCACCACGGTCGGTGACTTCGCCGGCGCGCTGAACACCGCGCTCGGCAGCAATGGCAGCGCCAGCTTCGCCAATGGCGAGCTTTCGATTTCCGCCAGCGGCACGAACGGCGTGGTCGTAAAGGACGACGACACAACGCCTTCCAGCCGCGGCGGCACGGGTTTCTCGCAATTCTTCGGATTGAACGATGTGTTCGAAGGTGCGGCGCCTTCGATCCTTTCAACCGGCCTTTCCGCCAGCGACGACAGTGGGCTCGCCGCCGGTAGCAGCATGAGTTTCATGCTGAAGAATCCGAACGGGACCATCGACAAGCAGGTCACCGTCAACATCACTGCGGGCATGTCGGTCGGCGACGTCGTCACCGCCATGAACACGGCGATGGGCGGCGCGGGCACTTTCGCACTCAATGCCGATGGCTCGATAAAGTTCACGCCGTCTGCCGCAAACAGCAAGGACAACCTTACCGTCACGTCCGACACCACGCAGCGTGGCGGCACGGGCATGAGCTTCACCCAGTTGTTCGGCATCGGCGTCAATCAGGCCGCCGCGCAGGCGCAGGCCTTCGCGGTCAACAGCAATATGGCCTCGCAGCCGTCCTCGCTGCCCTTCGCGCAGGCCAACATCACCTCTTCGACGGTCGCAGGCGATTCCATATTGGGGACTGGCGATGCGCGCGGCTTGATTGCGCTGCAGAATCTCGCCAACGCCCGGCAGACTTTCAGCGCCGCCGGCGGCATGGGCGCGCAGGTTTCGACGCTCGCCGACTACGCCGCAAACTTTTATCAGGACATTTCCACACGCAGCAATGCGGCGAGCACTGCAAGCACGACGCAGAGCGACCGTCTTTCCGAAGCGCAATCGCGCCAATCGAGCGAGTCCGGTGTGAGCCTGGATGAAGAGCTTTCCAACATGATGATCTACCAGCAGGCCTATGCCGCTGGAGCGCGCATGCTGCAGGTCGGCCAGTCGTTGTACGACACGCTGCTGCAGATGCCGGTTTGAGGAGTTGAACGATGACCATTGATCGCGTCGCGACCAATTCGCAGGCCCAATTCATGTTGTCGCAGATCCAGCAGGCGGAAATCGCCCTGGACAAGACGCAGACGCAGGTGACCAGCGGCAAGGTCTCCACCAACTACGCCGGCATCGGCGACAAGACGGCGATGCTGGAAGCCGCGCGCTCCGCCTCGAACCGTGCGGATGCTTATCAGTCGGCGACATCGCTGGCGCTCAATCAGGCGGATCTGCAGGACAGCCAGATGAGCTCGCTGTCGGACCTCGCCAACCAGTTGCGTCAGGCGATCACGACCGCCGTCGGCAACAACGATGGCTCCACACTGATGACGACCGTGCAAGGCATCTTCGATCAGGCGTCGCAGATCCTGAATTCGAAGGATGCAAACGGCAACTACCTCTATGGCGGCGACAAGAACGGTCAGCCTCCGTTGACGGTTTCCAGCTTGAGCGATCTCACCTCGCTTACTTCCGCATCGGACGCCTTCCAGAATGGCACGCTCGCCAATTCCGTGATGGTCGGCGACGGGCAAAGCATTCAGGTCGGCATGCTAGCCTCCAATATCGGCGGCAGCCTGATGCAGACATTGAAGGAAGTCGCCGATTTTGCCGCCGGACCGGACGGCAATTTCGGAGACGGGTTGACCGACACACAGTCATCCTTCCTGACCGGCGAAATCACCTCGGCCACGACGGCTGCCACGCAAGTGAACAATGCCGCCGCGGCGAACGGCAACGTCTACGGCCAGCTCAAGGACGCGAGCGCTAATCAGAAGACCATGTCCACCCTGTTTCAGGGCTTTGTGTCCAACATCGAGGACGTGGACATGCCGACGGCGATCACGCAGCTCAACCAGAACCAGGTGGCCCTGCAGGCGGCGCTCCAGGTGACGGCCCAACTGAACCAGGTCTCGCTGCTCAATTACCTCAATCCCGCCAGCTCGGGCTGAAAAGCTTGAAGGGCGGGCGCGGCGGGCCTATAGGCACCGCCATGACCGCCCGCAACAGCCTTGGATTTGCGAAAGACCCGCGCGAAACCCGCGTGGTTGTCGCCATGTCCGGCGGCGTGGACTCGTCCGTTACCGCCGCGCTCCTCAAGCGCGACGGCTACGACGTCATCGGCATGACGCTGCAGCTTTACGATGCGGGTGCCGCCGCCAAGAAGAAAGGCGCCTGTTGCGCGGGCCAGGATATTCACGATGCGCGCCGCGTCGCGGAGACGCTCCGCATTCCGCATTACGTTCTGGATTACGAAGCACGCTTCAAGAAGGCAGTGATGGAGGATTTCGCCGCCACGTATGCGCGTGGCGAAACGCCGATCCCGTGCGTCGCGTGCAATGAGAAGGTGAAGTTCGCCGACCTGTTGACCACGGCGAAGGAACTGGGCGCGGATGCTCTAGCCACCGGCCATTATATAAAGCGTGCCGATGGCGCGAACGGCCCGGAACTGCATGTCGCCGCCGATCCCGCACGCGATCAGAGCTATTTCCTCTTCCGCACGACGCGCGAGCAACTCGATTTCGTGCGCTTTCCCTTGGGCGACATGCCCAAGAGCGACGTGCGCAAGCTCGCCGCCGAACTCGGCCTCATCACCGCCGATAAGCCGGACAGCCAGGACATCTGCTTCGTGCCGTCCGGCAATTATGCCGGCATCGTCGAGAAGCTGAAGCCGGATGCCGTGAAGCCGGGTGATGTTGTCGATCTGGACGGCAATGTGTTGGCGAAGCATGAGGGCGTCATTCACTTCACCGTGGGTCAGCGCAAAGGTCTCGGGCTTTCGGGCAATGCCGAGCCGTTGTTTGTCCTCAAGCTCGATGCCGCCAATGCGCGCGTCGTGGTCGGCCCGCGCTCGGCGTTGGCGACAAAGACGATCACGCTGCGCGATGTAAACTGGCTCGTCGACGCCAACGGTGCGTTCGAATGCACCGTGAAGGTACGCTCTATGCGCCCGCCGATGCCCGCACGTGTGACGCCGACGGGCGAGGGAGCCGTCATCGAATTGCTCACGCCGGAAGAATCCGTCGCACCCGGTCAGGCCTGCGTCTTCTATGATGGCAGCCATGTTCTTGGCGGTGGCTGGATCATGCGCGGCGAGCCCGCACGGATGGCGGCCGAATAGCCGTTCTTGACAGCATCCACCCCCGCCCTTAAACCGCGCCTCCTTGGCTGGCCATCCGGCAGCGTAGCTCAGTGGTAGAGCAGGGGAATCATAATCCCTTGGTCGGGGGTTCAAATCCCTCCGCTGCTACCAGCCGGGCGCAAAATGGGAACCGTTGAATTGGCCCATCAGGCGAAAACTGCTTTCCCCGCCGGCTCCAAATCCGACATCACGATTGACGACATCCGCGCCGCCGCCAAGGTGATCGATGGCATCATCGAGCGCACGCCGACGCATTTCTCGCGCACGTTGTCCAAGATCGCCGGCTGCGAGATCTGGCTGAAGTTCGAGAACCTGCAGTTCACCGCTTCGTTCAAGGAACGCGGCGCGCTGAACAAGCTGACGGCTTTGACGGCAGAGCAGCGCAAGCGGGGCGTGGTGGCGATGAGCGCCGGCAATCATGCCCAGGGCGTCGCCTATCACGCCGGCCGGCTCGGCATTCCCGCCACCATCGTGATGCCCGAAGGCACGCCCTTCAACAAGGTGAAGCACACCAAGAATTTCGGTGCGCGCGTGGTGATCGACGGAGAGACTCTGCTGCAGGCCACCGAGCGCGCCCGCAAGATCGAAAAGGAAGAGAACCTCGTCTTCGTTCACCCCTTCGACGATCCGCTGATCATCGCTGGCCAGGGCACGGTTGCCCTCGAACTGCTGGCCGATGCGCCCGATGTGGAAACGCTGGTCGTGCCCATCGGCGGTGGTGGACTGATCTCAGGCATGGCGATCGCGACCAAAGCACTCAAGCCCAGCATCGAGATATACGGCGTGGAGACCGCGCTTTATCCGTCGATGTACGACGCAGTGAAGCAGGCCTCGCTTCCCTGCTCGGGGCAGACCATCGCCGAAGGCATCGCGGTGAAGGAGCCGGGCCAGATCACGCGGCGCATCGTCAGTGATCTGGTGAAGGACGTGCTTCTGGTGCGCGAAGACGAGATCGAGAAGGCTGTCGCCACGATCCTGGAAATCGAAAAGACGGTGGTGGAAGGCGCGGGCGCCGCAGCTTTTGCGGCCATCGTCTCGAATCCCGAACTGTTCCGCGGCAAGAAAGTCGGTGTTGTCCTGTCGGGCGGCAATATCGACATGCGCCTTCTGTCGAACGTCATTTTGCGCGAGCTGATGCGCGAAGGCCGCATCCTGCAGCTCGTCGTGGAGATCGAGGACCGGCCGGGCTGGCTCGCCAAGATCGCGACCGTGGTGGGGGAAGCGGGCGGCAACATCCTCGATGTCGCGCACAACCGCATGATGACCGATATGTCGGTGAAATCGGCGGACCTCAGTCTCACCATCGAGGCGCGCGATGCCGAGCACGGCGCGGAGATTCGCGAGACTCTTCAGAAAGCCGGCTTCATCATCCGCAGCCACACGCAAAGCGTGCGGCCGATGCATTCTTGACACCGGCCTAGCTTTCGCCGTTCGCCTTTTTGCAGGCGTCGTAAAGCTCGTCGATCTTGGCGGCCTTGCATTGGGGCACGAGCGCGTTCGCTTGCTCGTTCTGGCCTTCCAATCGGTAAACCTGAATGCGCTTGGGATAGAGAACCGGCGAATGGTCGAAGCGGGTGACCGCCTGGTCCATCAGCGCTTGTGCCTTCGGATATTGCTGCTTGGCGATGTAGATGTCGGTCAGCCGCGAATAGACTTCCCAGGACGGCTCCGGGCCCTGCACCGCCTTGTTGAGCGCGGCTTCGGAAAGTGGCGCCTGTCCACTGC
>DATCRK010000019.1:0-41740 GCA_036569005.1 Rhizomicrobium sp. | reverse complement strand
CCGGTGACGTTTACCGCCACATTGTTGGGCAGCGCATAGACGGAACTTTGCGTCGGAGCGGCGAGAGCCGTTCCGGGGATGGCAGCGACGGCAAGAGCCGCCCAGCGCCAGACCTTCGACATCCGATCGTCCTGAATCTCGCGCGGTGCATCAGCCCGGCGCGTTGCAGGAAGTCTAATCACAACCTTCCGCGCGCGGCCAGTGACCGCAACGTGTATTTGGCGACAGCCGCACGAAGAAGTTAGTGCGTATGCGGTTGCGTGATCTCCGCTTTCCCATAATGCGATCCGATGCGTCCATTGCGGATGAAATCGGCCATCATCTGGAAGTAGCCTGGGCAGAAACGCGTCGACAGGCGCTCACCCTTGTCGCTGAGTTCATACTCCGTCATGCCGTGTTCGGCGCCGGGATAGACGGCGAGCGTGTAATCCTTGCCGTCCGCGATCAGCGATTTGATGCGCCTGGAGGTTTCCGGACTCGGTGCTTCCAGATCATCGCTGCCCAATATCCAGAGTTGGGGCGTGGTGGAGGCGCGCAAGGTCGGCATCGGCTCGTAACGGAACGGTGTGTGGAAATCGAACTGCTTGGCGGCGGCTTCCATCTCGGCCTTGTCCAGCGGCAGGATAAAGAACAGGAAGTCGCCGTGAACGTCCTTGTACCAGGGCTCGTTCTTATACTTCTGGCGGAGCGCATCGAACTTGTCGTAGCCGTCCATGCTGCGGGTTTCGACAATCGCTTCGCCCGCGCGCGCCAGCTCCAGCGCCTTCTTCGTGTCCTCCGCCGAATGGCCGTGGAATTTCATGTCCAGCATGACGCTCTGCTGGTCTTCTTCCAGCACCGTCACCGCAAGTCCGAAACCGATGATCGCAAAATCCACCGGCGACTTGTTCGCGGCGATCGGGATCACCCAACCGGCCTCGCTGCCGCCCTGATAGCCGACGCGGCCGGCGCGCGCGCCTGCGAGCTTACGCGCCTGGGCCACCGCCGCGATGTCGTCGTCGGCCAGCACGTCGAAGTCCTGCGTGTATTTTCCGCCGGAAATTCCGGTGCCGCGCTTGTCGAAGACGAACGCCCCGATCCCCTGCGCGGGGAACATGCGCTGCAGCGAATAGAAGTCGAGCGCGGAGTCATGTTCCGAGCCGTGGATCAAAACGACAATCGGCACCTTGCCGTCGCCCTTGGGCATCACCAAGCGCCCTGCCAGCTTGACGCCACCGCTCTCGAACGTCGTGTCGGTGACGTTGAACGCGATGCGTTTGCCGCTGTCCTTGTCGAAGGTGATCTCGCCCTTGGCGCAATCGGAGAAAGAGATGGTCTTGCCGTCGGGCTTGCCGGTCCAGCCCAGCGTGCTGGTCCATGTGCCGTCGGCCTGCTTCGTCAGCAAGCCAGTCTCGCCGCTCCACATGCGCCAGCGAAGATTGTCGCCGTCCGCCGGCGCGACATCCACCGCCTGTCCATCGCTCAAGCGATAAGAACCGATGTGGCAATCTTTCGTTGCATCCGCGAAGGCGGGGACGGCAAGCAGCAGTGAGATCCCGCAGAGTGCAGGTGCGAACAACGATTTCATGAATGGCTCCCTCGAACTTGGAGAGTATGTGGGAACGCCGGCGGCGATCTGCAATGCAAATTCGGAATAGCGCCTAGCTGAACAGGCGGCTCGCGGAGAGGCCGTCGAAGATGAACTGCATCGCAAGCGCGGCGAGAAAGATGCCGGACACGCGCGCGATCACGTTCGCGCCCGTCACGCCCAGCACGCGCATCAGCCGGTCGGACAGCAGCATCGAGAGGAACGTGCCGAAGATCATCAATACCAATGCGCCGATGACGATGCCGGACTCGGCGACGTTCTGCGCCTTGCCCATGAGCAGGACCATCGCCGTCATGCTGCCAGGGCCGGCGGTCAGCGGAATGGCCAGGGGGAAGATCGCGATGTCCGTCTTCTGGATCTTGGCTTCATGCTCTTCGGTGCTGGTGATGGAGGAGATCGCCGAATGCTGCGCCAGCAGCAGATCGGCGGACACCATCAGCAGCAGCACGCCGCCCGCAGTGCGGAAGGCGGGCAGGCCCACGCCGATCAATTCCAGAAGCTGAATGCCGCCCAGCGCGAAGGCCAGCAGCACGCCCAGCGCCGTGGTGGCGGAGAGGATGGCCAGCTTGCGCCGGTGCGGCGCGTCCATGCCTGCCGTCAGCGCCAGGAACATGGACGCCACCTCCACCGGCCCGATGGCGACGAAAAGCGTGGTCAGCGAACTGGCGAACAGGTGGAACATGACTCGCGGTTTAGCACGGCAAGAACGAAAAAGCCCGGAGGCGGGGCCTCCGGGCTTCGTTCGCGATTCGGGACCGCGATTTAATGATGGTGACCGTGATGGCGGTCGTTATGGCGCCAGTTGTTGTAGTGGCCCGGATGGTCGTGGCGATAGCGGTCCCATTGGCCGGGGCCCCAATTGTGCCAGCGATGATGACCATCGTAATAGCCGTCCGAATAGGCGACGCCAACGTCACCGAAATTGAACGAAATTCCGACCGCCGCATTCGCCGAAGACGCTGCGATGATCGTGGCGCTGGCGAGCAACGCGGCAGAAACAAGTTTCTTCATAAGGATGTTCTCCGTTTAGCGGAAAAATGCGCTCCGCTTCGGAACGTTGCACGCCTCCATGCCGTGATTGCGGCGGCAGTTGTATCGGTTTGTCGCGAAGTCCTGTTCTCGCGATGAAGCCGTGCAAAGAAAAAACGCGGCGGATTTCTCCGCCGCGTTCTGTCCGGTCTGCGGAAGCGACTTAGTAAACTTCAAACAATCCCGCACCGCCCATGCCGCCGCCGATGCACATCGAGACGACGACGTTCTTGGCGCCGCGGCGCTTGCCTTCCATCAACACATGGCCGGACATGCGCGCACCGGTCATGCCGAAGGGATGGCCGATGGCGATCGAGCCGCCGTTCACATTGTACTTCGCCGGATCGATGCCGAGCTTGTCGCGGCTGTAGAGGCATTGCGACGCGAAGGCCTCGTTTAATTCCCAAAGATCGATGTCATCGACTTTCAGGCCATGACGCTCAAGCAGGCGCGGCACCGCGAACACGGGGCCGATGCCCATCTCGTCCGGCTTGCAGCCTGCGACGGCCCAGCCTTTGAACGCGCCCAACGGCTGAAGCCCGCGCTTCTCTGCTTCCTTGGCTTCCATCAGCACGACCGCGGCCGCGCCATCGGAAAGCTGCGAGGCATTGCCCGCGGTGATGAACTTGTCCGGGCCCTTCACCGGCGCGAGTTTCGCCAAGCCTTCGAGCGTCGTGTCCGGGCGATTGCATTCGTCGCGGTTCACTTCGTAATCGACGATGCTTTCTTCCTTCGTCTCCTTGTTGACGACCTTCATTTTCGTCTTCATGGGGACGATCTCGTCCTTGAACTTGCCTGCCTGCTGGGCGGCGGCCATGCGGCGCTGCGATTCCAGCGAATATTCGTCCTGATATTCACGGCTGATGTTGTAGCGCGCGGCCACCACATCGGCAGTGTCGATCATCGGCATCCAGTAATCCGGATACATGTCGACGATCTTCGGTTCCTTGCCGCCGCCGCCGCCACCTTGGAAGGTGATGGAGTCGACGCCCGAACCGACGACGACATTGGCGCCTTCCTCGGTGATGTAACGCGCCGCGACCGCGATGGCGTTGAGGCCCGACGAGCAGGCGCGGTTGATCGTGGCGCCCGAGGTTGTGATCGGCAGGCCTGCCATCAGCGCCGCGCCGCGCGCAACATTGCCCGACGCCGCCACGCAACCGGCGACAACGTCTTCCACGTCTTTCGGATCGACCTTGGAGCGCTTCACCGCATGCTCGATGGCATGGGCAAGGATCGCCATGTTGGACGTGTTATTGAACCCGCCTCTGGCCGCTTTGGCGAGGCCGGTGCGGGCGTAGGATACGACGACTGCTTCTCTCATAAATTTTCTCCGTTTCTAAAATTCAAATTCGGTTGTCATCCCGGCCGAGCGCAGCGAGAGCCGGGACCCATTGCGCCGCTTGCGCGATGGTTCCCGGCTCTGCGCGATGCTAAAGCATCGCTTGGCCGGGATGACAGTTGCTCATTGTTATTTCGCGGGTTTCGTATTCAGCGGCTGCGGCGGCAGGTCGGAGAACTTCTTCTTCTCCGCGACCAGCTTTTCCAGCAGCGCGCTCGGCTTGAACGCATCGCCCATCTGCGCCTGCCATTCCTTCATCTTGGCGAGAACCTTATCGAGGCCCACCGTGTCGCCGTAGAACATCGGGCCGCCGCGATAGACCGGCCAGCCATAGCCGTTGATCCAGACGATATCGATGTCGGAAGCGCGCAGCGCCTTGCCTTCTTCCAGGATCTTCGCGCCTTCGTTGATCATCGGATAGATGCAGCGCTCCACGATCTCTTCGTCGCTGATGCTGCGCGAGTTCACGCCGGACTTCTTGCGGAATTCCTCGATGATCTCCGTGGTGACGGGCGAGGGCGAATTGTTGCGGTTCGCATCGTAATCGTAATAGCCCGCGCCGGTCTTCTGGCCGCGACGATCCAGTTCGCACAAGCGGTCGCGGATCGTTTCGCCCTTCGAGTTTTCCTTCACCCAGCCGATGTCGAGGCCGGCCAGATCGCTCATCTGGAACGGACCCATCGGGAAGCCGAAATTATAGAGCGCGCGATCCACGTCCCACGGCATCGCGCCTTCCATGACGAGCTTCTGCGCCTCGCGCTGGCGGGGCGAGAGCATGCGGTTGCCGATGAAGCCCGGGCACACGCCGGCCAGCGCCGCGATCTTGCCGATCTTCTTGGCCGTCTGCGTCGCGGTGGCGACGACCGCATCGCTGGTCTTCTCGCCGCGCACATTCTCCAACAGCCGCATCACATTCGCGGGGGAGAAGAAGTGCATGCCGATCACGTCTTGCGGCCGCGAGGTGGCCGAGGCGATCTCGTCGATGTTGAGATAAGAGGTGTTGGACGCCAGCACCGCGCCCTTCTTCACGATCTTGTCGAGCTTGCCGAACACATCCTTCTTGATGTCCATGCGCTCGAACACCGCTTCGATGACCATGTCCACATCGGCGAGGTCTTCGAGCTTCAGCGTCGGCGTGAGGAGCGCCATGCGCTTCTCAACGTCGTCCATCGTCATGCGGCCTTTCTTGGCCGTGTTTTCGTAGTTCTTGCGGATGGTAGCGATGCCGCGGTCCAGCGCCTCCTGCTTCATCTCCACGATGGTCACGGGAATGCCCGCGTTCAGGAAATTCATCGAGATGCCGCCGCCCATGGTGCCCGCGCCGATAACGCCGACCTTGTTCACGGGGATCGTCTTCGTCTCGTCGATGCCCGGAATTTTCCACACCTGGCGCTCGGCGAAGAATACATAGCGCTGAGCCGCGGACTGGTTGCCGGTGACAAGCTCCATGAACAGCTTGCGTTCGGTCTTGAGGCCTTCTTCGAAGCTCGGCGCGTTCACCGCCGCCTCGACGCACTGGATGTTGTATTCCGGCGCGAGGAAGCCGCGGAATTTGCGCGCGTTCTCCTTGCGGAAATTGGCGAAGATTTCCGGCTTGCCGCGCGCCGCTTCCAGCTTCGTGTTGTTGTCGCGCACTTTCTTGAGCGGCTTGTTTTCGGCGACGGCTTTCTTCGCGAAAGCGACGGCGGCTTCCTTCAGCTTGCCTTCCGGCGCCAGTTCGTCGACGAGGCCGTTCTCCAGGCATTGCTTGGCGCCGACATGCTTGCCGCTCGTCACCATATCGAGTGCGCTTTCCACGCCCACGATGCGCGGCAAACGCTGCGTGCCGCCTGCGCCGGGGAGCAGGCCAATGTTCACTTCCGGCAATCCGCATTTCGCGGACGGCACCGCCACGCGGTAATGCGCGCAGAGCGCCACTTCCAGACCGCCGCCCAGCGCTGTGCCATGGATCGCCGCGATCACCGGCTTGGGCGAGCCTTCGATGATGTTCTCCACTTCAAAGAGAGATGCACCCTTTGGCGGCTTGCCGAATTCGGAGATGTCCGCGCCCGCGATGAAGGTCTTGCCTTCGCAGATCAGCACGATGGCTTTGACAGAAGCGTCCGCGATGGCGGCCTTCATGCCCTCCGCGATGCCGTCGCGCACGTCCGCGCCCAGCGCGTTCACCGGCGGCGAATTGAGCGTGACGATGGCGATATCGCCGTCCTTGGAAAGATCAGTCACCGCATTGATGGCGGTCATGGCAAAGCCCTCACCTGAAATGGATTTTTTTGCATAGCAACATGGCGGCAAGGGCCAAGTCCAGAAGAAAGGGTATGGTCACTTGCGCGCAGGCTTTCCGCCACGCAAACATGGGCTGGGGCGCATCGGAGTGATTGCATGGGATTGCGCGCCAGCCTTCTGACCAAGCCGATCTTTGCCTGGGCGCAGACCGCGCTGCCGGCGCTATCGGACACCGAGCGCGAGGCCATCGAGGCGGGCGATACCTGGTGGGACGCAGATCTCTTCACCGGCAATCCGCGCTGGCAGAAGCTTCTCGCCGAAGCGCCCGCAAAGCTCTCATCGGAAGAGCAGGCCTTCCTCGACGGGCCGGTGGAAGAATTCTGCGCCATGCTCGACGACTGGAAGATCACCTGGACCGACCGCGATCTGCCGCCGGAAGCGTGGGCCTACCTCAAAGAGAAGCGCTTCTTTGCGATGATCCTGCCCAAGGAGGTCGGCGGTCTCGGTTTCTCGAATTACGCCCATTCCGAAGTCGTGCGGAAAATCTCCACGCGCTCGGTGAGCGCGGCGGTGGTGGCGATGGTGCCCAACTCGCTCGGCCCCGGCGAACTGCTGCTGCATTTCGGCACCAAGGCGCAGCAGGATTATTGGCTGCCACGCCTGGCGCGGGGCGAAGACATTCCGTGTTTCGGCCTCACCAGCCCCGAAGCCGGGTCGGATGCCGCGTCGATGATCGACAGCGGCGTCGTCTGCAAAGGCATGTGGGAGGGAAAAGAAGTTCTCGGCATCAAGCTGAACTGGCACAAGCGCTACATCACGCTGGCGCCGGTGGCGACGGTACTGGGCCTCGCCTTCAAGCTGCACGATCCCGATGGCTTGCTTGGCGGCGAGAAAGAATTGGGCATCACCGTCGCGCTGATCCCGACGCATCTGCCCGGCGTTTCCATCGGCCGACGCCACCTGCCCGCGTTTCAGGTTTTCCAGAATGGACCGAACTGGGGCCGTGATGTTTTCGTGCCGCTGGACAACATCATTGGCGGACGCGAGCAGGCGGGCAAAGGCTGGAAGATGCTGATGAGCGCGCTGGCGGCGGGACGCGGCATCTCGCTTCCATCATTGTCGGCAGCGGGCGCGGCCTATTGCGCGCATGTCACCGGCGCGTATTCGCGCATCCGCAAACAGTTTGGCATTCCTGTCGGCGAATTCGAAGCGGTGCAGGAGAAACTCGCGCGCATCGCGACATCCGCCTATCTCATCGACGCCGCGCGGCGCATGACCTGTGCGGCGCTCGATGCCGGCCACAAACCCGCCGTCGTCACCGCCATCATGAAGAGCCAAGCGACCGAGCGCATGCGCGTCGCGGTGAACGATGCGATGGATGTGCATGGCGGCAAGGCGATCATGGAAGGCCCGAAGAATTACATGGGCAGCCTTTACCGCGCCGTGCCGGTGGGCGTGACGGTGGAAGGCGCGAACATTCTCACACGCGCGTTGATCCAGTTCGGGCAAGGCTCGATCCGCTCGCATCCTTATCTGCTGTCGGAGATCAACGCGCTCAACGATCCCGACAAGGCGAAGGGCCTCGCCGATTTCGACCGCGCGTTCTGGAAACATGTCGGACACAGCATCGCCACGGCATTCCGCGCCTGGGGCCGGGCATGGTTCGGCATCGGCCCGGCGCCGGATGCGGGCAGGGCGTCTCCTTATTATAGGACGCTGTCGCGCTACGCCGCCGCCTTCGCGCTCACCGCCGATTTCGCGCTGCTCACGCTCGGCGGCGCGCTGAAGCGCAAGGAGTTGCTCAGCGAACGTTTCGGCGATCTGTTGTCTGAGCTTTATCTGCAATCAGCGGTGCTCAAGCGCTGGAACGACGAGGGCCGTCAGGACGCGGACTTCCCGCTCGTCGCTTACTGCCTGCAGAAAGGTTTCGCCACGCTGGACGACCGGCTGGACGCGATCATCGCGAACCTGCCCAACCGCTTCGTTGCCGGTTTGCTGCGGCTGATCACGTTGCCGTCGCACCATCGCGGCCCATCCGACAAGCTCACGCAAGCCTGCGCACGGTTGGTGCTCGAACCCTCTCCGACGCGCGAGCGTTTGACGTCTGGTTTGATCCACGGCAGCGGCGACGACGCCATCGCCACGCTCGATCGCGCGTGGAAAGCCGTGACCGCCGCCGAACCCATCGCCGTCAAGTTGAAAACGGTTCGTGCGCACACGGCGCAGGAAGCGCTGGCCAAAGGCGCGATCACACAAGCCGAAGCGGATGCGCTCTCGGCTGTCGATGATCTGGTGTCAAAGGTGATCGCCGTCGACGATTTTGCGCCAGAAGAACTGACGCGTCACGATTTGTCTAATTCTTGAACGTCAGCGCAGGGCCGCTGGTGCGGCGGACTTTGAGATCGACCGTCACCTGCACGCGGTCGGCGATCCGCACCAGGGGAATGCTGCCGTTCACGCCATAGTCCTTGCGGTTGAAAGCCATCGTGCCCTTGACGTCGCCCGAACCGCTGCCGGCGCCCGACACCGTCAAGATCAGCGTTTCGTGCTTGGTAGTGCCGCGCATGGTGAAGTCGCCGTCCACGGCAAATGTGTCCGCGCCGGTCTTGCGGATGCTGGTCGAGTGAAAGGTGATCCGCGGATATTGCGCGGCGGCGAAGAAATCATCGCCCTTCAGCTTGCGGTCCTTCAGGCCGGAGCCGGTGTTCACGCTCGCGGCTTGTATATTGATGTCGAGAACACCGGTGCTCGCATCTGCGGACGCGAAGGTGAGTTTCGCATTCCAGGTGTCGAACGTGCCCTTCACCGACACCGATGCGTCTACCGCGAAATTGACGGTGCTTCCCGGAGACACTTCGAACGTCGGCGCGCTTTGCGCTTGCGCCGCCGATCCGGCGAGAACGCCGGAAAAGGTCGCCATCCAAAACGCATATCGAATGTGTCCGCAGAATTTGCGCGCGAGAAGCAACATGACCGACCTCCGAAAGCGCGGACGCTAGAGGCCGGATCGCGGGCCTCCCATTGGACCATGGTCCAACGCGTCAGCCGTTCCCCAACGCCAGATCGCTCACATAGGGATTGGTCTTGCGTTCCCAGCCGAACGTGCTCGTTTGTCCGTGACCCGGCACGAACGTAATGTCGTCGCCCAGCGGCCACAGGCGCTGCACAATCGAATCCACAAGCTGTTGGTGATTGCCGCGCGGGAAATCGGTGCGTCCCACGCTTCCGCGGAACAGCACATCGCCCACAAAGGCCACGCGCACGGTCTCATTATATATGACGACATGGCCCGGCGTGTGTCCGGGGCAGTGGCGCACGCCGAACGTCGCTTCGCCCACGGTGATCGTGTCGCCATCTTCCAGCCAGCGGTCGGGCAGGCAGTTCTCCGCATCGCCGAAGCCGGGGCGCACTTTGTTTTTGCCGAGTTCTTCGAGCAGAAACAGATCGTCCTTGTGCGGGCCTTCGATGTTCACGCCGAATTCGCGCGCCAGTTTCGTGGCGCCGCTGGCGTGATCCAGATGGCCATGCGTGAGCAGCACTTTCTCCAGGGTCACGCCCTGCTGCGCGATCAGCGCTTTCAGCCGTGCGAGGTCGCCGCCGGGGTCGATCACCGCGGCGCGTTTGGTCTTCGTGCACCACACCAGCGAGCAGTTCTGCTGATAGGGCGTCACGGGCAGCACGGCGGCCTTGATTGGCGGCTCTTTCAATTCGTTCATGGTCCCAGATGATAAGACCCCGCCCGATATGGCAAGATGAATCCATGACGCCGTTCCTGATGACCCCGCGCCTGACGCTGCGCCCGCTGGAAAAGCGCGACGTCGACGCCGTCTTCGCCATGATGCGCGACGACGAGACCATGCGCTTCTGGGACTGGCCCGCCTTCCGGGAACGCGATGTGGTGGAGGATATCGTGAGCGCGCAACTGTCCGACGTGACCGCGGGCACGGCCATGTATTGGGCGGTGTCGCTGGAACCCGGCGCGCAAGCCATCGGCTCCTGCGATCTCTCCGACATCGACCGTCACCACAAGCGCGCCGAAGTGGGCTTCCTGTTCAGCCGCGCCTGGTGGGGCAACGGCTACGCGCGCGAAGCGATGACGGCGATCACCGGCTTCGCGTTCGAAGACCTGAAGATGGATCGCCTATGGGCGCGCTTCCACACCGGCAATGCCGCATCGCAGCGATTGCTGGAGCGGCTCGGTTTCTCCCGCGAAGGCACCTTGCGCGGCCATATTGTTCGCGACGGCCTGCGCCGCGATTGCGAGATTTACGCCCGTATGCGCTAATCGCGCCGCATTGCCTGGGGATGGGGCTGTCATGAAGAAGATACCGGTGTTCGAGACCATCGCGCATGCCTATGGCTTTGCCATCGGCAATTTCCTGCGCGTCTTCGGTATCGTCTGGGCGCCGCTGGCGGTCCTCATCGCAGTCGGTCTCATGGTCACGCCGGGCTTCATCGGCAACCACATGCCCGTGAACGATCCGGACGAAGTGGCGCGGCAATCGCTGCGGCTCGTTCCGGCGATCTTCCTTTTGAGCCTGTTCATCCGCGCCATGATCGGCGTCGGGGTGACGGAACTGGCGCTCGGCAAGCGCAGCGGTGCGCCGTTCGTCTATTTCTCGCTGGCGGCGCCGGTGTGGCGGCTGTTCGGCGCCTGGCTGCTGTTTCTGCTGGTGATGATCCTCATCTATATCGGGCTCATTATCCTCACCATCGTCGTCGCCATCGCAGGCGGCATCGCCGTCAAATCGGCGGCGCTGTCGCCGGGCATGAACGAAGTCGCGGTCGCGCTGCTGGTGGCGTTCTGTGTGGTGCTGTTTGTCGGCGCGCTGGCCTATGTCATGGCGCGGCTCACTTTTCTTATTCCGCCGGTGGTGGTGAACGAAGGCAAAATCGATCTCGCGCGCGGCTGGGAACTTACCAAAGGCAGCTTCTGGCGCATCTTGTGGATCGGCCTGGCGATCTTCATTCCTCTCATCGCCGTTCAGGTCGGCGCGTTGTTCCTGCTTTATGGACCGGACATGTTCCAGCACTTCGCCGCGATCATGCACGCCGCGATGCAGGGACAACTCCGCGACGAGGCCCTGCGTCAGCAGATGGATGTATGGAGCGCCGCGGCGCGCACGCGCGGGCTGCAGATCTGGCCGTACACCTCCGCGGTCACGCTGATCGTCGGCACCTTCGCCTATGGCCTTCTCTTCAGCGCGTCCGCGTTCGCCTATCGCGAGGTCACGGAGACGCCGGAGAATGGGACTTTGCGCGATCCCATATGAAGAACGGCGCGTAGAAGAACAGGATCAGCACGATCGCCATTCCGGCGAGCTCGGCGATGTACCAAGGCCACGGCGCCAGCGCGCTCATGATGGTGGCCGTTGCCGGCTTGGCGCGCAGATAGCCGAAATTCACGTTGAAGAACCAATCCACCGCGCTTGCCGCAAGGAAGTAGACAAAGGTCCATCCGATCACGCGCGGGATGGAAGCGAGATAAGGCCTGAGCCGCGCGGCGAAGGTCAGATACAGCGTGGCCGCGATCACTCCGCCGTGGAAGGCAAAGAAGATGATGAAGCGCATGTCGGGAAAGTCGGCTTTGAGGTCCGGTGTGATCATCGCCAGCAGCGTGCCGCACAGGCACCAGAAATAGGCGATTTCATACGTCTTCTGATTGGGCATCAGCAGCGTGACGATCGCCGCGATCGTCGCCCAGTCGCACAGATGCATCGGCAGTAGCGTCTGGGCTGATTGCCATCCCAGATCGAAGATCATCCAGAACCACAATATCCATGTGCCGATCAGCCATGCCGCGAAGGCAAAGCGCGTTGCGCGCACTGCGTTCATGTTGCGCCGCGTCAAAAACGCAAGCGCGACCGGCACGAGGAATGTCAGCGCCAGAACGGTCAGATGATCGCGGCCGAACAGAACGAAAGGATGTGACATCGCGGCCCCCATGCGCGGGCACCAGCATAGCGATTTTCCCTTCGCCGTCAGCGGTGGAATCGCTACAGTCCGGTCCACTTCCAAGGCGCGCGGGGGCGCTGTCTTCGAGAGGACCATTCCAGTGAAGATTTCGCGCGCGGTCGTCGCCTTTGCACTCGCCACCACCGCTGCTTTTGCGCAGCAATCGCCCGGCCCCAGCCCGTTCCCCATGCCGCCGGAAATCCCGGCGCCGAAAGACGTCGCCTATCGCGGCACGATCAAGCTCGCGGTGGACGCGACCGACACGACACGCGGCATCTTCCGCATCCATGAAACGATCCCGGTTCCGGCGAACACGAGCGACTTCATCCTGCTCTATCCGGAATGGCTGCCGGGCAATCACTCACCCTCGGGCACGATCAGCAAGCTTGCGGGGCTCGTCATCAAGGCGGGCGGCAAGGTGATCCCCTGGAAGCGCGACGTGGTGCATGTCTTCGCCTTTCATGTGCCGGTGCCCAAGGGCGCGACCAGCATCGACGCGGACTTCCAGTTCCTCTCCGCCACCGACAAGCCGCAGGGCCGCATCGTGATGACGCCCGCGATGATGAGCCTGCAATGGAATTCCATGGCGCTTTATCCGGCGGGCTATTATTCGCGCCGCATCATGTTTTCGCCGAGCGTGAAATTCCCGGCGGGCTGGCATTACGCCAGCGCGCTCACGCCGCAAGTGGGGCAGGGCAACGCCAGTTTCGCCACCGTGCCGTTCAACACGCTGGTGGATTCGCCGATGATCGCGGGCAAGAATTTCGTGCGCGTCGATCTCGATCCCTCCGGCAAGACGCAGAACCATCTGGATGTGATCGCGGATTCGCCGAACGATCTGAAGATGACGCCGCAGCAGATCCAGGTGCATCGCAATCTGGTCGATCAGGCTTACAAGGCGTTCGGCTCGCACCATTACGATCATTACGATTTCCTGTTCTCGCTCTCCGATCACATGGGCGGCAACGGCTTGGAGCATCACCGCTCCAGCGAAGATGGCGTCGCATCCGATTATTTCCGGCATTGGGACAAGATGGCGTCGGAGCGCGATCTGCTCGCGCATGAGTTCACCCATAGCTGGAACGGAAAATTCCGCCGCGGCGCCGATCTGTGGACGCCGAACTTCAACGTGCCGATGCGCGACAGCCTGCTCTGGGTCTATGAAGGCCAGACGCAGTTCTGGGGCTATGTGCTCGCCACGCGCGCCGGGCTCTGGAACAAGCAGATGGGCCTCGATGCGCTGGCCGAAACCGCGGCCGTCTATTCGTTGCGCCCCGGCCGCAAATGGCGCAATGTCGACGACACGACGAACGATCCCATCATCGCGCACCGCGCGCCCGCGCCCTGGCGCAACTGGCAGCGCAGCGAGGATTATTACAGCGAAGGCCAGCTCATCTGGACCGAAGCGGACATGCTGATCCGCCAGAAGACGAACAACGCCAAATCCATCGATGATTTCGCCAAGGCCTTCTTCGGCATCAACAACGGCTCGTATGTCACCGTCACCTATACTTTCGACGATGTGGTGAAAGCCCTGAACAGCGTGGTGCCCTATGACTGGGCAACCTTCCTGCACAGCCGCGTGGAAGGCATCAACACCGATCCGCTGGGCGGGCTGAAGATGGGCGGTTACAAGCTGGTCTTCAACGACAAGCAGTCGGACTACATCAAATCCGGCGAGAAAATCCGCAAGAGCACCGATCTTCTGTTCTCACTGGGTGTCATTCTGAACAAGAAGGGCGAGGCGACGGAAGTGATGTGGGACGGCCCGGCGATGAAGGCCGGTGTCACCGTCGGGACCGAGATTGTGGCGGTGAACGGCAACGCCTATGACGCCGACGACCTGAAAGAGGTCATCACCGACGCGAAGACGGACAACGCACCGATCCAGCTTCTGGTGAAGGACAGCGACCAGTACCGCACCGTGAGCGTGAACTATCACGGCGGCCTGCGCTATCCGCATCTGGAGCGCCTGCCAAACACGCCCGCGCTGCTGGATGACGAGTTTGCTGCGAAGAAGTGATTACGCGGCCAGCGGACGCGCCGCGGCGGCGCGTCCGGCGAACATCGCGCGCACCGCGTTCTCCACGCGCGCGATGGCAGCGCGGCGATAGTCCCAGCGCGGATCGGTGTTGGGCGGCACGATCACCATCGTGGCGTTGGTTTCGAAAAGCAGAAGCTCGCCGTCGCCGTTCAGCGCGAAATCGATGCCGCCATAGTCGAGACCGAGCGCATCGCGGATCGCGGCAAGCGCGGTCATCGCCTTTGCACCCAGCACCGCCGGCATGTCTTCGAGGAAGCGGCGTTCTTCGTCGCGATAGGCCGCGTTGTCCGCCATGGCGGAGGTGAAGTAATGCACCTTCCAGCTGTTCGACACGCACAGATGCAGCGGCAGCATCTGGCCGTTCACGAACATGACGCGATATTTGCGCGGGCGCCCATCGGGCCCGCGCGCATCGAGATATTCGATCGCCATCAGATCGTCGCCGGGAAGCGTCGCGGCGATGGCGGCAAGCCGGTCGGGCGCATCGACGCGCTCGAAATGCTGGCCGGTGTGGAAGCCGGGGCTGCGCAGCAAGATGGGGTAGTTCAAACCGTGTTCGGCAATCGCCGCGCGCGGAAGGACCACCGTGCGCGCGGTGCGCACATGGGGCAGATGCGCAAGACGTGTCGCGTTTTCGCACCGTCCCGTGCGCAGCGTGGCGCTGGGCGGGTTGAGGATCGGCGCTTTGGTTTTCGCCAGAAGCTTCGCGGCGGCTTCCATTGCGGGCGCGACGAGATCGGCATCGCCGATGGCGTTCAGCACCAGATCGTGACGCGGCAAGGCTTTCGTCCAGTAATCGGCATAGAGAACGGTGGTGTCGAACGTGGTGTCGTCGATTAACTGGCGGATCGGCACATTGCCGCCCACTGCCGAGACCAGCATCAGCAGCGACACCGGCTTGCCTTTGCCGCGATAGGGAATGTGCATCGCGTCGTGATCGCGATAGCCGATGTCGCGATGGCGCGCGGCAGCGGCACGTTCGCCCAGATCGAAAAGGATATTCGCCATCGCCTGATGCGCGCCCGCATGGCCGGGTGAAAGCATGAGCGCGGTCTCGGCGTGTTCGCGCGCCGCGGCGAGGTCGCCGTCGCCGCGCAGCGCATTGGCGAGATTGGCATGGCCGGTGGGATTGTCCGGATGACACGCCACCGCGCGCGCATAGGCGGTGCGTGCGGCGCTGCGATAGCCCATGTTGTGCAGCAGGGCGCCCAGATTGTTCAGCGCCGCGAAATGATCCGGCGCAAGTGTCAGAAGTTCGAGATAGGCGGCTTTGGCATCTTCGCGCTGCCCGCCTTGCGCCAGCCGGTCCGCGCGCGCCAACAAGATCTCAGGATCGGATGCCATGCGTCGGGCCGCGCCGTGAAAGGGCGGCTGACCCTAGCGATTTCATGGTTAGAAAAACCTTAACTCAATGCGCCTTGGCGATGCCGTTCAGCGCCGCCATCGCATCGTCCGGCAGCTTCAATTCTGCCGCGGCGAGGTTCTCGCGCAGATGCGCCAGCGAGGATGTACCCGGAATGAGCAGGATGTTGGGTGAGCGGCGCAGCAGCCAGGCGAGCGCGACCTGCATCGGCGTTGCGCCCAGTGTCTTCGCCACGTCTTCCAGCACGGACGATTGCAGCGGCATGAAGCCGCCCAGCGGGAAGAACGGCACATAGGCGATGCCGTCCTTGGCCAGCGCATCCACCATCGCATCGTCGCCGCGATTGGCGAGGTTGTAGAAATTCTGCACGCAGACGATGGGCGTGATCGCTTGCGCTTCCTTGATCTGCGCGGGCGTCACGTTGCTCACGCCGATATGCTTGATGAGGCCCTTGCGCTTCAGCTCCGCCAGCGCCTCCACTTGCGGCGCGATGGTGCCTTCGGTCGGCTGCATGCCGTGCATGGAGCGGAAGTTCACCGCCTCGATCACATCGAGACCGAGATTGCGCAGGTTGTCGTGGATCGCTTGCTCAAGATCGGCGGGGCTGTTCCACGGCAGCCACTGGCCTTGCGCATCGCGCCGCGCGCCCACCTTGGTGACGAGCACGAGGTTCGAAGGGTAGGGATGCAGCGCTTCCTTGATGATCTGGTTGACGATGTGCGGCCCGTAATAATCGCAGGTGTCGATATGATCGACGCCCGCCTCCACCGCCACGCGCAGCACCCGGACCGCTTCATCGCGATCCTTCGGTGGCCCGAACACGCCCGGCCCCGCAAGCTGCATCGCGCCATACCCCATGCGATGCACGGTGCGGTCACCGAGTTTGAACGTGCCGGCTTTCACAGTGCTCATGATCTTCTTAAGCCGCCCGCTCGAACACCGCCGCCAGTCCCTGTCCGCCGCCAATGCACATGGTCTCCAAGCCGTAGCGGGCTTTGCGGCGATGCATTTCGTTCAGCATCGTTGCGAGGATGCGGCCGCCTGTTGCGCCGATCGGATGGCCGAGGGAGATGCCCGAACCGTTGACGTTCAGCCGCTCGCGCCGTTCGTCATTGTCGGACCAGCCCCAGCCTTTCAGCACCGCCAGAACCTGCGGCGCGAAGGCTTCGTTCAGTTCCACAAGGTCGATGTCGTTCCAGCCGAGCTTGTTGCGCGCGAACAGCCGCTCCACCGCCGGCACCGGGCCGATGCCCATGCGCGCGGGATCGCGTCCCGCCGCCGCCTAGCCCACGAACCAACCCATCGGCTGAAGGTCCAACTCGCGAAGCTTGTCTTCCGCCACCACGATGCAGGCCGCCGCGGCGTCGTTCTGCTGGCTGGCATTGCCCGCCGTCACCACGCCGCCTTTCTCGATGGGCTTCAACTTCGCCAATGACTCCGGCGTCGCATCGGCGCGGATGCCTTCGTCATGCTTGAAGACGGTCGGTTCGCCTTTCTTCTGCGGCACGCTTACCGGCACCAATTCGTTGTCGAACTTGCCCGCGGCCCATGCGGCGGTGGCGCGCTGATGGCTGGCGGCGGCATATTCATCGCAAACCTCACGCGAGATATCGTAATCCTTGGCGAGATTTTCCGCCGTCTCGATCATGCCGCTGATCACGCCGAAGCGCGAAATCGGCTGGCTCATCACGCGCCCGCGCGTCAGCCGGTCATGCATCACGGTCGAACCCATGCGCGCGCCGTTTCGCATGTCGGTTGTGTAATATTCGACATTGCTCATGCTTTCGACGCCGCCTGCGATCACCACATCGGCGGCACCCGTCTGCACCATCATCGCCGCGTCGATGATCGCCTGCAGGCCCGAGCCGCAGCGGCGGTCGAGCTGATAGCCCGGCACCTTGATCGGGAAGTCCGCCGCGAGCGCCGACCAGCGCGCGATGCACGGCGCTTCGCCGTTGCCGTAACCCTGCGCAAAGATCACATCGTCCACGCGTTCCGGATCGAGCTTCGTGCGCTCCACCAATGCGCGCAGGATGACCGCGCCCAGATCGCCCGCGGCGATGGACGACAACCCGCCCTGGAATTTTCCGACGGCGGTGCGAAGAGGTGAAACAATAGCGGCGCGGCGCATGGCAGGGCTTTCCTGATATTTCCGCGCGCACCATACGCCGTTGGCGGGTTTGGCGTGTAGCTTTTTCCGCAATGCGCCGCACGTTGCCGCAAGGACAGGATGCGGGCATGCTCCATGAACAATGAGCTTGTCCGGATGATCTCACCCGAAACAGAGCCGACACTTTCCAAAGTGTTCGATAACGCCGCTCTGGAGACGGCGATACGGTTGGCCGAAACGCTGTGCCGGACGGCCAGATGGAATGCGGACGAGACGCTCTGCCACTGGCAGGGTTCGACGGTTCTGGATGCGGACTCGGAATTTCCGCGGTCCGTCACCCGGGATCTCGACGGCGATCTCTATAACGGCACGGCAGGCATAGCCTTGTTCCTCTCGGATGTGGCGCGCCATCATCCGGACGTGCGCCTGACGCAAACCGCGCGCGGCGCGATCCGCTCTGCCTTTCGATGGGCCGGCCCCGATGCGTTTCCTCTGGGTGTTTATGCCGGCCGCCCCGGTCTTCTCTATCTGGCGCAACACCTGGACGATGCCTTTAAACCGCTCGTCCCCGACGGCTTTGAGGACGAGCTCTTCGCGCGGATCGAAGCTCTGCTTGTGAACCGCAAGCCGATGCTGCTCGATCTCTTCAACGGCGCGGCGGGCGCGATGTTGGTCCTGCTGCGTACCGGACCGCGCGGCGTGGACCTGGCAGCGAGGCTTGGCGAAGAAATCTGCGCGCGTGCCGATTGGAGAGACGATCATTGCTCATGGGATTCGCAGGAGGCTTGCGGCCTTCAGGCGGAGCCGCTCAGTGGCTTGTCGCATGGTGCATCGGGCATCGCACTGGCGCTTCTGCGCTTGTTCGCGGCGACGGGCGAACAGGAATTCCTCGTCACCGCACGGGGTGCATACGCTTACGAAGATACACTGTTCGAACCTGCCCTGAACAATTGGCTGGACGTCCGCTTCGTGGAAACGGTGGAAGACGCGCGGCAGAAGCGACGCGCCGCGCCGGCATGGTGCCATGGTGCGCCGGGCATCGCGCTTTCGCGCATGGAAGCGTGCCGTCTCGACGGCGAATGCGCCGGGCAGTACGCCCCGATGCTTGACAACGCCATCGTCTCAACGCAACGCATGCTCCAAACGGCGCTGGAGGACGATGGCTACGATGCATCGTTCTGCCACGGTGTATCGGGCCTTTGCGGCATCCTCGACCTGCTGGGTCGCGGGCTTGAGCGGACGCAATTGCGGGAGGTCGCCCGCGCATCGATGACGCGATTGATCCGGCAACATGTGGACCTGGCTTTCCCCAGCGGGATATTCGACCGCAGCCCTTCGCCGTCGTTGATGCTCGGCACTGCGGGCGTCGGCTATGGCTTGTTGCGGTTGCGGGAGAATGGCGAACGGGACTCGCTATTGCTCTTGTGAGGCCGCGAATTTCTTGTCGTAGCGCTGCCGGCCGCGGATGGACGCCATGCTCTTGGCCATGAAGTGCAGCAGAAGCAGCTCATGCTGTCTTGCCTGTTCGGGGAATATCCTGTTGGCGCACATGTGCAGAAGGCTCTGAACGATCGTCACAAGGCTGCCCATGCTGGTCACGGATTTCAGTTGCTGGACCAGCGGCGCGATTTGCTGCCGCCGGGCTTCGATGATGTCGGCCCAATTTCCGGAATTTCCCCGGATGAGATCGTCCACGGCAGCGCGATGCTCGCGATATTTCTCGTTGAGTTGCCCTCTCCGGTTTTTGTCCAGGCGAAACTCGCCGCCGTAGCCTTCGATCATGGGCGTGATGAGTGCGATTTCGGCATCGTGGCCAAGGTCGAAAACGCGCAGAAGGTGAAACAACGCCGCGAGCGCGAAACGCCACCGTGCATCTTCCCGATTCGAAACGTCGGCAAGCGACGCCAGCCCCGCGGACACAAAACCGCTGTCGGCGGAAAATATCTTCTCGCAGAGCGGCAGGCCGAGCTGGCCGCCATAGCGGTAATATTCCGGGAAATAGGTGGCGTATTCGAAGCGCGACGCTTCGCGGCTCTGTAGATAAGGATGTAGTCTCTGCTCCAGCGCGTTTTGCAGCGCGCGCAAACCGTCGCGGGTCCCGTGCGCGCGCAATCGAAGATGCTGTCCGTTCTGCCAATAGCGAATGAAGAACGCGCGGTCGCAGCCGACTGCAGCGGCGTCTTCAGCGAAGCCGGGGAACAACTCGGTTATCAACCGGTCTGCCGCGGCGGAGCCGCAGAATATCCGCGCATAGAGCCAATCGTCGCCGGGATGATGCGCCATCTTGGCCGCCGGCGCGGGGACCGCGGCCGGATCACCGCCGGCGGGATGATGGCACGAGACCGGAATGACGATCTCATTGCGCAATTTGCGGCCGCGCGTGTCGGACACAACCTCTCCGTTGCCCGGCGCAATCTCCTCAATGGTCAATTCGGTGTTGCGCCTGGCCTCCTCCAGAAGCAGCGCCCGGTCGAGCTTGTGATCGAGATCGAGCTCGATGAAGTTGTCGCCGCTGCGCGCGCGTATCTTCCGCAGGCTTTCGGCATTCAGGAGCGGCTTCAGGATTCCGGACACGTCGTTCACATCGCTCTTGAGCATTTCGCGCAGATCGTCGCGGTTTAGCCGCCATCGCGGTGCGCAGATGCGGATGTGCCGGTATTTCAGGCCCGGCAGGAATTTCGCGGTCTCCGCGAGGCCGCCCCACGGGTCGCGCGTCGCCGGCGCGTGCTGCAGTTGCAGCATTCCAAGGAATTTGTAGATCGGAACATTTCTCTCCACATGGAAAGCATGTGCATTGGTGAGCCGCGGGATGATGCGCTGTCCCGTTTTCCCGCGCGTCAATACGATCTGGCCGTTCAGGCAGCTCACATAAAGATCGCTGGCAGGAATCTGCCGATCCGGCGGCGCGCCCGATTTCCCCATGTAGACGATTTCGTGCTCTCGCAGCACAGGGCGGAGCAAAACATTCGCCGCCCGCCCTTCTGGCGTGTGTGCGACCTCCGCGACGATGACATTTTCCGTGTCGGCTTCATGCGTAGCGATGAAATGCTTCGCTTTCCGAGCGAGCGCAGGATCATCCAGGCAAAATCGCCCCAGAAGGGCCAGCGCCGGCAGCGGCGAAAGGCCTCGGATCGCGAATTCGTATTCACCCTTGCTCAGGGCCTCGAAGCTTTCTGCGGCCAGCGATCCGAAAACCGCGAAGGAGGGCAGGGAGGCGATTTGCGGCGTAAGTGTCGAAAGATAGGCGTCGTCCAGCGCGATCTCCCGCGCATGGGTGAGCCAAGCCTTTTGCGCCAGCGCAAACGTTTTCTCGTCCAGCCGCGGCGCGCTGCCGTCGCGCTGCGCGCCGAGATTCATTCCGTCCAACAGAGGCGCTTCCACATGCGAGGCACTCCCGAAAGGAATCCCGAAATCGGCGTCGAGCATCTCCAAGAGCGGGATATTCGCATCCCCATAGCGCTCCTGGAATTCCGATGCGAAAATTCTGGCATCGTCTTGCGGCGCACCGGTCAGCAGCCCCCTCAGGTTCCAGGTTTCAGCAACGATCCCGTCCAGCAGCTTTTGCGGCAGCGTTGCGATGTGTGGCGGCCGATAGAGATCCACCTGCAGAATCTTGGTATTGTCCGCCGGCTCTTCCGCAGTCTCGAATTCTTCGAATGCCTTTTTGTAGATGCCGAGGTTTTCGGCGGGGTCCGTACCGATTCTGTCCAGCAGTGCCTGAACCTTGGCGGCGCGCCGGAGGGACGGGTCCTGCGGCGACAGGCGTTCAAGTTCCGCAACGAATTCCGGGATGCTGTTTTCGCCGGTGATCGCGATCTGTGGCGATACGATGAGCACCTGCTCTTCGGCCAGCGTCGCGACGAAAGTCTCGGCTTGCTCCACTGCGATGCAAAATTCTGCAATGAGGGAAGAAACGATCTGCGCGAAGGGTTTTTCGCCGATGCCGACAAAGGCGCGCACGTGCGCGATCGGCGCCGTGAGGTCGACTTTGCTCAGCCGGTAGTGGAGGAGGCCGTCTTCCCTCACCGCTTCGATGAAACGCAAGCCATCCGGCGCGGCCCAAGCCGAACTGTTAATCGACAAGGACGCGCGGCGAAGGATCGCAAGGTTCGTATCGGGATCGGCCAAAAGGCCCGCATGAATATCCGATAATATCCCCTGGTCGAGCCGGCCGACCCGTTTGGAGCCTTCCGCGTCGGTGATGCGCAATTGGCATTCGTCACCCGCGAGGCCGAGGGATACGCCCGCGAAAAGCCCAAAGGGCGTGGGCCGGAACGCCATGCGATTGAGATAGCGCGCCACCGAAAGACGAAAGAGTTCGTCGGACCACGCGGCTGGATCGTCGATACGCCGGCCGAGGTTGGTGGAAGCCAGAAATAGAGCTTCCCGGAAGAACGGGTCCTGGAGGATCGGGCTGTTTGAAAAGGACTCACCGTCCGCGAAGGCTGCCCGCGTATTGTCGAACGCGGAAGGATCCAAGGATGCCGTGCGGAGCAGGAAAAAATCAGCCGCTTTTGGCGACATGGCATGGTCCGCGGTTTTCTTGAGGGACGCGCACCGGAGGCCGGAGCGATCCAGCCTCCGGTGGTCGTGCAAGGGAGATTATGCCGGCTTAACGCACCAGCATGTGAACCCGACGGTGGTCACACAATCCGACGGGTGAACGCTGTGAATGCTGGCTCCAGCCGTCACGACGCGTTCCTCTTTGGTCAGCTCGCGCACGCTGGACTTCTTCACTTCGAAAGATTTGGAAAGCTCTTTCATGTCGTTCTCCTTGTTCACGGTTGAACGCAGAGACGCTAGGACTCAAGTATTCGCGGAGTCAACGTGCATACCGATTCCTCGAATACTGTCACAACTCTGTCTCCACTCTGCGGAGGACCCTCTGGCTAATCTGTCATATTCGGGAAATCTCTCAACGAGTCCTGCCATTCTCCTTCTGACAAATTGTCAGAAATTTTTCCTTAAAGTATCTTGAAAATCCTATATATCGTTCTCTATATGTTCTCACTCACGGAGGGCACGATTTTGAAGCTGTAGCGACACCGCAAGGACAGACAGGTAAGGGGCCAAACTTGCGTGGACCCCGCGCGACGCCATCCCGGTGCCGGACAACTCAGAGGCCGGATCGAGGGAAGCGGAAGTCGCATGTAAACCGGGGAGGTTGAAGCGAAAGCGCTCTGTGGTGTCGGCTTGAAAGAAAGCCTTCGGCGGGCCTGCTGCGTAGCGAGAACACTGGGAGGCTTTCGCGTCGATATCCGCGGGAGCCTTTCTTTTAGGGATATGGAGCCTTTTGGGGATATGGAGCGCGCGCCGCGCCTCATGCTAAGAGCGTCCGGCGCGGGCGTAGTTCAATGGTAGAACGGAAGCTTCCCAAGCTTCATACGAGGGTTCGATTCCCTTCGCCCGCTCCAGCACTTAGCTAAACGGCCCATCCGTTTTTTACACCCGTTTTTACAGCTTTCGTTCCAAAAGCGTTCTGCCCGTGCGCCGTTCCCAGCTTTGGGCGCCCGCCCGATCGAGCACGAGTTCGCGCACCGGAGCATCCACGATATCGACGGGCAATCCCATGATCTGCCGCTTTCCTGGCGCGGAGGGGTAGATATGGATGCCGCTTGCCGCGGCGGCCGCGGATTTCACCTCATGCCATTCGGCGTTCGTAAGAAGCACCAGAGCTGGCTCGATGTTATGCCGCGCCAATACGCGGATGGCCGCGCGGATCCTCCGCAGCGTTCCATCGCTCACTTCCAGGTCCTCCGATGGCAATAGAAAGTCGGCGGTCAATTCCTCGTAGGAGAGGTCCAAAGACTTGGCGATTCTTTCGAGAAGGCCGCGCATAAAAGCCGCGGCATCGGATGGTGGCCGCTCATCGCTCATTTCGCCACCGCCTCAAGCCGACGGATGCGGTCCTGCAGAATCGCGTCACGCTTCACATATCGATCAATGAGCCGCTCGACGCGCTCTTCGGTCCAGCCAAGGGTATCCGCAATCTCGCGAATGCTGAACCTGGCCACGTACAGGATCGTCGCGAACGTGCCGCGGAAGTCGTGGAGGTGAAGGTCCGGACCATCTTTATGGAAGCCAGCATCGTCCAGCGCCTTCCACCATGAGCTGCCGAAGCCGTCGGCCGTCCATGGCCGTTTGCGCGAGCTCGTGAGAATCGTGGTCGAATATTTCGGAATCTCGGCCAGGAGGTCGCGCAGCTCTTTGGTGATCGGCGCGACGGCTGTGCGCTTCTTCTTGCTCTTCTTGCCGCTGCTCTTCTGGGTGCGGATCTCGATGGCGTATTTGCCGACGTGGTTCCAGCTCACTTTGAGCAGATCGGATTTGCGGAAGCCGGTGAGCTTAGCAAGTCGCGCCGCCCACTTCACCTCTTTGGAGACTTCCTCACATTCGAGGAGCTGCTTTATGTGGCAATCTTCCCAAATGATATCCGAACGATCGGCGGAATAGATGTTCGGGATTTCATGGCAGATGTTGAGCGTCAGCTCGCCCTCGGCCACAACAAATGAGAGGAAGGCCGAAAGGACTTGCTTGGCATAATCGGCGGTGCGGGGGTTGTCCTTCCAACCATCGCGCCACTTCCGGATATCGACGCGGAATTTCGGACGGTCGAATTGTCGGATGCTGAGCTTTCCGAATTTCGCATCAATGCGATCAAGCCACATATCCCAAATGCGGCGCGTGCTTTCCGCGTTGTCCTTAAAGCTGTCGCTATCCTTGTAAAGCGCGATCCACGTCGAGACCCGTTTGCGGTCCAGATTGGAAATGGGGCTCTTCGCCTCGGCGTACGAATCCAGAAACTCTTTCGAGCCCGGCGCGCCCTCGAGACGCGGCCCCCCGCGCCACGCATAATAGTAGGTCACGCCATTGGCTTTGACCTTGTGAATGCCTTTGATCTCAACCATGACCATTTTGCTGCCGGAATTCGCGCAGTTCCTCGTCTAGCTCATCGATTTCGCCGCCGGCGGTCAAGGCGCGGCCCTCGGCCGTCAGGATCCTCACAAGCCCCGGCTGGGCCTCCACGGCGACGGCCGTCAAGCCTAGCGCCTTCACCATGGCCACAGCGTTGGCCATATCGCGCTTGCCGACATTGCGAAGGCGGTGGCGCTTGGCGGTCATGCGCACTCCGGATCGACATTTCCGATGCGTAGGAAGCGACGCCGGCGCAGAAGATCGAGGACGCCGAGACGGATTTGCTTTCCCGTTAAGGCATCGTGCGCGGTGCGA
Organism: Rhizomicrobium sp.; assembly: GCA_036569005.1. Classification (GTDB taxonomy): domain Bacteria; phylum Pseudomonadota; class Alphaproteobacteria; order Micropepsales; family Micropepsaceae; genus Rhizomicrobium. Next base: position 16,856 of record DATCRK010000019.1, on the reverse strand, counting down.
ACAATCTGCTCCGACGTGCGCCGCTTTGGGCCGGGATGAAGTTCCAGAAGCTCGGGCTTCAAGAGAAGGCGGAGAAGCTGGACGCTATCCAATATCGGGTCGATTGGATGCGCGCCAAAGTATTGCTGGCGACGTTGGCGATCCGATGCAAAGCCGTCCGCGGTCTCTAACCAGACGTCGGCATCTGAAAGCTCCGGGATGTATTCCGGGTTTAGTGCCCATGTGCAGCCAAACTTGGTCTTTATCTCGTGCGCATCGTCTATGAGCTGACTTTTGCCAAGGTGCTCCACTTTAGAGACGTGAGCCGGAGGGATGCAAAGCCAAATCTCCGAAGCGACTTTGCGCGCGGCCTGAAGCTGGCCCTGCAGTCGCTCGAAGTCGTCGCGCTCCGACTTAATCTCCACCAGTACCAAGCGCTCTGTTCCGATAGCCGCGAGATCCAGCCGGCGGCCGCAGACGTCGAATTCATGGACAACGCGGTAATCGGGGAACTCACGGCGAAGCTGCGCCTCAGCCTTCTTTCGCATCCTCGCTTCCGCCTCGGAGGCCATTATGCTGCCTCCGTCTCGCTGGAATTCACCAGGTCAAAGAATGTCGGTGCGGCGACTTCGCGCTCCGCCATTTCGCAATAGGCGAGGCCGTCGCGGAAGTAACCCGGGTTGAGCTCAACGCCCATGCCGCGCCGCTTCAGCTTGATCGCGCAATACGGAACGGTCATGAGCCCGCCGAAGGGATCGAAGACAAGCTCGCCCGGCATCGATCGAGCGACGATCACGCGCTCAACGATATCGAGCGGAAGTGGGCAAAGGTGCTTTTCCTTGGACCTGGCCTGTTGAAGCGTATTCAGGCTCTTCATGCGGACAACATCGGTCCATAGATCCTCGTGCTCGGAATGCACCGGCACAACGGCGAAGTCCGGCTTGAGCGTCCCCACCTCGTTCATGGCATCGGCGCATTCGACGTGGTGCGCAAAATCATAAGGCTGTGAGAGCTGATGCTCTTTCCAGCGCGCCAAGGCGCCGGAAACGCCGAGGCGCGCAATTTCTTCTGGCATCAAGAGCCGGTTGCCGTTGGAGCGCCAGACGCCGGCGGCGTCGATCTGCCAGCGGCCGACCGTGTACGGATCGCGCGGATCATCCGGCGCCGCGGCTTCATCCTTCACCCAGGGATTTTCGTTGATCCATTGCTTGCGCTGTCGATTCCAACGCCGCTTCACCTTGGTCACCGGCTCGTCGGCGTAGCTGCGCGAGCGATCGGTCTGGGGCTTCCGGAAGATGTGCATATATTCGATGAGCCCGAAGCCCATCTTCGTGCCGTCCTTGCATTCCTCGGTGAAGCTCAGGCGATAGGTCTGGCTGTTTTCTCGCACGACGTCGGTAGCGATGTGCACCGTGCCGATGTAGGCGAAGCCGTGGCGCATGAAGTGAAACATTGTCCGCGCGCCAAAAGGCGAGACAGTCTGAAAGCCAAGGCCCGAGCGGCCGCCCTCAACGATTCTATCCTTGCAGTGGATAGCTGCATTCCGACCCGGCTTGAGCGCCCGCAGGAGCTCGGGCGTGAGATGATCCATCTGCTGGAAGAAGTGATCATCATCGTCGGTGTGGCCGAAATCGCGGTAGTTTGGCGTGTATTCATACTGCGTCGAGAATGGAAGGCTCGAAACGATCAGGTCAATGCTATTGTCAGCGAGCCTCCGGCATTCCTCCACGCAATCGTTATGGACCACGGTGAAAGTTTCGCCGCTAACTTCTTCCCGCTTGACGTCCATGGAGCGCTGCAGAAGGCTCGCCGTGGAAAGCTGGGTGAGACCGTATTGGCGGATGAGCGCCGCCATGCGCGCTTGCTGCTCATCATACCGCTTGAGATTCTCGCGGAACGTCCGGACCATTTCCCGCTCGGCTTCGGTGTGGATGAAGTCGAAGCGGACCGCCTTTGGCCTATCGGACGGGAAGCCTTCGAAGGATTGGCCATAGCGCATCGTGCGGTGCATGGCCTGGATCAGGTCCTTGAACTTCCAGCCCATGCTCAGGAACAGCGACCACCAGCAATGATATTGGAAGTTTGGACCGGAGCCGATCATCATCGGCTTGCCGGCGAGCTCCTGCAGACGTCCTTCGGCGAAGTCGATAAGGTGCCGCTCGCGCTCCTCAAGATCCTGGCTCCCGTACACCGTCTTCACTTCGGGAGCGGCCTTCTCGATCGCGCGGCGCTCATCTTCGAGATCGTGCCAGATGATGCGATTTGCGCCCGGCATTTCGGCGCGCAGCTCCATCATCTTTGCGATGCGGGCCGGTAGGCTGTCGCGCTTTTCCTTTGCCGCGCCGGCGACGCCCAGCGAAGCCTCCTTCAAAAGCTTGAGCTGGCCACCTTTCTCCATGCCGGCGTGGCGATGATCCGTCGCCACCTCGTGGAAGCGGATATCGGCCGGCGGAAGATCGAAGCCCTCATCGGAGAACGAGGGATCAAGGTCGGAAGGCTTCTGCAGGAAGAGCGTCCAGGATGCCACCCAGAGCCAGAATTCCTCTTCCTTGTGAGGGTGGATCGTCAGCTCATCGGCCTTTTCGCTGTTGCGCTTGAAAAAGCGCGTGCGGGCTTGGCCCACGTCCATGATGTCGAGATACCCGGCGAAAGCCAGGAGCTCGGCATATTCGCGAGGATCTGGCGTGGCCGTGCCGACGTGGCGATAGCGGACTTGCTTGGCGCGCTCTGTGAAGGTCCAGAACGTCTTGGTATTCATGTTCCGCAGAATGTCGCCTTCATCGAAGGTCGTAACGCCAAAGCGGCGCGGGTCGATCTTGCCTTCGCGGACGCTCTCCACGTTCGTCATGTTGATGGCGTCGTGATCGATCTCCGCGTCTTCGCGGATGAAGTTGAGCTTGATGGCGTGCTCACCGGTGAAATACCGTTCGGCGTCCTTGAAGAAGGACAGGCGCGCGCCCAGTGGAAGCACGATCAGTGGCGTAGCCAGCTCGTTCCGCGCGCGGGCGTGGCGCTGCGTCTGGCGCATGGTTTCCAGATGCCACGTCGTCTTCTGCATCCCGAAGCGCATGGCGCAGAGGCGGCGGCCGCCGGCGACGGCCCAGCGCACCGCAACTTTGATGTGGGGCTTGAGCAGGGGGTTGATTTCGTCGGGATCGATATCGAATCCGTCCGCCGGCGCCATGCGGATTTTGTCATGCAGGAAAGTCTGGTAACGGTCGCGCGTCATGCGATCTCCCGGTACGCAATTCCTGCTTCAGCCAGGAGAAGTTTTGCTTCGCGCAATTCGGCTTCCCATTTCGAGAAGCCGCCTTTGAACGGATAGCTGACGACTTCGCGAATGCCCGCTTGCAGAAGCTCGACGGTGCACCGGACACAGGGGCATCCGCCCCAGACAAGCCCGCTGTCATCGGTGGCACAGAGATAAAGCGTACTCCCCGAAAGACGCCGACCCTTCTTCGCCGCCGCCAAAACGGCGTTCATTTCAGCGTGAACGATGAGGCGAAGCTTGAGGTCTCGATTGGTCCATCGTTCCTCGGATTGGGTAATACCCTCGGGGAAATCATTGAAACCTGCGGAGATGATGTGATCTTCATGGGCCAACACGGCGCCGACGCGCGTAGACGGGTCACGCGAATAAAGTGCGTGCCTATAGGCTTCCCGAAGCAGGTATTGATCGCGAGTGGAGCTCATGCGAGCCACCGGATGGCGCCGATTACATTGAAGAATTCAAAACCTGCCATAAGTGCGGCGTTCTGGAGATCGCGCTCAGCGACGGCAACGAAGAAGCCAATGGCCGCGCCGAGCAGCATCCAGATATAGGCAAAGGGCGAGGCGTCGATGTTGAGCGCCAGAAGGCCCACGCCGAAGAGCTGCAGGCCCACGCCTTGCCAGCCGGCCACGTCGCGCAGGGGCGGCAGTGGCTTACCGAGCGCCAGGTATAGGAGGCGCGCACCCGCGTGCCAGCAGCAGAGCAGAACAACCGTCACCGGAAAGAACCAGGTCGGGGCCATCAAACGTCATCCCCAGCATCGCGGCGCATGCGGCGGTCTTCCTCGCGGTGCCACGCTTCGTCTTCCGCCGCTTCGCGGAGCACAGCTTCGTCATCGAGTTTCGGAGTGCCGGGGATTTTCTCGGCCCAGTGGCGGAGCGTGAAATCGGTGACGCTGAGCGCCGAAATCGGCGTCATAGAGCGCTCAGGTTTGCCAACATAAGGATGCGCGTTGACGTAAGCGTCGGTGAGGCGAAGCCACGCCGAATAGATTGTCTCGAAGAGTTTCGCCTCATCCGCTAGACCGGCGGCGGCCACGGCATCAATCCGCGCGATAACTTCTTTTGCCGCTTCATCGTTGATACCGAGGCGCGGGCCGCCGGTCGAACGGCGAAGTCCCAAGAGATGATGGGCCGGAACATTGCCGAACAACGCGCGGAGATATTCGAATCCCCTCTGTGTGAGACGCATGCGGTCTCCAAACCGGCCGCGCTCGGTAGCCGAAGCAGCCTTGGTTAGCCGATGTTCCTGAAGAATCGCACGCATTGTGCTGCCGCAATGAAAGCCAAAGGCGGCGGTGAGAACCCCCTCATCAACCACGCCACGTTTGGACAGACTGCCGAAATTCGCATTGCCATGAACGCGCTCGATGTCTTCGTCAGACACGATCTGCCTTGTGGTCCGGAGCTCGATCATTTGCGGAACTCCGGCTTGATCGATGAATCGCCAAACAGCTCAACCCATTGGTCGAAGGCGTCGGTATCCGGGCTGAGCCGTCCGCCAACGATCTCCCCAATGGCGTGCTCCATGAGCTTGATGGCGGCTTCATCGTTGGAGGAGCGGATCTGCGATCCGAAATTGACCGGCCACATGATGGGATGCCCGGCCTGGCCGCGAATGAACGGCTCGCGAGGCACTTCTGGGTTTGCGGCCCACAGCCAGAATTCGTGCGTCGCCCCGTCCATGTTGATCTTCGGCGGCGAAACATCGGTGAGTGGGCGCAGATGGATCAGCGCGATAACATAGGAATGCCAGATCGGGTGCGCCCATGGAGCTTCGATAAGCCATGTACCGAGAGAGGCATCGTTTTTGCCCGGGATGGCGCTCACGCGCTTGCGCATCGCTTCATAGTCGATGTGCCAGGCGCGACCCTTCGGACCTTTGATGGATGGCTCGATCAAGATTGGATCGTTGATGACCGCCTGTCCTGCACCGGTGAGGGCGCGAATGCCAGCCGCTCCCGTTCCCATCACGACCGCGATTTTTGATTTATCATCGCTCATTTCACTTACCCATCCGCAAGGTTAGAAAACCGCGTGAAGCGGTCATCGAAGAACAGCTCGACTTTGTTGGTGGCGCCGTGGCGGTGCTTCTCGATCAGCACTTCGGCCCGGCGATGCACGCGCTCGCACTTCTCAAGCCACTTGACGTGCTCGTTTGTGCCGGGCTCCGGCTCGCGGGATTTAAGGTAATATTCCTCGCGATACACAAACATCACGACGTCGGCGTCCTGCTCGATCGAGCCGCTCTCGCGCAGATCGGACAGGACGGGTCGCTTGTCTTCGCGGCTGTCGACGCCGCGTGAGAGCTGCGAAAGCGCGACCACCGGAACATTCAATTCCTTGGCGAGAGCCTTGAGCCCTTTTGTAATTTCGGTGAGTTCCTGGACGCGGTTCTCCACGCGGCGCGCGGGCTCGATGAGCTGCAGATAGTCGATGAGGATGGCGCCGATGTTCTTCTCGCGCTTCAGGCGGCGAGCCCGGGCGGCGATCTGCGCTATGGATATCCCGCCGGTATCATCGATGTAGAATGGCAGCGCCGCGAGATCCTGCATCGTCAGGACAAACTTGTCCCATTCGGAATCCGTGAACTTGCCGTTCCGGATCTTCCACATTTCGATTTCGGTCTGTTCGGAGAGAACGCGCGCGGAGAGCTGCGCGGCCGCCATCTCGAGGCTGAAGAATAGGATTGGCGCGCCGCAGCTATGCTCGGCCTCCGCTTGCTTGTCCTGGCTGTAGAGCCGGGCAGCGTTGAAGGCCATATTCGTGGCAAGGGCGGTTTTGCCCATGCCCGGTCGGCCGGCGATGATCAGAAGGTCTGACGGCTGAAAGCCGCCGATGATCCGGTCGATATCGGTGAACCCGGTGGCGACGCCGGAAATCTTGCCGCCGCTGCGTTGTGCGCGCTCCGCCTGACGCACCGCTGCCGTGAGAGCTGCGGCAAAGTCCAAGACGCCGCCGCCATACCGGCTTTCCTCGGCGAGGCGATAGAGAGCCTTTTCGGCCTCCTCGATCTGGACGCGCGCGGGCTTTTCGTGCGGTGCTTCATAGGCGTTGTTGACCACATCTTCGCCGATGCGGACCAATCCGCGGCGAATGCCCAGATCGCTGAGAATGCGCGCGTAGTCGCGCAGGTTCGGCATCGCCGGCGCAGCTTGCGCGAGCCCTGCAAGATAGGCATGCCCGCCGACTTCAAGGAGGCCAGGATCGGCCTTCAACGCCGCATGCAGCGTGAGCGGTGTGACAATGGTGCCTTTTTCGATAAGTCCGGTTGTCACTTCGAAAATGCGTTGATGCAGCGGGTCGTAGAAGTGCTCGGCCTTCAGCGTGCCGGATACGCGCTCGAACGAAGTGTTGTCGACCAGGATCGAGCCGAGCAACGCTTGCTCGATTTCGATGTCGTAGGGGACGTGCCTATAAGCTTCAGTCTCCACCGGAGGCCTCCAGCTTTGGCAAGAGCTCATCCACGTTTTCGATGTGAGCTTTGAATTTTACGATGAGGACTGGCCGCGTCGTGTACCAAGCATTGTTTGGATGCCAATCGTTCCAGTGTGCCTCATAAGCGGCGGAGGCTGTGCGATGCCCACGCGGAGGCTCAGGATCGGCGACAGAACCCAGCGTGGGATGGCCGGGATATTTTTCGCGCTTCGCCCTCGCCCGATCACAGTCATTGCGCCAAGTCATGTCGGCAATGCACGGCACGAAGATCGCGGGATTGGCTTCTGAGCGAACAATGCCCGCCTGAAGCATCTCTGCTTCCGACATATCGAGGAATATTGCTTCGCGCACATGAAGGACTTCGAGCGTGAGGCGCGATTGAAACCGCTTCATGCTTTCGGCGGTATAGAATTTCGTCCGGCCGGTATGGATATCCCGGCTCAACCCTTCGGGCGGCCGAGCAGTATGCAGGTCTCCGAAGACGCTGGCGCGAGGGCCGCGGCGGTCGCTGTAAACAACGTAGGGCTCCCGAATCCAGAATAAGTCGCCCGGCTGAGCCTTGCCGTACTTCGCGGGCTCGCTACGGCCATAGTAGGGCTGATACAGCGGCAGCGCGACGATGGTCTGGCGCTCGGACGCGATGGCTGCGGCGTCGCTCGCGCAGAGCTCGGTGGTATGGACGAAACGCTTTCTCATCCCGCCACCGCCACGTGCATGATCCAGCCGAGCGCCAGAACAATGGCAGGGTTGATCAACCCGTTAAGGATCACAGCCTTAATCCGCTCGATGAACGGATCCTTATCGGCGCTGGCGTTGTTCGATGTCGGAATGATGAAGCCCGCCAGCAATACGACGCCGACGGCGAGGCCGTAACTCAGCGGCGCCACCGCAATCGTGGCGCAAAGAAACCAATTCCAGAGCTTCATGAAGGCGAAAGCCTTCCACGCGACCAACGGAATGCCGATGAGCCACAGCACGAGGATCTCGGTGACGACGCTTCTGGAATTTCCCTGGCCGATGGCGGGCGCGTTATCTTCGGGCATCGAATTCTCCTTGTTTGACGGAAAGGGCGGTCGCGATCGGGCGAACCCAGATCGGCTCGCTTGAGAGCGCGAAGGTTTCGCCGGTCATGCTCGCGAGCAGGGCGCGGCCCATGACGCCGGCGATGGCTTGTGCGGAGGGCGGAGGAACGGCGTTGCCGATGCGCTCACGCCATGCGGAATCCGAGAGACCTTCGAGCTCTAGGTGTTCTTCCGGATCGACCAGGCCTTGGAGAGCTGCGAGCTCAAGGGTTGTCAGCGGTCTGTGCCACGTTCCGTCCAGCGCTCGAATAACGCAGACGAGCTTTCGATCGAGCTGAGGGAGGGCGTCGAAACCATGAATGTTTTGTGCGGTCCCGGATAGCTTCTCGCTCTCGCTTCCAGCAATTCCTGTACGGGGATCGGCAACGGACCAACGTCCGTTATCCACTCCGGCGGCGGCGGCAACTGCGCCGGTGCTGCCTTCCCATCCATTGACGCCATAATGGCCTCCGGTCTGGTAATTCTCACGCTTATCTCCAAATGATGTGCGCGGATCCGCAACGGCAAAGGCTCCATTGCCGGTTGTGCTCGCTGCGATCACGGCGCCGGAGGCCTCCTCCATACGCGAGACGCGATATTTGGTTTGCTTGTAATCGTCGCGCTGAGCTGGGCGTGGATCCGCAACGGAAAGCGCGCCGCTAGCGACTTGATTCTTTCCGGTCACCGCGCCGGCGTGCTGCGGCCAGGAATGGACGCGCTCCTTATTGCGGTGCGCCGAATCCTTCCAATTCAGATGGCGAGGATCTGCGACGGCCGCGAGCGAGCCGCGAGCTGAGGTCACCGGCAAGGCGCTCTTTTCCCAAGGCACGATGCGATAGGCGTTGTTGAACGGAGTGCGATCATGGATTCGCGGATCGGCGACAGACTGCGCGCTTGACCCTGGTGAACGCTGCGTCGTGATAGCGCCCGGCGTTTCGTCCCATGCGTTAAGGGTCAATCCCGCAAACGTATTTTCCTCGACACGAGGATCCGCGACACTCGTTGCACCGGATGAAGGCTGAAACTTCGACGTGACCGTCCCGGCGTTGTCGCCCCAATCCTTGACGCCGAACGCGCCGTTGAACCACTCGGTGCCAGGTTCGGGCGCAATGCCAAAGTCGCGGAGAAAACCGTTATCGACGGCGAGCTTATTGAGAGATCGCCAGTCGCTTCCGGCTTCCACGAAGGCGAGCCGTACCCATGTTTTCCATTGCAGCGCCGGCATGCGGTGCATCGGGCCGCAGCTCGTGTCCCAAGGGCCGGGTAGCGGGAAGCGCTCCAGGACGGAGCCGATCGACGCCAGTGCATGCTTGACCGGCTCGTAGAGGAATGCAGGGACTTTCGAGGGATGGCGTGCGACAAGCAGGAAACGCTTCCGGCTCTGCGCGAGCGCGCCGATTTCGCCGCAATCGTGCGTCGTCTCGGCAACGACATAGCCATATGCGCGCAAGAGCGCGACGATCTGGTCGAGCAGATGCCGGCCGCGCGTCATGATGCGCGGGACGTTTTCGAAGATGAAAAGCGGGACCGGATCGTCCTTGTAGGCTTCCAGCGCCAGCCAAACACCGCGCAATGTGAGCTCGTTGAGCGCCTGATATTTCGCCGTGCGCGATTGCCGCTCCGCCAGGAGCCCGGAGAAGCCTTTGCACGGCGCGCTCAGAAAAATGGCGTGCGGATGCTCGTAGCCGAAAGCTCGGCGCACATCGTCGGGGATGGCCTCAACCCAGCCAGGAGGCGGCTCTTTGCCGAAGAAAGCGCGATATTGATTTAGGGAGAAGAGATCGCGGCATGTTCCCGACGCGCCGGTCAGGCGCTCGAAATCCTTGATCGCAGCGGGATCGTTATCGATGCCGCCGATGCAGCGCCATTGGGCGCGGAGATTCCCCACCCGGGCTTGACCGCGATTGAAACCGCGGCCGCCACCGCCAAGGCCGCAGAACAGATGACCGTGACGGAGCTCGATGGTTTCCATCATTTTTCGCCACCGTCGATCGGGAAGCCCTGCAGCGCGGCGAGCTCGCGCGTGCTGAGAAGACGGCGGCTGAATCCGCCACACGGCGGGCTCTCGAAAATGGCGTGACACGGCAACGAAGGTGAGGCTAGGAGCCGATCTTCGGCCGACGGCAAGCGCCATTTTTCACCGAACGGATGAAGATCGATGGTCTCCGGGGCGCTCACGCTTGCACCCGATCGGTAGGGGCATCCGGACGCTCGATCGACGTCGGACCTTCGATGTGGACAACGATGGTGTGACGCGAGAGCGCGATGACTGCGAGGGCGATCGCCAGGAGAACGAGCCCGATGCCGTCAGCTAGATACTCAGCGTCAGACTGCGCTTTCCAGTGCCAGCCAAAGCGCATGCAGGTTGCGATTTGGTATGCGATGGCCCCGAACATTATGGCGACAATCACCGGTCGCTCCTTTCCCTTGAGGTTGAGACGACGGATGACTTGCGCAGCCAGCCGAACATCGGTTCGGTTTGGTGCTGCGGATCGAAGGCGTAGTAGCTGAAGTCCTCCTGGCCGCCGCCGACTTTGCAGGGCTTATCGGTGCGCGGATCTTTGTCGCCGCGCTCTGCGGCCAGGACGAATTCGCCCGTCGGCATCGACGGCCGCGGCGAAAACTTGAGCTCGTATTTGATCGGAAGCTTTTCGAGGAGGCGGGAGTTCTTGTCAGCGTTCGCCCACTTGCTGCGCAGAAGCAGGAAGACTGCGGCGGCACCCATGTCCTCCACGGCGCGGCGCATCAAGGCGCGGCACGCGGCAGGGTCGGCTTGTGCGGCGGGAATTCCGCCGTTGTAAGGCGGATTGCCAACGATGATGAAGGGATCCTTGATCGTCGCCAGAATGTTTAGGGAATTGAAGTCCGCGATGGCGAACGGATGGCGTTTGGAAGCGCCGCGGTCGACCTTATCGAAGCCGAACACGCGATAGCCAGCGTCGGCGGCGGCGTCGAGAACACGTCCCCGGCCGCAGAACGGGTCCACGATGATAAGGTTCGGCCCGACGCGTCCGATAATCTTCGCGAGGATGGTTTTGAAGATTGGGCTGGCGAAGAGCGCCCGGTTGCACCAATCCTCTTCGACATACCAATCATCGGGGCCGCGATCCCAAAGGCGAGCTTTCTTCGCCTTCGCGGGGACCGCGGCCTGACTGGATGAGGGGATGTGCCGTTGCATGCCCGCGAGAAAAGCGCGGGCAGGGCGCCCTCCCCCGGGCGCAAAGGGGCGGAAAGGGGCGGAAACCCAAAAGGCCTGATTTCCTGCGGCTTTTGACTATAGACGCTATGGCGATGCCGGCGGGGGCTCGACGGATGTCAGCGCCGGCCCGGCAAGCCGAACGGGCGGTTTGGGGAAGAACTTGCCCACGAAGAGCTTGCAGATGATGGCGAGCATGATCGAGACATGAAACCCGATGCTCGCCCAATAAGGCTTCGCCCACGAAGGAATCCGCAACCCGAACAGGTGCACCGCCGAACAGAAGGCGAAGAACACGACAAAGTAGAGCGGCACCCGCGCCCACCATGGGTCGGTCCGATAATCGGTGTGCGCAAGCACAAGGAAGAGCAGCGCGATCAGCATCAGCACGCCGCCGTCCATGTAGAACGGATAGGGGTTCATTTCTGGCCTCCTTTTACCCAAGGCAGGAGCTTCAAGATCTGTTCCCAAACGGCGCGCGGATTATCGATCGCCATCTGAAAGCTCTTCACGAAAAAGGCCATGATCCAAAAGCCACAGATGCCGAGCAGGAGGCCCAAAAGGCCTTCGTTGAAGCCGAGCCACTGCGACAACGGATGAGCCCCCCAGAACGATGCGGCGAGGCCGCTGGCAAAAACCATGATGGCGCGCCAAGTCGTGATCTGGCCGCCGAAGAGCAGCGTCAGGAGCGCCCCTGCGGATCCTGCTTCGAGAGCCGCAACCTCATCCGGCGTGAGAAATGGTTTGATCATATGTACGCGCCCCTGTTAGCCCCGAGCTGAGGTTGATGATGACTACTGCGGCTTCTTCGAAGGCGGTTCCCGGCATTTGTCGATGACGATCAAGGCCTGAGCGATCCATGCGTCGCGACCACCGCGGCCGAGGATCACGAGGCGATAGCGCTCCGCAGCGTCCGGAGCTGCCTTCAGAGCAGCCGCGGTGTCTGTGAAGCCCGGAATGCCGGAGGGGAAGTTTTCCGGCACGCACGACATCGAGACCGGCTTGTCGACCTCGATGGTCTTGATCTGGGGTTCGGGCGGCGGCTCGCTGGCACACCCTGCGAGCAAAGCGAATGCAAAAATGGCGATACGTTTCATGGCAGCGTCTCCAAAAAGCGATGATCGACGTCCTGGACACGCGCGCCGAGATCCTTGCCCGCCGGCGGCGCGGCCATGATGGCCTTGAGCTTGGCGAGCGCTGCGGCTGTCTGCTTCTGCGCCGCGGCAAGCTGCGCCGCAGCATCCTTCAGCCGTTTCGCATCTTCGTCGGAGAGAGCTTTCAGCCGCTTGTTCGTATCGGCGATCTCGGCCGTCAGCGTCTTTTCGTTGGCCTGGCATTGCGCATAGTTTCTCAGCGCGGCATCGCGGGCGGCGATGGCATCATCGCGTTCCTTGCGGGCGCCGTCGATCAAGTGCCAGCCGACAAGCGGCACAGTCAGCCCGTTGAGCTCCACGTCGAGATAGAGGGCGGCGGGCACGGCGATGATCGCTGCAATGGCCAGCGCGCACGCCAGCAACGCCCCGGCCTTCTTGGCCAGGAAGGCGGTAACGATATCCATAGTGATTTCCTCTTTGATCTACTCTAGAGCCGCGATCAGCGGCCTAGATGCTTCTCCAGATAGTCGGCTTCCTGGCGCCGACGCGTCGGAAAGGCGTCGCCGAAGTCACGAAGCTCGGCGACGACAGCCGGCCAGTCGCGAGCACAGGCGGCTTTCCAGAACTTAGGGCAATCGTGCCATGGATCGCCGTATTGCCATGCCACGCTGGCAAGCACTGTTTGCGCAGCGTCGGGAAGCTTCTCGAATGGGAAGGCCGCATCCCTGACATAGCGGAGCGAGAGCTGGCCGATGATGCCGAGGCGTTTGGGCGCCTCGATCGCGTCGGCCTCCGCCTTCGTTACGGAAAGCGGATGGCCAATCAGCTCGGCCCGTGCACGATCGCCTGTCAGCCCGATATAGGGATGAAGCCGTTCCGGAAGGTCGCCGGGCAGACGCGCGCAGTCCGCGAGCGAATAATATCCGAGGTCGATGCCGCCGGCGATTGTTACGCCGCTCTTGTTGCCCGTGGTGCGCGGGATATAGGCGCGCAGAAGCTGCCCGCCCTCAAGGGCGGTTATCGTGTTCCAATCGATCATGATGGTTTTGCCTCTAGGCGTCCTTGGCGTCGGAAAAGCGCTCAGCCTTCAGCCATGCATAGATGGCGGCGGGCGTGATTCCGCCATCTGCACTCTCCGGAATCGCGCCGGGCGGAACGGTGACAAATATCGGCTCAGGCGCCCGCGCGTTTTTCGCGGACGTCTCCATGGCTGTTTTTAAGTCTTCTTCCAGCTTCGTGATATTCTCGCCCGCCGCGGCGATCTGCTTTTGTAGATCTGCCGTGCGAGGCTGCTTGCCCTGCAAAATATCGCGCTCAGCCGTGAAATCGCGGATCTTTGCTTGCAGCTCCGGGATAGCCGCGTGGGCTGCCTTCCACGCGGCTCGTGCGTCGGCGCTCTCGAATAGATCGACCTTCAGCTTGATCGAGCCGTCCTCACGGTTGACCGAGTATTGCGAGAGATAATGATAGGCCGAGACGGTGCCGAAAGTCTGTTTGAAGCTCGCGGTGAGCGCCATAGATTTCACTCCTAGATGTTAAATTTTTCCCGATGGGGCGCGACGTCAATTCCGAGGGCTACGGGAAAGCACGATCACGCCAAGGTCGCTTCGCCCGCGATTCTATATTCCGGGTGACTCGAGCTTCGATAGCCGCGCGGCGATGCCCGCCATGACGAATTGCGCAAGTTCGGTATAGCGCAACGCGAGGGTGTAAGTTGGGTGCCCAGCCGCGTCTAAAACCGGCTCCAATTCTTCATATTCGTCGGGAACCGATTCCATGACCGGCATGGCATAGAAAACAGGTTCGCCTACATCGTCCAAAACAGGTTGCCCACCCTCATATAGAAGCGGAATTGACTCCGTTACTCCGCGCTCAATAGATGTCTCAGCCGCAGTAATCGTCGCTTTCCCATCTTCCACCACAATTTTCTGCGTCATGACGGAGATTGTTTCGGTTTTCTGACGCTCGATGTTTCTGGTTTTCTTCGTCGGCGTCATTTTCTGATCGCGGCAGCAAATGCCATAGCGCCATGGATCGAGACCATGTTCTGAGAACACTGCAACAACATCCTCCACGATCATTCCGGCGTGCAGACGGGCGTTCTGACCCTTCTCTTGGAAAGCATCGGCGAACTGAAAGATTCGGTATTTGCTCTGCAGAGCAATAGCGACAGCCATCTCCGCATCGTTCAATTCGCGGATCGCTACCTTCGTTTCCGCGCCTGAAGAACTGATCGAGGTGGCGACACCATAATATTGCTTCACCCTGTATGTTGCATTCCCGACGTTATAGGCGTTGTCGACATGCGGAGTGATGTCACCGACGACATCCAAGGGGCCTCGCGGGGCCGTCGTTCCGATCCCCACATAGCCGGCCGCTGTGATCGTCATTCCGACCGGCGTAGCGCCGGCACCCAAAACCAAACTACCACCGCCGCCCGCTTGGATATAACCTTGGCCGGTCGTACGCAGATATAGACCTGTATTGTTTGCTGGCGTTGCGGGGTCACCCACAATAACGGCTTGTGTGTTAGCCCCCGAGTGCAGCACTGAGAATGGTGTCGATGCTTGCGGTGTGCCTGACCCGACGGTGGCATAGCCGGACCCATCGATGCTGAAAGCTGTCGCTGCGTTCGTGCGAAAATTCAGCTTTCCGGCAGTATCAAGCAGCATGCCGCCATAGTTGCCATTGGTCGGATTGCCAATGAGATATCCGCCCGCGGTCGTTGCCGGGACAATAATCTGATGATAGGCGGTGGTAGAGCCTTCGAGAATTTGAAGGGCATTGACGTTTTTAGCGGCGCCGCTCGCGCCTTGCCAGACATGGGATAGAGCACCTGGCGAAGGTGTACCGATCCCGACTTTACCACCCATATAATACAGGTCTGTCGACCCCAGCGCCGGACGCTGGAAGCCGACGACTGAATTCGCCGCGATGACGTTCGCCGCGCTGACCGTGCCCGCCTCATTGTATCCAATTTGGGTATAGTGCGTCAGGTCGGCATTGATGTAGCCAGCGCGCGTCTGAAAATCGAGCGCATTCTCGAACACCATGTGCGTGTATGGATCAGCAGCCGCAATCTCTCGCAGAGCCGCGCGCACCTGTGCAAAACCTGCATCGGGTTGGGCGCCTTCCGTACCGATGTTCATAATAAAGAACGGAAGAGAAGGGTCCCCGAAGTCAGCGCGATAGTTGGCAATCATGGCGATTTTGGCCGCCTTGAAATCCGCTTTCGTGCAGACGCCGCCGTTTATACCGTTGGCATCGGCTTCGCCCTGATCGTCAATAATTCCTTTGAAGATCGGCGCATAGTGCGCATCAGCAAGCGCGGCCATTGCCGCGCTGAGTTTGGCTTTTGAATTTCCGTAGTGCGCGCCGGTAGGGCTCCAGTTTCCGTTGCCATCATCATTGACGGCGAGCATCGAACTTCCGCCGACCGCATAGGGCACGATGCATACTTTTATGCCCGAGCCATTGTAATAGCCGATAGTGAAGGCTGGGAACGGCCCACCGCTGCCGCCACTCATTGGATTGGTGGCGGCGCTTAGTACGCCATCATCGTATTTCAGGGCCGTACCGGCCTGTGGGATCGGAGAATTGGCGGCAGCATCGGGGGCCGGCGTGTTTCCCTGCGCGTTGCTTTGGCCGATGCCTAAGAAGACGTGAATTCGCACATCGGCAGTCTCAACATCGACGGCTACGTCGCTCGCGGCAACGCTCTCCCAGCCGTCGTCGTCGGACCATCGCAAGAAGTTTCCGGCCGCATTTGTCAGCTTGGCGATGCTGCTGAGGATGCCATTCGTCAAATATTCCAGAACGGCCCGCACACTGGCAGCAATCGACGCGCTTGGCGGCATGATCCGTACTTCATACGCGGCGTCGACGAGCGAGGCTCCTTTCCAGGCGTTCGCAAGCTTCAAGTGCGTGTTATCCGTCACGCTCAGAATACGCTGGCTGGCCGTTCCGTCCTGATTCCAGAATTGATCGCCAGGCTGCAATGCGATGTCGAGAAATGCAGTCCCAACGCCTATGACGGTATCGCTTCCGTTGGCTACGCTCACGGTACCGGCGCTGTACGAATTGATAGGAGGCATGTTTCACCCAACAAAAAAGCCGCCCGGCGAGGGCGGCTTGCGGTATTGGCAAAGGGGCTTGCTATTCTTCCGAAACTGTTGGCTTCGGCGGACGAAGGATTTCGACCATCCTTTCAAGCTCGGCAATTCTGGCAGCGTTAGCTTCCGACAGCGCTCGCCACTGATCGCGCTCGGCGGCCAAGGTGCAAGCGCGGTCCGAGAGGATCTTCAAGTGGAAGTCCTTCTCTATCAGGGCGCTCTGAGCGTTCCGAACGAACAATTCTGAGGGCTTTTCTTCGCTTTTCATGTGTTAACCACCGGTTGAGCAGGTTCAAGTCTTGACAGGACTCCCCGAGCCGGAGTCGTATCGCGCCGTTTTACTCGGACTGTGGGGCATCAAATGAACTTCAAGACTTCATTCGCTATCGCTGCGCTTGCACTTGCTTGTTTCTCCTCCTCCGCCGATGCGCGCGGGAATGGAAACAATTGGCTCTTCTATGTGGGCGGCGATTACCAATATACGAAGCCGAGCTGGGAAGCTCCGTTCGACAAGGTTCTCGCGAACAGCCTCGATAACGGCATCGACATTCACGTCGGAGCGCGTTGGAACGGATATTTCGCGGCCGAGCTTGGCTACACGCAATCCACCGGTGACCGCGACATTTACGGCCCCCCGCCCGCTGCTGGTGTAAAAGGTCCATTGGTCGCGAAAACCGACGTCACCATTTCAGGGCCGACCTTGGAC
>DATCRK010000018.1:0-24890 GCA_036569005.1 Rhizomicrobium sp. | reverse complement strand
AAGGGCTACAAGCCGTATGAGATCATGGGGCGGAATTATTCCGAATTCTTCACGCCCGAAGATCGCGCGGGCGGCATTCCCGGCAATGCGCTGAAAGTCGCTGCCGAGCATGGCCGCTACGAGAGCCAGGGCTGGCGCCTGCGCAAGGACGGCAGCCGGTTCTGGTCGCTCGCGGTGATCGATGCCGTCCGCGATGAACAGGGCGAGTTGCTGGGCTTTGCCAAGATCACGCGCGACATGACCGAGCAGCGCGAAGCGCAGCTCCGCCTCGAGCGCGCGCAGCAGCAATTGGCACAGTCGCAAAAGATGGAAGCCATCGGCCAACTCACCGGCGGCGTCGCGCACGACTTCAACAACCTCCTGATGATCGTGAGCGGGCAAGCGCAGCTGATGAAGAAGCGCGCCAAGGACCCGAAAGATATCCGCTCGATCGATGCGATCGAACAGGCGGCCCAGAGCGGTGCGAACCTCACGCGCCAGCTTCTGACGTTCGCCCGCCGACAGCGCCTCACGCGCGTGTCCATCGATCTGGGAGAACGCCTCGCTGCGATCCACGATCTGCTCACCAGTTCTGTCGGCGGCGCTGTAAAGCTCGAGATAGACGTGCCGCCCGGCAACTGGCCGGTTGAAACGGACGTCGGTGAGCTTGAGCTTGCGCTCGTGAACATCGCGGTGAATGCGCGCGATGCCATGCCCAACGGCGGGACATTATCCATTGCGGCCCGCAACACACCGCTGGCCGGTCACGGTGTGACATTGCTCGAGGGCGACTATGTTTCGCTCTCGCTGCGGGATTCCGGTTCCGGCATCGCGCCGGACGTTCTCTCCAAGGTGTTTGAGCCGTTCTTCACCACCAAGGAAGTCGGCAAAGGCACCGGCCTGGGGCTTTCGCAGGTCTATGGATTTGCGCGGCAGAATGGCGGCGACGTGCATGTCTCCAGTGTGGAAGGCGAAGGAACGACAGTCACACTCTTCCTTCCACGTGCTCGTGCCGCCGCGATCAAGCCGGTGGCCAAGGCGATGGATTCCGAGGAACTGCAGGGAAGCGGCACGCTGCTCGTGGTCGAAGACAATCCGCAAGTCGGCGATGTGAGCACACTGCTGCTGGAGCAACTCGGCTACAGAGTCATTCGTGTCGACCGTCCCAGCGCAGCCCTTGCGCTTCTCTCCAAGCCGAATGACGTGGACATGGTGTTCACCGATATCGTCATGCCGGGCGACATGGACGGGCTGGCTCTGGCGCGCGAGATTCAAAAGCACTATCCGACATTGCCCGTGCTTCTGGCCACGGGGTACAGCAGCGCCGCTGAGCGCGCAGGTGCCGAGTTCCCGATCCTTCGCAAGCCATACGATCAGAATACTCTTGGGATGGCGATCAAGGCGTCACTCGCCGGTCGTGGCGTGAGACAATACGCGCCCGCGTAACATGCGAGTTCCGTCGCAAAGCAGCGATGGAACTCAACCACGCCTCCAAATGACCGCATTGCGGTCGCTTTCCTGCTCCCGACACAGGCCAGCCTTTCCCGAGAAGATCGGGATGGTCTCCATCATCTGTCGGCTGTTCCGTCTTCACAAAAAGAACAGCGATGGAGGCGCAGATGAAAGTGCTTGAAGCGATGATCCGCGGCGCGTTTGTCGTCGATGCCGGCGACAGCGTGCGATGCGCCTCGCAAATGATGGCGGAAGACGACCTCGGATTTCTTCCGGTGACGGATGACGACCGGATCATCGGCGTGCTCACCGATCGCGATATCGTCGTCCGTTGCGTCGCGCTCGGATTGAGCGGCAATTCTCGTGTCGGCGCGATCATGACGCCGCGCGTGTATTGCTGCTACGAGGATGAAAATCTCGATCGCGTCATGGAGAACATGGCGGAAATTCAGGTTCGGCGCATGCCCGTGTTGACCCGGAAAGACAGGTTTGTCGGTGTTTTGTCCCTCGCGGACGCCGCGCGGACATATTCCCCGGACGCTGTGGGCGCCGCATTCTCGGGCGTGGTTACACCGGCGCCGGATTTGCAACTCAGGCTAATCTGAGGAGCCTGCGCTTCTCGCGCTCTTCCTTGATGGCATGCGCGCGCACGCGCAGCAGGTCGCGCCGGGCGACGAGGCCGACCACGCGATCGGTGCCGCGCTCCAGGATCGGCACGCGGCCGAAATCGGACACTGCCATGCGGTCGGCGAGATGGCCCACCAACTCATCCGAGTAACAAGTGAACATCTCGTCTCGGATCTGCATATCCGCGAGTGTCTGCACGTTGCCCCAACCCTCGCGCGACCAGCGCAACACGTCCGCGCGGGAGACCATGCCGATCAGTTTTCCGTCCGCATCGACAACCGGATAGCTCTTGTGCCGCTTGGGGCCTTCCGCCGCGATGAAGAAGGCGATGGCTTCCTCGATCGGAATGGAGCCCGCCAGCGTGTGCACCGGCTTGGCCATGATCTGGCCCACGCGTGTCTGCAGGAAGGGATCGATGCTATATTCGCGCATGATGTGATGGCCGCGCCGCGCGATGCGTTCGGTCAGGATCGAGCGGCGCATCAGCAGCACGGTGGTTGCGAACGCTGCAACGGACGCAACAAGCACCGGCGCCAGAAGATGGTGGTTGCCGGTAAGCTCGACCGCGAACAGCGTGCTCGTCAGCGGCGCGCGCATGGTGCCGCCAAGGATCGCGGCCATGCCAAGGATGGCCCAGAATCCGGCATCCGCGAACGGAAGGTAGTGCGCTTCCAGCGAGCCCAGTGCGCCGCCCATGATGAGCAACGGCGCAAGAACGCCGCCAGATGTGCCCGACGACAACGCTACGATCCACACCACGCATTTGCCGATCAGGAGCGCGATGGCGTCCTGCATGTTCAATGTGCCGTTCACCAGTGCGCGGATGTTGTCGTAACCGACGCCCAGCACCGCGGGATCGAGCCAGCCGCCGATGCCGACGACCGCGCCGCCAAGCGCCGGCCACCACATCCAGTGGATCGGAAGCTCGTAGAACAGATCCTCCACCTTGTAGAGGATGATCGTCATCAGTCCGGACTGAAGGCCGGCGACGATGCCTGCGAGGGCGCACAGCCCGAGACCCCACCATGGAATCATCGGGGCGATTCCATAGGCAAAGAGAGGTCCCGGGCCGAGCAACCAAGGCCGCCACATGGCAGCGACCATTGCTGCGGTCACCACAGGCACGAAGCTCCGTGGCTTCCATTCGAAAAGAAGAAGTTCGACGGCGAGCAGCACTGCCGCGATGGGCGTGCCAAAGACGCCGGTCATGCCGGCAGCAGCGCCGGCGACAAGCAGCGTCTTCCGTTCGGCCGAACTCATGTGGAAGAGCTGCGCGAACAGCGAGCCGAGCGCGCCACCCGTCATGATGATCGGACCTTCCGCGCCGAACGGGCCGCCGGTGCCGATGGAGATTGCGGACGACAGTGGTTTCAGCAGCGCGACTTTCGGCTCGATGCGGCTCTGGCCGAGGAGAATCGCTTCGATGGCTTCGGGAATGCCGTGCCCGCGGATTTTCTCCGAGCCGTAGCGCGCCATGAACCCGATGATGAGACTGCCAGCGACGGGAATCAAAATCGTCCATGCCGAAAGATGCAGCCCCATGAACGACACGTTCGCGTCGGACAGGCGCTGGAAGTAGACGAGGTTGGTGATGAGCGCGATGAGCTTGAGCAGGACCCACGCGGACACCGCGCCGCCGGTTCCCACGACGACCGCCATTGCCGTCAGCTTGAGGAGGCTGCGGTCGGCGGTGAAATCGCGCAGAGTGTCGCGGAATGCAACCGGAGCGTTGGGAAGATTCGACATGAACGGGATTTCGGGCGAAGCAATTTCGGAAGCGGGCTATTATATCGTGATGCGATATAATGCAATGCAGCACGGCGGAGAGCGGGCATGACCGGGAAAAGCCGCGCAAAGCTTGCCGCAGCGGACTACCGCATCCTTGCCGAATTCCGGTTCCTGCTGCGCCGCTTCCTGGTTTTCAGCGAAGATGCCGCCCGGGCGGCGGGGCTGGCTCCGCAGCAGCACCAGGCGCTCTTGGCGATCAAGGGGTTTGGGGGCGCCCCAACCATCGGCGATCTGGCGGAGCAGCTTGTCATCAAGCACCACAGCGCCGTGGGGCTGGTGGATCGGCTGGTGAAGGCGGGCTATCTCAAGCGTTCCCAGGACCGAAATGATCGCAGGCGCGTCACGCTTGCGCTCACGTCGTCGGGAGAAAAGCTCCTTGCCGACCTGTCATCCACGCACCGCGACGAGTTGCGGATGCTGACCCCTTCACTGAAAGCGCTGTTCGCGAAGCTTGAGAGGTAGATTTTCCGGCGTCGGTCCTGCGGCGGATCCAGCCTCTCGCTGTGAAGCAAATTTTCTCCTATACGATGCGCCATCCGGCCGGCGGCCGGCCACCACTCGCGCAATGACTGGGTGATCCATGACCGTGCTACATCTCGACAATTGGAACGTCTCTATCGGCGACGGCCACAAGCTCGTGGTCATGGCGGGCATGAATGTTCTCGAAGATGCGGGGATGGCGATGGATATCGCGCGTCACCTGAAGGCCGTTTGCGCGAAGCTGGAGCTTCCCTTCATTTTCAAGGCGAGCTTCGACAAGGCCAATCGTTCGTCGATCCATTCCTATCGTGGTCCCGGCATGGAAAAGGGGCTGCGCATTTTGGCGGATGTGAAACAGGAGCTGGGCGTGCCGGTCGTCACCGACATCCACACCGAAGAGCAGGCAGCGCCCGTCGCTGCTGTTGCCGATGTCGTGCAGATCCCGGCCTTTCTATGCCGTCAGACCGATCTTGTCGTTGCGGCGGCGAAAGCGGTCGATGCATCCGGTGGGTGGCTGCAGATTAAGAAGGGCCAATTCCTCGCGCCATGGGACTGCGGCAACATTCTCTCGAAGATACGAGAAGTCTCCAAGCGTCCCATGACGATCCTGTGCGAGCGCGGCGTCTCGTTCGGCTACAACAACCTCATCGTGGACATGCTCGGGCTCGGGGAGATGCGCAAGCTCGGCGCGCCGGTGACGATGGACGCGACGCATGCGGTGCAATTGCCGGGTGCGGACCCGCGCACGAACGCCGCTTCAACCGGCGGGCGCAGGGCAGGCGTGCCGGTTCTCGCGCGTTCCGCTGTCGCGGCTGGCGTGGATGGGATTTTCCTCGAATTCCATCCCGACCCGGACAAGGCGCTGTGCGATGGCCCAAGTTGCCTTGCGCTGGACACGGCAGAAGCGTTGCTGGCCGATCTGGTGGCCATCGATGCGATCGTGAAGCGGAAGAAGGCCTAAGCCGCTCCCGCGCTCCACGACATCACGACGCCGATTACCGACAGCACGAGCAGCCCCACCGTCGCCAGCATCGTCAGTGCGAAGCCCATGCTGCGGCTGGCGGGGTCACGCAGATAAGCTTGCATGTAGACGAAGCGGGCGACGATCCAGATCAATCCCAGTGCCGCCGGCAGCCACGTCACCAGCGTGAAGGTGAGCGTCGCCACCCACAGCATCGGCATGAACAGCGCATATTGCTCCAGTGAGTTCATGTGAACGCGCACCGCGCGGTCCATGTCTTCGTGGCCCGTCATGGACGGCGCCTTGATGCCGTGCTTGCCGCGGGCGCGGCCCACCGGAACGCTCGTATAGAACAGCATCAGAACCGCCAGGATGGTGACGGCTTCCGTCAGTGTGAGACCGGATACCATTTTCGTTTCCCCCGATAGTTTTCAGACGGCGCTCACCGCGCTCCATGTCATGAAGATGCCGATCACCGCACAGATGATGAGCGCCAAGGCCGCGAGCGTGGAAATCACGAAGCCCGTCTCGCGTTTTTCCGGCGCGGTCATGTAGCCGCTCTTGTAGATGATGCGGCCGATCACCCACACCGCGCCCAGCACCGGCGGCAGCCATGACAAATAGAGGATCGTCATCGCGGGCGAGAAATAGACGGTGGCAAGCCACAATGCCGGCACGAACACCACCAGCCATTCCAGCGTGTTCGCCTGCACGCGCACGGCGCATTCGAACTCCGTCGGTCCGGTCATGGTCGGCGCTTTCACGCCGTGCTTGGCGCGCGCCCGGGCAACCGAAATGCCGGTCCAGATGTAAAAGAGCAATGCGAGGATCGTGATGAGCGCGGTCACCAGCGTGACCGGCAAGTCGATGACGTTCATAAGCCCTCCCCAGAGCAGATGTCTTTGAGGGCCTTATAGCGGGATTCGGTGAAATAGGCGTGAGACGCCGCAGGGTATTCCCCGCGGCGTCCCGCGCATGGCTTATTGGCCGCTGCCGCCGTGATCGCGGCGGGCTTTGCGTTCGACGATCTTCTGCTCGACGGCCTGCTTCTGGTCCGGTGTCAGGGCGTCGAACTTCGCCTGCATGTCGGCTTTCAGCTTGGCCTTGTCGGCGTCGCTCATGCCGTCGAACTTGGCGCGCATGGCCTGCATCTGGGCATGGCGCTGATCGTGGGACATCGACGACCAATCGACGCCGTTGGCCTTCTGCTGCTCCATGTACATGGCGCGCTGCTCGGGCGTGAAGAAGCCATGCATGCCGCCGCCATGGTCCTGCGCGAAAGCAGAAGCTGGGGCTGCGAGAATCAGGGCGGAAAGGGCGAGGGTTGAAAAACGCATTTTTGAAGTACTCCAACGAAGTAATGCGCTCCTCCATTGGCGTCTCTGGCGGGCATTTGTGGCGGCGTCAAGGCGCAGTTGAAGCCCCGTCCCCCATCGCCTAGAAGTCGCCCGGCCTTCGGGCCGCCGCCTTACGGAGATTTCACCATGACCGCCATCATCGACATCACCGGCCGCGAAGTTCTGGACAGCCGCGGCAACCCGACCGTCGAGGTGGACGTGCTGCTGGAAGACGGCTCGCTGGGCCGCGCCATCGTTCCCTCCGGTGCTTCGACCGGCGCGCATGAAGCCGTGGAACTTCGCGACGGCGGCAAGCGCTATGGCGGCAAGGGTGTCGAGAAAGCCGTCGCCGCGGTGAACACCGAAATCTTCGATGCCATCTCCGGCATGGATGCCGAAGACCAGACGCGCATCGACCGCATCATGCTCAAGCTGGACGGCACGCCGAACAAATCGCGCCTCGGTGCGAACGCGATCCTGGGCGTGTCGCTGGCGCTGGCGAAGGCGGCGGCGATTTCGCTCGGCCAGCCGCTCTATCGCTATGTCGGCGGGCCGATGGCACATGTGCTGCCGGTGCCGATGATGAACATCATCAATGGCGGCGTGCATGCCGACAACCCGATCGACTTCCAGGAGTTCATGATCATGCCCGCCGGCGCGCCGACCTTTAAGGAAGGTCTGCGCATGGGTGCGGAAATCTTCCACACCCTGAAGAAGGGCCTGCACGACGCCGGGCACAACACCAATGTCGGCGACGAGGGCGGTTTCGCGCCGAACCTCAAGAGCGCCGACGAAGCGCTCGGCTTCATCATGAAGTCCATCGAGAAGGCGGGCTACAAGCCGGGCGAGGACGTCTATCTGGCGCTCGATCCGGCTTCGACCGAATTCTTCAAAGACGGCAAGTATGTGCTTGAAGGCGAGGGCAAAACGCTTTCGCCGGACCAGATGGCGAAGGTTTATGAAGACCTCTGCAAGCGTTATCCGATCATCTCCATCGAAGACGGCATGGCGGAAGATGACTGGGTCGGCTGGAAGGCGTTGACGGATGCCATCGGCAAGACGGTGCAGCTCGTCGGCGACGATCTCTTCGTCACCAATGTGAAGCGCCTGAAGCGGGGCATCGAGAAGCACACCGCGAACGCCATTCTCATAAAGGTCAACCAGATCGGAAGCTTGACCGAGACTCTTGAGACCATAGATATGGCCAACCGTGCGTCCTACCGCTCGGTGATGAGCCATCGTTCGGGCGAGACCGAAGACACCACCATCGCCGACCTCGCGGTCGCGACGAACTGTGGTCAGATCAAGACCGGCTCGCTCGCCCGGTCGGACCGGCTTGCGAAATACAACCAGCTTCTCCGCATCGAGGAACGTTTGGGCGACCAGGCGGTCTATGCCGGACGGAGCGTCCTGCGCGCCTGACGCGTTGGGAAGACACGAGATATATCCATGGCCAAGAAAAACAAATTCAAGCCGGAAGCCTATGCCGCGCCGACAAAGGACACGCGCTATGAGGGAACTTTCGAAGTCCTCATTCCGATCCCGGGCCGCGTGAAGCCCGCGCGCGCCGCCGGTCAATTTCCCACGCAGAAAGCCGCCGAGGACTGGATCCACAGCCCCGAAGGCATCGATATGATCGAAGAGATCTTTGCCAAAGGCGGTGCCTGATCGCCGCCGCAAATTCGTAAACGCGCCGCTGTTCCAATTTACGTTTTCGAATCCTGGACTTGCGGTTCGCTTTTCACTTGACCGGCCGAATCAGTGTGTGATTCGTTGGCCGGATGCGAATCAGGCGAAGCGTGCTGCGTGTTTTCGGCGCGTCGGTCATCCCGGCGATCTGTACGGCCGTCATCGCCTATTTCGGCTACTACGCCATCAGCGGCACGCGCGGCTATCACGCCTATGACACCGTGAGTGCAGAACTCTCTGTGCAGCAACAGAAACTCGCGTCGGCGCGCGGCGAAAGAATGCGTCTGGAACACCGCATCCAGCTTATCGAAAGTGGTGACCGCGACACCATCGAGGAAGTCCAGCGCGAAGAGCTTCTCGGCAGCACCCCCGGCCAAGTGGCGGTGCCGCGCGAAAGGCACTGAATCCCGTACGGATTCCGAATTTTCTGACAATCCGTCATGGCTTGCTAAACTGCGGCTCCCTTGCCAAAACCGGGCGTTGCCCGGCTGGGCATGACAGGAGTTTTTTGCATGGCAAATGCCAAGCCGGCGCCTCAATCCGACCCGTCCGTCGGCGCCGATCTGCAGAAGAAATTCTATCACGACATGCTGCTGATCCGGCGCTTCGAAGAGAAGGCGGGACAGCTTTATGGCATGGGCCTCATCGGCGGCTTCTGCCATCTTTACATCGGGCAGGAAGCGGTGGTTGTCGGCATGCAGGCGGCGCTGAAGCAGGGCGACCAGATCATCACCGCCTATCGCGATCACGGTCACATGCTGGCGACCGGCATGGATGCCAAGGGCGTGATGGCCGAGCTCACGGGCCGTAGCACCGGATACTCCAAGGGCAAGGGCGGCTCGATGCACATGTTCAGCGTCGAGCAGCATTTCTATGGCGGCCATGGCATCGTCGGCGCGCAGGTGCCGATCGGGACCGGCCTTGCATTCTCCAACAAGTACAAAAAGAACAACGCCGTCTGCGTCACATACTTCGGCGACGGCGCGGCGAACCAGGGCCAGGTCTATGAGAGCTTCAACATGGCGGAGCTCTGGAAGCTGCCGGTCGTCTACGTGATCGAGAACAACCAGTACGCCATGGGTACCAGCGTCGAACGCTCCAGCGCAGAGACGCATTTCTACAAGCGCGGCGCATCGTTCAACATTCCGGGCGAGCAGGTCGATGGTATGGACGTCGAAGCCGTCTATGCCGCCGGCCAGAAAGCGGCGCAGTGGTGCCGCGACGGCAAAGGCCCGATCATCCTCGAGATGAAAACCTACCGTTATCGCGGCCACTCGATGTCCGATCCCGCGAAATACCGCACGCGCGAGGAAGTACAGGAGGTACGCGAGAAGCGCGATCCCATCGAGCACTACGCCGCGCGCATGACCGAGCGCGGCACGGTGAAGGAAGAAGACCTGAAAGCGATGGACAAGGACATCCGCGCCGTCGTGAACACCGCCGCCGAATTCGCGCAGGAAAGCCCCGAGCCCGCCGCCGAAGAACTCTACACGGACGTGCTGGCATGACCCAGATTTTGATGCCCGCGCTTTCGCCCACGATGGAAGAGGGCAAGCTCGCCAAGTGGCTTGTGAAGGAAGGCGACACGGTGAAGTCCGGCGACATTCTCGCCGAGATCGAAACCGACAAGGCGACGATGGAATTCGAAGCCGTCGATGAAGGCACCATCGGCAAGATCCTCGTGCCGGAAGGCACCGAAGGCGTGAAGGTGAACGATCCCATCGCCACGCTGGTCGGCGATGGCGAAGAAGAAGTTGCCGAGCCCGTCGCGGCGACGCAGCCGAAGAAGCCCGCGCGCGAAGAGACGAAGGCGCAGGCCGAAACCGAACAGCGAAAGGCACCGCCTGCGAAGCGCGAGGAAGCCGCCGAAGCGACATTGAACGAGCCGGATGTGCCCGAAGGCACCGAGCTTGTCGTCACCACCGTGCGCGAAGCGTTGCGCGATGCGATGGCGGAGGAGATGCGCCGCGACAACACCGTGTTCCTGATGGGCGAGGAAGTCGCGCAGTATCAGGGCGCGTACAAGATTTCGCAGAACCTGCTGGAAGAATTCGGGGACATGCGCGTGATCGACACGCCGATCACCGAACATGGCTTCGCCGGCTTGGGCGTCGGCGCAGCCTTCGGCGGCCTCAAGCCCATCGTCGAGTTCATGACGTTCAACTTCGCGATGCAGGCGATCGACCAGATCATCAACTCCGCCGCCAAGACGCGTTACATGTCCGGCGGCCAGATGGGTTGCCCCATCGTCTTCCGCGGCCCCAACGGTCCCGCCGCGCGCGTCGCCGCGCAACACAGCCAGGATTATTCAAGCTGGTACGCCCATGTGCCGGGCCTGAAGGTCATCGCGCCTTATTTTGCCGCTGACGCCAAGGGTCTGCTGAAGGCTGCGATCCGTGACCCGAACCCGGTGATCTTCCTCGAAAACGAGATCGTCTATGGCCGCTCGTTCCCGGTGCCGAAGGTGGACGACTACATCGTCCCCATCGGCAAGGCGCGCGTGGTGAAGAAGGGTGCGCATGTCACGCTCGTCGCCCATTCCATCTGCGTCGGCCTCATCATCGAGGCGGCGGAGAAACTCGCCGCCGAAGGGATCGATGCCGAATTGATCGACCTTCGCACGTTGCGTCCGCTCGACACCGCGACGGTCATCGCATCTGTGAAGAAGACGAACCGTCTCGTCACCGTGGAGCAGGGCTGGCCGGTATGCTCCATCGGTTCGGAGATCTGTTCGGTGGTGACGAGCGAAGCGTTCGACTATCTCGATGCGCCGCCCACAAAGGTCACGGGCAGGGACGTGCCGATGCCTTATGCTGCGAATCTGGAAAAACTCGCGCTGCCGCATGTCGAAGACGTGATCGCTGCTGCGAAAGCGGTTTGTTACCGATGAGCGCAGACATCATCATCACCTCCCCCTTGTGGGGAGGTCGAAAAAGCGAAGCTTTTTCGGGTGGGGGGATGCCGGTCACGCGCATGGCCCCCCACCCGAAAAATTCTTCGCTGCGCTTCGAATTTTGTCGGCCTCCCCACAAGGGGGAGGCGATGTGCGCCGACGCAGGGATGTTTGTCTGATGACACGCGCACAAACCGCACAGAAAAAGAAGAAGCCTTCCAAAGCCGAAAAGCACTGGCACCGCGGCGGCTGTCATTGCGGCGCGGTGGCGTTCGAGGTGCGCACGCCGGACGAGGTCGAGCTGGTGGATTGCAACTGCTCCATCTGCCGCAAGACCGGCTACCTGCACCTCATCGTCGGCGACAAGGATTTCAAGCTGGTGCGCGGCGAGAACGTCATCTCCGCCTACACTTTCAATACCGGCGCGGCCAAGCATCTGTTCTGCTCGGTGTGCGGGATCAAATCGTTCTACATCCCGCGCTCGCATCCGGACGGCTACAGCATCAACTTCCGCTGCCTCGACGCATCCGAATTCAAATCCGTCGTGACCACGGAGTTCGACGGGTCGCACTGGGAACAGAATGCGGGGGATCTCGCAGCCCTGGAGAGCAATTAGTGGCCACCAACATCCTCATGCCTGCGCTTTCGCCCACCATGGAAGAGGGCAAGCTCGCCAAGTGGCTCGTCAAGGAAGGCGACACGGTGAAGTCCGGCGACATTCTCGCCGAGATCGAGACCGACAAGGCGACGATGGAGTTCGAAGCCGTCGACGAGGGTAAGATCGGCAAAATCCTCGTTCCCGAAGGCAGCGAAGGCGTGAAGGTGAACGAACCGATCGCAGTGTTGCTGGGCGAAGGCGAAAAGGCCGATGCCGCGCCGGCGTCGGACATTCATTCCGCGATGGCCTCAATCAAGGATGCGATCTCCAAAGAGGCTGGCGAGACGAAAACAGCCAAGGCGGAAACGAAACCCGCGCAGTCCGCGTCTGGCAAGGCGCCCGAAACGCCGAAGCCGCAAGCGGCTGCCGCCAGGTCCGAAGAGCCTGCAAAGCCCCAGCATGTTGCGTCAAAGGAAGATGGCGACCGCCTTTTCGCGTCCCCACTCGCGCGCAAGATCGCCGAGCAGAAGGGCATCGATCTCGCGTCGTTGAACGGTTCCGGCCCGCGCGGCCGCATCGTGAGGGCCGACGTGGAATCCGCGCCCGGCGCGGCGAGGGCACCCGCCGCAAAGCCTGGCGTCCCGCCCGCGGCACCAGCACAAGCCGCAAGCATCTCCGGCATCGCCCCGCTGCCGGACGCGAAGCTCTTCTACAAGGAAGGCGAGTACGAAGAAGTCCCGCATGATTCCATGCGCAAGACCATCGCCAAGCGCCTGACCTCGGCCAAGACGCTCATCCCGCATTTCTATCTCACCATCGATTGCAACATCGACGAGCTGATGGCGACGCGCGCCAAGCTGAACGCGGTCGCGCCCAAAGAGAATGGCTACAAGCTGTCGGTCAACGATTTCGTGGTGAAGGCCTGCGCGCTCTCGTTGCTGCGCGTACCCGAAGTGAATGCGAGTTGGACGGAAACCTCCATCCTGCGCCACAAGCACGCGGACATTGGCGTGGCGGTGGCGCTGGATTTCGGCCTCATCACGCCCATCGTGTTCGGCGCGGAAGGCAAGGGGCTCTCCACCATCTCCAACGAAGTGAAGTCGCTGGCCGAGCGCGCCAAGGCGAAGAAGCTCAAGCCGCAGGAATATGAAGGCGGCAGCTTCTCCATCTCCAATCTCGGCATGTTCGGGATCAAGGACTTCACCGCCGTCATCAACCCGCCGCAGTCGGCCATCCTCGCCGTCGGCGCGGGCGAGCAGCGCGCGGTGGTGAAGGACGGCATCCTCAAGACCGCGACCATGATGACGGTCACGCTCTCCTGCGATCACCGCGTGATCGACGGCGCCACCGGCGCCCGCTTCCTGCAGGCCTTCAAGGGATACATAGAAGAGCCATCATCGATGCTGCTATAATCCGCTCGCGAGGGGACGATGGGCGAATACATAGCGACACACGATCCGGCGGCGGTCTCGGCGGTCCAGCACGCGGCGGCGGCGCTGGCGCGCGACGGCGTGTCGGTGGGCGTATGTCCGAACTGCGGCGTGCCGCTGATCGGCGACTACTGCGCGGTGTGCGGGCAGGAGAAGAACATCCACCGCCGCTCCGTGGCGGGCATCCTGCACGACTTCTTCGAGGACATGCTCAATTTCGACAGCCGGATCGTGCGCACGATCATCGCGCTGCTGGTGGAGCCGGGCGAGATCGCCATCGCCTTCCGCGAGGGCCGAACGCGCCGCTACGTTCCGGCATTGCGCCTCTATTTCTTCGTGACCCTGATCTTCTTCCTGCTTCTGAGCGCGACGAAACTTGCGATCATCCAGCTCGAGCTGACGGCAACGCCGGCCAAGATGGTCCGCACGGCCGACGGGCAAATCCACTACATCAACCCCGCCTACGATCCGACAGATCCCGATCTGAAGAAGCTCGAAAAATATCTGCCGAACAAGCTGGACAAGAACGGCAAGCCCGAGCCGCGCTACATGATCAATTCGCAGATCTACTTCTTCGCGCCAATCGGCAAATACCACTCCGCGCTGACCAAAGAGCAGCGCGCGCGCCTCGGCGACATGAATGGCGCCTTCAACGTGAATGTCGATACCGGGAAGGCCAAGACTCCGGCGGAGAAGAAGAAGGCGGACGCGGAAAAGAAAAAGGTCGCGAGCTGGATCGAGCGCAACATCTTCGGTGGCGTTCAGCGTATCGCCAACGATCCCGCGGCACTGAACGGGCCCATGACGGAGTGGATTCCGCGCGCGCTGTTCCTGCTCATGCCGCTTTATGCGCTGTTGCTGGCGCTATTCTATTGGCGGCAGCGCAAGGACTATTATTTCGTCGACCATCTGATCTTTTCGCTCACCGTCCACACGTTCACATTTGTCGCGCTGATCGGTGCGGCCGCGCTGGCGCAGGTGCTGACGGGCGGGGCCGTGGCGTGGCTGCTGTTCTTCGTCATCGGCCTCTACATCTTCATCGGCATGAAACGGTTCTACAATCAGGGGTGGCTGATCACGACGGTGAAGTTCGGAACCGTTTCGTTCATCTACACGTGTTTCTTCCTGCTGCCCACGCTGGGCGGCATCATGCTGCTCGGCTTCTTCGGAGATCCTTTTGGCTGAATCTTTCGACGTCATCGTTCTGGGTTCCGGTCCCGCCGGCTACGTCTGCGCCATCCGCTGCTCTCAGCTGGGATTGAAGACCGCCATCGTGGAGCGCGACCGGCTGGGCGGCATCTGCCTCAATTGGGGCTGCATCCCGACCAAGGCGCTGCTGCGCTCCTCCGAGATCTGGCACCTGATGCACCGGCTCGACGAGTTCGGCTTCAGCGCCGATAATTTCAAGTTCGACATCGGCAAGATCGTGCAGCGCTCGCGCAAGGTGTCGGAGCAGCTTTCGAACGGCGTCGCCTTCCTGATGAAGAAGCACAAGATCGCCGTCATCAACGGTGAAGGCAAGCTCGCTGGCAAGAACAAGATCACCGTCGCCAAGGATGGGAAGAGCACGGACTACGAAGCCAAGAACATTGTTCTGGCATCCGGCGCCCGCGCCCGCACGTTCCCCGGCATGGAGCCGGACGGCAAGCTGATCTGGACCTATCGCGAGGCGATGGTGCCGCCGTCCTTTCCGAAGTCGCTACTCGTCGTCGGCTCCGGCGCCATCGGCATCGAGTTCGCCAGCTTCTATCGCACGCTCGGCAGCGACGTGACGGTGGTGGAAGTGCTGGACCGCGTGCTGCCCGTGGAAGACGAAGAGGTTTCCGCCTTCGCCGCCAAGGCGTTCCAGAAACAGGGCATGAAAATCAAGACCGCGACCACGGTCGAGAAACTTCAGAAGGGCGCGGACAGCGTCACCGCCACGCTGAAAGCCAAAGACGGCAAGACCGAAACGCTCACGGTGGATCGCGTCATCTTGGCGGTCGGCATCGTCGGCAATGTCGAGAACAACGGATACGAGCAGGCCGGCATCAAGGTCGATAAGACGCATGTCGTCGTGGACAAATGGGGCGCGACTGGCGTTCCCGGCATCTGGGCCATCGGCGATCTCGTCGGCCCGCCTTGGCTCGCGCACAAGGGCATGCATGAAGGCGTCATCGTCGCCGAGAAGATCGCGGGCGTGAAAGGCGTGCATCCGCTCGATACCTCCAACGTGCCGGGCTGCACCTATTGCTGGCCGCAGGTCGCCAGCGTCGGCATGACCGAAGCCAAAGCGAAGGCGTCAGGCCGCAAGATCAAGGTCGGCCGCTTCCCCTTCATCGGCAATGGCAAGGCCATTGCGCTGGGCGAGGCGGAAGGCTTCGTGAAGACGGTGTTCGACGCCGAAACCGGCGAGCTTCTCGGCGCGCATATGGTCGGCGCGGAAGTGACGGAGATGATTCAGGGTTATGTGGTGGCGAAAACCGGTGAACTCACCGATGCCGAACTCGCCCACACCATCTTCCCGCATCCCACGCTCAGCGAGATGATGCACGAGGCGGTGCTGGCCGCCGATGGCAAGGCGCTGCATATTTAGGTATGGTGGAGCTGTCTGATAGAAGAGGCGACCATGAGCACGACGTTTTTGGTGTCATTGATGCTGCCCCTGAGCGTTGTCTTTATTCTGCCGCTGACCAGTAAGAAGCTGAGAGCACAACTGGCGAACGATACCGTCGCAGCAATCATGTTCGGTATTGCCGCAATCCTGGCCTTTGCGCTTCCTTTCTTCGCCCAAGCAGCAGCCCGCACGCACAACTTCGCGATCGTTAAAGGCCTGTTACTCGCGGTCGGCGTGTTTGCCGTTGCGGGCATCGCGTTCGGGATCTCGCGCTCGATCAAGATGAGCCGCGCGGTGAAGACCAAGATCTAGCGCAGCAGATTCTCGATATCCGCCGCGACGCCGCGCGTGTCGCTCGTGCTCGTCATCACCTCGCGTGCCTTGCCGTCGCGGTCGAAGACGAACACCGAGCCGGAGTGCATCACCTCTTCGCCCTGCGGTGTCTGCTTCACGCTGTAGAGAACGCGGTAACGCTGCGCCAGTTTCGCGATCTCGTTGTTGCTGCCGCGCAAGCCGTCGATCTGCGGCGCGAACGCATTGGCGTATTCCTTCAAGGCCGCGAGATTGTCTCGCGCCGGATCGACGCTCACGAACAGCACCCGCACATCGCTTGCGTGCGGCCCCAGATCCTTCAGCACGTCGGCGAGATTGGACAGTGTCGCCGGGCACACGTCCGGGCAGTGCGTGTAGCCGAAATAGAGCAGGGTGATCTTGCCGCGATAAGAATCCTGCGTGACCGCCGCGCCGTCATTGGCGCGCGTCATCGCCAGCTTTAGGTCCGGCATCACGCCGGTGATGTCCGTCACGCCCGGCCGCATCTCCCCGCGCCCGCAAGCGGCGAGGGTGAGGAGGAGAACAATCGAAAGAACGCGAGTCATGGGAGAGCTTTGAACTTTCCCTCGCCCCCTTCAGGGGGAGAGGGCAGGGTGAGGGGGCGCTGATGCCAAGCACAATGACAAATCGGAGTCTCGCTTTGCGAGCCGCGCGCGGCAACATGCAATCAAGCGTTCGGCTTTGCCACCCCCTCACCCCAACCCTCTCCCCCTGAAGGGGGCGAGGGAGTGCATATGTGCTGTGACCAAACGCCTCTGGATGCGCCGCGCTGCCCCCGCCATCTTTCCGCGCGATGACCGCGCTCGCCGCCGCTCCCGACCGCAAACCGGCCACCGAATGGTTGGGCTACGGCGCGTTGCTGGCGCTCGGCGCCGTACTCTACGTCCTCACCACGCAATATCCGGCGGACATGCCGTTCTGGATGCCGTGGGAGTTCTCCTGGCCCGAATTCCTTGCCACGGCGCTGACGCTCGCCTGGTTCTTCCGTGGCCTGTCACGCGTGGACGAGAAGCCGCCGCTGTGGCGCAGTGCGTCGTTCGTCCTCGGCGTCGCCTCGCTCTACATCGTGCTGCAGACGCATATCGATTATTACGCACAGCACATGTTCTTCGTGCATCGCTGGGCGCATTTCGTGCTGCACCATGCGGGGCCGTTCCTGATCGCGATGGGCGCGAGCGGTCCGGTTCTCTATGCCGGTATGCCCGATTTCCTGAAGCCTGTCGTGAAGGCGCGGCCGGTGCGCGCGCTGATGGATTTCCTGCAGCACCCCGCCATCGCGCCCGTGCTGTTCGTGGGCCTTCTATATTTCTGGCTGATACCATCCATCCACACGACAGTGATGCTCGACCGCAAGCTCTACGATTTCATGAACTGGACGATGGCGCTCAACGGCATCATGTTCTGGTCGCTGGTGCTGGACCCGCGCCCCAAGCCGCCGGCGCGCCTGTCGCCATTGATCCGTGGACTGATGATCCTCCTGATCGAGCTGCCGCAGATGGTTCTGGGCGCAATTTTGTCACTGTCGATGACCGACTATTATCCGGTCTATACGATTTGCGGCCGCGCGCTGGATTTCTCAGCCCTGTCGGACATGCATTATGGCGGCCTCATCATCTGGCTGCCCGGCACGCTGACGAGCTTCGCCGCCATGATCGTGGTGCTGGTCAACATGCGCCTCAACGAGGAAAGGGAAGAACGTGAGAAAGCATCTCTTTGAACTTGCCGCCGCAACCATGCTCCTTGCCGCGTCCGCCGCCCACGCAGCCGATGCCAACGATCTTGTGTTGAAGGACGGCTGGTTCCGCACGCTGCCCGGCAATCTTCCCGCCGGCGGTTATTTCTCGTTGCACAATGGCGGCACCGCCATCGCCACGCTTACCGGCGCGGAATCGCCTGCCTGCGGCATGCTCATGCTGCACAAATCGGAAAGCGAAGGCGGCGCGATGAAGATGGTCGATGTCGCGTCCGTGCCGGTCCCTGTCGGCGGCGACGTCACTTTCGCGCCGGGCGGCTATCACCTGATGTGCATGGACACGAAGACCGCTCTGATGAAGCCGGGCAGCACCGTTCCGGTCACGCTGGATTTCGCCGACGGCAGCAAGGTGAAAGCGGATTTCGCGGTGAAGAACGCTAGGGGGCAGTAGCCTCGTTGTTCGGCGGCGCGAAGCGCACGCGCCCGCGCGCGAAATAGACGCGGTGGTCTTCGTGCTTCATCAAGTAGCGCACACCGACGATCGTCGCGATGATGCCGGACGCCGCCGCCACGCCGATGGACCAGCGCGGGCCCCATGTATCCGCCACCCAGCCCACGATCGGCGCGCCGATGGGCGTGCCGCCCATCGCAACGGCGAGGCGTATCGCCATCACGCGCCCGCGCATCGTTGGGTCGGTTGCAAGCTGCATCAGCGCGTTGCTGGAATTGGCGAAGGTCAGCGCCGCCACGCCACAGATCACCAGCGCCGCGGCGAACAGCCAGTAGCTCGGCATGATCGCCGCCAGAGAACTGCCGATGGCGAACACCGCTGCGCCCAGGCAGATATGCTGGAAGCTCGGCTTCTCGCGGCCTGCCGCGAGCAGCGCGCCGCACATCGTTCCCACCGCCATGGCGGAGGAGAGCAGGCCGTAGCGCCCCGCGCCCGCATGGAACTCGCGCACCGCCATGACCGAAATGAAGATCGCGAAGTTGAAGCCGAAGGTCGCGATAAAAAACAACATGATCATCGCGGCCTTCAGATCGGGGCGCTGCCACACATAGCGGAAGCCTTCCAGCAGCCCACCGCGCCGTTTCACCGCGCGCTCATGGGTGTGCAGCTCGTGAACGCGCAGGAAGAACAGCGAAATCAGAACGACGAAGAACGAAAGCCCGTTCAGGATAAACGCCCAGCCGGTGCCGAGCGCGGCAATGGTGAGACCTGCGGCAGCGGGGCCGATCATGCGGCCGGCGTTGAAGGATGTGGAATTGAGCCCCACCGCGTTGGCGATGTGGTCTTCGTCCACCATCTCCGACACGAACACCTGCCGCGCCGGTGCGTCCATCGCGGACACACAGCCGAACAGAAAAGCAATCGTGTAGACTCCCCAGAGCGTGATGTGGCCGGTGACGGTCAGAACGCCCAGCAGCATCGCCAGCATGCCCATGCCCGCCTGCGTGGCGATCATCAGCTTGCGCCGGTCGAGATGATCGGCGGCGTAACCGGCCCATGGCAGAAGCAGAAGCTGGGGCCCGAACTGCAGCGCCATCACAATGCCGACGGCGGTCGCGTTGTGATGCGTCAGCTCGGTGAGGACCAGCCAGTCCTGGGCCACGCGCTGCATCCATGTTCCCGTGTTGGAAACGACGGCGCCGGAGAACCAGACGCGGTAATTGTAGAACCGTAAGGAACGGAATGTGCCTGTGATGAGTCCGCTCAACCGTTCCTCTTTTCGAGCAAAGCGATGATCTCCGCTGTCGTTCCGGTTTCGCCCAGCCGCGGGAAAATGCGCTTGACGGAATTCTCATGCGCGTCCGCGCTCATGTCGGTCATGGCGTCGGTGGCGAGCGTGATGTTGTAACCGGCTTCCTGCGCGAAGCGGGCGGTGGATTCCACGCCAATGGACGTGGCGACGCCACAGCAGACAACTTGCGTCACGCCGTTCTTCTTGAGCCATGCATCCAGATCGGTGTTGGTGAAGGCGCCCCATGTGCGCTTGGTCACCGTGTGGTCGGAGGGCTGCTGCTTCAGTTCGGGGATCAGTTCGGCGAACTCGGCGGGAAAGCTCGCGGGCATCTTCGGCCCTTCGTTGCGGCCCGGTGCGCCGCCGGTCACGTTCACCAGCACCACCGGCAGCTTGTGCTTGCGGAAGGCGTCGAGCAGAGCGACGGAATGTTTCACCACGTCGGAAACGGGGTAGGGCGCGGTCTCGCGCGCGACGATGCCTTTCTGCAGATCCACGACGATAAGCGCGGTCTTCGGATCGAGTGCGGTGACGGCCATGATGTGTCCTTCCTATTCCACGATGCGTTGAAGCAGCGCCACCGCGCGCGCGATGTCGTCCTGCTCAGCTTGCGAATAATTTTTCTGGATGGCGGCGACGAGCCAGTCCTGCCGCGCCGCGCGCAGGGCGATGACAAGTTCGCGCGTGCGCGGCGTCACCGACCACAATGTCTGCCGGCCGTCCTGCGGATCGGGCGTGCTGGTGACGCGCCCCGCCGCTTCGAGGTCACGAATGGTGGCGCCCATCGATTGCGGGCGCACGCCTTCGGCCTTGGCCAGTGTGGTCACGGTGGACGGGCCTTCGCGCTCCAGCCGGCTGAGCATGGCGAATTGCGACCAGCTCAAATCCTCGGCGTGGGATTGCGCGCGCATCTGCCGCTTCCATTTGCCGATAAAGCCGCGCAGGGCTTCGGCGAGGGCGATGGTCTTGTCAGGGGCGTCGGTCACATCCGGTATTTAGTAGATGCGAAGGAAACTTCAAAGGTTTCTTCCTATTGAAAATTGTCGCAGTCTCGCCGGAATGGCGCTTGACTTGTTCTTAATATGTTCTAGTTTGTGGTGGTCTCACCTATGAGGGGGCGGTCCGGACCGTCCTGAGCGCCGGGTGGGATCGGCGTCTGCGGAAGGGCCTCGTAACGAGGGGCTCGGAAGCGGAGGTCGCGGCCGATACCGCTGCCGCCCCGTGCCCGACAGGGATCACCTGGAAAGGCAGCCGCAGGGGGCAGCCCTGCAGCGCGAAATCCTCGCCAAGACCACAGGCCCGGCGAAAGCCGGATAATCCGCGATGGCAAGCGGACCTGTCGAGCGATGCGAGAGTAGCGAAGTGGCAATCGGACCTGCGGACAGAAAGCGCCGGGTGCGGGATGCCGAACAAGGCTTCCCATTCCAAACACGCTCTTCGAAAGAAGAGCATCTCTCTCGTGCACGCGCCTTTCCGGCGTCCCGCACCGCCCTCAATATTTCAGAGACGGCGTATGGATTTTCAAAACAGTGCCAGGCGGCAAACGGCGAAGCGTTGACTTTTCCTCCCCCGTTTACGGGGGAGGTGCTGAGCGAGCGGAGCGATGCGAGGCGGAGAGGGCCATACCGCGCGAAGTCCCCTCCGGCGCTTCGCGCCTCCTCCTACGGGGGAGGAAAGTGCAGGAGCTAATTTATCCGTACACAGACGATCAGTACCCGACCACCTGACCATCCTTGCGCATTTCGCTCGCGCCCCAATAGACGCCGTTTGGCGCGCGCATGATGGCCTGGTAGCCGCCGAAGCCGCCGGTGCCCGGCACGACCTTGTAGCCGCGCTTCACCAATTCCGCCTTCACCGCTGGATCGAAACCCGATTCCATTTCCACGGTGCCGACGCCGGTGGACGGTTCGCCCGTAGGCTCCGCGCCGCCATAGTGGCGCCAGCGCGCGGCATCGTCGGCTTCCTGCACATTCATGCCGAAGTCGATGATGTCGGTCAGAACCTGCACATGACCTTGCGGCTGCATATCGCCGCCCATCAGGCCGAACGAGAGGAAGGGCTGCCCGTCCTTCATCACAAAGCCGGGGATGATCGTCTGGAACGGACGCTTGCGCGGCGCATAGACGTTCGCGGCCGCCGGGTTCAGCGAATAAAGCTCGCCGCGATCCTGGAACATGAAGCCGAGGCCATCGGCAACGATGCCCGAACCCATGCCGCGATAGTTGGACTGGATAAGCGACACCATCATGCCGTTCTTGTCGGCGGCGGTGAGATAGATCGTATCGCCGTCATGCAGGCGCGGATCGCCGGGGCCGAAGCTCGGATTGGCGTGCTTCAGATCGATCAGCTTGCGGCGCTCATCGGCGTAAGCATCGGAGATTAGCCCCTTGATCGGCGCGTGATAGAAGCGCGGATCGGCGTACCACTTCGCCAGATCCTCGTAAGCGAGGCGCTTGGCTTCCAGCATCGCCGTCAGCGTGTCCGCGGTGCCGACGCCCATTTTCTTCAGATCGTAGCCTTTCAGGATTTGCAGCATCTGCAGCGCCGCCATGCCCTGGCCGTTCGGCGGCAGTTCATAAATGTCATAACCGCGATAATTCACCGAGACCGGATCGACCCATTCGCCGTGGAAATCCGCGAAGTCCTCATAGCGAAGATCGCCGCCGATACGCTTCATGTAAGCGTCTATCGTTTTGGCAATCGGGCCTTTGTAATAGGCGTCGCGTCCGCCTTTCGCGATGAGCGTCAGCGTATTGGCGAGATCGGGATTCTTGAAGATTTCGCCTTGCGCCGGCGTATGGCCGCCATGTCCGTCGGGGATGAGATAGGTATGCCGCGCATTGTCGAATTCCGCGATCAGGCCTTTCTGCCGTTCGAAATTCGCCATGGCGCCTTTCCAATAAGCGGAGATCAGCTCCGTCACGGGAAAGCCGTTGCTCGCGAAATTGATGGCGGGCGCCAGCACTTCGGTCATCGGCAGCTTGCCGAACTTGTCATGCAGCGCGAACCATCCGTCCACCGCGCCCGGCACCGTGATCGGCAGCGTGCCGACCGGCGGAATATGCGCCTTGGGCGTCATGCCCGCTTTCTTGTAGGCAGCCTCGACTTCGGCGGTCATGCGCGCCAGATCGCGGCCCTTCGGCGACCAGCCGGAGCCGT
The DNA here is from genome assembly GCA_036569005.1 of Rhizomicrobium sp. GTDB lineage: Bacteria > Pseudomonadota > Alphaproteobacteria > Micropepsales > Micropepsaceae > Rhizomicrobium. The sequence continues at coordinate 2,133 of DATCRK010000018.1, read as the reverse complement.
TGTAGCCGTAAAGCTTGTGCGTCTTGGGATCGTAGACGATGGCGAACATGTCGCCGCCAATGCCGTTCAGCACCGGCTGCATCAAGCCGATCATCGCATTGGCGGCAATCGCGGCGTCCACCGCGCTGCCGCCCTTCCGCAGGATTTGCACGGCGGCTTCGGAAGCGAGGGGCTGCTCGCTCGCCACCATGCCATGCTGCGCGAGAACCGGCGAACGTGTCGCCCATGTCGCGCCGGAATAACGATCCCCGCGGCTGATTTCGCCATAGGATGTATTGCTGATGATCGTCGTCGCCATGATCGCGGCGCTCCCCAAGATGAATCCGATTTTCCGCATTGGCGTGCGTGTCCCCCCGCTGTCCTTGCCATCGGTTTTCCGCGGCTGAAAGCGACTATAGAAAGCCGACAGGGACGGGCAACCCGGCATTTGTCGGATTTTGTCCCGGCGATCCGTTCGCATCGCGCGGGAATCGCGCCAGACTGCACTGCCGCGTAGGGGCGCGTTCGCGGAATTCGCAGTCGATTGGGGGCAATCATGGTCGTCGGCGACCACTTCACCGTCACGAGTGACAACGTAAACCTGCGCGCGGGGCCATCCACCGCATCCGCCATTGTCGCGGTGTTCATGACCGGCACGACCGGAACGGTGACGCAGCCCGACGGCGCATGGACGAAAGTGCTGATCGATGGTCCTGCGCGGATCACCGGTTATTTCGGGACGCAATTCCTCGCCGTGTCAGGCTACCTGTCGAAGGTAGCGCCCGCGAATGTCTATCCGATGTTTCCGGATACGCCGCACGGCAATATCAACGCCAATCTGCCATATGTTTGCGATGGCCTGCGCGCTTGCGATCTCGACGACCGTCCGATGTTGCTGATGGCGCTGGGCACGATCCGCGCGGAGACGGCAAGTTTCCGCGCCATCTCCGAAGGCGTGAGCCCATACAACACCTCGCCGGGCGGCGAGCCTTTCGACCTTTACGATCCACCGACGCAGATCGCGAAGACTCTTGGCAACACACACAAAGGCGACGGCGCGAAGTTCAAGGGCCGAGGCTTTGTGCAGCTCACCGGCCGCAGCAATTATGCCCGCGTCGGCGCGCAGATCGGGAAGGACCTCGTCGGCAATCCCGAGCTCTGCAACGATCCGCTGACGGCCGGGCGGATTCTGGCGCAGTTCCTGAAGAACAATGAGAGTGCCATCCGTGCCGCGCTCAAGAACAACGACCTCGCCAAGGCGCGCAAGCTCGTGAACGGCGGCAGCCACGGCCTTGATGCGTTCGAGGACGCCTACCATTTAGGGCTGTCGTCATTGCCGCCGTCTTGAGAGACATTTGACGGGCAGAAGGGCTGCCGCTACATCGCGCCATGCTCGACGAGCCTCTCCGCAAGCTGACGGACCCGATCTTCGCACGGACAGCCGATGCGCTGGCCTGGCGCAATGTCCGGCCCAGCCGTCTTGTGGTTCTAGGTTTCATCCTGAGCCTTGCGGCGTTCCCGGCGATCGTCTTTGGCCACTACATCATCGCTCTGGTGATGATCGCGCTGGGCCGTTCGGTCGATGGGTTGGGCGCGGCCGTGAAGCGGCAAACCCGCGCCACCGACCTCGGCGACTTTCTCGATGTCTGCCTGGAATACATCTACTGTGCCGCCATTCCCTTCGCTTTTGCGCTCGCCGATCCGTCGCGTGCGTTGGCGGCTTGCTTCTTCATTTTTGCTTTCACCGTTTCGGCAGCGACCTTCCTTTCGTATTGGCGGTTTGCAACCAAGCTCGGCGTTGATGTGAAGGTTGGCGGCATAAAGGGTGTCACCCATCTGGCCGGCCTGACGGACGGCGCAGAGGCATTCATTGCCTTCACTATCGTCTGCATCCGTCCCGAATGGTTCGGCATCGTGGCCTATGTGTTCGGCATCATCTGCTTCGTGTCCGCGGGTTTCCGCGTCGCCGCGGCGTTCCAGGAATTCCCGGAGCAATGAAAGTCGTCATCATCGGTGCCGGCGTCGCGGGACTGTCCATCGGCTGGAAATTGCGCGAGGCGGGCGCCGAGGTTCTGATCCTCGAACGCGCGCAACCCGCGCGTGCCGCGACATGGGCGGCCGCGGGCATGATCGCGCCGACGGCCGAGACCGCAC
>DATCRK010000017.1:0-27052 GCA_036569005.1 Rhizomicrobium sp. | reverse complement strand
GTGCACTCGCCGCGGATTCGCGCTCCGCGGTTCTGGAGAATGCGGCCGACGGTTCGCTCTGGCTCGTTACCGCGCGCGGCAGCGACTTCGTCACACGCCGGCTTTCGCGCCGGGACATGCAGGCACGCGATGGCGCGGCGTTGTCCTTCCGCTTCTCCGATTTCACCTTCCCCGCCGCGATGATCGCCTTCCATGACGAAGACGTCGCGCGCGATTGGGAATCGCGCATGAGCAAAGCCTGATGCATTTCGATCCCACCCAGCTCGCCACGCCCGCTTTCATTCTTCTCGTCATCGCCGAGATGCTCTTCGTGCGCTATGCCGGCCGCGGCCGCTACGAAGTGCGCGACACCGCGACGAGCCTCATCATGGGGCTGGGCAGCGTCGTGTTCGGCACGATCTTCGGGTTCATCTTCGTCTGGTTCGCGCATCTGGTGATGCCGTACCGGCTGATGACGGTGGCGTGGTCCGTTCCCGCGGTCGTCATCTGCTTCGTGCTCGATGATCTCACGTATTACTGGTGGCACCGCAGTGCCCATCGCATCCGCTGGTTCTGGGCCGAGCACGTCACGCATCATTCCAGCCAGCACTACAATCTCTCGACAGCCTTGCGTCAGCCCTGGGGCGGGTTTCTCACGATCGGCTTCATCTTCAAGGCGCCGCTTCTGCTGCTCGGCTTTCCGCTTGGCATGCTCGCGCTCGTGGGCGGCATCAACCTCGTCTATCAGTTCTGGATCCACACCGAAGCGATCAAGAAGATGCCCCGCTGGTTCGAGGCGGTGATGAACACCCCGTCGCATCATCGCGTGCATCACGCGACCAACGCAAAATATCTGGATGCGAATTATGCGGGCGTTTTCATCGTGTGGGACAAGATGTTCGGCAGCTTCGTGCCGGAAGACGAGAACGAGAAGCCGCGCTACGGCATCGTGAAGAACCTGGCGACCTACAATCCCTTCAAGGTCGCCTTCCACGAATTTATTGGCATCGCCAAGGACCTCGCATCGGCGCGCTCCTTGCGCGAAGTCCTGGGCTATATCTTCGCCCCGCCCGGCTGGTCGCCGGACGGAAGCCGGGAAACCAGCGATTCCATCAAGCAGCGCTGGGCCCAATTTCGCAGCGCACAATCGCCGGCCGAGTAACCTTCGCCGCGAAACTTGCGCTATAGTTCCCCCGCATCAACTCGGGGGCACAACGATGCGTATTCTCATTGCAGCTTTGCTCGGCGCCATCGCCATGTTCATCTGGACATCCGTCGCGCACATCATGACGCCGCTGGGCTCGACGGGCTTCAGCCATATGCCGAACGAAACTGTTGTGCTCGACACAATGGACAAATCCATCGGCGATCATCCGGGTCTTTATTTCTTCCCTTGGATCGATCCCAGCGATCCGAAAGCCATGGAGAAATCCGCGGCGCTGGAGAAAGTGCATCCGTCCGGCCTGCTTCTCTATCGCCCGGCGAACAAGGGCATGGACGGGATGCCGCCCAGCATGTTGATCAAGGAGTTCGCAAAGCAGTTCGTCGAAGCGCTGATCGCGGCGTGGATCGTCTCCATGATCGCGGGCGGATTCGCGACCCGATGGAGCGTCGTGGTGGGCATCTTCGTCGCCACATCCATCGCCACGAACGTGTCCTACTGGAACTGGTACGGCTTCCCGCTCGATTACACGCTCGCGCAGATCGTCATCGAGATCGTCTCCGGTGTCGTCGCGGGCGCGGCCATCGCATGGTGGCTGGGACGAAGGGCGGCGGTATAGTTTTCCTCCCCCGTTTACGGGGAGGAGGCTCGAAGCGCCGGAGGGGGACATCGTGCGGGACGGCCCCCTCCACTTCGCTCGCGATGCTCGCTCAGCACCTCCCCCGTAAACGGGGGAGGAAAGTTACAGTGCTATCTGCGATCTAAACGACAGCGCCTGCACGTCCTGTCCGATGTCCGCGCCAGTGCCGCTCAAGCGATCCACGTCGATCCATTGATAATCGAGCGAGAAGCGCAGCACGCTGTTGGGATACCAGTTGACGCCCGCGGTCCAGATCTTCTGTTCGCCGCCGCGGATACCGCCATAAGGCGTCGCCAATCCGAACAATCCGGTCTTGTCGTTGAGATCGACATCGCTGTAACGCCCGGCCAATTCCCACGCGCCCCATGTGCCTTCGGGCGCCGGCGCGGTGAAAGCGGCGTTCGCGACCGAATAACCGCGACTCTCGCCAGTCAGCACCCAACTCGCCTGCGCATACCAACCGTTGAAATTCAGATCCGGCTTGGCAAGCGCGGGGGCTTCCACGCGCTGATCGATGTCGTAACCGAAGTAACCGGCCTGGGCGTAGAAATTGCGCCAGTTGCCGCCGGCTTCCACGCCCCAGAACTTCGCGCTGTCGGTGTCGACACCGCCGGTGGAGACGAGCTTGGTACCATTCGAATCCACCGTCAGCTCCGGCGATACCGACAACGTCAGCATGCGTGGCGAGCCGGGGCCGGGCGCGGATTCGTTGCCGCGAAACATGTCCGCCGCCGTGCCGCTGAGCACGAAGCGCGAGTCGGAATCGGACCACAGCGAGACCGCCGCGCGGCCGAGGATCGATTCCTGCTCGTCGAACACCGCGCCATCGCCCACCTTCGCGCCGGTCAGCGACAAAGCGCCATAGAACGTGTCGGTCACATAAAGAATGCTCGCCGCATCGCGTCCGTCGCCGCCGACCGCGTTGCGGATGATGTCGGACGGTCCTGCGCGTTCCAGAAACAGCGTGTCGGCAGAGCCGGTGTTATCTTCCAGGCCGCCCGCCGGCGGATAGGCGCCGATGCGCAAGGCGAACGGTTTCAATCCGTCATATTCGACATACAACGCCTGCACGCGTCCGCCGGTTTCGGTGCCGCCCGAGCCGCCGAACTCGGTGTTGAAATTATACGACCAGTCGCCGAACAGCTTGCCCTGGATGCCGAGCTGCGCGCGGCGGAAATTGGTGCCGCTGGAAAGATCGGGCCCGTTGGCCAGCGAACGCGCTGCGGCGGATTGCATGTAATAGGCCGCGTCGAACTGGCCGAGCGCGCGGATGGCGAGCGAGAAGCGCCCGTCGCGCGAGCTGATCGTCGGCCGCCCGTTCTTGAAGCTCCATGACGCGTCGGCCTGCTTGTGCAGCTCGTCTTCCTGCGCATCCACCTTGCGTTCCAGATCGCCCAGGCGAACCTGCTGCTGCTGAACTTGCGCTTCCACCGGCACCGGTGCCGGCGCGGACTCTGCGGCGGTTTCGACGTGTATGCCTTTCTTCTTGAGGGCCCCGCGCAGCGACTTGATCTCGGCGTTCTGCGCTTCGATCTGGTGCTGCTGCGCTTCCAGCATCTTCTGCATCTGGTTGAGGCGCTGTTCGATGGCTGCGTCGTCGGCATAGGCAGGGGCGCAAAGCGCCGCCAGCGCCGCCGAAACGTATAAAAATCCGCGCAGTGTCATGGCATCCCCCTAAAGCGAATTGTCGGCGTTTGTTATTGGACCATCGGCCTATCGGCCGACGATGATGAAGCCGTCTTTCTGAAACACGGCTTTGGCCGCGGTGCTTTCGAGATATGTCTCGAAGTCCGCCGCCACGGGCTTGGCGTCTTTCGTGAGTGCGACGGGATAGAGGATTGGCGCATGGCTGGTGTCGGGGAAGGTTCCCACGACATGCACGCGCGGCTCGATCTTCGCGTCGGTGTTGTAAACGATGCCGAGCGTCGTCTCGCCGCGCGCGACATAAGCCAGCGCGGCGCGCACATTCTCCGCCACCGCAAGTCTGCCCGACACGCTGTCCCAAACGCCCAGATTGGTGAGCGCGGTCTTGCCGTATTTGCCGGCGGGCACGGATGCCGGATCGGCCAGCGCCAGACGGCTGTTGCCGAGCGCGCCGGCGAGATCGAATTTCGGCGCGATCTTCACATTCACTTTCAATCCGGCAGGCGCGATAAGCACCAGATGATTGCCGAGCAATGTCTTGCGCGTGCCCGGCTTCAACAAGTTCTTCTTGTCGAGATAGTCCATCCAGTCGAGATCGGCGGAGAGGAACATGTCCGCGCCCGCGCTGGATTCGATCTGCCGCGCCAGCACCGACGATGCGGCGAACGAGAACACGACATGATTGCCGGTCTTGGCCTCATAAGCCTTGCCGATCTCGTTCAGCGCATCGGTGAGGGACGCGGCGGCGAAGACGGTGATGTCGGCCGCGAGAGCCGGCGTTGCGAACAGGACCGCGCAGAGCAGCGCGAACGCAAAACGAAGCCTGGCCATGATCCCCTCCGGCAGCGTGATATTCCACCATATATCACGCGCGTGGGTCTGTCAGCGGCCCTCTTCCCCGGTGAGGATTTCGGCTTCGCAGTCCTCGCGCAGATGCTTGAGCTCCGCTTCGGGCTTGTTTTCCACGCCGACCAGATCGTTGCGGGCTTCCTTGGTCACGCGGATCAATTCATCCAGCTTGGCCTGCAGCGCCGCCCCGTCGCGGTTCTGGGTGTTCTGGATCAGGAAGACCATCAGGAAGGTGACGATGGTGGTGCCGGTGTTGATGACGAGTTGCCAGGTGTCGGAGAAATGAAAAACGGGTCCGGAAACGGCCCATACCACGACCACCAGAACGCAGAGAAGAAATGTGGCGGGCTTCCCCGCCGCGCGCGCGGTGGCATTGGCCATGCGCGCGAACAGCGAGAGCCGCTCATGCGTTGTCTGGGAAATATGCTGCGTGGTGCCGATATCCGAGGCGCGAAACCCCGAACGCTGGCCTTCGCCGCTCACGCCGCTCTCCGCCCCGCAACGACGAGTCCGGCGCCGACCAACAACAGAACAATGCTGCCGATGGTGGGGATGGAGATGTTGTGCTCTTCCTTCGAATTGACCTGCAGCGGCCCGGCTTTCAGCACCGGCTTGGTCTCGGTGTAGCTAAAATGGCCGATCGCGAGACCCGCGATGCCCAGAACAATGAGAACCACGCCCAGAATGGCGATCTTACCCATGATGACTGCTCCCGAAAGGCGAAATTGCCCCGCCCGAAAACGCGCCGGTCTCCGAAAAAGTTCCGTTCAATGGACCTGGGCGACCCGCCGGTAAGACAACGCCTCCGCCACATGTGCGCGCTTCACCGTCTCGCTGGCCGCAAGGTCGGCGATGGTGCGCGCCACGCGCAGCACGCGGTGATAGCCGCGCGCGGTGAGCTTCATCGCATCGGCCGCGTCGCTCAGAAGATCGGCGCCGGCTTTCTCGGGCGTCGCCACGCGGTCCAGCAATTCGCCCTCCGCTTCCGCATTGGTGCGAACGGCCTCGTTCTCGAAGCGCAGGCGCTGGATGTCGCGCGCCTTCGCCACGCGCGAGGCCACATTGCTCGTGCCTTCCGCCGGCGGCGGCAGCGACAGATCGGCGGCGCTGACGCTGTTCACCTCGACATGAATGTCGATGCGGTCGAGTAGAGGTCCGGATATGCGCGACTGATAATCGCCTCCGCATTTGGGCGCGCGCCCGCAGGCTTGCGCCGGATCGCTCATATACCCGCAGCGGCACGGGTTCATCGCGGCGACGAGCTGAAAGCGCGCCGGATAGCGCACATGCGCATTGGCGCGCGCCACGATCGCTTCGCCGGTCTCGATAGGCTGGCGCAGGGAATCCAGTACGCCGCGCTGAAACTCCGGCAGCTCGTCCAGAAACAGCACGCCCAGATGCGCGAGGCTGACTTCGCCCGGCTTCACGCGCAGCCCGCCGCCGACCAGCGCGGCCATCGACGCGGAATGATGCGGATTGCGGAACGGCCGTCGCCGCGAGATCGCGCCTTCCGCCAACTGCCCGGCCAGCGACTGCACCATGGAGATCTCCAGCGCCTCGCGCGCATCCAGCGGCGGCAACAATCCCGGCAGCCGTGCGGCGAGCATCGATTTGCCCGAACCGGGCGGGCCGATCATCAGCATGTTGTGCCCGCCTGCGGCGGCGATCTCCAAAGCGCGCTTGGCGGTTTCCTGTCCCTTCACATCGCGCAGATCGGGAATGACGGTCTTGTCTTCTGCGATCTTGGCGTTCGGCGGATTGAGAACCTGGGCGCCTTTCATGTGATTGACGATGGAAATGAGCGACGGTGCCGCGATGATCTCCACGCCGGCGGCCCATGCCGCTTCCGGTCCCGACGCGGCAGGACAGATCAATCCGCGTCCGGCTTCGCTCGCAGCAAGCGCAGCGGGCAGCACGCCCGCCACCGGCGTGATCTGCGCATCCAGCGACAACTCGCCCATCGCGACATAGCCGGAGAGTTCGCTGGCGGGCAGAACACCCATCGCCGCCAGCAATCCCAGCGCGATGGGAAGATCGTAATGGCTGCCTTCCTTCGGCAGATCGGCGGGCGCCAAATTCACCGTCACGCGCCTGAACGGCATGGCAAGGCCGATGGCGGTCAGCGCCGCGCGCACACGCTCGCGGCTCTCGGCAACGGCTTTGTCGCCAAGGCCCACGACGTTGAAGATGCCCTGCGTGCCGTCGCCGATATGGACCTGGACGTCCACCTCGCGCGCCTCGATGCCTTCGAACGCCACGGTATAAATATGTGCGACGGTCATTCGCGTATCCCCGATACGCGGGGAGCATCGCGCGCGGGCGTCATGCCCGCGTCCCGAGTCTGTCAGGACTTGTCGCAAGGCCTGTCGCAAAGTTTGGCGGAATCAGGAGAGCGCGATACCTGCTGCCAATCCGGCGATGAGGAAGCGCACGATATAGCCGACGGTATGGGCCAGCGTGACGGCCGGATCGATCTTGATCCACATGCCGTTGGTGATGGTGGTGACCAGCGGTCCGGCCGCCGCGGCCAATGTGCCGACGATCAGCCCGCCGGAAATGCTCGTCACGCCCGCATATTCGCACAGCAACGCCACCGCCGCGGCGGTGATGAAGCCCAGCGCGGTGGACGACATGATCGCTCCGCGCTCCGCCGCCTGCCCCGACCGCGGCCACCAGGTCTCGGGATATTTCTGATAGCGGTCGTGAAACAGCACGCCCATGAAGAACCAGTCGGTGAAGCTGGAGATGATGCCCGACGCGACGATGGCGGCGATGATCTTCCAGGTCATGACGTCCCCGTTTATCCGATGGCGCGCAGCACTTCCTTCTGGAACCATGCCACGCCTTGCTCATGCTTGGGCGAGAGGCGGCCGGTTTCGTAGATGCCCGCATCGAGATTGCGCTGCACCTGCTCGCAGATCTTCTTGTCTTCGTCGGTGGTGATCTCGGATGCCGCGATGTTGCGCTCCATCACCGCGCGCTCGATGTCGTCCGGGAAGAGATAGAGATAATCCAGCCGCGTCACGTTATGTCCGACCGGCCACATGCGTTCCATCAATATGCCGTCGGCATAAACGTTCACGCCCAGGCACGGCCACGACCATGCCCACAAGCCGCCCACCGGCGATCCGTCGCGCGGCGGCGCGGAGTGGAACACGACCGGCGCCGACAGATCGACTTCGTATTTGCTCGCATCCACCGCCGAGTTCAGGAACGGATGCACCAGAGGGATGTGATAGCCCTCGAGGTAGTTCTCGACATAGGTCTTCCAGTTGCAATGGATGTCGTGCGTCGTCTGCCGTTCAAAGCGGAATTTCTCCAGCGGCAGATGCGCCGTCTTCGCGATCAGTGGCGCGATGGTCTTTTCCAGCGGCCCAGCCTTTTCATCCATGTTGATGAAGATGAAGCCGCGCCAGCTTTCGCAACGCACGCTCTTCAAGGAATATTCGCGCGGATCGAATCCTTCCGCCGGGCCGAAGTCGCGCGCGCTTGCCAGCCGCCCGTCCAGCGCATAGCGCCAGCCGTGATAGCGGCACACAAGCTGGCCTTCACATTTGCCCTGACCGTCATCGGCCAGCGGTCCCGCGCGGTGGCGGCAGACATTGTGGAAGGCGCGCACCGCGCCGTCCTTGTCGCGTACCACGATGACGGGAAAGCCCGCTGCGTTCGTCGCCACGTAGGAATTGGGCGTCGCGATCTGGCTTTCATGGCCGATGAGCAGCCACGACTTCGCGAAGATTTCGCGCCTTTCCGTTTGGTAAAGTTCGGCGTCGCGATAGAAGCGCGCGGGCAGGGTCTCAGGCGAGGACGGGCGTATCTGGTTCATGGGCGAAATCTAGCCGAAATCCCGCGCCCTTGCGAACGCCAGTTCCGCCCCCTACCGTGACCGTAACGCTATCCCAAACAGAGACTTCCATGACCGCCAACAAACGTTTCGAAGGCACAGACAAATACGTCGCGACCGAAGACCTGCGCGTCGCCGTCAACGCGTCCATCGCGCTGCAGCGCCCGCTGCTCATCAAGGGCGAGCCGGGCACCGGCAAGACGGAGCTGGCCTTCCAGGTCGCCGATGCGCTGAAGGCACCGCTGCTCACCTGGCATGTGAAGTCCACGACGAAAGCGCAGCAGGGGCTCTACGAATATGACGCGGTGACGCGTTTGCGCGACAGCCAGCTCGGCGACGAGCGCGTGAAAGACGTGAAGAACTACATCAAGAAGGGCAAGCTCTGGGAAGCGTTCGAGAGCAAGGAGCGCCCGGTGCTTCTGATCGACGAGATCGACAAGGCCGACATCGAATTTCCGAACGACCTTCTGCTCGAACTCGATCGCATGGAGTTCTTCGTTTACGAGACGGGCGAGACGATCAAGGCCAAGCAGCGCCCGATCATCCTCATTACCTCGAACAACGAAAAGGAATTGCCGGACGCGTTTCTGCGCCGCTGCTTCTTCCACTACATCAAGTTTCCCGACCGCGACACGATGCAGAAGATCGTCGATGTCCATTATCCCGACATCAAACAGAAGCTTGTGTCGGAAGCGCTCAATGTCTTCTACCAGATCCGCGACGTGCCGGGCCTGAAGAAGAAGCCGTCCACCTCCGAACTTCTCGACTGGCTGAAGCTTCTGCTCAACGAAGACGTGCCGCCGGAAGCGCTGAAAGAGAAAGACCCGACCAAGCTCATCCCGCCGCTGCACGGCGCGCTGCTCAAGAACGAGCAGGACGTGCATCTGTTCGAACGCCTGGCGTTCCTGGCGCGGAGAGAAGCAAGGAATTAGTTTTTCTTCACTCTCATCCGTCATGGCTGCCACCCGGGTCGCGCGCAGCGCGCCCGAGTGCATGCCTATGTGGCGGCCATCCATTTTCCAGAGGCCAGCGGCTTGCGTTAATGGATGGCCGGACGAGCCCGGCCATGACGGTTTTTGGATTGGACGCGGGCCATGACAGTATGGGGTTATGAAACTCGCCACGCTTCTCTTCTCCCTCCTTCTCGCCACGCCCGCTCTCGCGCAATCGGCGGCCGATCCGTTCAAGGATGGGCCCGGCTACGCGAAGATCCATGTCGCTTCCGGGTTTGTCTGTCCCGCTTCCATCGGCCCGTTCGAGCGCGATGCGCAGGGCGAGAATGACGTGCAAACTGGCTCTGACCTTTGTTCTTACGCCGCGCTCGATGGCGTTTACGGCACCATCGTGCTGACGCCGCTGACCGGGCCTTACGATCCCAAGGCTTCGCTCGCGTCCAAGTTCATCGAGCAGGAAGGCACCGGCGGCAAGAAGATCGAAGAGAAGACGATGCGCCTCGGCGCCAAGAATGTCCCGCCGCTCACCGTCTATACGCGCACCTATCGCACGGCGCGCGCCGAGTCCCTGGAATATCGCACGCTCTTCGCCGGCACGCAGGTGGGCAACTGGTCGGTGGAGGTGACGGTGGAATATGCCGACCCGCGCGACACCGTGTCCGAGAAGTTGTTTCTCAACTCTGTTTTCGCCGCCGCGGCCAAGGACATCACGCCCGCGCCGCAATAATCCCGCAAGGTCTTATCGTTAAGACGGTTGTGTGACGGCGTGCGCTGGCGCAACCCGGCGGGCCGGGATAGAGTTACATTCGAGCGGGTTTTCTGGGGTCTCTTCATGCGTCCGGTTTTTTTCGCCTTTGCCGTTGCTTCGGTTCTGGCTTTCGCCGTGCTTCCGTCTGTCGCGCAGGACAAGCCAACGGCCAGTCCGCTGTCGCCGGTCACCAATGTGCTCAGCAAGATCACCAACTCGCCCGACGGCTGGACCAAGAATCTGGACGGCTCTTACCGGCAGGCCGCCAGTGGCGTGCTGTGCCCGTTCCAGTTCAAGCGCTTCGAGCTGGAGAATGTCTCCGGTCCTTCGACGGAGAATCCGAACATCATCGGCGCGTGCCGCTATCACGACGGCAATGGCCGTTCCGGCTCCATCCGCATCCGCAAATATGTGGAAGGTTGGGGCTCGGACCAGTCACTGGCCGAAAACGACAAGCGCCTGATGGATGGCGGGCCCGATGCGCCGCCGATGCTGATGCGCGCCAGCGTGGACCACAAAACGGCCGCGTCGCGCCTGACCGTGACCACAGTGCGCAACGGTTATCTCATCGATTGCAGCGTGGCACAGATCGAGCGCTCCACCCCCCGGGGTGACTTCCCGCTCTATTGCACGACGATCCCGCCGCAGTAACGCGGCGGAACGGTCTTTCCGGGCTTTACGGAAGGCGGCTTTGGGGAGGACAATGGCGGCAATCGCCATTGCCGAAAGCCACGCCCATGTTCTTCCAATTCTTCGACGAGCTTCGCGCCGCGCGCGTTCCGGTGACGCTGAAGGAATATCTGGCGCTGATGGAAGCGCTGGACAAGGACGTCATCGATCTGAAGATCGACGACTTCTATTACCTCGCTCGCGCCGCGCTGGTGAAGGACGAACGCAATCTCGACAAGTTCGATCAGGTGTTCGGCCACGTCTTCAAGGGGCTGGAGAACATCGACGGCACCTTGCTGGCGCAGATTCCCGAAGAGTGGCTGAAGGCGCTCACCGAGAAATTCCTCTCCGAGGAAGAGAAGAAGCAGATCGAAGCCCTCGGCGGCTGGGAAAAGCTGATGGAGACGCTGAAAGAGCGCCTCGAAGAACAGAAGAAACGCCACGAAGGCGGATCGAAGATGATCGGCTCCGGCGGCACGTCGCCTTTCGGCAATTCCGGCTACAACCCCGAAGGCGTGCGCATCGGCCAGGACAAGGGTCGTCACGGCAAAGCCGTAAAGGTGTGGGACAAGCGCGAATACAAGAACCTCGATGACTCGGTCGAGCTTGGCACGCGCAACATCAAGGTGGCGCTGCGCCGTCTGCGCAAATGGGCGCGCGAAGGCGCGGAAACAGAGCTCGATCTCGACGGCACGATCAAGAACACCGCGAACAAGGGCTATCTCGACCTGAAGCTGGTGCCCGAGCGGCACAACACGGTGAAGGTGCTGATCTTCTTCGACATCGGCGGCTCGATGGATGCGTATATCAAGCTCTGCGAAGAGCTGTTCAGCGCCGCGAAGACCGAATTCAAGCACATGGAATTCTTCTACTTCCACAACTGTCTCTATGAGAGCGTGTGGAAGGACAATCGCCGCCGTCACAACGAGAAGAGCAACACCTGGGACGTGCTGCACAAATTCCCGCACGACTACAAAGTCATCTTCGTCGGCGACGCGACGATGTCACCCTATGAAATCACCTATCCGGGCGGCTCGGTCGAGCACTGGAACGAAGAAGCCGGCGCGGTGTGGCTCGACCGCGTGACGCAGATCTACGAACACGTCGTCTGGCTGAACCCCGTTGCGATGAAGCATTGGGACTACACGCCGTCCATCGGCCTTGTGCAGCAAATCCTCGGCGACCGCATGTATCCGCTGACCCTGCAGGGCCTCGACAGCGCAATGCGAGAGTTGAATAGGTAGGTTTAAGCACCACTGTCATCCCCGGCCGAGCGAAGCGAGGGGAAGGGGATGACAGTGCAGCGCGGTTACAGCGACGAACCCTCCACGCCCATTTCCTTGCGGATGATCGACACCGGGACCAGTCCCGAATTCATGAACTGGTCGTGGAATTTGGTGAGATCGAACTTCGCGCCCTGCTGCTTCATCGCATCGGCGCGCAGTTTCAGGATTTCCATTTTGCCCAAAGTATATGAGTAGTACCCCGGATCGTTCGTCCCGCGCTTGGCTTCGCCCGGGGCCACGGCCGGCGACTGGAAGCACTGCTTCTCCAGCATCTCGATATCCTGCTCTAGCGTGATCTGGCCGGTGTGCATCTTGATCGAACCGATCAGGCGGCAATCGCGCAGCAGCGCGTCGTTGATCTGCGCCAGGCGCACCTTCGCATCGCCTTTGCTGAGGCCCTGCTCGATCATCATCTGCTCGCTGTAATGCGCCCAGCCTTCGGTGGTGGTGTAGGAGCCGGTCATCTTGCGCACCAGCGACCAGCCCGGATTGGCGTGCTGGAAGAGGTATTGCGTGAAATGCCCCGGCAGCGATTCATGCACCGAAAGATTCTGCAGGAAGGAGCGGTTGAAGTAAGCGAGCAGCTTGTCCTGTCGCGCCTGCGGCCAGGTCGGCTCCGGCGGCGTGATGAAGTAGTAGGCCTTGGTCGCATGCGTTTCGAACGCGCCGGGCGCGTCGGTCTGCCCGAAGATCACCGCGCGGGCGAACGGCGGCGTCGGGGCCACTTCCGGCAGCATCTTCGACGGCAGCGTCAGGATGTGATGCGCGTCGATGAAGTTCTGCAGCCCCACCAGTCCGGCGCGCGCGTCGGAGATGAGATGCGCGGCATCGGGATGATCCGCTTCCACTTCGTCCATCGCCTTGTCCGGGTTCTTCGGATCGACCAGCTTCTCGGTGGCGATGTAGTCCGCGCGGTCTTTCGCCAGTTGCGCTTCGCCCGCGGCGAGAACCTTCTCCACCGGCACATCGACAAGATCGCTGGCGAGCAGGCGCTGCAGATTGGCGCGTCCCAGAACGAAGGAGCCATGCGCGTTCGGCTTCTGCGCCGTCAGCCATGCCTTGAAGTCGTTCGCCGCGGCGACGGCCGCCTTGGTCGAATCCGCAAGCTCTTTTTGCAGCGCGGGGTCTTTCACGTCCTTGAACGCCGCCGGCACATCCTTGCTCAGGAAGTCGATGCCGCCGCCGAGATTGTCCAGCGCCACGTCGACATACACCGCCGGCATGTCGACGAGGTTCTTCTTCGCGTTCGCCAGCATCGCGGGCATGAGCTTTTCGCGCGCGATGGTGCTTTTCATGCGCTCGGGCAGCGGTGCGAAATCGCGCTCCATCAGGCCGAACACCGCATAGGTGAGAAGGTTCACGTAATTGCCCGGATCGTGCTTCCAGCTCTGCAGCGTTTCCTCCTGCAGAAGCTGTCCGTCGATCACGCCCAGAAGCACGTCGCGGTCGTCGCGGTCTTTCTGCGAAAGCTTGGCGCCGTCCACTGCGCGCAGCTTCGCCGTCGTGTCCTTCAGCGCGGCGATCTCTTTGGCGAAACCCGCTGCCGACACATCGTCCAGCGTCGCGTCGTATTGATGGATGCCGGTCACGGTGGCGCCCGCCGGATGCATCTGCCACTGCGCCTCGTAATAGGCTTTCACGATCCCCTGATAAGTATCCGTCGCGGAAGCCTGCGCCGCCGTCGTCGCCAGAACAGCCGCCGAGCAGAACGCCAGCGCGCGGATCGTTTTCAAAGCCATGGAAATCCCCCTAAGATCAAAGCGGCGCGAAGCCTCGCACCATCCGGCGGCGCAACACAAGCCGATGCGCTGCGGCAATTCCGGGCTATAGTGCCGCTCATAGAATGTGGGGCCAGGGAATGCCGGAAACATCCGTTCGCAATGCTACGCGCGCAGATTTCACGCCGCTGTCCCAATCGCTGGCGCGCGCGTTCTACACCGACCCGGTGTTCTCCTATTTTCTGCCGGACGATTCCAAGCGCCTGAAGAAGCTGCAAACCGTGATGGGCATTCTCTTCAAGCTCGGCGAACCGCATGGCGCCTGCTTCACCACGACGAATTACGAGTCCGTCACCTTGTGGCGTCCGCCGAACGAGTGGGATGTGCCCTTCTGGGCCTATATCACCAACGGCCCGGCGCTGCTCTCCACCTTCGGCAGTTCTATCGGCCGCGTCCTGGGCACCATGGACATGATGGAGAAGGCGCATCCGCATACGCCGCACTGGTACCTGCAGACCATCGGCACCGATCCGGCGTTCCAGGGCAAAGGCTATGGCGGCATCATCATGCGCCACACGCTGGCGATGGCGGATGCCGCGCACATGCCCTGCTATCTGGAATCCAGCAAGGACACGAACATCCCGATCTATCAAAGCTTCGGCTTTGAGGTGACGGGCGAGATGCAGGTGCCGGGCGGTCCGAAGATATGGCCCATGTGGCGCGCGACACGTTGAACGCTGCGGACGTCGCGCGCAGCAACGGCTCATAAGCCGTTAAATGAGTAGTCCAATTTCAGCCCCATTGTTCGCTATCGTACACACTCACTCTTTGTCGCGCGCTTAACAGTCTTGGTGAGATTTTCCCACCAAGCTAAAATCGACTCTTCGAACGAAAGTCCTGCCCATCACTTATCTCGACAACAACGCCGCCATGACCTCCGCTCTTCTGGAAGCGGAGCGCAACATCCTCGCGCGCATCGCCACCGGCGGCCCGCTGGAAGAGGTGTTGCGCGACATCGTGCTGCTGGTCGAGAAACCTTCGAACGGCGAGATGCTGGCGTCGATCCTGTTCCTGTCCGATGACGGCAAGCATCTGCGCGAAGCCGCTGCGCCAAGCCTGCCGGATGAATACAATGCTGCGATCGACGGTATTGCTATCGGCATGGGCGTGGGCTCCTGCGGCACCGCGGCCTTCACCGGCCAGCCGGTTTTCGTTTCGGATATCGCGAACGATCCTTTGTGGAAGGACTTCCGCGATCTCGCCTTGCAGCATGGCCTTCGCGCCTGCTGGTCCGTTCCCATCCGCGGCGCCGATGGCCGCGTGCTCGGCACCTTCGCCAACTATTATCGCGAACCCAAAGAGCCGACCGAGCGCGACACCGAAGTCATCTCCATGGTGGCGCAGACCACGGCCATCGCCATCGAGCGCCATCGCCGCGAGCTGGACCGCCAGCGCTCCGAAGAGAAGCACATGCTTCTGGTGCGCGAGCTGAATCATCGCGTGAAGAACATCTTCGCGCTCGCCAACTCATTGGTGGTGATGAGCGCGCGCTCGGCCAACTCCGCCGATGAATTGTCCAAAGCGGTGCAAGGCCGGCTTAGCGCTCTCAGTCGTGCGCATGAACTTGTGCAGCCCGGCTTCAACGGCGATCAGATGCAATCGAGCGACGTGCCGTTGCGCACGATGTTCGCCGATATCCTCGCGCCTTATCGCATCAGCCATGTCGAAGATCGCGTGACGATGACCGGCGAGGACATCGGCATCGCGCCCGATGCCGTCACCTCGCTGGCGCTGGTGCTGCACGAACTGGCGACCAACGCCGCCAAATATGGTGCGCTCTGCGGCGAACACGGCACGATCGACCTGTCTTGGACATTGACCGAGACGACGCTCGATATCGCCTGGATCGAACGCGGCGGCCCGCCGGTTTCCGCCCCGCCCGAACGCTCCGGCTTCGGCACCACGCTCGCCCGCCGCTCGGTGGAAGGCCAGCTTGGCGGCAAAATCGCGCATGAGTGGGCGCCTGAAGGATTGCGCGTTGCGATCTGCCTTCCGCGTGCCACACTCCTGCGGGAATGATCGACCACGTTTCGATTGCCGTTTCCGACCTGAAGACCAGCGGCGATTTCTATCGCACCGTCTTGGGGCCGCTTGGCCTGACCCAGCTTGTCGACCGTTCGCCGGCCACCATCGGCTTCGGCAAGAAATATCCGGAGTTCTGGCTGAACGCGCGCGACGGTCTGAAGCCGCAGCCGGAAACCACCGGCATCCACATCTGCCTGCGCGCGCCGAGCGAAGTGGCGGTGCGCGAATTCTTCGACGCCGCCATCGCGCGCGGCGGCAAAAGCGCCGGCGATCCCGGCCCGCGCCAGGCCGCCTTCACCACCTATTTCGGCGCCTTCATTTTCGATCTGGACGGCAACAAGATCGAAGCCGTGCATTTCCCGCTTCTCGGCAAAGGCGGCGGCCTCGAAGGCACCACGCCGGGCTGACCTCTTTCCCCCCCCCGTTTACGGGAGAGGAGGAAGTCGCGAAGCGACTGACGGAGGGGGTATTTCCGCTCCACAGACCCCCTCCACCTCGCTACGTTCGGCACCTCCCCCGTGGAACGGGGGAGGAAAAGGAAAGAGCACCATGCTGAAACTCCATCATCTGAACAATTCGCGCTCCCAGCGTGTCATGTGGCTTTTGGAAGAACTGGGCACGCCCTATGAGCTGGTGAAATATCAGCGCATGTCGCCCGTGCCGTTCGCGCCGCCGGAATTGAAGAAGGTGCATCCGCTCGGCAAGTCGCCCGTGATCGAAGATAACGGCATCCGAATCGCCGAATCCGGCGCCGAGGTCGAATACATCATCGAGACTTATGGAAACGGCAAACTGAAGCCAAAAACGGGCACGAAGGAATACTGGCAATATATCGAGTGGCTGCATTTCGCCGAAGGCTCGGCGATGCTGCCCTTGATGCTGGCGCTCTACACCGCGCCGTTCGGCGATACCGTCGCGCCGCTCAAGCCGCGCATCGACAGCGAGATCGACAATCATCTCTCCTTCATGGACAAATCGCTCGGCGGCAACGATTTCTTCGTCGGCAATACGCTGACCGGCGCGGACATCATGCTGATCTTCGTGTGCGAAGCCGCGGGCGCGCGGCTGGCGCCTTACAAGAATCTCGTCCGCTACCGCGACGCCATCCACGCCCGCCCCGCCTACAAGCGCAGCATCGAAAAGGGCGGGCCATACCAGTTGATGAGCCGGTAACATTTTCCTCCCCTGCGAAGCGGGGGAGGTGGCAGTCGCGCAGCGACTGACGGAGGGGGCGCTCCACTTACCCCCTCCGCTTCGCTTCGCTACGTTCGCTCAGCACCTCCCCCGCAAACGGGGGAGGAAATTGGAGTCTCACATGACCAAACTCACGATGCCGCCCGCCATCGGAAAAGACGAACGCAAGCAGCGCATCGCCAAGCTCTGCGCGGAAATGGAGAGCGCAGGCGTTGCCGCCGTGCTCATCGGGCCGACGACGAGCTTGCGGTATTTCACCGGCTTCTCCTGGCATCCGTCGGAGCGGTTCACCGGCGCGCTGATCCATCAAAATGGCACCGTGGAATACATCACGCCCGGTTTCGAGAAGGACAAGGTCGCGCAGGTCATCGGCATCGAAGGCGACATCCATGTCTGGCAGGAAGAGGAAAGTCCCTACGCGCTCATCAAGGGCCGCCTGCCCACCGGCAAGCTCGCGGTGGACGATCAGGTTGCCCTCTTCACATTTCTTGGTCTGCGCGGCGTGTTCGGCGACGAACGTCTCGTCAGCGCCGGGCCGCTGATCAATGCGCTGCGCCGGATAAAATCCAAGAACGAGCTGGCGCTGATGCAGCATGCCAAGGCTGTCACCCTCGAAGTCCGGCGCCGCGCGTGGAAGCGTCTGAAAGCCGGCATGCGGGCCAGCGAGGTAGAGAAGTTCATCGACAGCGAGCACCGCAAGCTCGGCGGCAGCGGCAACATCTTCTGCATCGTTTCCTTCGGCGAAGACACGTCGCTGCCGCATGGCGGCGAAACCGATCGCGTGTTGAAAGAGGGTGACGCCGTGCTCATCGACACCGGCACCAGCTTCGACGGCTACAATTCCGACATCACGCGCTCTTATGTCTTCGGCGCGCCGCCATCGAACAAATATGTGCGCGTGTGGGAAGCGGAAAAGCGCGCGCAGGCCGCGGCGTTCGCAGCCGCGAAGCTCGGCGCACCTTGTTCCAGCGTGGACGATGCCGCGCGCGTCTCGATGGGCACCGAAGGCTTCGGCCCCGATTACAACATGCCAGGCCTGCCGCATCGCACCGGTCACGGCATCGGCATGGACGTGCATGAATCGCCCAACCTCGTGCGCGGCGACATGACCCCGCTCGCGCCCGGCATGTGCTTCTCCAACGAACCGATGATCGTGGTGCCCGGCAAACTCGGCATCCGTCTGGAAGATCACTTCTATATGACGGAAGACGGTCCCCGCTGGTTCACCGAGCCCTCCTTCAGCGCGCATGAACCATTCAAAGGTGTGGAGCCGCTGGAGTAGATTTTTCACTCTCACCACATTCGTCATGGCCGCCCTCGTGGCGGCCATCCATTTTCCAGAAGCAGTGCAAAAGTTATCGGCCTCTGGAAAATGGATGGCCGGGACACGCCCGGCCGTGACGATGATGAAGGTGAAGTAATTTACGCCCGCTTCTGCATCGCTTCCGGAAATTCGATCCACTTGTACCGCCGCGTGTCGCTCACCGATTGATCGGGCATCGGGAAATCCGGATCGGCGAAGGCGCCCAGCGCGACGGCCACGCGGTCCGGCATGCGTTCGGGCTCCCACCACACATTCGCACCGCATTGCGGGCAGAAGTGGAACGTCACATTCCGGCCGCTGTCGGCGATGCGGGTGAAGGTGCGTTCTTCGCCGTGCGCGCAGACTTTGTCGCGCGGATAGAAAACAGCCACGCCGAACGCGCTGCCGGTGCGTTTGCGGCACGCATCGCAATGACAGATCGACACTTTCAGCGGCACGCCCTCGCATTCCACACGGAGTTGTCCGCAACTGCACGCCGCCTGTCGCATCGTCTTATCCAGTTTGAATCGCCCGACTATAACGGCTATGCCGCCTCTTGACGGCGGAGCATGTTCCCTCTACGTTCTATTTGGACAAAGAGGGAACAGAAATCATGCAAGCAGTTGAAAGCATTGACGTAAGCCTCGCAACCCCCGTTCTGGCCGTGACGACGGCTGAGTCTCCCGATGCCGAGGTCCATCACATGCGCGCGCTGCGCCGCAAGGCCCGCCGCATCAGCGCCTTTGCGCGCTTCAATGTGTCGGCGCTCAACGCGCTCGCCGTGCAGGTCGAAGCCGATATCGCCGCACTTCAGCACTGAGGAAGGGGGGTGCCCCTCCCCCCTCGTTCTCGAAAAACAACCTTCGGGCGAAAATCGTGCGCGATCAAAGCAATGGCAAAAAGCAGCGTCCGGTTCTGCGGTTGAAGAACCGGGGCGGCGCGCCGAGGGGCAATCGCAACGCGCTCAAGAACGGCTATTACACAAAGCCGATGCTGGAAGAGCGCCGCAAATTCCATCGTGAGATTTGCGAACTGATTTTGCGCATGATGGCGACGGTGGCGCGGGCGAACGTCGCGACGATGGGTCAGAAGCCGAAAGTGACGGTGACGCGGATCGAGCGTTAAGCCTTCACCGCATCGCCCCAGTAATTGAATCCGGCAAAGCGCGGCGTGCCGGGCAGATACATCGTCTCCATGCCGGTGATGCGAAAGCCGGAGTCCTGGATGATCTTCGGGATCTGGCGGCCGACATGGCATCCGCCGCCGATGAATTTCCAGGCCGGCGTCACGCGGCGTTGCCATTTCTGCACATTCGCATCCGGCGCTTCGCCATGCTCGCAGAAGATCATCTTGCCGTTGTTCTTCAGCACGCGCCGCATCTCGCCCAAGGCTTTCATCACATCGGGAATGGTGCAGAGCGTGTAGGTGATGAGGATAGTGTCCGCAGCTTCGTTCTCCAGCGGAATCTGCTCCGACGGCAGATCGAGAAATTCCAGCGGGATCGAGCTTTGCGAAACGCGCTCCGCCGCGCGCTCGCGCATTTCCGGCGAAGGCTCCAGCGCCCACAGATGCGAGACTTTCGACGCATCGTAGAAGGGTAGATTGTGGCCGGCGCCGAACCCGATCTCCAGCACACGGCCTTCCGCGCGCGGCACCACTTTCTTGCGCTGATAGCGAATGGGCTTTGTGCTCATCGCCGCGTTCAGCACGACCGGCAGGATGTAGTGATCGTAAAGTCCCATGGCGCCCTCCGCCCCCGGTTTAATGCCCCGGGTTCATCTCCAGCAGATTGTGACCGCCGGTGAAGTTCGTGCAAGGCACATTGTGCATGGAGGCATTGTAGGAGGCCGGATCGCATTGCTTGAAAGCCGGCACGACGGGCGCATTGCGCTCCTGGATCACCTGGTCGAACGGCGACGGTTTGGATTCGCCCAGCAGCGGTGCTTTCTCGCCATTGTGCTGGTTCTTGAACAGAAGGCAGTTCTTCCGCTCCGCCGGCGAAAGCTGCTCGTAGAATGTGCCGCTGCAATTTTGCAGATAGCGGCCGATGTCGCGGATGTCGCCTTGCGGCTGCGCATTCTGCCGTTCCGGCGGCGCCGTGATCGGGCGCGGCGCGCGTTCGGGTGCGATCGCGAAGGGAATAGGCAAGGTCTCAGGCAGTTGGACCTGCGGCGCGGCTTGTGGCCTTGGTGGCGGCGAAAGGGTGAGGATGATTTCCTTGGGTGCGTTCTCGCCCAGTCTCACCACGCCTGTGACGTTCAGCAGCGCCAGCAGGACGAGAAGGTGGAGAAGAAGCACGCCGCTGCCGGTCGCAACCTTGCGCCAGTCAACCTGCGAGAACATGCCTTCTCCATACCGCGCGGCTTCCCCAAAGCCAGTGCGCGCATATGACAGGCAAACCGGGGCGCGGGCAATCGCGATGAGTACGCTTAACTTTCCGCGCTGTAATCAGCGCCGACCATCAATGCGGCACAGGCGCCAGGCGGGTATCGCCTTCGTTGGCGATATGGTCTGGCTGATCCTGATAACCCCTCTGGCTCTCGCCCTCGAGCTTGCCGGTCACCGCGGTCTTCGCCAGGCAATAGGCGGTGTAAAGCGGCGACCAGCCGTCCGGACTCATGCAGGGTAGAAGCAGCGGGCTGTTCTTTCGCGCCCGGTCCCGCGCCCATTGCGCGGCGCTCCTGGAGCGGTCGGTGTGATCGCGGAAGTCCGTCGCGCCGGGATCATAACGCGGCCCGAGCGATGCCGATGCGCAAGCCGCGCGCTCCGCCGGCGTCGCCGAAGCTAGCGCATCGGGCGTGCAGCCGAAGAGTTGACGATTCAGTCCGTTGAGCGCCGGCGCTGTCGATGTCGTGGGTGGCGTAAAAGCCGGCGGCGGCACGAAAGCTGGCGCAGGTTCGCGAACGGTTCGCGGCGCTGCCGTGGGAAGCTTCTTCTTCTCTTCCGGGTTCGGCTCCGATTTGGGCGCGATGAGATGAAGGATGATCTCTTTTGGTTCGGAGGTCGGCGCAAATGTCCAGCGCGTCGTGCTGAGAAGGGCGGCGATGACGAGCAGGTGCAGAAGCAGAACGGCCGCGCCGCCCACGAGCCTTCGTGGCTCAAACGCCTGCACCGCTGCGATCATCTAGCTGCCCGGCTTGAATTCCAGAAGGTCGCCCGGCTGGCATTCCAGCGCCGCGCAGATCTTGTCCAGCGTTTCGAAACGCACGCCTTTCACCTTGCCGGATTTGAGCAGCGAAAGATTGGCTTCGGTGATGCCGATGATTTCAGCCAGTTCCTTCGAACGCATCTTGCGCTTCGCCAGCATCACATCGAGGTTGACGATGATCGCCATCACACGAACCCCGCGTTTTCTTCCGCGACACGCCGTGCTTCGGCCATCACCCGCGCGATGACGAACACGACACCGGCCATGAACAGTCCGACGATGTCGTTGCTGCCGAAGCCGATGGAGATGGCGCGATGCCCCGGGCCGAGCGGCCATGACAGCGCCAGTGAGATCGGCCCTTGCATGACGACGCCCGCGATCACGCCGCCCATGAGCGCCTTGCCCACATCGGTCAAAGCACCGAGCGCCTCGCGCGAGAACACTTCGCCTCGGGCATAACGCAGGAAGAGTGTCCGCAACGACCACAGCGCCCACATGTTGAAAGCAACCGCCACCAGCTCGCAGACGAGCGCCATGAGGCGAAATTGAAGCGGCACGCTGTCATTCAGGTCCGCGCCCAGATGCTCGATGTGGAACATCACCCACCGGCTCTGCTCGGGCTTGAGAAAGACGTAGATCACCACCACGGGGGCGATCACGAAGCCGGCGGTGGAGAGCCACGCCATGAAGCGGCTCAGGCTCAGAAGTCGGGGGGAAACAGCCATAAGGCCTCCGTGTGGAAGGGCGCTCGGCCATTTCCTAGCACGGAAATAAATTATCGCAATACAGCAATTATTCGGGCGCGACCGTAACCGTGATGCCGTCCAGTTCGGGTCCGCAGGTGATCTGGCAGGAGAGGCGGGAATTGGGCTCCACGGCCAACGCCATGTCCAGCATGTCCGTCTCGGCATCGGATTTGGCGGGCAACTTCTCCAGCCAGTCGCCGGTCACATAGACATGGCAGGTCGCGCAGGCGCAGGCGCCGCCGCATTCGGCCGCGATGGGAAGTCCGGCGTCGCGCAGGATCTCCATCACGCTCCAGCCGTCGCGGCCTTCGACGATGTGTTCCGTACCATTGCGGTCGGTAGCGACGATCTTCACGCGACACCCAGTTTCTTCTGAAGGTTGGACGACGACGTCGTGTACTGGAAGCGCAGCTTCTCGTTCGGCTTGCAGATGTGGAACGCTTCCTGCGCCATCAGTGCCGCTTCGTGGAAGCCGGAGAGGATGAGCTTCAACTTGCCGGGATAGGTGTTGATGTCGCCGATGGCGAAGATGCCCGGCGTCGTGCTCTGGAATTTCGCCGTGTCCACCGCGATGAGATTTTCGGTAAGGTTCAATCCGAATTCCGCGATGGGGCCAAGCTTCATGGTGAGGCCGAAGAACGGAATGAACGTGTCGCACGCATGCTCCCATTCCTTCTTCTCGGCGTTGGAGAGCGTGACGGCGCTGAGCTGTCCATCCGCGCCATGCAAAGCTTTGACGGACGCGATCTCGAAATTGATCTTTCCATGCGCCGCCAGTTCGCGCATCTGGTTGACGCTGTGCTGCGCCGCGCGGAAGCCGTCGCGATGATGCACCAGCGTCAGCTTGTTCGCGATGGGCGCCAGGTTGATCGTCCAGTCCAGCGCGCTGTCGCCGCCGCCCGCGATGAGGATGTTCTTGCCGCGGAACGCTTCCATCTTGCGCACGGCGTAATGCACGGACTTGCCTTCATAGGCGTCGATGCCGTTGATCGGCGGACGCTTGGGCACGAAGCTTCCGCCGCCGGCCGCGACCACGACGACCGGCGCGACGATCTCTTCATCCGCATCGGTGGTCAGCTTCCAACGCCCGTCGGGAAGCTTCTCCAGTCCGCTCGCCATCTGATTGAAGTGGAAGGTCGGGTTGAACGGCTTGATCTGCTCAAGCAGCTTGTCGGTCAGTTCCTGCCCGGTGACGATGGGCAGGCCGGGAATATCGTAGATCGGCTTCTCGGGATAGAGCTCGGTGCATTGCCCGCCCGGCCGATCGAGGATGTCGACCAGGTGCGCCTTCAGATCCAGCAGCCCAAGCTCGAACACGGCGAAAAGCCCGATCGGCCCCGCCCCGATGATTGCGACATCCGTCTCGACCCTGCTCATCGCCTATTCAACACTCTCATTTTGTATGAAAATAAATACTACATACCCATACGGAGAAATGTGGCTCGCCGCAATCGGGTCAAGAGCCTTTCCGCAAAATGTCGCGCCGCAGGCTCTTGCTGCGCCCCTCTAACTCCGCCACATCCGGCGTGCAATTCGCCGGTGTCGCGCAATGTCTGAAACGCCCGTGATTCCGCCTGACGATTGTCCCGACATGCCGACCTTGCGCGGCCAGGTGGACCGCCTCGATCGGGCGCTGGTCAAGCTCATCGCCGAACGGCAGGGCTATATGGAACGGGCCGCCATCATCAAGCAGGATCGCAACGTCGTGCACGATGCGGCGCGCATCGAAGACGTGGTTTCGAAGGTGTTGGCGGAAGCCAAACGCGTCGGTCTCAGCGCCGCCATCGCGGAGCCGGTATGGCGCACGCTCATCGCGCGCTGTATCGCGCATGAATTCGAGAAGTTCGACGCGAAGAATTCAGCGGTTTAGATAAGCCGCGATGAAGCGTTGCACGCGGTCGGCTTCCTGCTGCAGCGCCTGCAGCGCGGCCATCGCGTTCGTATTGTCTTCCGCCGGCAACGCCGGTTCGGCACGAGCTGCGGCATCGCCATAGCCGAATGCGCCGATCCCGCGCGCTGCACCTTTCAGCGAATGCGTGATCGCTTTCCATTCCTTGGGATCGCGCGCCTCGATGACGCTTTGCAATTTCGCGAGCAACTCGACCGATTGATCCGCGAACAGCGCCAGCACTTCCGCATTCAACGCGGCGTCGCCGCCCGTGTAGCGGGCGAGATGTTCGAGATCGACGGGTTTTGCCTGCGCAGCGGCGGACATCGCGGAAAGCCTTTGGTAGCAGCGCCATTCTGCGCGCTCAGCCTCAAGGCCGCGTTAATGCCAGGCCATCATGGTTAGCCAGGGGTTAACGGCTTACACCCGTGCGCGCAGCAAATGGCCTGCGCCGCGCAATTCCAGGCCGTCTTCACGATCCTTGAAATAATGCGCATTGAGCGTCCGGGAATCGAAATCCTCGATTTCAGAGAAGCCTGCACTCTTCACATCCCGCAGAATGTCCTCCGGCGCGAAGAAGCTGCGGAAGGGCTCGCCGCGCGCCGCCACGCGCGCCGCCATTTCCTCGTGCGCGATGCGGCTCGCTTCGTTTCGCGTGCTCGCGGGCTCGCCATAGTCGAAGATCACCGTCGTGCCCTTGGCCAGGCCGGCGATAAACCGCAACGTCGCCATGATCGCATCATGGGTGAGATAGGGAACCACACCGAGCCACGCGAATACGGCCGGCTTCGTCGCATCGAAACCGGCGCGCGCCAGTCCGTGCGCGAGCGTTTCGGTCTCGAAATTCACAGGCGCGAAGGTGAGCACATCGGGTATCGCAATTCCCGCTTCCGCCAGCCGCTGGCGCTTCCAGCCCTGCGTGGCCGGATGATCTACCTCGAACACGCAAAGGCCGGGGAACATCTTCGCGGCCCGATAGGCGAAGGTATCCAGTCCCGCACCCAGAAGAACATATTGGCGAGCGCCCCGGCTCACCGCTTCGGACAGCGTATCTTCGCTGAAGCGGCTGCGAGTCGCGATAAAGGCGCGAAGCCCCGTACGCGGACGATCCGCCTGCAGATCATCCTGGCGCTTGCGAATCTCGTCTTCGGCGTCGTCGCCGATGATCCGCAGTGCCAGCGGATCGGCAAAAACCGGCGGTTTGTCGAGGAGTTGGTGGGCAGCGCGCAGCATGGCGGCGCCCTGGGCGGTACGGCTCGGTTGATTGTCTTCCATCGGACAATTTTCGCGCGTTAACGAATCGGACGCCAGACCTTCGTCCCCTGGAAAATTGCGGCATTCTCTCGCGATTCGCGCCCGATGATGGTTAAAGTGGGCTGTTGTCTCCAAGGGGATCAGTCGTGGCGTCTTACGGATCCGAACGCGGCCAGCCGGTACTGCTGCAATCCGCCGAAAACTTCACGGAAGAAACAGCCGCGCAGGAACGTCGCGCGCCGCGCGCGCGCGCCGGTTATGGCGCCGTGGTCTTCGCACTTGTCGCTGCCGCGTTCTGGGTCGGCGCTGCCGCCGCCTATCTCCTCGGCTTCTACAAACCCGCCGGGCTGGCCACGATGACGCCGCAGGAACTTGCGGTGATCGCGATCGCGACCTTTGCACCGCCTCTGCTTTTTGTGGCGATCGCGTGGGCCTTCATGCGCGGCCATGCGATGAACACCGCGGCGCAAGCGCTGGCCGAAGCGACGGATCGTCTTTTCTCCGCCGATGAAACCGCGTCGCGCACCGCTGCGCGTCTGGGCCGCGCGGTGCGCCGCGAGCTCGATGCGCTCAACGCCGGCCTTGACGGCGCGTTCGCGCGTCTGCGTGCTTTGGAAACGGTTCTCGAAAACCAGATCGCCGCGCTCGATGAAGCCGGCGCGCGCGCCGACGTTCGCGCGGAATCTGTCGCCGCGCGTCTCAGCGCCGAACGCGAACGCATCGACGGCGTGGCGGGCACACTGACCGATACAGCCTCGCGCGCCAGCGAAGTCGTCGCTGGTCGCGTCGCGCAATTGAAGGCCACGATCGAGACCGCGGAAGGCACGCTGCGTACGGCGGGCCAATCGCTGGACTCGCAAGCGGCGAATTTCCGCATCGCTGCCGAAGCCGCTGCGCAGGCACCGCATGCTGCCGCCGTCGAGATCGACCGGCAGGCCAAGCAGATCGAAAGCGTTTCCGATGCCGCGATGGCGCGTTCGGAGTTCATCCTCGGCCGCCACGAGAAGCATCGCCTCGCGATGAACGAATTGCTGGGCCGTCTGAAGGACGAAAGCGCATCGTTCGAATCCGCGCTGGCGGAACAGCGTGGTGCGCTCGATAAGGCGATCCAGGCGCTCTATCAGCAGTCCGATAAGTTCGGCAATCTCGCGGGCGATACCGAACGCCAGATCGAAACGATCATGGCCAATGGCGTCTCGCGCGCCACGCAGCTCACACAAAGCTACAGCCGCGAAGCCGAACGCATGAAGGAAGCCAGCGACGCGGCGAACGCCACGCTCTCGCGTCTCGTGCATCAATTGCACGATGCGGGCGCTGGCGCGCAGACCCTGATCGGCGAAACCGCGTCGGAAGCGAAGGCGCATGCGAAATCGCTCGTGGGTGAAGCCATGGCGGAATGCGAACGCCTGTTGCGCGCGGCGGGCCAACTCGCGGCCGAGACGAGCCAGATCAAGGACTCCCTCGCGCAAGCGGTAGCAGAAGTGGAGAAGCACCTGCTCACGCTTCCGGGCGTTGCCAAGCAGGAAGCTTCGCGCGTGCGCGACATGGTGCGCAGCGAGACCGAAGAAATTCTCGATCTCTCCGCGCGCACGCTGTCCACCATCCACACGCGCCGCGCGGCGCAGATCGGTGCCCGCCAGTCGGCGCAGCCCGAGCAACCGGCACAGGAAAGCGGAAGCGACGGTCTTCTGGGCATGGCGCGCAAGCTCACGCAGCGCCCCAAGCGCAAGGAAGGCGGTGGCGACAAGGCGTGGGATATGTCCACGTTGATCGCCAATGTCGAAACAAACGAGCAGCGTTCGAAAGAGTTGAAGCCGGTTGCGGCAGCGGCGTTGGGTGCCTTGCAGGCGGCGCTGGCCGATATGGCTTTGGACCTCGAAGCCATCGGCGAGACCGGTGCGGGCGATGAGGAATGGCGGCGTTATCTCGCCGGTGATCGCAG
>DATCRK010000016.1:0-27497 GCA_036569005.1 Rhizomicrobium sp. | reverse complement strand
GTTGATGAATGTCCTGCGCGAGGCCACCTATGCGCTGGGCCAGGGCTTGCCGCACAAGCGCAAACGCGCAAAACATAAGAAATGACTAGCAAGCCGCGCGTCGGCCTTTTCGTCACCTGCCTTGTCGATCTGATGCGGCCGTCCGTGGGCTTCGCGGCGGTGAAGCTTCTCGAACAAGCGGGCTGCGACGTGTTCGTGCCCGAAACGCAAACCTGCTGCGGCCAACCCGCGTGGAATGCCGGCGCCGATAAAGATGCGGCGGCGCTTGCACGTTCGGTTATCGATGCATTCGAAGGCTTTGACTATGTTGTCGCGCCGTCCGGCTCCTGCGGCGGGATGATCCATGTGCATTACGTCGAGGTGCTGCGCGATGATGCCGCCTATCTGCCGCGCGCCAAGGCGCTTGCGGCCAAGACATATGAGCTGATCCAGTTTCTGGTAAATGTGCGCGGGATGAAGAACGTCTCCGCGCATTGTCAAACGCGCGCCTGCTATCACACATCCTGCTCCTCGTTGCGCGAGATGAAGGTAAAGGACGAGCCGCGCCAGCTTCTGGATACTGTGAGCGGCCTGCAGCTTTCCGAATTGAAGGAGGCCGAAGTCTGTTGCGGCTTCGGCGGTCTGTTCAGCGTCAAATACCCCGGAATTTCCGAGCGCATGGCGGACGACAAGATCGCGGATATCCGTTCGACCGGCGCGGATCTTCTTGTCGGCCCCGATCTCGGTTGCCTGTTGCATCTGGCGGGGCGTATGGAGCGGCAAGGCAATCCGGTGAAGGTCCGCCACATCGCCGAAGTTCTGGCCGACATGCGCGATCCTGCACTGGGCGAGCCATGAACCAGAGCCCGCGCGATTTCCCGGCTGCCTCGAAAGCTGCGCTGGCAGACGAAAGCCTGAAGATCGCGCTGGGTCGTTTGAAAACGCATTTCGGCGCCAACCGTGCGCTCGCCATCGAACGCTTCGGCGGTGACTGGGAAGCGTTGCGCGAACAAGGCCGCGCCATCCGCGACTTCGCTCTCACCCATCTGGATACGCTGCTGGAGCAATTTGAGCGCACCGTCACCGCCCGTGGCGGCACGGTGCATTGGGCGCGCGATGCGAAAGAAGCACGCGAGGTTGTGCTCGACATCTTGAAGGATGCAGGCGCGAAGACGGTCACCAAGGGCAAGTCCATGGTGAGCGAGGAGATCGCACTCAACCCGTTCCTCGAAGCGAACGGCCTCATTCCGGTCGAGACCGATCTGGGCGAATACATCATCCAGCTTCGCAAGGAACCGCCCAGCCACATCATCGCGCCGGCATTTCACCTGCACAAAGAACAGGTGGCGCAGACCTTCCGCGAAGCACACACGCATCTCGATTCCGCGCGCAATCTGGACGAGCGGCAGGCTCTGGTCGGCGAGGCGCGCCAGCTTCTGCGTGCGCAATTCGAAGCGGCGGATGCGGGCATCACCGGCGCGAATTTTCTCGCGGCCGAAGAAGGCGCGGCGATCATCGTCACCAACGAAGGCAATGGCGATCTGACGCGGCTTCTACCGAAGACCCATATTGTGCTGACCGGCATCGAGAAAGTCTGCGCCGATCTGAACGACGCCGCCGTGCTGCTGCGCCTGCTCACGCGCTCCGCCACCGGACAGGATATTTCCTCTTATGTCTCGGTGATGCTCGGCCCTTCCGACGATGACGGGCCGAAGAACTTCCATGTTGTGCTGGTAGACAACGGTCGCTCGCGGCTCATCGGCGGCGAAGCGGAAGAGGTTCTGCGCTGCATCCGCTGCTCGGCCTGTCTCAACCATTGCCCAATCTACGGAGCCGTCGGCGGCCACGCTTATGGCGCGACCTATCCCGGCCCGATTGGCGCCGCGCTCAATCCCGGCGTGCTGGGCGTGGCGAATGCGGCGCATCTCGCCAATGCCTCCACCTTCTGCGGCCGCTGCGCGGAAGTCTGCCCGGTAAAGATTCCGCTGCCCGCGATAATGCGCCACTGGCGCGCACGCGAACATGCAAGTGGGCTGGCGCCGAAGAGTTTCGTCGCGGGCCTCGGCATCTGGGCATTCTTCGCGAAGCGTCCGGCGCTCTATCGCGCGATAACCGGCCTCGCCGCGCGTTTTCTGAAGATGATTGGCGGCAAGCGTGGACACATCGCAGCTTTGCCGCTTCCGCGTGGATGGTTCGCTGTGCGCGACCTGCCCACACCGCAGGGCAAGACATTCCACGAAATGTGGAAGGCGAAGCGATGAGCGCTCGCGACGACATATTGCACGCGATCCGGGCACAGCGCGTGAGAAGTACCACGCGTCCTGCGTCTTATGTGCCGCCTGCAGGTGCGGCTGATCTTGTTTCCGCCTTTGCGGAGCGCGCTTCAGTGGTGAACGCGGACGTCCGCGTGGTGAGCAGCATGAAGGAGGTCCCGGCTGCTCTCGCCGATCTGCTGCGCGGCAAAAACCTTCCCGCTGAAATCCATGTCGCGCCCGATGCCTCCGCGATGGATGTCAGCCCGTTAGCCGTGAAACGCACGCCGCCGGGGCCGGACGATGCCGCGCTGACAACCGCACCGTTCGGCATTGCGGAAACGGGCACTCTCGCTTATCCAGCCGCGGCGGGAAATCCCGCGTCCTGGCATTTCCGGCCCGGTTTCGAAATCGCTGTGCTGAAAGCATCCGACATCGTTGCGAACATGGAAAACGTGATCGCGCGGGTGAAGGCGAAGGGACTGCCGCACACGCTGAACTTCGTCACCGGCCCCTCGCGCACCGGTGATATCGAGCAGACGCTTGAACTCGGCGCGCACGGGCCGAAGGCGTTGGCTATTCTGATCGTCCGGGAATGACGTGCAGATGGCTGATCCGGTCGGTGAGCTTGTCCATCAGCCGGTTCAACGTCCTGCGTTCGTCTGGCGTCAGCGCCGCCAAGAATACCTCTTCCAGATGGAGCGCCAGCGGCACGACTTCGTCATAGATCGCCTGCCCTTTCGCCGTGAGCGATAGACGCGTCACGCGGCCGTCCGCCTCGTCGCCTTCGCGCTTCACGCGGCGCGCATCCACCAGCGAGGCGACGGCGCGGCTGACCTGCACCTTGTCCATTGCGGTGCGCTGCGCCACATCACGCGCGGACATGCCGGGCGTCTGCCCCAGCACCGCCATCACGCGCCATTCCGGCACCGACAGGCCGAAACGATCCGAATAATGCTGCGCGATGGCATCCGACGCGCGGTTCGACAGGATCGACAGCCGGTACGGCAGAAAGTGATCCAGATCGAGCGTCATATGCTCGAGTGTTTTGACGTCACTCGGCATCGGGCTGGTTCTTCGGCAGTGCGGCATCGAACGCGGGATGCGTCAGCGCATGTGCTTCGATGCGCGCGATGGTCGGCCAGCGCGCGATATCCAGATTCACGCGGCGGGCATTGGCGCATTGCGGAATGAGGCAGATATCCGCGAGGGTCGGCGTATCGCCATGGCAGAACTTGCCGGTGTCTTTCGATGCCGACAGCATCTTCTCCAGCGCGTCGAAACCAACTTCGATCCAATGACGCTGCCAGGCGAACACATCTTCATCCTGCGTGTTGAACGCCTTTTTGATGAAGCGTCCCACGCGCAGATTGTTCACCGGATGGATATCGCACGCCACGACACAGGCGATCTCGCGGCAGCGCGCGCGGCCATAGGCATCCTTCGGCAGCAATGGCGGCTCCGGCGCGATCTCGTTCAGATATTCGATGATCGCCAACGATTGGGTGATCGTATGCCCGTCATGCACCAGCGCCGGGATCAGCTCCTGCGGGTTGAGCGCCTTGTATTCCGGCGTGTGCTGCTGGCCGCCGTCCTTCAGAAGATGAATGAAGCGCAGTTCCGGCTTGATGCCCTTCAGGTTCAGCGCGATACGTGCGCGAAACGCGGCCGAAGAGCGGAAATAACCGTAGAGCGCAAAGTCACTCATACTTTTTCACCTGCTGGTCGATGGCGCCGAAGATGGATTTTCCGTCGCGGTCCAGCATCTCGATCCGAATGCGGTCACCGAACTTCATGAACGGCGTGACCGGCTTGCCGCTCTCTATGGTTTCCAGCGTGCGCTTTTCTGCAAGACAGGCCGATCCGACAGTGCCGCTCTTGTTCGACACGGTACCGGAGCCGACGATGGAGCCGGCCACCAGTGCGCGCGTCTTGGCGGCATGCGCGATGAGCTGCGGGAAGGAGAACGTCATGTCCTCGCCCGCGTCGGGGTGGCCGAAGGGCTGATCATTGTAAGTGACCGTGAGCGGCCGATGGAGCTTGCCGTCCCGCCAGGAGTCGACAACTTCATCCGGGGTCACGGCGACCGGCGAGAAGGCACTCGCAGGCTTGGACTGGAAGAAGCCGAAGTTCTTGGCGAGCTCCGCGGGGATCAGATTGCGCAGCGAAACATCGTTCACCAGCATCAAAAGCTTGATGTGATGCCCGGCATGCATGGCGTCTGTGCCCATCGGTACGTCATCGGTGATGACGGCGACCTCGCCTTCGAAATCGATGCCCCAGGCTTCATCTGCCGCGAGAATAGGATCGCAGGGCCCGATGAAGGAATCCGAACCGCCCTGATACATCAGCGGATCCGTCCAGAAACTTCGCGGCATTTCCGCGCCGCGCGCCTTGCGCACCAGCTCCACGTGGGTGACATAGGCCGAGCCGTCGGCCCATTGATAGGCCCGCGGCAGCGGCGAGGCGCAGGCTTTCGGATCGAAGGGCTGTTCGCCGGCAATCGGGCCTTCGTTCAGCAGATCGTAAATGCGCATCAGCGCCAACGAAGCGTCGGCCCAATGGTCCAGCGCGTGTTGCAACGTCATCGCGACATGCGGAACGGGGATGCAACGCGTGAGATCGCGCGAAACGACGACGAGCGCGCCATCGCGTCCACTCTTCAGAGACGCGAGCTTCATGCCTTCGGCTTCCAGCTGTCGGCGTAACCATGATCTTCCGTGCCTTCCGCCGCTTCCAGCATGTCCAGCGGATCGCGGCTGTCGATCATCACGGCCACTTCGTCCGTCATCGTCTTCGCCGCCTTCTGCCCCGCCGCGAACGCCTTGGGATGCGGGCCGTGCGTGAAGCCATTGGGATGCCACGTCATCATGCCGGGGTGGATATTGTCGCGGCTGAAGAACTCGCCCTGATGGTAGAAGATCACCTCATCGTAGTCGTCATTCGAATGATAGAATGGCACTTTCAAGGCGCCGGGATCGCTCTCGATCGGACGCGGCACGAAGGTGCAGACGACGAAGCGATCGGCCACGAAGGTCGAATGCACGGACGGCGGGATGTGATAGCGGTGGCTCATCACCGGGCGGATGTCGCGCCAGTTCAGTTTGAGCACCGTCAGATTGCCCTTCCAGCCTACTGCATCGAGCGGATTGAACGGGTAGGTGATCTTGGTCAACTCGCCGCGCCGCTTCACGCTCACGGTCCATTCGCCGTCGCGTTGCGACTTGAAGGCATCGTCCAGCTTGGGCGTTTCCAGCGCCGCCGGATCGAAGATGGCATGCGGGCCAAGAATACCGCGCTCCGGCAATTTGTAGCTGCCGTTCGTGGCCTCGATGCGCAAAACCGTCGTCGGCTGTTTCGTCTCCAGCCGCCACATCGTGCCGCGCGGCAAGAGGATATAATCGCCCTCGCGATAGGGCAGATGCCCGAAATCGCAGAACAGGTCGCCCTCGCCCGCGTGGATGAAGAACAACAGGTCACCATCCGCGTTGCGCGCCAGCGTCGGCATTGACGCCTGGGCGCGCCAGATGTCGATTTTGCAACTGGCATTGCTGAGCAGCGGGATGATCCGGTTGGGATCGCCCTTCTCCACCGCCTTCACCGCATCGAAGGCGCGCGGGCGCAGCGGACCATCGAACGACGTCCAGCCCGTCGGCGGATGCTTGTGATAGATGTGCGTGGCCGGCCCGAAGAACCCGTCGCGCCCGATCTCGCGCTCATAGGTGCCGGCCGGAAGATCGGCATGTGCCTGCTTGGAGGTTTCGCCCTCGACGCGCGGAAACTCGATCCAGTTCTTGGAGGCCATGTCAGTGCGCTCCCGCGTTGGTGTCCTTCAGCACGCCGCGCTTGATCTGGTCGGCTTCGATGCTTTCGAACAGCGCCTTGAAGTTGCCTTCGCCGAAGCCCTGATTGCCCTTGCGCTGGATGATCTCGAAGAAGATCGGGCCGATAGCGTTCTGCGTGAATATCTGCAGCAGCAGGCCGCTGTCTTCCGGCGCGCCGTCCATCAGAATGCCGTCTTTCTGCAAACGCGGCACATCCTCGCCGTGCCCCTTGATGCGGTTGTCGAGGCGCTCGTAATAGGTGTCCGGCGTACTCTGGAAGGCGATGCCTTTCTTCTGCAACGCTTCCACGCTCTCATAGATATTGTCGCTGCCCAATGCGATGTGCTGGATGCCCTCGCCTTTGTACTCTTCCAGATATTCGTGAATCTGCGACTTGTCGTCGGACGATTCGTTGATCGGGATGCGGATGTTGCCGTCCGGGCTCGTCATCGCGCGGGATTTGAGGCCCGTCAGCTTGCCTTCGATGTCGAAGTAACGAATTTCGCGGAAGTTGAAGAACTTCTCGTAGAAGCCCGCCCACTTGTCCATGTTGCCGCGGAAGACATTGTGCGTGACGTGGTCGATATAGGTGAGCCCCGCACCCTCATGCGCGAAGCCCTTGGACGGATCGGTGGGGATGAAGTCCACATCGTAGATCGAGCGGTCGCCATAACGATCCACCAGATAGATCGCGCTACCGCCAATGCCTTCGATGGCCGGGATGTTCAACTCCATCGGGCCCGCTTGCGTTCCGTGAAACGGTGTTGCGCCAAGCTCCAACAATTTCTTGTAAGCGAACGCCGCGTCCTTCACGCGGAAGGCCATCGCGCAGGCGCTGGGGCCATGCGCCTTGGCAAAGCGCGCACCGTGACTGTTCGGCTCGGCGTTGACGACGAAGTTTGTCGTGCCCTGGCGATACAGCGTCACGTTTTTGGACCGGTGGCGGCCGACCGCACGGAAACCCATCTGCTCGAAAAAGACATGCAGCTTGTTCACATCGGGCGCGGTGTATTCGACAAATTCGAAACCGTCGGTGCCGATCGGGTTTTCCCAGAGATCCGCCATGGCTATTTCCTTTTTGTGGGCGCGACGGTGATAGTTTCATATGAAACTATCTGGTGGTCAAGCGATTCCCAAGGCCGAAAAGGGGCGTGATATCAGAGCTTTTCGTATGACAGGACTTCGCCACTGGCCGTGACGGCTTTGAGCGCCACCCAATCGGCATTCTTGTCGTACCAAAGGTCGAGCGAGTCCTTCCCGCGCCAGGCGAATTGCTGCGCTGCCACCGTGGCGCCGGAGGCCAGCGCCACCGCGTCTGTCCCCGCGTCCGAAATGCGGGGGTGCAGCATCATACCGTTTTCGGGATTGATCATGGGGCCGGCCAGTTCGGCCTTGTTCCAATGTGTGGCAGCCAGAACGGTGCCCGGCGCCGTGTGCTTTCCGCTTTTCGATCCGTCGATGGCGAATTGCCCGCCATCGCGACGCACGGTGCAGAAGGCCGGTGTTCCATCGTAATCCGTTTTGGAGTCGAGACTCGTGAACACACCACCTTTCCAGCGTTCCGTGGTCCGGTGCTTGTAGTGGAACATGCGAATGGGACCGAGATAGACCGCCATATCCACCGCGATCTCCACCGCAAGATCATCGTCCGTGCCGGCGAAGTTCAATGTGTGGGTACCGATCCGCGCCCCCTTGCGCATGATGCGAAACGACAAGGTGTTTCCCAAGGGCACAGGCAGCATGGCGAAGGCAGGCGCAGATATCAGCGCCAACGCCGAAGCGCTTCCGGCGCAAAGTATTGTCCGGCGCGTCAGCATCATGATCGCCTCTTATTCTTGTTCTGTCTGTTACGCCCCGTCAGGCGCCATGGATCACCCGCGCGGGTTCCACGGAACTTGCGCGGGGTGCGGGCGAACGGCCGATATCGCGCTTTTGGCGGCGCTTCAGTTCGGCGCCTTTTGCGGCCCGCGCACCAGCTTGCCGGGCAATGCTCCCGTCTCCTTGCCATCGCGATAGATGACATTGCCGGAGACAATGGTGGCGACATAACCGTCCGCGGCCTGCAGCAACCGCTTGCCCCCCGCGGGAAGGTCGAACGCCATCTTCGGCGCGTTTACGCGCAGTTTGTCGAAATCGATGACGTTGATGTCCGCCTTCATCCCCGGCGCGAGCAAGCCGCGATCCATCAGGCCGACGGCGCGGGCGGTGTCGGATGTCTGCCGTTTCACCAGATAGGGAATCTCGAAGCGGCCTGTCGCGCGGTCACGGCCCCAATGGGTGAGCAGATAGGTCGTATAGCTGGCGTCGGAGATGATGCCGACATGCGCGCCGCCGTCGCCGAGCCCCATCACGGTGTCGGGATGCGCGATCATCTCGCCGCAGCAATCCAGGTTGTAATTCACGTAATTGGCGAAGGGCGAGAACAGGAAAGCGCGGCCTTCGTCTTCCAGAAGAAGATCGTACGCGACTTCGGCAGCATCGCGTTTCATGCGCTGCGCCTGCATCGCGATGGCGGTTTCGCGCGGCGGCTCGTAGTCCGGCGGATTGCCGAGCGGATAGATCTGATCGAACGCCATGACGCGGCGGGCCAGCGGATGCGTCTGCTTGGCGTCGTTCTCCGCCATGATGCGCGCGCGGAACGCGGGATCGCGCATAGCAGCGACTTTCTCGGCCAGCGGCTTGTCCTTGATCGCCGCAAAGGCTTCATGCGCGATGAAGGGATTAAGCGTACCTTGCAGGCCCAGCAGCAAACCGATGGGCCGCGGCGCAACCTGCCCGCGGATCGGCAAGCCTTCCTTGTTCGCACCTTCGATCATGGACAGCAGGCCTTTCCAACCATCCGCCCAGCTTCCGCCCTGCGCCAGCGAGAACGACAACGGCCGCCCGCTTTCCTTCACCAGATCGCGCAGCATGGCGAATTCTGTTTGCGCATCGGGATCATTGAAGTCGGACAGTAGTTCGATCACGCCCGAACCGGCGTCCTTCATGCCCATGGCGATACCCATGAGTTCGGCTTTGGTGGCACGCAGGCTCGGCGTCGGATCGCCTTTCACGGTGCGATGATTCAGCGAACGCGAAGTCGAAAAGCCAATCGCGCCCGCGCGCATCGCTTCTGCCGTCAGTGCGCGCATTTGTGCGATGTCCGCTTCCGTCGCCGGCTCCAGCTTCGCGCCGCGCTCGCCCATCACATAGACGCGCAATGCGCCGTGCGGCAGTTGCGCCGCGATATCGATATCGCGCGGCTTGGCATCGACGGCATCCAGATAGTCGCCGAACGAATGCCAGTTCCATTTCAGGCCTTCGTTCATCACCGCGCCGGGAATGTCCTCGACACCTTCCATGAGTTCGACGAGGCGGTCGCGATCTTCGGTGCGCACCGGCGCGAAACCGACACCACAATTGCCCATCACCGCGGTGGTCACGCCATGCCAGCTTGAGGGCTGAAGCCGCGTGTCCCATGTCGCCTGGCCATCGTAATGGGTGTGGATGTCCACGAAGCCCGGCGTGACAAGAAAGCCTTTGGCATCGATCTCTTCGGCGCCCTTGCCGGAGACTTTGCCGATGGCCGCGATCTTGCCGTCCTTCACCGCAATGTCGGCTTCACGGATCGCGCCGCCGGTACCATCGGCGACATTGCCGCTACGGATGACGAGATCGAATTCCGCCATGACGAACTCCTAACCGAGACGCGCGAGCGCGCTCACAACCTGAACGGTCTTTTCGATGGTGACCATGTGGCCAGCTTCCGGGATCGCGACCAATTCCGCGCCCTTGATGCCCTTCTTCCATGCCTGCGCATACACCGGCGAGATCAGCCGGTCGCTGTCGCCCCAAATCAGCAGCGTCTTCGCCTTGATGCGATAAAGCCGCGAGGACAATCCGCGTTCCGGAATCGGAAACAGGATCTTGCCCGCCATGCCAAGCTGGCGCGCATTGGTGACGAGAAAGGCCTTCAGCCATTCCGGATCGTCGATGCGTGTGTTGGCCGTGAGCAGCGCCGCGCCCTGCGCCGCATCGTGAAACAGCAGGTTCGGATATTCATACGGCATAGTGGCGAAGAGATCGGGGATGGGATGATCGTCCATCCACAGTCCTGCCGGCGCGATGAGGCCCAGCCGCGCGGTGTCATGCGGCGCAATCGCTGCCATCTCCGCTGCGATCATGCCACCCATCGAATGGCCGACAAGGATCGGGTCTTTCAGGCCCAGCGCGTCGATCACATCCGCCGTATGCAGCGCGAAATCGAGCATGTCGCGGATGTCACCGCACTCTTCGCTGTCGCCGTAACCCGGCAGCAGCGGCGCATAGAGGTGATATTTTTGGCTGAGCTTCTCCAGAAACGGATCGCCCGGCAGCACGCCGCCCGCGCCATGCAGGAAAACCAGCGGCGTTCCCGAGCCGCCTTCGTAGTAGCGAACGGGAACGCGCGGCGCGGCGATGGTTTTGAGTGTCAGCGCCATCGTTATTCTCCCGCCATCATCGGCGCGGCGTTCACTTTCGGCAGGCTGCCGGGTTTCGCCTGATTGGCGATGGGATGGCACCAGAAGCGCTCGTCATTTGCGAATTCGGGGAAGAAGCCGCGCAGCTT
This sequence comes from Rhizomicrobium sp., assembly GCA_036569005.1. Lineage (GTDB taxonomy): Bacteria > Pseudomonadota > Alphaproteobacteria > Micropepsales > Micropepsaceae > Rhizomicrobium. Next base: position 16,854 of record DATCRK010000016.1, on the reverse strand, counting down.
GGGCATCACCTTCTCGGCGAAGAGCTGCGTGGAATACATCGCCTTTTCCTTCGGCATGTCGCCCACATGCATCAGGCAGAAGATGTTGCCCACGCGCAGCGTCTTGATCAGGTCCTCCATGCGCTGGCGCACGGTTTCGGGAGATCCGGCGATGACATGTCCGCCTTCGATCAGTTCTTCCCATGTGACGTTCGCATAGCCCTTGGGCGGCGCGTATTGCGACAGCGCGCCGGTCTGGATCGTCTTGATGGTGCGGTAGCCCGGCGCATCCGCGAAACCCGCGAACACATGCAGGCAGCGATTGTAGAAATAGAGGATGTGCTTCTCGTAAAGCTTGCGCGCTTCGGCATCGGTTTCCGCCACGCAGATCGTCTGCGCGAAACCGGCGCGATAGGGGGAGGCATCCGGCGCGCCGCGCTCTTCCACCCGCCGCCAATAGCCATCCATCAGCGCCTTGGCGCGCAGATAACCGCTGAACGAGAGGTAGGAATAGGAATAGGTGTTGTCGATGCAGAAATCGTAGGTCTCGACGCTGCCGCCGCCGGGAATGTGGATCGGGGGCGGGTTCTGGATCGGGCGCGGCCAGATGTTCACATGGCGCAGCTTGGTGTAGCGGCCGTTCCACGCAAACGGATCGGGCTCGCTCCACGCCTTGCGGATCAAATCATGCGCTTCCTGATATTTCTCGCGCGTCAGCGCCGGGATCTGGCCGTAGCAGTAATTGGTGTCCATCGATGTGCCGACGGGAAAGCCCGCCACGAGCCGCCCGCCGGAGATGCAATCCAGCATTGCGAATTCTTCGGCCACGCGGATCGGCGGATTGTAGAGCGCGATAGAATTGCCCAGCACGACGAGGCCCACATCCTTCGTGCGCCGCGCCAACCCCGCCGCGATGATGTTGGGGCTCGGCATGATGCCGTAACCGTTCTGGTGATGCTCGTTCACACCGATGCCGTCGAAGCCCAGCGTCGAGGCGTATTCGAGCAGGTCCATATAGGTGTTGTAGACCTCGTTGCTCTTCACCGGATCGAACAGCCGCGAGTTGATGTCCACCCATACCGAGCGGTTCTTCTCCCGGAAATCATCCGGCAGATAGGGCCAGGGCATCAGATTGAACCAGGTGAACTTCATGGATCGTTCTCCGGTGTTCTATGCGGTGATGCCGAGCGCCTTCACCGCGAAATCCTTGGCGCTCTTGTAATCGGCCTTGCCGTTGGGCGCGCGCAGGTTCACTTCCGAGATCAGGATGCGCTTGGGCGTCTTGTAGCCCGCCAGCACGCCGCGCACATGATCGCGCAGCGCCTGCTCGTCGAATTCGCTGCCATTGGCCAGCTTCACCACGCCGGTGATCGCTTGGCCCCATTTCTCGTCCGGCACGCCCAGCACCAGCGCATCCTCGATCGAGGGATGTGTCTTCAGCGCCTCTTCCACCTCTTCCGGGAAAACCTTTTCGCCGGCCGTGTTGATGCAGTTATTACCGCGGCCCAGAAGCGTGATCGCACCGTTCTCGTCCACGCGCGCGTGATCGCCGGGGATGGAGTAGCGCACATTGCCGATGGTGACGAAGGTGCGTGCCGTTTTCTCCGGGTCTTTGTAGTAACCCATCGGCAGAGGCCCACCGAGCGCAACGCGGCCCGATTTTCCGCTACCGGCCGGGATCGGCTGATTGTCTTCATCGATGACAATGGCGTTCTCCAGCAACTGAAACGCCGCCGTCTGCACTTCGTTGTCCTTGGTCATGATGGACGCGCCCATGCCCATCGCTTCCGTCGAAGCGAAGCTGTCGGTGATGGTGAGGTTGGGCATGTGCTTCAGCAGCGCACGCTTCACTTCTACGCTCCACATCGCGCCGGAGGACGACATCGCGATCATCGACGACAAATCGTATTTTCCCGGATTGTCGTCCAGTTCTTTCAAGAGCGGCTTGGCGAAAGGATCGCCGACGATGGCCATGCTGGAAACGCGGTTCCGCTCCACTTCCGACCAGATCGCGGCGGGATCCAGATGGGTGTTGTCCACTGTCACGATCGTGCCGCCGGAGAGCATCACTGTCGAAGCGGAAATGAAGCCGGTGCCGTGCATCATCGGGCAGGCGGGCAAGGTCACTGGGCCTTGCGGCACGGCCTTGACCATATTGGCGAACATCTCCAGCGAATCCGGCGCCATGCCGACCGTGCGGCGCAGGCGCTCATGCCACAAGGTGCAGAGCGCGCCATGCTCCCACATCACGCCCTTGGGCATGCCCGTGGTTCCGCCGGTATAAATAAAGAGCATGTCGGAGGGCGAGCGCTTCACGTCCAGCTTCGCGCCATCACCCTCTTCCGCGAGCGTTTCGTAATTCTCCGCGAAATCCGCGATATCATCGCCGACTTCGACATAGGCCTTGATGTGCGGAAGCTGATCCTTGATCTGCGCCACGGCATCGCGGAATTCCGAGCCGTAGATGAGGACCACGGCGTCGGAATTGTCGAGGATGTACCGCACCTCTTCCGGCTTGTAGCGGTAGTTCACGTTCACATGCACAAGCCGCGCGCGGTAACACGCGCCCACCGCTTCCATATATTCGGTGCCGTTGCGCAGATAGAACGCAACCTTGTCGCCGGGCTTGGCGCCGCGCGCGAAGAACGCGCGGCCCAGATTGTTCATGCGCTTGGACGCATCGCCCCAGTTGATGCGCTTCTCGCCATGCACGAAAGCCGGAGTCTCCGGGCGCACGGCCTCGGCGACGGCATCCAGAATGTCTCCGTAATTCCAGGGCATTTCGACTCCCACAATATCTACTGGTCTCTCGGCGGCGCTTAACGCAGCGTTGGCCGGGCCATTTCTGGCAATATTATCTTGCCAATACGCGCCGCCGCGCAAGCATTCTTGCTTGCCGCCGCGTCAGCCGTGCAGCATGGCGGCTGCCCGAATCCTGGGCATGAGGTGAGAGGCCGAATGCCCTTCGAACCGACGCTGGAATCGCTGAACGCCCGCCGCGTGCCCGAATGGTATGAGGACGCGAAGTTCGGGATTTTCATCCATTGGGGCATGTTCGCGATCCCCGGCTTCGCCACCCGCGGCGGCTCCATCGGCGAGACATTCCGCGACAATTACGACACCGCCGTTGCGCGCACGCCCTACACCGAATGGTACTGGAACGCGATCAAGGTGCCGGAGAGCGAAAGCGCGAGGCACCATCGCGAGGTCTGGCACAACCTGCCGTATCAAAACTTCCGCGAGCCGTTCCTTGAAGGGCTGAAACAATGGCAGCCGGATGAATGGGCCGACATCTTCGCCGCCGCCGGCGCACGTTACGTCGTGCTCGTCACCAAGCACCACGACGGCTATTGCCTGTGGCCCAGCGCGGTGAAGAACCGGCATGAAGAGAACTGGACCTGCCCACGCGACATCGTGGGCGAACTGGCCGAAGCGGTTCGCGGCAAGGGCATGAAATTCGGCGTCTATTATTCCGGTGGCATCGATTGGACGTTCAACCGCGAGCCGCTGCGCACGCTGGCGGACTTCATGGGGTCCACGCCCGGCGGCGACTATCCGGCCTATGCGGACGCGCAAACGCGCGAACTGATCGAACGCTACAAGCCTTCCGTGCTGTGGAACGACATATCCTGGCCGGGAAGCCTGAAGAACGAGTTTCGGCTTTTCGCCGACTATTATAATACGGTGCCGGACGGCGTCGTGAACGATCGCTGGCTGCCGATGACATGGCAGCGCTGGCTGATGCGCTTCTGGCTCATGCGCCGCTATGTGGACGGCAAGCTGAAGGCCGCATTGCAGAAGCAGAGCGCGGCAGAATCCAAAGGTATCATACCCGAATTGCCGCCCCATTGCGATTTCCGCACGCCGGAATACGCCGCCTTCGACAAGATCCAGACGAAGAAATGGGAAGCGACGCGCGGCATGAGCCATTCCTTCGGTTTCAATCGCGCCGATACGGATGCCGACTACGAAAGCGTGCAGTCGCTGGTGCACAGCTTCATCGCCACCGTGGCGAAGAACGGCAATCTGCTTCTGAACGTCGGACCGCGCGCGGATGATGCGCAAATTCCGGAACCGCAAATCGCGCGGCTGCGCGGGTTCGGTGGATGGCTTCTGGCCAACGGCGCAGCGATCTATGGAACGCGGCCGTGGAACCGCGCCGAGGGCAAAGCTACGGATGGCAGCCGCGTCTGCTTCACGACGAAGGGCAAGACACTGTATGCCCATGTGCTCGATCCCTTGCGTGCGGGCGAACTGGTCATCGAGGGAGACGATTTGCCGAATGCCACGCAGGCCGTGCACGTGGCGACCGGCGCCGACGTTGCGTGTGCGCGCACAGAAGGCGGCCTACGGCTCACCCTTCCCGAAACGCTTGGCTCGGCCCCGGCGCATGCTTTCGCCGTGACGGCCTGACCCTCTTGCGAACGGGCCGCTTTGCGCGTTTCGTTCGCTCAACAGATATCCAGGGCCCGACATGAAGAAGCTTCTGATCGCCAATCGCGGCGAGATCGCCATCCGCATCGCGCGCACCGCCGCCGAAATGGGCATCGAGACATTGGCGATCTATTCGGAGGACGACGCGGCCTCGCTGCATATAAAGAAGACGAACGAGGCGCGGAGCCTGATCGGCAAGGGGCCTGCACCCTATCTCGACATCGAGCAGATCGTGACCATTGCACGGGAAGCCGGCGCGGATGCCGTGCATCCCGGCTACGGCTTCCTTGCAGAGAACGCGGAATTTGCGCGCGCCTGCGCGAAGGCGGGCATCGCGTTCGTCGGCCCGTCGCCCGAAGCGCTGGAATTGTTCGGCGACAAGCATCGCGCGCGCGAACTGGCCGAAGTGGTGAAGGTGCCGGTGCTGCCCGGCACACATGGCGGTATCACCCTCGCCGAAGCGAGCAAGTTTTTGGAGAAGACCGGCGCCATCATGCTCAAAGCCGTCGCGGGTGGCGGCGGGCGCGGCATGCGGCCGGTGATGGATGCGAAGGAATTGGATTCCGCCTTCGAACGCTGCGCTTCCGAAGCAAAGGCCGCGTTCGGCAATGGCGCGCTCTATGCCGAAGAATTCTTCCCGCGCGCACGGCATGTCGAGGTCCAGATTGTCGGCGATGGCAAATCCGTCTCGCACATCTGGGATCGAGAATGCTCGTTGCAGCGCGCACGGCAGAAGATCGTGGAGATCGCGCCGGCTATTGAAATTCCGCACGAAGTCCGCGCCAAGCTGTTCGACGCCGCTGTCGCGCTGGCGGACGCGGCAAAATACAGGAGCCTCGGCACCATCGAATTCCTGGTGGCAGGCGACCGTTTTGCCTTCATCGAAGCCAATGCGCGCCTGCAGGTGGAACACACCGTCACCGAGGAAGTGACCGGCCTCGACCTTGTTCGTGTGCAGATCGAAATCGCGAACGGAAAGTCGCTGAAAGATCTGCATTTAACACAGAAAGATGTGCCCGCCCCGCGTGGTGTGGCGATCCAGACACGCATCAACATGGAGACGATGACGGCGGATGGCGGCGTGAAGCCGGCGGGCGGCACACTCTCATCTTACGATCCGCCCTCCGGCCGCGGCATCCGCGTCGATGGCTTCGGCTATGCCGGTTATCAAACCAATGCGCGCTTCGATTCATTGCTGGCCAAGCTGGTGGTGCATGCGGGCAATCTCGCGGACGCCAAGAGCAAGGCCTACCGCGCGCTGTGCGAATTCAAGATCGGCGGCGTGCCGACCAATATCCCGTTCCTGCAGAACATCCTGCTGCATCCGGAGCTTGATAAATCCGCGCACACCCGCTTTCTGGAAGACAACGTCGCGACCTTGCTCACGCAGCGCGACGAAGATCACCAGAAGCTGTTCTTCGAACCGCCCAAAGTTGCCCGACGCGCGGGGGCGAAAGTGGATTCCAGTGATCCTCTCGCCGTCCTGCATCACGGCAAGGAAGAGCACGAGGCTGTCGAAGCAAACGATTTGGAAGCGCCGGAAGGCACCTCTGCCCTGCTCGCGCCACTGCAAGGCACGATCGTTTCACTTTCTGTCCAGCCGGGCATGCAGGTTCGCGCAGGCGAACAGGTGCTCGTCATGGAAGCGATGAAGATGGAGCATGTCATCACCGCGCATGTCTCCGGCACCTTGCAAAGTTTCGCTGTCGAGGCGGGCGATACGGTGTTCGAAGATGCGCCTCTCGCCTTCATTGAAGAGGGCGAAGTCACCGGAAGCACGGCCAAGAAAGAAGAAGCGATCGATCTGGACGATATCCGCCCCGATCTCGCCGAACTCTACAAGCGCCGCGATTACCTGAAAGACGAGAACCGCCCCGAAGCCACCGCTCGCCGCCGCAAGACCGGCCAGCGCACGGTGCGCGAGAATGTGGATGATCTCTGCGATCCGGATTCTTTCGTCGAGTATTCCTCCCTCGTCGTCGCGGGCCGCCTGCGCCGCAACTCCATGCAGGAGCTGATCGAGCGCACGCCGGGCGACGGACTCGTCATGGGTCTTGGCCGTGTGAACGGCGACAAATTCCCGGATGAGAAAAGCCGCGTGGCCGTCATGGCCTATGACTACACCGTACTCGCCGGCACGCAGGGCATGCGAAACCACCAGAAGAAAGACCGCATGATGCATCTCGCCGAGCAATGGCGGCTGCCGGTGGTGTTCTTCACCGAAGGCGGCGGCGGACGCCCCGGCGATACCGATGGCATGAGCGCGGGCGGCCTCAACACCACCACCTTCATGCAATTCGCGAAGCTGTCCGGTCTGGTGCCGCTGGTCGGCATCAATTCCGGCTATTGCTTCGCGGGCAACGCGGCGCTGCTGGGCTGCTGCGACGTCATCATCGCCACCAAGAATTCCTCCATCGGCATGGGCGGTCCGGCCATGATCGAAGGCGGCGGGCTTGGCGTGTTCAAGCCGCAGGATGTCGGCCCCGCGTCGGTGCAAGCGCCCAATGGCGTGATCGATGTTGTGGTGGAAGACGAGGCCGAAGCCACCGCGACGGCGAAGAAATATCTCTCCTACTTCCAGGGCGATCTGAAGGATTGGAGTTGCGCCGATCAGCGCCTGCTGCGCCGCGCGATCCCGGAGAACCGGCTGCGCGTTTATGAAATCCGCGATGTGATCGAAACCATGTGCGACACCGGCTCGGTGCTGGAGCTGCGCAAAAGCTTCGGCGTGGGCATGGTCACAGCCTTCGCGCGCATCGAAGGGCGGCCCATCGGTATCATCGCGAACAATCCCAAACATCTGGGCGGTGCCATCGACCGTGACGGCTCGGACAAGGCCGCGCGCTTCATGCAGCTTTGCGACGGTTTCGACATCCCGATCCTCATGCTCTGCGATACACCGGGCAACATGGTGGGACCGGAAGCGGAGAAGACGGCGCTGGTGCGTCACAATTCGCGCCTCTTCGTCATCGGCGCGAATGTCAGCGTGCCGGTGTTCACGGTGATCCTGCGCAAGGGCTATGGTCTCGGTGCGCAAGGCATGGCGGGCGCGTCGTTCGTGGCGCCGTTCTTCACGATCTCCTGGCCCACCGGCGAGTTCGGCGGCATGGGGTTGGAGGGCGCGGTGAAGCTCGGCTATCGCAACGAGTTGGCGGCCATCGCCGATCCGGCGGAGCGCAAGAAGAAATATGACGAGATGGTCGCGCAGATGTATCAGCGCGGCAAAGCGATCTCCGCCGCGACGCTCTACGAGTTCGATGAAGTGATCGATCCGGCGGAAACCCGCAAATGGATCACCGCCGGATTGCGCAGCGTGCCCCCGCCGCCGAAGCGCGACGGCAAGAAGCTCAAATGGATCGATGCGTGGTGATCAGCGCGTCGCGGCCGCCACGGTATGGGCGATCTGTTGCCACAGCTCCGCGTCGATCGGCGCAATGACGCTCAGGATCGTCTTGCCCGCCAGGAAATCGAAGAGCGCCCACGCTGCGGCGATGGAAAAAGCCAGCTTCATCCCACCGGGATAGCGTGGACTGTCCCATTTTGGGACGTTCTTCGTTAGTACTGGTTAACGGGGATTGACCCTATAGTTCGAACGGCAGCGCGGAATATGGCGTTCCCGATAGTCCTCCATCCACCGGCAGCACCGTCGCCGTGACGTAGGACGAGGCGCGGCTGCAATAGAAGATGGCCGCGCCCACCATGTCGTCGTCCTGCCCGATGCGGCCGACAGGCACGCTCGCTTCGATCGCCTTGCGCGACACGGCCAGAACCGGCGCCAGCATCTTGGTTTCGAACGGGCCCGGCGCGATGGCGTTCACGTTGATGTGGTCCTTCGCCAGATGCTTGGCCATGTTGCGCGTCAGGTGATGCACCGCCGCCTTGCTGGCGGAATAGGCATAGGTCTCCAGCGACGGCGCGAGAATGCCATCGATGGAGCCGATGTTCACGATGCGGGCCGGATCTTCCTTCGTGCCCGCTGCGCGCAACAGCGGCAGAAGCGCCTGCGAGAGCAGGAACACCGCCTTCAGGTTCACGTTCATCAGCTTGTCCCATCCGGCTTCCGAATAGGTCTCGAACGGTTCGGCCCAGGCTGCGCCCGCATTGTTGATGAGAAAGTCCAACTTCTTCTCGCGCGACTTTATATCCTCGGCGAGTTTCTTTACTTCGGCGGCGGTGCCCAGATCGTGCGGCAGCGCGATGCAGGTGCCGATCTTGCTCAGCTCCTCCGCCGCTTCCGCGCAGGCTTTCGCGTTGCGAGAGGAGATATAGACCTTCACGCCCGCTTCCACGAAGCCACGCGCGATCATCAGGCCGATGCCGCGCGATCCGCCCGTGACGAGCGCCGTCTTGCCGGAAATGTCGAACAGTTTGGAAATGGGCATGGGTGTCCTCCTAATGTTTTTGGCCGGGCTGATAGTTGGCTTCGATATGGCCTTTGAGCTCGTCGCGGGTGAACAGCACCGGCTTGGTCTTCATCGCTACGAACAGCGGCACCTGATCGTCATAATGCTTCGATGTCTTGTCCAGCGTGGCCGAGCCGAACTGGTGGATGCTGTCGGATGACAACTTGCCGTTCTTGTCCCACGTCACGAACATGATGAAGGTGTCGCCGCCCCGCGCGGTGAGCGTGCCGTCTGGCTGCGGCTCGCCATAGACGGCGCGATAGACATCCGGCCCGCCGTCAATCGGCAGATCGTATTTGCCGCGCCGCAAGCGGTTCACCCGCCCCCATTCCGGATCGAGCCGCCCGAAATGATCCTTCAGCACCGCCATCGCCTCGCGCAGCGCGGGCAGCGGCTGCATCTTGCGCGGGCCCCCATCCTCCTCCGGCGCCACGCGCGTGCCCATCAGAACCGCCAGCGCCGCGCTGCGATTGTGGATGTCCGTCTTGCGATTCCAGTTCCGCAGGATCGCCTGCGCCTGCTTGAGATCAGTGTCGTTGCCGGGATTGACCGCTTCGATCTCGCGAATGTCTTGTGCCACCGCCGAGTGCGCGCTGTAGAACAGATCATATTTGTAAGCACGGAATGCCTGAGCGCTGATATGCGTATCCCGGCCATAGGTTTCCAGCACGCGCATGGCGCGATTGGTCATGTTGGTCTGGATACCCATCCAGTTGGGATAATCCGAAGCCTTCAGATCGTCTTCCGGCGCGGTCGCCTGGAACGGGGTGTTGTTGGAATTGAACACGAAGCCGGATTTCGGATTCCATAGCTGCGGAACTTTGTCGAACGGCACATAAGAATGCCAGATGAGATCGGAGCGATCGCCCGGCAGAACGCCCTTCCAGTCGTAGCCCGGCTTTCGCACCGGGAACTGGCCGTTATAGACGTAGCCGATATTCCCTTTCTCATCGGCATACATGTAGTTGATGGATGGCAACGCCTGCAGCTTCATCGCCGCGATCCATTCGTCGCGATTGCGTGCCTTGTCGAGGCGGTAATACTGCTCCACCTGCCGGTATTCGTTCATGCCGGCATAGCGGACGGCGAAAACGCCGTGATCGGTCTTCAGCACCGGGCCGTGCGCGGAGAACAAGGCATCGCGATGCACGGTCCAGATCAGCGGCCCGAACAACTTTACGCGCAGCGCAACGTCTTCCTTCTCGAAGTCGCGCCACTTGCCGTCGAGCAGATATCGGTTCTCGTTGTTGGGATTGATCGTCAGGCGATAAACGTCCGCGAGATCGGGGCTGTCCACGGTGTTCGCCCAGCCGAGATGCTCGTTGTGCCCGTGCAGCATGAAGGGCGAACCGGGGAAGAACCCGCCAGCCACGTGCCAGCCTTCGTCGCTTTGCAGCACCGCCTCGTACCAGGCAACCGGACCGGTATAGGGCTGATGCGAATTCACCAGCAGCCGCGTCGCGCCATCGGCGGAACGTGACGGCGCGACCGCAACGCCGTTCGATCCGACCGGAAGCTTCTTTTGATCCTTCGCCGGCTCCAGAACATGCTTGAGTGTCGTATCGAGCCCGTAGAAGAACGGCGTCTTGAACACGAAGCCTGCGACAATGTCTTTGCCGGTGATGGGAAGGATGTGCGGCTTGCGCGCTTCGGGATGCAGCGCCGCGTAATAGCTCAAGCCTTCCGCATAGGCTTCGGCCAGCTTGCGCACATCGACCGGCAGCTTGCTGTAATTGTCATCCACCGTCTTCCACACCCGCATGAGATGCACGATGTAATCGGTTTTCGCCGCATCGATGCCGTTCGTCGCCGCCAGCGTTCCGCGCGTGGCGAGCACGACGTCCTGAATCGTGGCGAAGTCGTCCTCGCTGTGCGCGAAGCCCAATCCGAAAGCGACATCGGTGTCGCGATGGCCGAACACATGCGGCACGCCGAAAGTGTCGCGCACGATGCGCGCGTGATATTGCGCGGCAGCTGCGATGAATTGTTGCGGATCGGCTTCCGGCGGCTGGCTCAGCCGGTCGACGGCGATCACCGCGCCCAATCCCAGAACGACGAGCGCCACCAGCGCCAGCGCGCCGTATTTCAGAATTCGCATGAGATGCCCCAACCGGTATCAGCCGCGCGCACGCTAGCGCCCGTGCGGCGTGCCGACAAATCGCAAAAAAGTAGATTTGAAAATTGGCCTGCCAGCCGTGGCTCGCGGCAACCAGTCCGCCTTCGCCCTTTCGGCTTCGGCGGATGCGCCTTCTCTCGCTTCGCGAGCGAAGGTTGGTGGGTGATGTAGGAATCGAACCTACGACCCGCTGATTAAGAGTCAGCTGCTCTACCGACTGAGCTAATCACCCGCACCAAGGCCCGGCTTATCCGCCGGAGGGGGCGGGCTATAGCAGGCGATTCCCGCCCTGTCCATGCGCCACGAAAATCACATCAAACCGCTGGAATGGCGCGGGATTTCCACCTGCCGGTGGACGTGAACCGACATCAGAAGCCCGAAGCCCACCATCACGGTCAGCATCGCGGTTCCGCCATAGGAAATGAGCGGCATAGGAATGCCCACCACGGGAATCAGCCCCATCACCATCGAGGCGTTGATCATGATGTAGAAGAAGAAATTGAGCGTGATGCCCGTCGCGAGCAGGCGTCCGAATTGGCTGCGCGAGGCCATGGCGATGCGGATGCCGTAGGCAATCACGACCGCGAACAGCAGCAGCATCGCCACGCAGCCGACGAAACCGAACTCCTCACCCAGCACGGTCCAGATGAAGTCGGTCTCCTTTTCCGGCAGGAAGTTCAGCCGGCTCTGCGTGCCTTGCATATAGCCTTTGCCCGCAAGACCACCGGAGCCGACGGCGATCTCCGCCTGGCTTATGTTCCAGCCCGCGCCCAGCGCGTCGGATGCGGGATTGAGGAAGGTGAGCACGCGGCGCTTTTGATAATCGTGCATGAAGCGCCATGCGATGGGCACCGCGGCCACGGCCGCGCCAAATGTCGGCAGGATCCACCACCACGAAAGTCCGGCGAGAAAGAGAAGCGAGGCGCCATCGGCGCACAGGATGGTCGCCGTGCCGAGATTGGGTTGCATCAGCACCAGCACCGCCGGTACGCCGATCATCGCCAGCGGAATGAGAAGCTTGAGCGGCTTGGATATGTCTTCTACCTGCTGGCCATGAAGGAATCGGGAAAGCGCCAGTACAAGCGAGATCTTCATCAGCTCCGAAGGCTGGATCTGCAGCGGCCCAAGCTCTAGCCAGCGCTGCGCGCCGAGGCCTCCGACCTTGCCCATGATCGTGGTGGCCAGAAGCAGAAGCAGGGCGGCGCCGTAAAGCGGATAGGCCAGGCTCATCCACACGCGGATGTCCACCATCGCGATGGTGACGAGCAGCACCAGGCCGATGACGAAGCGGATCATCTGCGGCAACGCCCACGGATGGAAACTTCCGCCCGCCACCGAATAGAGCATCGCAAAGCCGGCGCTGGCGATGATGGTGATGAGGAGAACAAGCCCCCAGTTCACGTCGAGCAGCTTGTCGGTAACGGACAGTGTGCGCCGCGCGGCGGCATAGGAGCGTGTCGTCATCCGCGCGCACCCGCAATCGAGGCGGCGTTCACCGGATAGGCGTTCGGCAGCTTGATGGGATCGCGTTGCTGCGCGAACAGAAGGATGTCGCGCGCCATCTGCACATGCGGGTGATCCGGCGTCGCGCCGTGTTCCATGATGATGCCGAGCGCATAACGCGGCAGTTGTACCGGCGCGTAAGCGATGAACAGCGCATGCTCGCGCAGCTTCCATGGCTGGTTGGCGTTGCCGACCCGCCCTGTCGCGCGGTCTTCGCGCGTGATGCGGCGCACCTGCGCGGTGCCAGTCTTTCCCGCCATCTCGAAACCGGATTGCGTGATGCGCCAGGCATAAGCCGTGCCGCCCGGCACATTGGCCACCATGTTCATGCCCTCCTGCACCGCGACAAGCGCGTCGTTGGAGAACGGCAGACGGTTGATCTGGAGGCGTGGCTCTTCGTTATGGCCGATATAACGCGTGATGCGCGGGCTCACCGCGTTGCCGCTGGCGATGCGCGCCGCCAGCGTCGCGAGCTGGATCGGCGTCGCGGTGACATAACCCTGCCCGATGCCCGTATTGAGTGTTTCACCCTGCTGCCAGGGCACGCCGAAACGTTTCAGTTTCCATTCGCGGCTCGGGATAAGGCCCGGCCGCTCGCCCGGAAGCTCGATGCCGGTCTTGGCGCCCATCCCCATCGCGGTGGCGGCGTCGTGGATCTTGTCGATGCCGAGCCGTTTCGCCGCTTCGTAGAAGAAGATGTCGCACGACACGGCGATGCCGCGCTTCAGGTCGACATGGCCGTGGCCACCCTTCTTCCACGACCAGCAATGGAACACGTTGTTGCCCAGCGCCATCGAGCCGGTGCAGTTCACCTGCAAGTCCGCCAGCCCGTTGTCCATGCAGGCCGCGGCGATCACCGGCTTGAAGGTCGAGCCTGGCGGATATTCGCCGGTGATGACCTTGTTGATGAGCGGCTTGTGGTCGTTGGTGGTGAGCGCATTCCATTCCGCCTGGGAAATGCCGACATTGAACGCGTTGGGATCATAGCCCGGCGACGAGACCAGTGCGATCACATCGCCGTTCGAGACATCCATCACGCAGCAGGCGGCGCTTTCATCGCCCAGGCGCTGCGCCGCGAATTGCTGCACCTGCTGATCGATCGTCAGATAAACATCCGATCCCGGCGTGCCCGCATCGTGGCCCAGCTCGCGGATCACGCGGCCATACGCGTTCACTTCGACGCGGCTGGCACCCGCCTTGCCGCGGATCTCGTGCTCGAATTCCTTCTCGATGCCGCGCTTGCCGATGCGGAAGCCCGGAATGCTCAGCAACGGATCGTCGTCGCTCTTCATGTCTTCGGGCGAAACGGAAGCGACATAGCCCAGGATGTGCGAGAGCTCCGGCCCGTAGGGATAAGCGCGTGTCTCGCCGACGTCGGGCTGGATGCCAGGCAGATAAGGCAGATGCAGATTGATGCGCGCGAACTCATCCCACGACAGATTTTCCGCGACCGGTACCGGCGCGAAGGGCTTGTTGTTGGCGATGTCGCGCTTCACCTTCTCGCGCTGGTGATCCGAGAGATAGATCAGCTTGCCGATGGTATCGATCGCGGCATCCACGCCTTCGACCGCCTGCTCCTTCACGATCAGCACGCGATAGTTGCGCCGGTTGGAGGCGAGCTCGACACCGAAGCGGTCGAGGATGCGCCCGCGCAACGGCGCAACAAGGCGCTGGCTCACGCGGTTCTCCTCCGCGCGCGTCATGAACTCGTCACCTTCAACGATCTGCAGCTGGTAGAGGCGGCCTGCGAGAACCGCGAACACGACGTTCACCCCGCCCGTCACCAGCAGCGTGCGGCGGGTGAAGGTCGCGTAACGGCTTTTGTCCTTGCGGTCGAAGATCGGCATCAGAAGTCACCCCTGAGCGGGCCGACGAGACGACGATGGATCACGCCGAGGATCAGCGCAACGGGAATGTAGAAGACGACGCTGATCGCGATCTCCACCACGATGGGCGCAACCGGCGGCATGCGCCAGTAGAGAACGGATGTGATCCCGTAAGCGGATGCGCCCGCGATCAGCATCGCGGCCGCGAAACCCAGGATCGCGCCGATGCCCGCAAGGCCGGCGAAGGAGTCGCGTTCGCGATCCACGATCGCGTAGGCGGCGACAAAAGAAAGAGTCCAGACACCTGCCGGGCCGCCGCCCAGCAGATCCTGCAGAATGCCGATCACCAGCAGCGCGCCGGGCGGCATCAGGTCCGGGCGCACGAGGCACCAGAAATAGACTGCCATCAGCCCGAACATCGGCGGCGGCACCAGCGACCCGAAAATCGAAACCGGGATGTTGGAGGCGATCACGCCGACAACCGCGCTCAGGAACGGGATCGAAGCTCCCACCGCGCTCCGGAATGACCAGCCGATCCGATCCGACATGACCGTCATTGATCCTGCGTATCGTCGTTGTTCGGGGTTTCCGTGGATTGTGGCGCCGGCTTCTGCGCCGGGCTGGCCACCGGAGCAGCCGGCTTGGCCGGCGCGCCGTTGGCGGGCGCAGTCGGCAACGGTGCAATCTGTTGTGTGGGCGGCGGCGCAGGGGGTTCCGGTTTTAATCCCGCGACCGAAGCCGGAAGGTCGTTGGGCGACGGTGCCGGCGGCTGTTCCGGCGGCAGCTTGAAATCGACGATGCGAACGTCCTGGCTCGCGCCAGCATCGGCGAGCAGCGCGACGCGGAAGCTGCTTCCACTCGTGACCAAAACCCCGACGGGGAGCCCCGGTGGAATGAGACCGCCGTCACCGGAGGTTATGACCTGATCGCCTGCCTTGAGCGGGGTGGTGCTGGCCAGCGTGTCGAGTGTCGGGTTGGGTGTGTTGTCGCCGGCCATGATCGCCTGGATGTTGCCGGGCTGAATCGTGACCGGGATGCGGCTGTTCAGGTCTGTCAGCAACAACACCCAGGACGTGCGCTCGCCGGACAGGAAGATGCGCCCGATCATGCCGCGCGCGTCCACAACGGCCTGCCCCGGCTTCATGCCCTGCTGCTTGCCGGCATCGATGATCATGGTGTCGAGGAAGGGATGGCTGGCGCGGCCGATAACGCGCGCGGTGCGTGCGTTGAGCGCCGGATCGGGAACGGCGTTGAGCAGAAGCTGATAGCGCTTCAGCCGCTCGTCCAGTTGCAGCGCGGCGCTCTGCCATTGGCGCAGCCGCGCGTTCTCCTGCTTGAGCTTCTGGTTCTCCTGATAGACGACAAAGATGCCGCCGATCCCGTCGAACCAGGCGGAAACCTTGTCGAACGGGGTGCTGACCCACACCAGTGCGGGACGCGTCCAGTCGGTGAAGGACGCGCGCGCGCGATCGAACAGGGACGACTGCGCTTTTCCGAGAAGCACCAGCACGACGGCGAGAACGGCAACGATGGCAAGCGGAAGCTGGGCATTGCCCCTCCCCCGCGTATACCTCATCGAACCATTCGGCATCGGCTACGAACTCAGAATGCGGTGGTCAGAACGTGTCTCATGCCCTTGGTGTTTTCCAGAACGCGGCCCGTGCCCAGCGCCACGCAGGAGAGCGGATCGTCCGCGATGGAGACCGGCAAGCCGGTTTCCTCGCGCAGAACCTGATCGAGATTGGCGAGCAGCGAACCGCCGCCCGTCAGCACGATGCCCTTGTCCACGATGTCCGCCGCCAGTTCCGGCGGCGTCGCTTCCAGCGCCACCTTCACCGCTTCTACGATCTGACTTGTCGGCTCCGCGAGCGCTTCGGCGATGTGGCGCTGTGTGATGGTGATCTCCTTCGGCACGCCGTTCAGAAGATCGCGGCCCTTGATCTCCAGCGTGACGCCGTTGCCTTCCGCGGGCGGCGCAGCGGTGCCGATCTCTTTCTTGATGCGTTCGGCGGAGGCTTCGCCGATGAGAAGGTTCTGATGGCGGCGGATATAGGCGATGACAGCCTCGTCCATCTTGTCGCCGCCCACGCGCACCGAACGCGAATAGACGATGCCGCCCAGCGAGAGCACGGCCACTTCGGTCGTGCCGCCGCCGATATCGACGACCATCGAGCCGGTCGGCTCGGAAACCGGAAGCCCCGCGCCGATCGCCGCCGCCATCGGTTCCTCGATAAGGAACACGCGGCGCGCGCCTGCGGACAGCGCCGACTCTTGAATCGCGCGACGTTCCACCGCCGTCGAGCCGGACGGCACGCAGACGATGATCATCGGGTTCGCGAAGGAGCGGCGGTTATGCACCTTGCGGATGAAGTGCTTGATCATCTCTTCCGCCACTTCGAAATCGGCGATGACGCCGTCGCGCATGGGGCGGATGGCTTCGATATTGCCGGGGGTGCGGCCCAGCATCATCTTGGCGTCGTTGCCGACGGCGCGGACGGTTTTCTTTCCGGTGCGAGAGCTGATCGTGGCGACCACCGACGGCTCGTTCAGAACGATGCCGCGTCCCTTGACGTAAACCAGCGTGTTCGCGGTT